>JANNVL010000115.1:0-16579 GCA_031408195.1 Sphingomonadales bacterium | reverse complement strand
GTCAGGCTGTTGGGTCCAGCGGCAGTCAGATCGACCTCGATCAGGTCGCCGATATTCAGACTTGGGTCGATAACATGCACCGATTGCAGCCAGGGCGACTTGCCGAGCATCTGGCCGGGCAGTTTGCCGGTTCGTTCAATGAGAATGTTCGTGCGGCGGCCGACGCTGGCGGTGTTGAACGCATGTTGTTGCTCGTTGAGCGCGGCTTGGAGCCGTTGCAGCCGCTCGTCCATCACCGCCTTGGGCACTTGCGCGTCCATCGTCGCGGCAGGCGTGCCGGGGCGCGGCGAATAGGTAAAGCTGAAGGCTTGGGCATAGCCGACCGTGCGAACGATCCCCAGTGTCTCCTCGAATTCAGCGTCGGTTTCGCCGGGAAAGCCGACGATGAAATCGCCCGAAATCGCAATGTCAGGCCGCGCAGCACGGACGCGCTCGATCAGGCGCAGATACTGGTCGCGGTTATGGCTTCGATTCATCGCGCGCAGCACGCGGTCGCTGCCCGACTGCACCGGCAAATGGAGGAACGGCATCAGCTTTTCAACGTCGCGGTGCGCGTCGATTAACCCTTGGCGCATATCATTGGGGTGGCTGGTGGTATAGCGGATGCGGGCAAGGCCGGAGAGCCGGTCGAGCGCCACGATCAGATCGTGAAGACAGCGCGCGCCATCCTCCCACGCATTCACATTCTGCCCAAGCAGGGTAATTTCCTTCGCCCCGCCGTCGATCAGCGCGCGCGCCTCGTCGATCACCGCATCGAACGAGCGCGAGACCTCGGCCCCGCGCGTGTAGGGCACAACACAATAGGTACAGAATTTGTCGCAGCCTTCTTGCACCGTCAGGAACGCCGATGGCCGTCCCGGCCCGCGAACCGGCAACGCGTCGAACTTCGATTCAGCGGGCATATCGGTATCGATCTGAGCTTTGCCGCTTGCTTTAGCTGCGGCAAGCAACGCTGGCAGGCGATGATAGGCTTGCGGGCCAACGACGACATCGACTTCGCGCGCACGCTTAGCTACCTCAGCTCCTTCGGCCTGAGCAACGCAGCCTGCGACGGCAATCATCGGGCGCGACCCGTCGTCGCGGCGCAGCGATCCGATTTCGGAATAAACGCGGTGCACTGCGCGTTCACGGATGTGGCAAGTGTTGAGCACAACGACATCGGCGTTGGCGGCACTTGCGGCGGCAACCATCCCTTCGCCCGCCAGTAACTCGCCCATGCGGTCGCCGTCATAGACGTTCATCTGGCAGCCAAAGGATTTGACGTGGTACGATTTGGGCGCGGTCATCGACACCGTTATAACGCGGCCACGCGCGAAGCAGAACCGCTTTCGTGCATCGTCGCAACGCTTCCCGAACTCCATGCGTCATGTCCGACAAAAGTTTCAGCCGGACGCCCCAGCACCGCCGACAGCGCTGCCGCAATCCGCACCCGTGCCTCGGTGGCAATGGCTTTGCGCCCGACGAATTCAGTGGGAGAGAAGGGTTCGAGAAACTGCACCCCGACGCGGAAATTGCCGGGCCGTGCCAACACCCGCAGCGCATTGTTGGCGCCACTCTCGGTGCCGAGCCACGCAATCTCTGGCCCGATACTGCCGTAATCGAGCATCAGCGGCTGGACGACAACGCCCGGGGGTGCAGGCTCCAATATCTTGAGCAGCGACGATTTGAACGGGAGCAGCGAGCGGCCGTCGTCGGTGGTGCCTTCGGGAAAAATCGTCACCGACCATGTGTCGGCAAGTGCCTCGCGCAGACGGTCTATCTGTTCGCCGACGCCGCTACGGTCCTCGCGTGACACGAACACGGTGCGGTTGAGCGTCGAGAGCCAGCCGACGACGGGCGCGGCGCGGATTTCGGCCTTGGCGACGAACGCGCTGCCGCTGGCCCCCGCAATAACGAGGATATCGATCCAGCTGATGTGATTCGAGATGAACACGACGTCACGGCGGATCGGCGATCCCGCACGCTCGGCACGCGCCCCTGCAATCCAGCCGGTCCAGCCGAGGAATAACCGGGGCCAGGGCGACGACTGACGCAAGGCGCGCCACAAATAATGCAGTATCACGAACGGAACCAGAATGGTCACGATACCGACAGCGCGACCGGCGATGCGCGCCCAGCCACCGAAGGAAATCGCAGGCGGTCGCCCCGCCGCTGCGTCGAGCCGCGCTTGACTAAACAGGCCGGTCGATGGCGACGCCATAGAGCTCCATACGGTGATCGACCAAGCGGAAGCCGAGCTTCTCGGCAATCTGCTTTTGAAGTGCCTCGATTTCGGGATCGACGAATTCTATGACTTTGCCGGTCTCGACATCGATCAGATGGTCGTGATGCGCCTCGGCAGCGGCTTCATAGCGCGCACGCCCGTCGCCGAATTCATGGCGTTCGAGGATACCGGCTTCTTCGAACAGGCGCACGGTGCGATAAACGGTGGCAATCGAGATGCCCGGATCGATCGCGGCGGACCGCGCGTGGAGCGCCTCCACATCGGGGTGGTCCTCGGACTCCGACAGCACCCGCGCAATGACGCGGCGTTGCTCGGTAATACGGAGCCCTTTTTCGGCGCAGAGCGCCTCAATGTCGATTCTACGATGCATTGTGGCGACGCTAGCCGAAAGGTAGCGCCGCCGCAAAGCCGTTTAAGCGGTGTTACTTCGCCTTGCGACGACCCTTGGTGCCCAGACCGATGCTCTTGGCGAGCGCACGGCGCTGTTCGGCATAGTTCGGCGCGACCATCGGATAGTCGGCGGCCAGACCCCATTTCGCGCGATACTGGTCGGGCGTCATGCCGTAATGCGTCATCAGGTGGCGCTTGAGCATCTTCAGCTTCTTGCCGTCTTCGAGGCACACGACATAGTCGGGCTTGATCGACGAACGGATCGATACGGCGGGTTCCTGCTTGACTTCGGGCGCAGCGGGCGGCGGACCGGCCAGCGCGGCAAGTGCACCGTGCACGTTCGAAATCAACGTCGGCAAGTCGTTGACAGCCACGCTGTTGTTGCTGACATGCGCGGCGACAATGTCGGCGGTCAGCGTGATGAAGGTTTCCTGCATTTCGTTTTCGTCGGCCATAAGCCAATCCGATCCTTGTTTTTTTGTTGGGTCATTAGTTCAGGCGACATAGAGTCGCGCGC
Organism: Sphingomonadales bacterium; assembly: GCA_031408195.1. Classification (GTDB taxonomy): domain Bacteria; phylum Pseudomonadota; class Alphaproteobacteria; order Sphingomonadales; family Sphingomonadaceae; genus Sphingomonas_O. The sequence goes on along the minus strand of JANNVL010000115.1, from coordinate 13,448 downwards.
AACAACTGTGTCCTATACCCGCAATCAGCACTGTTGTTATCCAAATTTTAGTGCAGGGACAGGCGATAGGTCAGTGCGTCACGTCTGTTGCCATTCAAACCCCGATAATAGTCGCGGCGAAATCCGACTTGTTTCAGACCCGCCTGTTCGTAAAGTTTTATGGCAGGATTGTCGCCGCGCACTTCGAGGAAGTAGCTGACAGCGCCTGATTTTGTCGCCAGATCGATACTGTGCTGTAGCAGTGCCCGACCGATACCCTGGCCACGGACGTCGGGCAGTACCGCGAGCAGCATCAGTTCGGCCTCGTCGATCACCGTCCGCAGCAACGCGAAGCCGACCGGCACGTCGTCGCGCGCGATCAGCAGTTCGGCCCCCGGCATGGCCAGCACACCGGTGCACTGCGCCGTATTCCACGCTTCGCCGAACTGCGGATCGAAGGCGTGTGCCATGACTGTCATCGCATCGGGCAGACCCTCGACGCCGTGGCGGGTGATCGCCGTCACACGGTGCCCATCGGCTTTGCGTCAGCCCCGCGCCCGTAGAACGGAACAGGTGGCAGCGACGCGAGTGCGGGGGGCAGCCGCATAACCACGCGGGCATCGGGTGACATATCCACCGCCTCGGCGCGCACCCCGGCTTCGACAAGGCGCAGCGCCGCGTTGCCGACGATCCGTGCGGTCTGGATAGACCCGACAGCCGCATCGAATGGCATCGACCGCGCGGGGTCGATCTCGGCCAGAGGCGCACCGCCATAACGCGCGACGAACACCTCGCCGTGTCCGCCCTCGATGGCAATGGCGGTGTCGTCACGGCTGCCGTCCATCACGGCGAGCAGCGCCAGCGAGGCATAGCCACGGACCGGCACGCCCCAGCCAAAGCCCAATGCCTTGGCAGCAGCAACGCCCACCCGGATACCGGTAAAGCTGCCCGGACCCACATCGACCAGAATGGCATCGCAACGCCCGCCGCCCGGCAGGGCCGCGATCATCGGCAACAGCCGTTCGGCATGACCGCGTCCGACCACGGCGTGATCGGCGGCAACAACGATACCGTCCTCGATCAGTGCGACCGAGCAGGCGGCGGTCGCCGTCTCAATCGCCAGCGTCCTCACAAAACCGTGTTGAACCGATCAAAACCGGGGCGCGGCAACCGCCCGAAAATCGTCGCGGGGTCGCCGTGCCCGAGTGTCGAGATGAAGTTGGACTTCACATCGGTGCCGGCAAAAAAATCCGCATCGACCGCAGCCTGATCGAAGCCAGACATCGGCCCGGTATCGAGGCCGAGCGCGCGCGCCGCCATGATGAAATACGCGCCCTGCAATGACGAGTTCCGCATCGCCGTTGCGGCAATCATCGCCTCGTTGCCGGTGAACCAGCTGCGCGCATCGGCAGGCGGGAACAGTTCGGGCAGCTGGTCGTAGAATTTCATGTCCATGCCGATGATGACGGTCACCGGTGCGGCCAGAATTTTGGGTCCGTTGGTGCCGCCTGCGTGCGCGGCGAGCCGCGCTTTGGCAGCGTCGCTTTCGCACCACACCAGCCGCGCGGGTAGGCAATTGGCCGACGTCGGCCCGAATTTCATGACTTCCCAGATCGCGTCCATATCGGCGCGGGTCACGGGTTGGTCGGTATAGCCGTTATAGCTGCGCGCGGTGCGGAACAGCTGGTCGAGCGCAGCATCGTCGAGTTTGGGCATGAACACTCCGGGTCTTCAGGGTCAGACGGCGAGAACTTCGGTGACCTCGGGGACGTAATATTTGAGCAAGGACTCGATGCCGCCCTTGAGCGTCGCCGAAGACGACGGGCATCCCGAACACGCCCCCTGCAATTGCAGATAGACTTTGCCCTGCTGGAACCCGCGATAGACGATGTCGCCACCGTCCGCGGCAACAGCGGGTCGCACGCGCGTCTCGATCAAATCCTTGATCTGCTCGACGATATCGGCATCGGCGGGGTCGTCGGTGAAGCTGTTCTCGCTCGGCACCGAAATTCCTGCCGCGCTGGCGGGTTTGAACAACGGCATGTTCGCCGAAAAATGGTCGAGCAGCACGTTGAGCACATCGGGCTTCAAATGCGTCCAGTCGACCCCCGGGGCCGCCGTCACCGACACAAAGGCATGGCCGAAGAACACGCCCGTGACGTCGCCCAGCCCGAACAGGGTTTCGGCGAGCGGCGAGGCCGCGGCTTCCTCGGGCGTCGCAAAATCGCGCGTGCCCATGTCCATCACCGTGCGGCCCGGTAGAAATTTGAGCGTGGCGGGGTTCGGTGTGGTTTCGGTTTCGATCAGCATGGCTTGCATGTGGGCGGAGTCGCCCCGTTACGCAACCCGCGCGCCGACCGTGCGGAGGTCTTCCACAAAGCGCGCATATTCCTCGGCTGCCGCGACGCGGTCCTCGATCCGCAGCAGATAGCTGGGGTGAACGGTGATCAAGGCCTCGCCACCGCCGGGCAGTTCCAGCGCACGACCGCGTTCGCGTGAGATCGTCATGACTTTCCCGAACAGGCTGCGCGCCGCCGTCGCGCCGAGCGCCACCGTCACTTGCGGGCGCACGATGTCGCGTTCCTGATCGATCCACCAGCGGCACGCCTCGATCTCGCCCGCGCCGGGTTTCGAATGGATGCGCCGCTTGCCGCGCTGTTCGAATTTGAAATGCTTGACCGCGTTGGTCACATAAGCGCGCGTCCGGTCGACGCCCGCCTCGGCCAGCGCCTTGTCGAACATCTGGCCAGCGGGGCCGACGAAGGGTCGTCCGGCCAGATCCTCCTGATCGCCCGGCTGTTCGCCGACGAACATCAGCGCCGCATCGAGCGGCCCCTCGCCGAACACGGTCTGCGTTGCGGGCTTCCACAACGGACAGCGCATGCAACCTTGCGCCTCGTCACGCAACGCGTCCCACGCGATCACGCTGTTGCTGCCGACATCTTTAGCGCGTTCGATCATCCCGCTCTCGCGCGCTTGTGCTGCGGCAATCATGGCCGGGATCAACGCGGTTTCGGGCATATTCTTCCAGTACTTCTTGGGCATTTCGGACAGCATCGCGCCGATCTTGACCCGCGCCGGGTTGAAGATGCTGGCGTAATAGGTCTTCCACACTTCCTCGGTCGGGTCGCCGTCGGGGGCGTCGCTCTTCAGCGCACCCGGACCTTCGGTCAGTGTTTTGCCATCCCAGTGGATCGCAAGTTCGGGCGTCAGGATCGACCAGCGCATATTGGCGAAGCGACGCATGAAAAACGCCGCATTGTGCCGCACGATGTGATGGTCTGGTTCGAACCAAGCGACATAGGTGGCGTTTTCCTGATCCCCTTCGGCAAGCGACGGCGTGGCAATCTCGCGAAACCGCACGAACGCGCGCATCTTATGGACATCGCGGCGCACGTTCTTGGCCAGTTCCTCGATCCGCCGGACCAGCGGGTCGGCATGGTCGTCGATCAGCGCACGCTGGACCTGCATCCGGTGCAGCAACGTATAAAGCAGCGCAAAGCGCTCGGGATCCCGGTGACAGATCGCGCTCTTGGCCAGATCGATGAACGCGCGCGGCACCGACAACGTGCCGGTCGCCTCGGGCAGCGGGTCGGCGCTTGCAAACAAATCGTCGGATGCCCCAACCTGCCACACGACGTCCTCGGGCCGCGCACCTGTCAGCAGCAGCGCCCGCGCGGCACCCCGCCAAGCGTCGAAATCGTCGGGAGCGGGAAGGGTGACAGTGTGCATCACGCGTTCAAGCCGCGAACAGCTCCAGCTGTTCCACGCGCGGCGCAATCAACGGACGCAGATCGGCGGCATCGCTCAGCGCCACCGGTCGCCAGTCGTCGGTCACGATGAACGGACGCAACTTCGTGATCGACACGGTCAGCCGTCCGACATCGGCTAAGGTCAGCCGCCGCCATTTGCGGCTGGTCAGGATGCGGCTCACCGCCTTCACACCCAGCCCCGGCACGCGCAGCAGCATTGCTTTGGGCGCGCGGTTGATGTCGACCGGAAAGCTGCCGCGAAACTTCAGCGCCCAGGCCAGTTTCGGGTCCATATCGAGCGGCAACATGCCGTCGTCGGTCGCGGCGACGACTTCGGACGGCGCGAACCCGTAAAACCGCATCAGCCAGTCGGACTGGTACAGCCGGTGCTCGCGCATCAGCGGCGGGCGCTTGAGCGGCAGGATCGCGCTCGCATCGGGGATCGGGCTGAACGCCGAATAATAGACGCGGCGCATCCCGAACTCGTCATAAAGGCCGCTGGCACGCAACACGATGTCGCCATCGGTCGCGGCATCTGCCCCGACGATCATCTGGGTCGATTGACCCGCAGGCGCGTAGCGCGGGGCCGATTTGTATTTCTTGGTTGCATCGCGCGCGTCGAGGATCGACGCTTTCATCTCGCCCATTGCGCCCGCAATGCGCGCCGCCGATTTCTCGGGCGCAAGGCGTTTCAACCCGCCAACGGTCGGCAGCTCGACGTTGATCGACACCCGGTCGGCGTGAAGCCCAGCCGCCTCGACCAGTTCGGGGTCGGCATCGGGGATCGTCTTCAAATGAATATAGCCACGAAAATCATGGTCCTCGCGCAACGACCGCGCGACTTCGACCAATTGCTCCATCGTATAGTTCGAACTGCCGATGATGCCCGACGACAGGAACAACCCCTCGATATAGTTGCGCTTGTAAAACGCGATGGTCAGATCGACGACTTCCTTCGCCGTAAACCGCGCGCGGCGGACATTACTGCTCTTCCTATTGATGCAATAATGGCAGTCGAAGATGCAGCTGTTGGTCAGCAGAATCTTGAGCAGCGAGATACAGCGTCCGTCAGGCGCATAGGCGTGGCAAATGCCCATCCCCTCGGTCGAGCCGATGCCTTTAACCGACCCTGCCGAACTCCGCTTGCTCGTCCCCGACGAGGCACACGACGCGTCGTATTTCGCCGCATCGGCAAGGATTTCGAGTTTCTGCCGGGTGTCGAGCTGCGCCATCCGTTCGATATATGTTCTTGAGGACGCGGGGTAAAGGGTGTTCCTCCTCTCCCCTTGTGGGAGAGGGTAGGGAGAGGGGCCAGCCGCGTCTGCGGCTGAAAGACCCGCCTTATGCCGGATCAGCGCAGCTTTTTCGGCGGCAGACGCCGCCCGCCCCTCTCCGGCCCTGCGGGCCACCTCCCCCACAAGGGGGGAGGTAGAGCTTATCGCAAATCGGGTGGCACCGCGCCGTCTCGCAACATGGCGACCGCTTCGTCAAGCGACATCACCCGCTGCCCGTCTTCACCCAAAGTCCGGATTGCGACCGTGCGCTCGTCGGCCTCGCGTCGCCCGACAACAAGCAGATACGGCACCTTCGCCAGCGAATGCTCGCGCACCCTGTAGTTGATCTTCTCGTTCCGCACGTCGCTCTCGACGCGCAGCCCTGCCGCCGCCAGCGCCGCCGTCACTTCGCCCGCATAATCGTCTGCGTCCGACACGATCGTCGCTACCACCGCCTGCACCGGGGCCAGCCACAGCGGGAACTTCCCCGCATAATGCTCGATCAAAATGCCGATAAACCGCTCGTAACTGCCCAGAATCGCGCGGTGGAGCATGATCGGCCGGTGGCGCGCGCCGTCCTCCGCCACATAGCTCGCATCTAGCCGCTCGGGCAGCACGGTGTCGGTCTGCATCGTGCCGACTTGCCAAGTGCGCCCGATGGCGTCGGTCAGATGAAACTCGAGCTTCGGCGCGTAAAACGCCCCCTCACCCGGCAGTTCCTCCCAGCCCCATTCGGGCGTGTTGCGGCCCGTGACCGCCACCGCATCGCGCAGCGACTGCTCGGACCAGTCCCACATTTCGTCGCTGCCGAAACGCTTGTCCGGGCGCAGTGCCAGCTTGATCGCGTAATCGGGAAATCCGAGATCCTTGTAGATCACATCGAGCAGGTCGCAGAATTTAGCGACCTCGTCGACGATCTGGTCTTCGCGGCAAAAGATATGCGCGTCGTCCTGCGTGAACTGGCGCACGCGCATCAGGCCGTGGAGCGCACCATGCGGCTCGTTGCGGTGGCAGCAGCCCATTTCCGCCAGCCGCATCGGCAAGTCGCGATAGCTTTTGATGCCCTGCCGGAAAATCAGGACATGCGCCGGACAGTTCATCGGCTTGAGCGCCATCCATTCGGCCTTGTCCGAAACAACCGGACCCTCATCCTCGGTGTTGGGCACTTCGTCGGGGATGACGAACATGTTCTCGCGGTATTTGCCCCAATGCCCGGATTGCTCCCACTGGCGCGCATCCATGATCTGCGGCGTCTTGACCTCGAGATAGCCCGCCGCGTCCAACCGGCGGCGCATGTACGCCTCCAGCGCGCGATAAATCACAAAGCCCTTGGGGTGCCAGAACACGCTGCCATGTGCCTCGGCCTGCAAATGGAACAGGTCCATGTCGGCGCCGATGCGGCGGTGGTCGCGCTTGGCGGCTTCCTCCAGCCGGACCAGATGCTCGCTCAATTGCTTCTTGTTAAGCCAGCCGGTGCCATAGATGCGGCTGAGCATCGCGTTGTTCTGATCGCCGCGCCAATACGCGCCCGACACGCGCGTCAGCTTGAACGCCGCCGGATCGAGCTTGCCGGTTGAGGGCAAATGCGGCCCCCGGCACATGTCCATCCAGGTGCCCGCGCGATAGACCGTGATCTCGTTGTCATCGGGCAGTTCGGCTGCCCATTCGGCCTTGAACGTCTCGCCGTCGGCTTGCCAGCGCGCGATCAGGTCAGCGCGGGTCCACACTTCGCGCACCAGCGGCTCGTTGCGCGCGATGTTCGCGCGCAGTTCGGCTTCGATCGCGGGCCGGGGGTGCACGGGGAAGGGGCGGTGGGCGGGCGCCAAGTCATAATAGAACCCGTCGTCAGTCGATGGGCCGAACGTGATCTGCGTGCCGGGAAACAGCTTCTGCACCGCCTCCGCCAGCACATGGGCGAAGTCGTGCCGCGCCAGCTCTAGCGCGTCGGCTTCGTCGCGCGCGGTCACCAGCGCCAGCGTCGCGTCGGCTTCCAGCGGTCGCCCCAGATCGCGCAATTCACCGTCGACCCGCGCCGCCAGCGCCGCCTTGGCCAGCCCCGGCCCAATGGCGGCAGCGATATCGGCAGGCGTGGTCCCGCGCGCGACTTCGCGCACGGAGCCATCGGGAAGGGCGATCTTGAGCATATCGGACATGCCCGCGCCTATGCCCGTGCGGCGCCGAACGGGCAAGACGGTGCCATCCGCCGCTACCCCGGCAACGGTTCGTCTTGTTGTCTGAGGTTCATGCAACCCCGCCTGCCAGCGATCATTGAACGCGGCGTCTCCGCTGAACGGAGGCAGTCATGACTATCGGAGTTTATCATGCGTTACCTTATCCTTGGCACCCTGCTCGCAACGGCCGCAGCCGGTCCGGCGTTCGCCCAGGACACTGCGGCCGAAGCGCCGTTCACCGGCCCGCACGTCGAAGTGCTTGCGGGTTATGACAATGTCGGCGGCACCCAGAACGGCCGCGATGGTCTGCTGTACGGCATCGGCGCGGGCTATGACTTCCAGCTCGGCGGCGCGGTTGCGGGCATCGAGGGCGAATACACCGATTCGACGACGCGCGGCAGCACGACCAACCTGGCCGTCATCGGCGATAATGCCGGCCTTCGGACCGACCGCGACCTTTACATCGGCGCGCGTGTCGGTGTCGCGGTGCGCCCGTCGACTCTGCTTTATGCCAAGGGCGGCTACACCAATGCCCGCTTCAAGACGATTTACAGCAACGGCGCAGGCGGGACGACCAACTTCGGCAACACGACCGACGGCTACCGCATCGGTGCTGGTGTCGAACAGAAGTTCAACCTGTTCGGCCCGTCCGGGTTCGTAAAGGCCGAGTATCGCTACTCGAACTACCGTAACCTCGACGTGGGTACGACCAATGTCGCAATCGACCTCGACCGGCACCAGGCGTTGGTCGGCGTGGGCGTCAGGTTCTAACTGGCATCAAGCGACTGACCGGGCGGCGCAGGATACCTTTCCTGCGCCGCCCTTTCATGCCGGGGCGCACCCCGCTAAGCGATGGCCATGTTACTTGCCGACCGTGTCCTGTTCATCGATGCCGAGGCGATGGTCCTCGACAAGCCCGCCGGCTTGCCGGTCGACCGGCCTCGCGACGGCAGCTTGAGCCTCGAAAACCATCTCGACGCCTTGCGCTTCGGGTTCGAGCGCCTGCCGCAGGCCGTGCACCGGCTCGACCGCGATACGTCGGGCTGCCTGTTGCTCGCGCGCAACCCGCGCATTCACAAGAAATTCCAGATGGCGTTCGAACGCGGCGAGGTGACGAAAACCTATCTCGCGGTGCTCGACGGTATTCCCGAAGAGGCCGACGGACGGGTCGATCTGCCGCTCAATAAAGTTAGCACGGCCAAGGACGGCTGGCGGATGATCGTCGAAAAGCGTGGCAAGGCGTCGGTGACCAATTGGGAAGTCGTCGGATTTGCAAACGGGCGGGCGCTGGTGCGTTTCACGCCCGAAACGGGCCGAACCCACCAGTTGCGCGTCCATGCCGCATCGGGGATCGGGGTGCCGATATTGGGCGATCCAGTATACGGCAACGGTGGCACACAAATGCTGCTCCACGCCTATAGCTTGTCGGTTCCGCGCGAGAACCATCCGGCGGTCGCGGCGACCGCGCCATTGCCGCAAAGCTTCATCGATATGGGCTTCTCCTATGGCTGACGTCACGCCGCCGCTGCCCGAAGATGCGCTGGAGGAAGTGTTTCTGGCAGGCACCGGCCCCGGCGGGCAGAACGTCAACAAAGTGGCGACAGCGGTACAGATGCGGCTCGATGTCTATGCACTGCGCCTGCTGCCCGCCGTTTATGCGCGGTTGAAGACGCTGGCCGGGAGCCGCTGGACCAACGATGGCGAGATCGTAATTATGGCGCGCAGTTACCGCACCCGCGAGGCCAACCGCGCCGACGCGCGCGAACGGCTGGCAACATTGGTGGCAAAGGCGCACATCGTGCCGCAGCGACGCATCAAGACGCGCCCTTCCAAATCGGCGAAGGAAAAGCGGATGGTCGGCAAAGCGGTGCGCGGCGAGGTGAAGCGCGGACGGGGCAAGGTAGAGATCGACTGATGGCCGGTTCAACGATCAAGAATGTCGTTTTCGACCTCGGCAACGTCGTCGTACGCTGGTCTCCCGCGCTGATCTGCGAACGGGCGTTTGGCGCGGATGCTGCCACGCCCGAACGCATCGCTGCGATCTTCGGCGATCCGGTGTGGAGGGCACTCAATCGCGGCGAGCTGACGGCGGCGGCGACGATGGCGCACTATGCCGCAACCCTGTCGCTGACCCCAGCGCAAACCGATGCACTGTTGTTCCAGATTACCGACACCCAAGACCTGATTCCCGGGACGCTCGACTTGATCGAAACGCTCGCGGACAACGGGTTCAGACTGTTCGCGCTGACCGACAACGTCCACGAAATCATCGCGTATCTGCGGCAACGCTATCTTTTTTGGGCGCATTTCGAAGGGGTCGTGAACTCTGCAGATGTCGGTTGTCTGAAGCCCGATCCGGCAATCTATCGCCATTTGATCGACACCTATGATCTGGTGCCGGCGGAGACACTGTTCTTCGACGACATGCCGAGGAACGTCGAGGGTGCGCGCGGACAGGGAATGCGGGCCTGCCAGTTCACGACCGCCGATCAAGCGCGCCTCGACATGCGCGGCTTTGGGCTGCCCGTCTGACAGCATAGCCGCGCGACACCCGCATTTTGCCGAAGGATCGAGATGTTCGACTTCAAAACCACCGCTACCGACAAATCCGCGCTGTACCGCGACCTGCTGTCTGCAGCCAATGCACTGACAGCGGGCGAGCCCGATGCCATTGCCAATATGGCGAATGTCGCGGCATTGCTGTTCGACTGGCTGCCCGATCTAAACTGGGCGGGTTTCTATCGTGCCATCGATGGCGAACTCGTCCTTGGCCCGTTTCAGGGCAAGACAGCGTGCATCCGCATCGCGTTCGGCCAAGGCGTGTGTGGCGCAGCAGCAGCGACTGCAACCAGCCAGATCGTTGAGGATGTCCACGCCTTCCCCGGCCATATTGCCTGCGACGCGGCGAGCCGGTCCGAACTGGTCGTGCCGATCATCGCGGACGGAGCGGTGGTCGCGGTGATCGACCTCGACAGCCCCGATCTCGCGCGCTTCGATGCCGACGATCGCGCCGGGATGGAGGCGCTGGCAGTACTTCTGGCAGCCCGTATCTGCCCCTGATCGGGACAGGTCGGGCCTCAGCCATTATCTTTCAAAACCAGGCGCGAAATGCTAACGACAGATTAACCAAATGGCGGAAATGTCCGCATTTTGTGCTAATTGTTACGGAGCATTTACCATGGCCAGGCTTGCAATTGCTGGAGTTATCGTCGCGCTTACCCTCACCCCGGGTGTGGCGATGGCACAAATGGACTCGCGTGCGGGCGCGCCGCCGATGCCGCATGTTGGACAGATGCCGCCAATGGGCCAGCCCATGAACGAAATGCGTCGGCCCATGAACGACATGCGCCAGCCCGGACACAGTGGCGACCGCTGGGGATCGGTCCCCGGCGGCTGGAACGCCTATCGCCCGCCTGCCTATGGCTATACTTTGCCGCGTTACTGGATCGCGGCCCCGCACTATATCAACGACTATCGCGGTTTCGGGCTACCGACCCCGGCGTTCGGCTATGGCTGGTCGCGCTATTACGACGACATGGTGCTCACTGATCGCTGGGGCCGCGTCTACGACTGGCGCGACGGGCGTGACTCGCGAGACGGGGGCGGCGACTATCGCCCGCGCAAGCGCGACCGCAGCGGCATTGTCGGCGCAATCATCGGCGGTGCCGTCGGGGCGCTGACCGGCAATCTGATCGCGGGCGCGGGCAGCCGCCTTGCAGGGTCGCTGATCGGTGGCGGCGTCGGTGCGCTGGCCGGACAGGCCATCGACCGCAGCTCGCATGGCCGGGACCATGGTGGCGGTTACGGCAACGACGGCTATGGCTACCGCGCGCAGGGACCGCATTGGTTCATGGGCGATTATCAGGGCGGCAACTATGGTTATGGCTGCAATTGCGGCGGCCAGAGCGTGACGACGACCACGACCTATTCCCAGCCGATCGTGACGAAGAAGGTGCATTACGTCACCGAATATGTCCGGGTTCCGGCCAAGCGCTATGTGACGCGGACGAAATATGTCCGTCTTGGCAAGAATATCCCGCTCGACTGATCAGGGTCGCGCAGCGAGGCCGCCGAACGTCACCAGGCTCTCCGCGCCATTCTCGGAGAGTGCAGACACGCCGACGAAAGTGTCGTCGACGATGATGCCCTTCAGCGTCTCGGTGCTGGCCGTCCCCGCGACGTCGCGTGACTGTTCCCAGCCCGAGCGGTCGGCGCGGCGCCAGCGGATACGATAGCCCGCCGCCCCCGGCACTGCCGTCCATTTGACGATTGTGTCGGTTGAAACTGCGCCTTCGAGAACGACGGATGCAGGTGCGCCCGGTGCGGCAGCAAGCTGGCGCAGCACCGCGACGTTCAGCGCGGTGACCTTGGCCAGATAGCGGAAATCCATCCGGTCGGCCGTGTCGCCAAAGACGCGTCCGCCTTCGGTCCGCAGATTCTGGTGCTGGGCATCGTAATTTTCGACGCCGACGGTGAAGCGAACGGCGGGATAGCCCGCCTCGAGCAATGCAGTGTGATCGCCGCCGCGCCCGAACCGGTCGGGACGGCGGACGAGGAACGCCGCCAGTCCGCCTTTGTTGGCGCTGGCGACATCGCCGACGCGTTTCGCCAGCGCGCGCGACGAGCTGTCGTCTTCGCCGCCGGATGCGCGGCGCAGCTTCGTCGCCGCGAGATCCTCGACCGCGCGTGCGCCTTCGCTGAACACCCGCACCCGGTCGGCGACGACGCGCCCGTCCTGCCCCTTGGTGTTCCCGACGATGTCGTTGTTGAGCATTGCCGCGACCTGCCAGCCGCGTGCCCTGGCGGTGTCGGCAAGTAATTTGCCGCCCCACAACCCCTGTTCCTCGCCCGACAGCGCGGCATAAACGATGGTCGCGCTGTGGCGTTCCTTCGACAGGATGCGTGCCGCTTCCATCACCAGCGCCACGCCCGAGGCATCGTCATTCGCGCCCGGCGCATCGCCGACCGCGTCCATCGGGTCCGAGTTACGGCTGTCGATATGGCCTGCGACAATCACGATATGGTTCGGGTCGCCGGTCCCGCGCTGGATCGCCATTACGTTTTCGACGATGACGCCCTGCGGCACGCGCGGCCCTTCGAACCTTGCGCTTGGTCGATCCACCGCGATACACCCGCCGCACACCGCCGACACTTTGTCGAACTCACCCGCTGCCCAGTTCCGCGCCGCGCCGATGCCGCGTTTGGGATCGGTCGTGCTCGACGCGGTATGGCGCGTGCCGAACGACGCAAGCTTTTCGACGGTGGCGCGCAATTTTCCCGCATCGGGCGCGGGCGCGGCGGCCATCAGGGCAAGAGCGGGCAATGGAAGCAACAGGTATTTCATAAACGCAAACTCCTAACTCAACCGATCCAGCGCATCATGGTCTAGCCCGCCCGGCACGATCATCACCGGACACGGCAGCGTCCCCGCCTCGCCCGCAAAGTATGTCACCAGCGGCCCGGGTGCGCCGCTAGCGGCCGCGCCCAGCACCAGCGCGGCCACATTGGGATTGTCGGCAATTGCTTTCCGGATCAGCGGCACCGGCTCGCCCGCTTCGACCAGAATCGAGGGGTGGATGCCCTGTTCCTCGCTCAGCATCCCCGCCGCGCCCGCGACCAGCGCCTCGGCGTGCTGGCGGGCTTCCTCCTCCATTGTCGCCTGCACGCCGCTAAGGCCGACGAACTCCACCGGCGGGATCAACGCGAGGATCTGCACACTGCCCCCCGTCTTTGCCGCGCGCCGTGCCGCAAAGCGCAGCGCCACCTCAGCCTCGGGCGTTTCGTCGATCACGACGAGATAGGTCCGCATCGATTTTCTCCCCTAGGGGATAAGCTGCACACAGCGCGGGCTTGACCGCAAGCCCCCCCGTGGCGAAGGGAAGGTGACGCTACGGCCACAAGGAACCGCAATGCCGATCGAGCTGAAGATGCCCGCCCTGTCCCCGACGATGGAGGAAGGGACGCTTGCGAAATGGCTCGTGAAGGTCGGCGATACCGTCAAGTCCGGCGATGTGATGGCCGAAATCGAAACCGACAAGGCGACGATGGAATTCGAAGCGGTCGACGAGGGCGTGATTGCGTCGATCACGGTCGCTGAGGGCACCGAGGGGGTGAAGGTCGGCACCGTGATCGCGACGATTGCGGGCGAGGGCGAGGATGCGAGTGCAGCACCCGTGGCTGCTGCTGCGCCGGTAGCTGCGTCTGTGGCTGAGGCTCCTGCACCGGCAGCGACGCCCGTTGTGGCACCCGCGCCCGCCGCTGCACCCGCAGCC
>JANNVL010000114.1:0-36108 GCA_031408195.1 Sphingomonadales bacterium | reverse complement strand
CCCGACCTGCGGTTTAGGAAACCGTTGCTCTGTCCTGCTGAGCTACCGGGACACGCGCGTCTGCTAGCCGCGCGGGGCTGTGCCGGTCAATTCTGTTGTTCAGGTGGCACGACCGGAAACGGCAGCGGCAGCACCTTGATGCCATCCTCGTGCATATCTTTCGCCTCGCCCAAAGTCGCCTGTCCGTGGATCGTCGCTTGCGGCACGTCCCCGTCGGCCATCGCGCGGGCCTGCCGAGCGAAATCATTGCCGACCCATGTCGACCCTTTGAGCATTTCGGCCTGCATCCCGGCCAGCTTTTCCACGATTCCGGCGCTTTCGGTGCGGCTGTCGCTGCGGTTGCCCTTTGCACCGATGCGCGGGACCGACAGCGCACGCTCGACCTTGGCATCGCCGCAATAGGGGCACGGAATTTGTCCGTTGTCGCGCTGATCGGCAAAGGCTTCGCTGTCGGCGAACCACCCTTCGAAGGTGTGCCCGCCCCCGCATTTGAGATCGAACACGATCATGCGGGCACCCGAATATCGCGACGATGAGCGATGACGGGGATGCGCGACCGGACATCGGCGACGGCGGCCGGATCGATCTCGCAGACCGCAACGCCGGTGCGCTCCTCCATATCGAGGACGACGCGGCCCCAGGGATCGACGACAAGCGAATGGCCATAGGTGTTTCGCCCGTCGGCATGTGCGCCGACCTGTGCGGCGGCGACCAGCCAGCAGGCATTTTCGATGGCGCGCGCGCGAAGCAGGGTGTGCCAATGCGCCTGTCCGGTCGGCACAGTGAACGCGGCTGGGACCGCGAGCACGGTCGCCCCTGCCCCGCTCAAGGCCTGAAACAGCGCGGGAAAGCGCATGTCGTAACAGATCGACAGTCCGAGCGGGCCGAGCGGGGTCTCGACAACGCACGTCCCGCCGCCCGGCGCATAGCGCGAAGATTCGCGCCAGCTTTCGCCGGTCGGCAGATCGACGTCGAACAAATGGATTTTGTCATAGCGCGCGACGACCTCGCCCGCCGCATCGATCACGAAAGCGCGGTTGGCCCAGCGATCGTCCTCGCCGCCGCCCACAACCGCCAGCGATCCGAGGTGCACCCAAATACCCACCCGCTTCGCCGCCGCGAGGACCCGCGCCAGAACCACATCGTCACCCTCGGCAACAATATGTGCCGCTGCGCGCGCGCCGTTCGAATCCACCAGCCCCGACATCTCGGGTGTGAACAGCATCGAGGCACCCTGCCCCGCTGCTTCGGCAATCGCAGCCTCTAGCGTCTCGGCATTGGCCACGGGATCGATGCCCGAAGTCATCTGGAGCAGCGCGATCTTCATGCAGTCGCCAACAACCGGTCAAGTTCGCCCGACCGCTCGGCATCGGCGAGATCGTCCGATCCACCGACATGGGCTTCGCCGACAAAAACCTGCGGCACCGTGGTGCGACCGTCGGATCGCGCAATCATTTTGGCACGCTTAGGTCCGCCCATCGTGATATCATGCTCGTCATAGGCAATACCCTTGCGATCGAGCAGCGCCGTGGCGCGCGCGCAATAGGGACAGAACGCCTTGGTATAGATTTCGACGCGCGGCATGGGCTTCCTTCCGGTTCTCGACGTGCGGACGGGGCGTGTGCTTGTCAATCCTCGCGCACCACCCGCGCCCAGGCGAGGACGATAACGCGTGCCGCCCCAGCGCGTTTCAACGCTGCCGCACAGGCGTTGGCGGTCGCGCCGCTCGTATAGACGTCGTCGACCAACCAGACTGTCTCGCCATCGATCCGCCGCGCCACGCGGAAGGCACCGCGCACCGCATCGGCACGCTTTCGTCCTGACAGACCGCGCAACGAAGGCGTGGCGCGCTTGCGATGCAGCAGGTCGAGTTCGGCGGCATGGCCCGTCGCCGTAGCAATCGCCCGCGCCATAGCCGCTGCTTGGTTGAACCCCCGCGACCAGAGCCGCCAGCGGTGCAACGGCACCGGGACGACGATTCCCGGCCCATCGACGTGCGGCGTCATGACCGACGCCATGGTGCGCGCTAGCCCCGTCCGCCGCCCGTATTTCAGCCGCAACGCGATGTCACGCGCAACGGGCCCATAGGCAACGGCAGCGCGGACGCCGTCATGGCGTGGTGGCGTCGCCAGACACGGCGCACAGATCGTTCCTGCCGCCGGCGAAGCCAATGGGAGGTTGCACAATGCACAGCCTTCACCGGTCAGAAAGTCGAGACCGGTCCAACACGCGGTGCAGAACCGGTGGTCGGCATCAACAATCGCGCCGCACCCGCCACAGCGCGGCGGCAGGGCGAAATCGATAATCTGCCGGAACGGGGCGGCGGTCAGCATCCAACGGTTGTCGCGCCGCACGGTCGGCGGCACAAGCCACGTCATGACTGCACCCCCGCCCGTGATTTTCGACCGCATAGCCCGTCGCCTGCGCCGCGAGCGCGTGGCGCGCAGTGGCGTATCGCCGCTCGAACAAGGCGTCGCCGACGAATTGGGCGAGCGGCTGGGCGCGGTGACGTGCGACTTTGCCACCGCGCTCGTCATCAACAGCGGTCACGGGCACATGGCTGCCATTCTCAAGGGCCGGGGCATTGCTGTCACCGAAACCGACCACGGCGCGTGCTTTGCCGCCCAAGCCTCTGCAACTTTCTGCGACGAGGACCGGCTGTCGGTACCGCCCGAAAGCTTCGACCTTGTCGTCATGCCGTCGGGTCTCGACACCGTCGATGACGTTCCCGGCGCGCTGATCGCAGCGCGGCGGGCATTGCGTCCCGGCGGGCTTTTCCTCGCTTGCTTGATCGGTGCGCCCAGCCTGCCGGTGCTGCGCGACATCGTCCGGACGGCGGACGCCACCCAAGGAGATGCTGTCGCCCGCATCCACCCGCAAATCGATGTGCGCGGTGCAGGGGATCTGCTTGTCCGCAGCGGCTTTGCGCTGCCGGTCGCCGATGCCGAGACACTGCGGCTGTCGTACCGCGCGCTCGACCGGTTGTTCGACGACGTCAGGGCGGCGGGACTAGGTAACGTGCTGGCCCGGCGCTCGCCCGTTTCGAAAGCTTGGCTGAAGGAAGCGGAATTTGCGTTCGACCAAGCCAGAGGGGTGGACAATGCGGTCGTCGAGACCGTGACGTTGCTCGTCATGACTGGCTGGTCTCCCGGCTAGTTCTGCTCCAGCCACGCGACCAGCGGCTTGTCCGCCGGAGGCATCGGCAGTCTGTGCAAAGCGGTCGGCAACTGCCACGCAATGGCGGCGGCCTCGCGCGCTTCCGGCACCCCCTGCCAGCGGCGGCAGGTGTAAAGCAGCATCACAAGGTGCCGGTCGGCGAGCGGTTCGCTGACGAAAGTCGCCGGGACCAGATCGACCGGATCGACCATGATGCCCAATTCTTCGTCGAGCTCGCGGACCAGTGCTTCTTCAGGCGTTTCGCCGGGTTCGATCTTCCCGCCGGGAAATTCCCAAAGCCCGGCCAATGACTTGCCTGCCGGACGCTGCTGAACCAGCACGCGGCCTTGCGGATCGACCAGCGCCGCAGCCACGACCCACAAAGCAAAACCACGTCGCATCAAGACTTCCTTAACCCATCGGCCCCTAATTCCAAGCCGCCGTAATGGGACGACGGCTCGACCGGGGACAGTCGATGAGACAGAGATTAGCGCGACTGCTGCGGGACGACCGTGGTGCCACTGCCGTAGAATATGGCCTCATCGCGGCACTCGTCGTGCTGGGTGCGTTTCTTGGTATCCAGAACTTCGCCAACACGTCCGTCAACATGTGGAACAATGTGTCCAACACCGTCCAGAAAAGCTGACGTCAAAAAAACCGTGTCCGCCATTAAGTTTTTGGAAACTTCCCCAGATTAGACCTTCGATCACTGGCTCACAAAGTAAGCGGGACAGTCGGGTAGTTAAACAGTGGACACATTCCAAGGAGACCGGAAATGAAGATGATTCGCAAAATGTTCGCCGACAAGAAGGGCGCCACCGCCATCGAGTATGGCCTGATCGCAGCTCTGATCGCCGTCGCCGCCGTTGGCGCGATGTCGGGCCTCGGCACGCAGATCAGCAAGACCTTCAACAACTCGTCGACCACGATGTCGAAGGGCTGATTGTTCGCCCGGCGTTCGCGTCGGGCAACAAGCGAAGTTCGAAAGTGGGCGGGGAATTCAGGTTTCCCGCCCATTTTTTTAAGCGGAGAGTAAAAATGGTTAACATGCTGAAAACGCTTCGTTCGGTCCTCGCTCACAAGCGCGGCGCGACTGCCATCGAATATGGCCTGATCGCCGCCCTGATCGCCGTTGGTGCCGTTGGCGCCATGACCGGCATGGGGACGCAGTTGAAGAAAACCTTCAACAACTCCTCGACGACAATGTCGAAGGGCTAATGCCTGGTTATCGGCTGGTCGTCACCCGATGACGACCAGCTTGACCTTCTGACCCGCGCGCACGCCTGCATCTGTTGCCAGCGCATTGAGCACGCGGAATCGTTCGACCTGCATCGTCGGATAGGCCATGCGCGCCGCCAGCGTCGCCACAGTGTCGCTGCGCCCGACCGTCACCACCTTGATCCGCCGCGGCTTGATCGCCGCCGCTTCGCTTGCCGACAGCCGCCGGAACGAATCGACCAGCGACTGGAACGGCCCGACTCCCGATCCCTGCGCGGTAATCAGCACGAAATGATACGCCGTCTTGGCGTCCATCGCATAGGCGACGACGGTGACATCGACCGGCCCCGACTGGGTATTCGCGCTGACTGTGGCGCTTGCCGCATCCATGCCACCGACCTGAAACCGGCGCAGCGTTACATTCTCTGGCGTGCTGTTCGGCGCCAGCCCTTTGAACACGCTGCGGACATAAGCGTCGAGATCGCCGCCATAGGCCGCGCCAGTGAAGCTCGCTTGCTGCCCGCCCTGCCCTGCGATCGTGACCGCGTCGGTGCCATTGGCCATCACATAACCGGCCGGTGCCGTGAACGCGAGTTTCAGTGACGGATGGCGGAAAATCTGCCCGTCGACGATGCCCTGTGCGGGATCGTCCCCGTAAATCATGCCGTCAATCGCGGCTAGAAAGGCATCGCGGTTGCGCGCGCCCTTCACATAGCCGGTGGCCTTTGCTTCCTGCGCGGTGCGTGCGACGCGGCCCTGTGGGTCGGGGTGCGAGCTGAAAATGGTCGGTGCGCCCCCGCTTTTTCCGCCAATCCGCGCGTCGAGCGTATTTTGCGCGGCGAGTGACGCAAGCATGGATGACGCCGCCAGCGGATCGTAATTGGCGGTAACCAGATACTTTACACCAAGGCTATCGGCCTGCGTCTCTTGGCCCCGCGAATAGCTCAGCACGCCGAGCTGCGCGACGGTCCCGACGCCGCGCGTCGCCAGCTGGCCAAGGGTCGAATTGCCGAGCAGCGCACCCAGCAGGGTCGTGCCAATGCCAACCGCCGTTGAGGTATTGTTGCGCGCCCGCGAATGCCGCGCCGCGACATGGCCGACTTCATGCCCCATGACCGACGCCAGTTCGGCCTCGTCGTTCATCAGCGCCAGCAGATTGCGGGTCACATAGACATAGCCGCCGGGCACGGCGAACGCGTTGTCGACCGGCGAATTGAGCAAGGTCACGGTGAAGTCGCTCTGCGCGTTCGACAGGCCCGATTGCACCGCGATCCTCTGTCCGACGCGCCGCACATAATCGGCCTGTGGTCCGGTATAGGCACCGCCATATTCGCGCATCAGCTGCGGATGCGCCTGCGCCCCTTGCGCCTTTTCCTGTGCCGAAAGCGTCGCCTGTGCGAATACAGCCTGTGCGGGCAGCACAGTCATCGCAAGCGCGGCTGCGATTACCAATGTGCGCTTAGTCATGAGTCTCTCCTTCGTCCGGCCCCGCTGGTGCGACCCTGTCGCTGAGAGGATGCCGCGTCGTGACCAGCTCGACAAGCCGCGCCGTCTCTACATGCGTGTAAATTTCTGTGGTCGCGATGTCGGCATGGCCAAGCATCGTCTGCAGCGCGCGCAAATCCGCCCCCCCTTCGAGCAGATGCGTGGCAAAGGCGTGGCGCAGGACGTGCGGGCTGATCCGTTCGGGCGGAATGCCGGCATCGGCGGCCAGCGTGCGGAGCAGCTGGAACAATCGAACGCGGCTCAAATGCTTGCTGCCGGAGGGGAAAAGATAACCGGGCGTATCGCCGCGCACTGTTTTCCACGCGGTCACGGCGGCCCGCGCCCGGTCGGAAACCGGTACAAGCCGTTCGCGCCCGCCCTTGCCTTTCAGGATTGCGTAGGGCCGGTCGGGCGAAATGGCGCGAATTTCGAGCGAGACGAGTTTGGTCGCGCGCAGACCCGATCCGTAGAGCAGCTCGACCAGCGCCAGCAGCCGCAAATCGGACGACGCACCCTTGCTGGCCGTAATCCGCGCCGCAAGTAGGGCGAACAGCCGGTCGATATCGGCGTGATCGAGCACGCGCGGCAAGCGGCGCTGCATACCGCCGGGGCGCGGGAGCGCACTCGACGGGTCATCGGCACGCATCCCCTCATCGTACAGAAATGCATAAAAACGGCGCAGCGCCGCAGATTTCCGTGCGACCGTAGCGCGGGCCAATGTCGCCCAGCCGTCAGCCAGCCGGTTGAGATCGACCGCGTGCGCCTGCACCAGCCGCCCGTCGAGCGCGTCCGATGCCAGTTCGAGATCGGACCGGTAGGCCAGCAACGTGTTGCGCGCCGCGCCCGCTTCGGCGGCCAGCGCCGACAGGAACGATGCAATGGCGGCACCGTCGTCGGGATTGCTCAACTGCGTGACAGCGCCTCGGCGGCGATCATCCGTGCTTCGGGTTCGAGACCGACGCGGCGAAACGCGGCAACGATGCGGTAGAGCGCCTCGGGCGGGACATAGCGCCACTCGCGCGTCTGCATCCCGGCCGCAGCGATGAGCACAACTGTGCCGGGTTGACGCGCCGCCGCCGCCCGGTCGAGCGCGCGCGTCCAGTTATTCTCGCGCCCCAGCGGGACGGTGTAGCTCTCCGCAAGGCGGCTCGCGTCCTCGGCCGAAATCCGCCCAAGCCCTGCGAGCGCCGCCAGCATGAACTTGGCGCGCCGGTCCTCTTCGCCGCCGTCGATGGCATTGACCGCAGACCTGTCCAACCCTTCCAGCGCGCGCGGTGCCCCGACAGCAAGCAACGCCCAAGCCAGCGAGCCGCGCTCAGGGGTCCAGCGCGCGGCCTGAAAATCAAGCCCCGCCGACATCATCGAGGCGATCACGCGGTCGAGATCGTCGCCCGTCGCGCCCGATCCCGGCGCAAGCGTGGCGGCGGCGCGCGCGGTCAGGATCTGCCGCGCATAAAGGTCGGTGTCCTTGGCATCCCAAAGCCCGCGCATAGCCCCAAGCCGCGCTGCACCGTCGCCGCTATAGGCCGCGCGCAATTGCTCGCCGACACTGCCGCTGCGTTCGGCGGGGTCGGTCGCGTCGCGCAACGCGCCGAAGAAATCGGTCAGCGCCTGGCTGGAGAAGACACCCATCGCCGCCGCCCGCTCGGCAAACGGCGCACGCGTCGCTGCGGGTAACAAAGGTGCCCGCGCGGCCCAGGCCTGAACCTGCGGTCCGACGGTGCCGTAAAGTTTGGGTGGAACCGCAACGCCGGTCGCGGTCGCCAGACCGAAGCGCCACGACGTCAACCGGTCGACCCCGTCCCACTGGATGCTGACCGAGCGCCGCGTATTGGTGGCCGCGCCGACCACCTTTTCGGCGAGAAGGACGTCGATGCCGCGCGCGGTGCCAGTGTCGCGCACCCGGTCGACGAGCGCGCTGGCACTGCCCGATTCGCCCGAGAGTCCCGCGCACATTGCTTGGGCAAGCGGCCATGACGGTTCGTCGCTGACGCCGGCTGCGGCATTGGCGATCGAACACAATGAGGCAGGATCGCCGGTCGCCAGCGCCGCCTGCATCGCCACGGCATAAAGTTTCGGGGTGAAGTTCGCGGCATCGACCCGCGCAACCAGCGCCCGTGCCGCATCAGCCTCGCCCATCCGCAGCAGCAGCCACGCGCGTTCGGCAACCCAGTCCGCCCCGCCAATACCCTGCGGAATGGTCGATTGTGCGACCAAAGTCCGCCGCAACACGATCGACATCCAGCGCGACGCGAGCGGCGCGTTCATCCGCTGCATCATCAACCCGAGAAACCGCCCGTCGGTTGCGCCATAGGTATCGATGCCAAAGCCGCTGTCATCGACCGTTTCCAGCCCGACCCGGTCGAGCGAGCGCTGCGCCTGTGGCGGCAGGTCGACCGGCGCGACGGCAACGGCGGTCATGTTGTTCGAACTGTCGGCGATCAGATCGCCGATCACATCGCCTTGCGCTGCCGGGGCCGGGGTCGATCCCGGAATGTTCAGACGAACATCGGGGACACTGTCGTTCGACGGCCGCGATGGGCGCTCTGGCGGCGTGGGTGCAGGCGGGGCATCCGGCTGGCCGAAGCCGGGCGGCAGGATCGATTCGGGCGCGCGCTGGGCAATTGCCGGCCACAGCGCAACCGCGCTCGCCGCCACCAGCAGCGCGGCAGGAAGGCTATTTCGCCAGCGCATTTTCGGCGACCGGTTTTTCGACGCGCTTCGGCGCTTTCGTGGCATCGACAAACGACAGGCCGACCAGCGCGGCAATAACGACGGCGGCAACCAGGATCAGACGAAAAGCCAGAGGGCGGGGCATTGCAGACACTCGATTCACTTCTTGTTGCAGCGCTCTTTGCCCGAGGCGACCCGTCTCTGTATAGCCCCGTCATGCACGCCCACGCGCCCCACCACCATCAAGTCACGATTGCCCGACCCGTCGTGCTCGTGGGGCTGATGGGGGTGGGCAAGACAACGATCGGGCGGCGGCTGGCGCGGCGGCTCGACATTGGCTTTGTCGATGCCGACCATGAAATCGAAACGGCGGCTGGGATGACTGTCAGCGAGATTTTCGAACGCTTTGGCGAGGCGTATTTCCGCGGCGGCGAGCGGCGCGTCATCGCGCGGTTGATCGACGGTGTGCCGCGCATCATAGCGACCGGCGGGGGTGCCTTTATGAATGCCGATACGCGCGCACTGATCCTTGAACAGGCGACCGCCGTCTGGCTCGATTCGGACATTGCGACGCTGGCCGAACGGGTCGGGCGACGCAACGACCGGCCGCTTCTCCACGGACGCGACGCGCGGCAAGTGCTGACCGAGCTCGCCGCTGTCCGCAACCCGGTCTACGCGCTCGCACCGGTTCATGTGATGTCGCATCCCGCCCCGCACGAAGAAACCGTGGACGCCATCATCGCAAAGCTGCCCGCATGACGGTTATCCGGGTCGAAACCGGGCGCGCTTACGACGTCGTCATCGAACGCGGCTTGCTTGGCCGTTCTGCCGAGCGGCTAGCCCCGCTCGCGCGCAACGGGCGGGTCGTGGTGGTTGCCGACGCGGCGGTGGTCGATCCGCATCTGGGCATCCTCGACGCTTCGCTGGCAGCGGCCGGGCTGCGCGTCGAGCGCATTGCCATCCCGTCCGGAGAGGGCAGCAAGAACTGGCGTCAGCTGGAGGCGCTGTGCGGCCGGTTGCTGGCACTCGAAATAGAGCGTGGCGAACCCGTCGTGGCGCTGGGCGGCGGTGTCATCGGTGACCTGACCGGTTTTGCCGCATCCATCGTCAAGCGCGGCTGCAAATTCGTGCAAATACCGACGACCTTGCTCGCGCAGGTCGATTCATCGGTCGGCGGCAAGACCGCGATCAATACGGCAGCGGGCAAGAATTTGATCGGCGCGTTTTACCAGCCCGAAATCGTGCTCATCGACCCGGACGTGCTCGACACCCTGCCTGCGCGAGAACTGTGCGCGGGCTATGCCGAGGTCGTCAAATATGGCTTGATCGACGACACGCCGTTCTTCGCTTGGTGCGAGGCGAACGGCGCAGCCCTCCTCGCCGGTGATACTGACGCGCGGGTCCATGCAATTGCAACGAGCGTCGCGGCCAAAGCCCGCATTGTCGCTGCCGACGAACGTGAGACGACCGGCACCCGCGCCCTGCTCAATCTCGGCCATACTTTCGGGCATGCGCTGGAAGCGGAAACAGGGTTCAGCGACCGCCTGCTCCACGGCGAAGGGGTCGCGGCGGGTATGGCTCTCGCCTTCCGTTTCTCGGTGGCGCGCGGGCTTTGCGATGCCGCCGACAGCGACCGCGTCGCCGCGCATCTCGCCGAAGTCGGCCTGCCGACGGGCGCGCGTCCGGCCACGAACGCGAATGGCGCAACCCTCGCCGCACACATGGCGCACGACAAGAAGCGCGAGAGCGGCGATGTGCCGCTGCTGCTGGCGCGGGGCATCGGCCAGACATTCCTTGCCAAGGGGATCGATCTGGCTGACGTGGCCGCTTTCCTCGATGCGGACGTTTCCGCAGGAGTTTGGGCCTGATGCCCAACGGTGTCGCAAAGCGCGATTTGCCGACTAAAATGTGTCCGGCATGCAGCCGCCCCTTCACCTGGCGCAAGAAATGGGCGCGGGACTGGGACTCAGTCGTCTATTGCTCGGATCGCTGCCGGTCGGCGGGCAAACGCCAGCCATAGCCAGCCGCCGATCATTGTCGCGCCGCCAATAGGCGTGATCGCGCCGAACCAGCGCGGCGCGCCGAGCGCCATGGCGTAAAGGCTGAACGCAAACACCAGCGAACCGGCCAGCAAGACCCAGGACACACGCGGGTCGAGCCGCGAAACGGTGATGGCGGCGGCGGCATGGGGCAATTGGTACATCGCCCCGGTTTTCAGCCATTCCTGCGCCTGCCCGCTCATCGCATGGGCACCGAACGCCCCTGTTGCGATGGCCATCGCCGCCGACAGCGCGGCGACACGGATGATCGTGTCAGATTTCACGCCGGATGCTCTCCCCGCTCGCCCGGAACAGGTTTTCCTCCAGCGCGTGCATGTCGCCGGTCGCCGATTGCGCGGCAAGGCGGTCGGCGTCGCGGGTGCGGAAATCGGCTTCGATGTCGGCAACACGGTCTGCGTCAACGCCGACAGCCTCGAGCGCGCGGCGGCCCATCGCCACAGCAGATTCGAATACTTCGCGGATCGTGAAGCACGCGGGCACTTCCGACAGCGCCATCATCTGCCGCCGGTCGAAGGCGCGGACGAAGATGGCGGCATTGGGGAAGGCGTGGATGACGGGATCGAGTTCCTTCGGCCCCAGATTCGGATCGTCGATGCAGAACAATATCGCCCGCGCCTTGTCCGCGCCTGCGATCCGCAACAAGTCGAGGCGGCGGCCATCACCGTAGTAGACCTTGGCCCCGAACTCCGCCGTGCGTTCGATCTGCGATGGTTTGATGTCGATCAGCGTCACCGAGATATTCTCGGCGATCAGCAGCTGCGACACGGTCTGCCCGAACCGCCCATAGCCGACGACGAGCACATTGGCCTGCGCCGCCGCCTCCGGACCTTCGGGCAGTGGCCCGACCGGCGCGGCAAATTCGAAGCGGCGCGCAATAGCGAGCAAGAAAGGGGTGGTCGCCATCGACAGCGTGACAATCGCGCCGAACAGACTGGCCGCCTGTGGCTCGATCAGCAGCGCGTCCTGCGCCTGTGCAAAGAGCACGAAGCCGAACTCTCCACCTTGGCTGAGCAACAGCCCCAAACCAAAGGCAGGCCGCGTTTCCATGCCGAACGCCTTGGCCACCCCGAAAATGATCGCCGTCTTCAACGCGACCAGCGCGAGTGCAAAACCGACGACGAACAGCGGATTGGCAAGCACAGCATCGATGTCGAGCACCATCCCGACCGCCATGAAGAACAGCCCGAGCAGGATCGAGCGGAACGGCTCGACATCGGCCTCGATCTCGTGGCGATAGGGCGAGTCGGCGAGCATCACCCCCGCGACAAACGCACCGAGCGCAATCGACAGGTGCAGCGCCTCCATCACTGCCGCCGCACCGAACACCGCGAACAGACCGATGACGACGAACAGCTCGCGCTCGCCGAGCCGCCCTGCCAGCCGCAGCAACGGGCGGATAAGGAACCGGCCCGCAAGGATCAGGCCGACAATCGCGCCGATAGTGTAGAGCGCGAGGATCCACCCCGGCGGCACTGCAGGATCAGCAGGCGCGCGCGAAAGAGCCGCGACGATGGTGATCAGCGGCACGATCGACAGATCTTGGAACAACAGGATCGAGAAAGCGCGCTCGCCGAACGGCGTGTCGATGCGCCCCGATGATTTGAGGCTCGGCAGCACCTGCGCGGTCGATGACAATGCTAGCGGCAGGCCAAGCGCGAGGGCGGCACCCCAGGTGAAACTCGTGGCGAGCAGCACAAGACCGGCAATCGCAAGACCGCTGACGATGACTTGCAACAGCCCCAGTCCGAAAATCTCGCGCTTCAACCGCCATAGCCGCGCCGGATTGAGCTCGAGGCCG
This sequence comes from Sphingomonadales bacterium, assembly GCA_031408195.1. GTDB lineage: Bacteria > Pseudomonadota > Alphaproteobacteria > Sphingomonadales > Sphingomonadaceae > Sphingomonas_O. The sequence continues at coordinate 23,718 of JANNVL010000114.1, read as the reverse complement.
ACGAGAAACAGCAGCAAGGCAATACCAATTTCTGCAATGCCGAGCTTGGTCTCACCCCCGCCAACCAGTCCCAGCCCGAACGGGCCAATGGCGGCACCCCCGACAAGATAGCCGAGCACGGCACCCAGCCCGAACCGGCGGAACAGCATGACGAAGAGCAAGCCTGTGCCGAGCAGGACTGTCCCTTCGATCAGCAGGCGGGGACTCATGCGGCGACTTGCCGGATCGCGTCGGCGGCGGCTTCGAACGCCAGCTTGATCGCGCTGTGCCGTGCGGGATACGCGCGGGCGCGGGATAGCACGTCGATACCCGGCCAGTCGGGGAGCGGTGCATCGGCTTCGGCGAGCCAATTGGCCAAGGCCTGTGCCACCGCACCGATTTCGGCAGGGCTATGGCCAACCGCATTGCGCGCAAACAGCGTGGCCGATGCCTGACCCAGTGCACAGGCGTTCACAGCATGACCGTAGGACGCGACCCGCCCGTCGGCATCGAATGCCAGATCGACGGTGATCCGGCTGCCACAAGCCACCGAGCGCCGCTCGACCATGACATCAGGTGCGTCTAACCTCGGCCATGCGCCCGTTGCCGCCGCCAGCCGCAGAATGTCGAGCGTATAAAGCGGTTCGCTCACCGCCCCCGCCCCGCCTCGACGGCACTGACCAGCGCAGTGCTGCTCGCACGCAGCAAGTCATGGGTCCGCGATTTCAGCATCCAGTCGGGGCGCGGTGCGCGCGCGCCATTGATGATGTCATAGACCTGGCTCATCAGCAGGAAGGCGAGCGTCGCTGCGAGCAATCCCTTGACCATGCCGAACCCGATGCCGAGCACGCGGTCGAACGGCCCGAGCGTCGAGCCGCGCGCCGAAGCGCCGAGCCGGTTGCCGGTCAGCCGCACCGCGAGGAATGTCACACCGAATACCAGCGCGAGCGCAAGCAGCGAAGCGCCACCGGTAGTGCCGACCGGCGTTACCAGCATCTCGGTCACCATCCCGTGGAACAGCTTCACCGCGACGATGCCCGCGATCCATGCTGCCAGCGAAAACACTTCGACCACGAAACCGCGCATCGCGCCGAATCCGCCTGCAACGGCAATCGACACCAGCACCATGATGTCGAGCGACGTGAAACCCGCGTCCATCAACCAGCCGCCATCAGAACGACTGCTGCAGGCGGCTGTGAAGCTGACGCGCGGGGCTCGCCGCCGGCAGATCGTCGTCCAAGCCAGATTCGAGGCGTGAAACGCGGGTGTAGAGCGTCATGCTCGCCGCAACGAAGCGCTGCGCCTCGACCGGCAGCCGCGCGAGCGTCGCCGCATCGCTGTCGACCGCACCGCCCAGCCGCCGCGACGGTTCGCGCGCGCCTGCTGCCGATATCTCGCCAACCTCGACCGCGCGCTGGGTCAGCAACCACGCGATGACATGCATCAGCCGCGTCGTGACCTTGAGCGACTCGCAGCTGAACAGCACCCGGTCCATCGGGTCGAGCGCGTCGCGCGCGTCGCGCCCCACCTCGTCGAAATAGGCGCGCACCTCGTCGGCAAGCAGCATCGCCTCGGTATAGAGGCCGTCGATCAGGCGGTTGGCTAGCATCGGCACCCCATGCCACACACCGAGCGGCGGTAAAATCGCAATTGAAGGTAAACGTGCGCCAGCCGTCCCGGTCAGGCGAGAATGTCGGGGATGAGTTGCGACTCGATCAGCGCGATTTCGTCGCGCAGCCGCAGTTTGCGCTTTTTGAGCCGGGCGAGGCGCAACTGATCGGGAATGCCGGCCACGAACAGTGCGGCAATCGCTTCGTCCATGTCGCGGTGCTCGACTTTCAGCGCATCGAGGCGCTCGGTCAGATCCCGATCTCTCACGCGGGTCGATCTAGCCCGCCCGCTGCCCGCGCTCAACGTCCAAAACACTTGATGGCGCGATAACACTCATTCGTCGTTTCGGATGCGATTTTCACGAGACAAAAGCGCGTGGCCATGATTGTATGGCATTCCCACGTTGCTGGAGACGAAAGCCATGGCCACCGCGCATGTTTCTTCGCTTGCCGCCAAGCACGCCGTTATCGAGGCGCGCCTGAACGACGAACAACGCCGACCCAGTCCCGATTCGGTGCTGATCGCGTTGTTGAAGAAACAAAAGCTGCGGTTGAAAGAGGCAATTTCGACCGGCTGAGCGCGCCGAACTGGCGGCCCTGACTAACGTATCGCCAAGCCGGGACGGCGACCGACCGGTTGCTTGAGAAATTCGGGCAGGTCGACTTTCGTGCCGGGCCCGGTACGCGCCAGCCGGGGATCGATTTCCTCGTTGAACGCCACACCGGCGCGTCCCGGCGACGACCAGGCGATGCGCCCCTCGATCTCGCCGATGCCGCGCACCTCGGCGACCAGCGTCGTGCCGGGAACAGGATCGGTGGTGACGTCGATCATCATCCCGCCCGCCGACAAATTGCGGACGCGGGTCGTGAACGATTTCCCTCCGGTAATTGTGATGGTTGCGCTCAAGAAAAGGCTGTCGCGCTTTTCCTGCCGCTGGCCCTGTTCGCTATCCACCATCATCGACCCAAGCCTGTTCGTGCTATTATCCCGGATACATGTTTAGGGACAAAAGCTCGCTAAATTGTAAACACGGCAAGCTCTATTCGTCGCGTGACACTTTTTCGTTACGCTCGTGGCGTTCCTGCGCTTCTACGGTCATCGTCGCGATCGGCCGGGCTTCGAGACGACCGAGCGAAATCGGTTCGCCGCTGACTTCGCAATAGCCATATTCGCCCTCGTCGATGCGGCGCAGTGCAGCGTCGATCTTGGCAATGAGCTTGCGTTGGCGGTCGCGGGTGCGGAGCTCGATCGACCAATCGGTCTCGCTCGATGCGCGATCGGTGACATCGGGCTCGCGCAACGGCTCGTTCTGCAACGTTGCCAGCGTATCCTGCGACTCGCGCAGGATCGCATCTTTCCAGTCGATCAGCTTCGCCCTGAAATAGGCGAGCTGTTTTTCGTTCATAAAGGGTTCGTCAGCCGAGGGGCGGTAGGGCGTGTCGTTTTCGTTTGCGCTCACCTGGCCACCCGATCCCTGTCCGAATCCCGACGCTTCATATGCCGTCGCCATCCCGATCTCCATGTGACGGCCCCGTCCCGCCAGTTACCGGCGTTCGGATGCGGACCCGCTCGTTGGCGCGGCCTATAGACAGCGCCCCCATGGCGCACAAGCGCGCGACCCGAAATGAAAACATTGTTGTCCGCAGGGTGTCGGGGACTCGAAAACAGCCCCTAAACGAGACATTAACCGTGATCATTGGCGGTAGTTGCGGTAAAACGCATTATTCGGGCATCGAATTCAGGGAAAACGGGTTGCGGGCTTCGGATATTGTCCGCAGTCATCGACCACAGGACAGACCCGGGCGCATTCGCCGGCCGGTAATGTGCCGAGATGAACAGGACGATATTATGTCGGTAAAGATGGCTCTAGCCAAACTCTGCGTCGCTGCGTGCGGCGGTGCTGTTGTCGGCGGTGGTGCGATGCATGTTGCCAGCCAGCCCGATGCGCGCCCGGCCAACGTCTATAAATCCAAAAAGGGGACCGTCCGCGTGGCGCGTGTTTATCACGCCGCCCCGGCCCGCGCCGTCAAGCGCGTCCGCCGCGTGGTCAGCACCTCGACCGCCTGCGCGATCCGCAGCGAGCAATTCGTCAACGGCAAGCGCCGCTTTGTGATGCAGCGCGTCCCCTGCGGCACCAGCCGTACCGTCCAGACGGTCAGCGCAGGCGCATCGATGCCCCTGCCCCCGATGGCCCCGCGTGAAGCGGCCTATGCGGGCGGCGGCGGTGGCGGCGCAGTGCCGATCGTTGTCGGCGGTTCGGGCGGCGGCGGCTTTGGCGGCGGTTTCTTTGCGGGCGGTTTCTTCGGCGGATCGGGCGGCGGTGGCGGCAGCGTCGTTGTGACCTCGACCACCAGCGGCGGTTCGATTTCGTCGAACGGCGGATCGGTGAGCAGCACGGGTTCGACTGGCAGTTCGACATCCACATCGAGCGGTGGCTCGGGCGGCAGCGGTGGTTCCGGCGGGAGCGGCGGGAGTTCGACTTCGACCGGCGGACTTTCGACCACAGGTGGTTCGACTTCGACTTCGACCGGCGGCATTTCGTCGACTACGGGCGGCAGTTCCACATCGACAGGTGGCGTGTCGAGCACGACCGGCGGCGTGTCGAGCACGTCATCGACCAGCGGCGGCTCATCGTCGACGAGCGGTGGATCGACGTCGACCAGCGGCGGGTCCACATCGACATCGACGGGTGGCCTGTCGTCGACCACGACCAGTTCGACCGGCGGATCGTCGTCGAGCGGCGATGTATCGTCCTCGTCTTCGGGCAACGTCAGCTCGTCGACCAGCAGTTCGTCGAGCGGCAACGTCACGTCGAGCACGTCGTCCTCGTCGAGCGGTAACGTGACGTCGAGCACCTCAACCAGCAGCAGCACGTCGTCATCGACGAGCGGCAGCACATCGTCAGGTGCGACCAGCAGCGGCACATCGGGCGGCACCACGTCGACCGGCGATCCGAGCGAAGTCCCGGCACCGCCGATGGTCGTGCTGTTCGGTCTGGGTGCAGCCGCACTGGTCGCCCGCGGGCGGTTGGCAAAGCGCAAGGCCGCCTGAAGCCAAACGACTCAAGGTTGCCAGCGTGCTGGCCCGACGCCATAGCGCCGGGCCATGCATGACATCCGCCTGATCCGCGACGACCCAGCCGCCTTCGACGTTGCGCTTGCGCGGCGCGGGTTCGCCGCATCGTCGGAAGCGATCCTCCAACTCGACACGATCCGCCGCGCGCGGATGACGATGGCCGAACAGGCGGTTGCCGAACGCAACCGCATTTCGACCGCGATCGGCCCGCTGACCGGGCGGATGAAGGCGGCAAGCGACGCCGACCGCGCTGCCCTCGCCGCCGAAATCGAGGCACTGAAGGCAAAGCTGGGCGACAAGGCCGAGATCGAGCGGATCGAGCGTGAAGCGACGGATGCGGGCGCACAGCTCGATACGATGCTGTCGGCCCTGCCCAATCTGCCCGACGCCGATGTACCCGAAGGTCTCGACGAGGACAGCAACGTCGTCGTCAGCGTCGAAGGTGCCCGCCGCGACTTCACCTTCACCCCGCGCGAACATTTCGATTTCGGCCCCGCACTCGGTCTCGACTTCGAAACCGCGCAGAATGTGTCGGGCGCGCGCTTTGCCTATCTGCGCGGACCGATGGCACGGCTGTCGCGGGCGCTGGGGCAATTCATGCTCGACGTCCACACGCGCGATTTCGGCTATGAGGAAGTCGCGCCGCCGGTGCTGGTCCGCGACGAGGCGATGTTCGGCACCGGGCAATTGCCCAAATTCCGTGACGATTCGTTCCAGACCACCGACGGTCGCTGGCTGATCCCGACATCGGAAGTCAGCCTGACCAACCAGGTCCGCGAACGCATCCTGCCCGATGCCGAATTGCCGATGCGGTTTGCTGCGCTGACGCCGTGTTTCCGCTCCGAAGCAGGCTCGGCGGGGCGTGACACGCGCGGCCTGATCCGCCAGCACCAGTTCGACAAGGTCGAGCTGGTGTCGATCACGACACCCGACCAATCCGGCGCCGAGCATGAGCGCATGACGCAGGCTGCTGAGGCGATCCTCGACCGGCTCGACCTGCCCTATCGCCGGATGCTGCTGTGCGCGGGCGACATGGGGTTCACCGCGCGCAAGACCTACGACCTCGAAGTCTGGCTGCCCGGGCAAAACGCCTATCGCGAAATCTCGTCCTGTTCGAACTGCGGCGACTTTCAAGCGCGGCGGATGGCGGCGCGCTACCGCGTGACCGGCGAGAAAGGCACGCAGTTCGTTCACACGCTCAACGGTTCGGGTGTTGCCGTCGGTCGCGCGCTGGTCGCGGTGCTCGAAAACTACCAGCAGGAGGGCGGCATCGTCCACGTTCCCGAAGTGCTGATCCCCTATATGGGCGGCGCGACACGGCTGGTGCCGTAATGCGTATCCTGCTGACCAACGACGACGGCATCCACGCGCCCGGGCTGGAAGTGCTCGAAACGATTGCGCGGACACTCTCCAACGACATCTGGATCGTCGCCCCGCACGAGGAGCAATCGGGCGCGGGCCATTCGCTGACGCTCAGCCGCCCGGTGCGCCTCCGCAAGCACGAAGACAGGCGCTTTTCGGTGAGCGGCACGCCGACCGATGCCGTCATGATGGCCATCGGCGTCGTGGAAGGTGGCCTGAAGCCCGACCTCATCTTGTCGGGCGTCAACCGCGGGGCCAATCTGGCCGAGGACGTTACCTATTCGGGCACTGTCAGCGCCGCGATGGAAGGGACGCTCGCCGGGTTTCGCTCGATCGCGCTGAGCCAGGTTTATGCCCGCGAAGGAATGGGCGACACCGTGCCGTTTGCGGTTGCCGAAAGCTGGGGCGAGCGGGTGCTGCGGCCGTTGATCGCCGCCGACATGCCGCCGCGCACGCTCATCAACGTCAATTTCCCCGCGCTCGCCCCCAACGCCGTGCGCGGGGTCAAGGTCGTCGAACAGGGTTTCCACGATTACGGGCGCGCCAAGATCGTGAAGGGCGTCGATCCGCGCGGCTACCCCTATTACTGGTTCGGCCTCGGTGCGACGCAGGAGACGCCCGGCCATGCCACCGATCTGGAGGCCATTGCGGAAGGGTTTATCACGGTGACGCCGCTCCACCTCGATCTCACCCATTACGGATCGATTCCGACCCTTACCCAAGTGCTTGAGGACTGCTAGACTGTCGATTGTGAGCGGGGGATTGTCACGATTTGCGGCATTGGCCGTGCTGGCAGCGCTGGGCGGCTGCATTCCGCCGGGTGCCATCGCGCCGATGCCAACTGCGCCGCCGCCAGTGGTGCAGACCCGCCCCGATGCCCCGCGCCTCGACCTCGATCTCAGCCAGTTGAAAGACGAACGCCCGATCTGGGAAATGCGGCCCGTCACCGCGCGGGCCATGACCGAGAACGGACGTCGCTATCATGTCGTGGCCGCTGGCGAGACCGGCATCGCTATCGCCCGCGCCTATGCGCTGCCATGGAGCGGGATCGTCGAGGCCAATGCGCTGGTCGAACCCTATACCATCCGCGTCGGCCAGCGGTTGCTGCTGCCCGGAAGCATAGCCACCGCACCGGCGTCCATACCGACCCCGGAGAGCCGCGCGGCGGCTTTCCAGATCGGCATCGATGACTTGGTCACCGGCAGCGAACCGGCCAAAATGGCAACAGCACCTATTTCTCCTACCACAAGCACTGCAACCCCCGCGCGCTTCGTCTGGCCCCTCAATGGGGCGCTGACGAGCCGTTTCGGGCGCATGGGCAATGGCCGGTCGAACCAAGGCATCGACATAGCCGCCAGCCCCGGTGCCGGGATCCGCGCGGCATCGGCGGGCAGCGTTGCCTATGTCGGCAGCGGCGTTCCCGGCTATGGCGGCCTCATTCTCGTTCGCCACGACGGCGGCTGGATCAGCGCCTATGGCCGTATTGCCAGCGCCAGCGTGACCAAGGGTGACGCCGTCAAAGCGGGTCAAACCCTCGGCAAATCGGGCGGCGAACCGCTCCATTTCGAGCTGCGCCGCGCGCGCGTTCCGGTCGATCCGGTCAAGTATCTGCCGACACGCTAAAACGCACGCAAAGCTGGTATCGCGGCGCACCACCGGCTAGGATGGTGTAACTTAAACGTCATCGAAAGCAGCACGTCCGCATGAGCGACGAGACCCCCCTCGCCGACCCTTCCGATATCTCGCCGATCAACATCGTCGACGAGATGAAGTCGAGCTATCTCGACTATGCCATGTCGGTCATCGTCTCGCGCGCGCTGCCCGATGTGCGCGACGGGTTGAAGCCCGTGCACCGCCGCATCCTTTGGGCGTCGCAGGAAGGCGGCTTCGTCGCGGGCAAGCCCTATCGCAAGTCGGCGAAAATCGTCGGCGATGTGATGGGCAATTACCATCCGCACGGCGACAGCTCGATCTACGACGCGCTGGCCCGCATGACGCAGGACTGGGCGATGCGGCTGCCGCTGATCGACGGTCAGGGCAATTTCGGCTCTATGGACCCCGATCCCCCTGCCTCGATGCGCTATACCGAAGCGCGGCTGGCCAAGGTCGCCAATTTCCTGCTCGCCGACGTCGACAAGGACACCGTCGATTTCCAGCCGAATTACGACGCGCAGCGCGAAGAGCCGCAGGTCTTGCCCGCGCGCTTCCCCAATCTGCTCGTCAACGGTGGCGGCGGCATCGCGGTCGGCATGGCGACCAACATCCCGCCGCACAATCTGGGCGAAGTCATCGACGCCTGTTTTGCCTATATGGACGACAGCAGCGTCACGTCCGAAGACCTGTATTCCATTGTTCCCGCCCCCGATTTCCCCACCGGCGGGCTGATCCTGGGTACGCACGGCGCGAAGTCGGCCTACACCACCGGGCGCGGCTCAATCATCGTGCGTTCACGCCACATCGTCGAGGAAGGGCGCGGCGACAAGCGTGCCATCGTGCTGACCGAAATCCCGTTCCAGCTCGGCAAGAACGGCCTCGTCGAAAAGATCGCCGAAGCGGTCAAGGACAAGCGGATCGAAGGTGTCGGCGAAATGCGCGACGAATCGAGCCGGTTCGGCGTCCGCATTGTCATGGAGCTGAAGCGCGACGCCAGCGTCGATGTCGTGCTCAACCAGCTGTGGCGGCACACGCCCGCACAATCGAGCTTCCCGGCCAATATGCTCGCGATCCGTGGCGGACGGCCCGAGACGCTGACCTTGCGCGACATGATCGAAGCGTTCGTGAAGTTCCGCGAACAAGTCATTACGCGACGGTCTAAATTCGAGCTCGCCAAGGCCCGCGAGCGCGCGCATTTGTTGCTCGGCCTCGTTGTCGCGGTGTCGAACGTCGACGAAGTGGTCCGCATCATTCGCGGTTCGGCCAGTCCCGCCGTCGCCCGCGATGCGCTGCTCGCCCGCGAATGGCCGATTGCCGAGATCCTGCCCTACATTATGCTCGTCGAAGCAATGGAGCCGCAGGCTGGATCGACCTCGTACAAGCTGTCCGAACTCCAGGTAAAAGCAATCCTCGACCTGCGTCTTGCGCGCCTGACAGCGTTGGGCCGCGAAGAAATTGGCGATGAATTAAAAGTACTTGCGGACAGTATTTCAGGCCTGCTGGAAATTCTGGCCGACCGCATCAAACTCTACGCCGTCATGCGTGAAGAGCTTCAGCAGGTGCGCGACGAATTCGCCACGCCGCGCAAATCGGAGATAACCGCAGCCTTCGACGGTATCGACGACGAGGCGCTGATCGAGCGCGAAGAGATGGTCGTTACCGTCACCATGGCGGGCTATATCAAGCGCACCCCATTGGAAGCTTTCCGCGCGCAGCGGCGCGGCGGCAAGGGGCGCGCCGGCATGGCGACCAAGGACGAGGATGCCGTCACCGAATTGTTCGTGACCAGCACGCACACCCCGGTGCTGTTCTTCTCCACCCACGGCAAGGTTTACCGCAAAAAAGTCTGGCGTCTGCCCGAGGGCGGCCCGAACACACGCGGGCGGCCGATGGTCAACCTACTGCCGCTGGCCGAGGGCGAGACAATTTCGACCGTGCTGCCGTTGCCCGAGGACGAGGAAAGCTGGTCCGATCTGCATGTGATGTTTGCGACCGCCAAGGGAAATGTCCGCCGCAACTCCATGGATTTGTTCGCGAATATCCCGACAGCAGGCAAGATCGCGATGAAGTTCGAAGGCGAGGATGCCGACGACCGGCTGATCGGTGTCGCGCTGCTGACCGAAGGCGACGACGTGCTGCTCGCCACCCGCCAGGGCAAGGCGATCCGCTTCATGGGTTCCGACGTGCGCGCCTTCCAGTCGCGCAATTCGACCGGCGTGCGCGGCATGACCTTGAAGGGCGACGACGCCGTTATTTCCTTGTCGATCCTCCACCGCAGCGGTGCCAGCCAGGAGGAGCGCGATGCCTATCTCCGCGCCGCGCCTTGGAAGGAAAACGATCGCGAGGCGACGCTCGATGCGGCCCGCGTCGAGGAAATGGCGGACAAGGAGCAGTTCATCCTCACCGTCTGCGCGAACGGCTACGGAAAGCGCAGCTCGGCTTACGAGTATCGCCGCACCAACCGTGGCGGACAAGGCATCACCAACATCGACAATCTCGCCCGCAACGGTCCAGTGCTGGCGAGTTTCCCCTGCTCGAACGGCCAGCAACTGATGCTCGTCACCGATCAGGCCAAGCTCATCCGCATGTCGGTGGCCGACCTCCGCGTCATCGGCCGCAATTCGGCTGGGGTGAAACTGTTCGACGTGGCGGCGAACGAACACGTCGTGAGCGCAGCGCGGATCGAGGAGAGCGAGGACGAGGGGGACAGTGAAGGTGGCACCGACGGACATGACGGCATTGCGCCAGCCGATGGCGCATAACAGGGTTTAGTCGCGGGAAAGATGGCGCTCCGCATCCATGCGCTCGTGCAACACGCGAACGATTCTCACTTCGGCTTCGCCGTCTTCGAAAATGTAGTAGATCAGATGCTGACCGGCACGCGCCTTGCGGTAGCGTGGCAAATCATCGAGGCTCGCAAACTGTAGGGGGCGCTTTGCGATGCGGCGCATCGTCGCATCGACGCCGCGCAAATAGTCACGCGTAAGCCGCGCACCCCAATGTGCACGCGATGACGACCTGATTTCTTGAAGATCGAGCAATGCGAGCCGCGCGATATGCAGCTTCATGCTGCGCGCTGCACCGGCTCGTCGTCTTCGATTTCGTCGATAAACGCCTGAAAATCGAAATCTTCGATGTAACCGCTCGCTTCGCCTTCTTGGAGCAGCGTGTCGAGGCGGTCTATCCGCTTCTGCCGTTCTTCAGCGAGCCGTAAACCTTCACGCACGACTTCGCTTGCCGAGCCGAAACGACCGCTTTCGACCTGTCCGGCAATGAAGGTCTGCCAGTGATCGCTCAGCTGGACCGATGTGCTTTTTGTCGCCATATGGCAAAACTACCAGATATGGGTAGTAATCGCAACATGCACGCCTTCAAAATCCTGACCGCCGACCAATGGGCGGCGTTCGAGCGCGACGGCATCTTTACCGTTGCGCCGGTCGACCTTGCCGATGGCTATATCCACCTCTCGGCCGCCACCCAGCTCGAAGAGACGCTAGCGAAGCATTTCGCGGGGCAGACCGACCTCATCATCGCCGAAATCGACCTGACCGCGCTCGGCGACACCGTCCGCTGGGAGGAGTCGCGCGGGAACCAATTGTTTCCCCACATCTATGGCGTGTTGCCGATGAGCGCAGTTCGCGGCACAGTCATCCGATAACGGCGGAACGCCGTATCGAGGGGATTACGATGTTTGCAACGCTCCTGCTGGCCGCTGCGGCTGCGACAACCGCGCCCAACGACTACAACCTCGGCCAGAACTGGCTTTGCCGTCCCGAGCGACGCGATGCTTGCACAATCCCGCTCGATGCCACTGCGGTTGCCCCCGACGGCACGATGACGGTGCAGCCCTATAAGGCCGCGACTGCGCCCGAGGCCGACTGCTTCTACGTCTACCCGACCGTGTCCTTCGACCGGACCGGCAACAGCGACATGGTCGCCAACGACGAAGAGCGCAAAGTCATCGAGGCGCAGTTCGCGCGCTTCGGGTCGCAATGCCGTATATTTGCGCCACTGTATCGCTCGGTCACGCTGACCGCCCTTCAAGCCGCGATGTTCGGCAGCCCGATCCCCGCCGACCGCGAACTCAACTACACCGACGTCCGCGATGCGTGGCGGCATTATCTGGCCAAGGACAGCGGCGGTCGCCCTTTCGTGGTGATCGGCCATAGCCAGGGCGCAGGGCTACTCAAGCGTCTGGTTGCCCAAGAAATCGACGGCAAGCCGATTGCCGGCCGAATGCTTTCGGCAATGCTGCTCGGTACCAATATCCTTGTCGCCAAGGGCAAGGACATGGGCGGCGACTTCAAGACGACGCCGCTGTGCCGCAAAGCGACGCAGACCGGCTGCGTCATCGCCTATGTCAGCTTCCGCGACACATCCCCGCCGCCGCCCAAGTCGCGCTTTGGCAAGAGCGACAAGCCTGAACTGGAAGTGGCCTGCACCAACCCGGCGGCGCTCGGCGGGGGCAAGGCCGATATGCGCGGTGCCATCGCGACGAGCCGGTCATGGACGATGGCGCGCGACACCGGGCCGTGGAGCAAGACCGGCACACCGGCGACCGCATTCGTCACCCTGCCCGGCCTGTTGTCGGCGCAATGCGCCAGCACGGGCGGCGCGAATTATCTGTCGGTGCACGTCAACGCCGACCCTGCGGACGCGCGCGCCGACGATGTGCCGGGCGATGTCGTGGCGGGCAAGACAGTGCTGGCAGACTGGGGACTGCACCTGATCGACGTGACTCTTGCCTATGACGATCTGGTCGCGCTGGTCCCGCAGCAACTGGCGGGCTGGAAATCTACCAAACGCTAAGCCCGATCCCGCACAAAAGTCTGCGTAACACCCCAAGCGATCAACACCTGTCCGCCGAAATAAAGCGGCCAGATCAGCAGCCCCGGCACCGGCGACCCCGCCAGCGGACCGAGCTTGGCAAAAATCAGCAAGTCTGACGCTAGGAACATCATCGCGCCAATGCCCACTCGGTAGCGGGAAAAACGGCTCATCCACGCCATACCGGCCATGCTTCCCAAGGCGACGCTGTAGACGACAACGGCGAATTGCAGCGTCAGTTGCCAAGCGATGAACGGGGTACCGATCAGCAGTGCCAGTGCGAGAACCACTTGTGTCACAGACCGGTTTTCGCGCGGGTTCCGGGCATAAAGAAACATGGCGACGAAGTGCCCGAACTGAAAGGCGAGCGCTCCCGCTTTCAGTCCCGCCGTTTCCAACAGCACATCGCCCAACGCCCCAAACGCCATGACGGCGGCGATCAGCCAGCCGTTACGGTCCTGGGCCTGCATCGCGCACCAGACCGCCAACAAGGCAACGCCAGCGCCTTTCCATACGACGGTTAGCGGCCCTGACAGGCCCATCGCCACAACGAACATGTACGATGTTCCCGCGATGATCGCTGCCCAGAATAGTGGCCGTGCCGCTGCGTTCATGCCCGATTTCTCCCCGTAATGCCCCTGCCCGCCGCTATGCCGCAACGCAACAGGCGACAAGCACCGCATTATACCCTATGCGCGCCGCCATGACCTCCTTCAGCACCGTTCCCGCGCTTCTCGGCGAAGCCCTCGCCGCGCATGGCTATACTGCCCCCACCCCTGTTCAGGCCGCCGTCCTCGAACCCGAAGCGGCGGGGCGCGACCTTATCGTCTCCGCCCAAACCGGGTCGGGCAAGACCGTCGCGTTCGGCCTCGCCATGGCCGCCGAATTGCTCGGCGACGACGGCAAAGTGCCGTTCACCCTGCCTCCGCTCGCGTTGCTGATCGCGCCGACGCGCGAGCTGGCGCTGCAGGTCAGTCGCGAATTGATGTGGCTTTATGCCAAGACCGGCGCACGCATCGCGACCTGCGTCGGCGGCATGGATGCGGGCAAAGAACGCCGCAATCTCCAGCACGGCTCGCACATCGTTGTCGGCACCCCGGGGCGTCTGCGCGACCACCTCGAACGCGGCGCGCTCGACCTGTCGGCGTTGCGGGTGGCGGTCCTCGACGAGGCCGACGAGATGCTCGACATGGGTTTCCGCGAGGATCTCGAACAGATACTCGACGCGACGCCGAACGTGCGCCGCACGTTGTTGTTCTCGGCGACAATGCCGAAACCCATCGTCGCCCTTGCCAAGCGATATCAGAATGATGCGCTGCGTATCTCGACAGTGGGTGAAGATCGCGGGCACGGCGACATTGCCTATCAATGCGTGACCGTCGCCCCGTCGGACATCGAGAATGCCGTCGTCAACCTGCTGCGCTTCCACGAGGCCGACTCGGCCATGCTGTTCTGCGCCACGCGAGACAATGTTCGCCACTTGCACGCCAGCCTGACCGAACGCGGCTTTGCGGCCGTCGCGCTGTCGGGCGAGCACAGCCAGAACGAGCGCAATGCCGCATTGCAAGCGCTCCGCGACCGTCGTGCGAGGGTTTGCGTCGCCACCGACGTCGCCGCGCGTGGCATCGATCTGCCGACGCTGACGCTGGTCATCCACGTCGAGTTGCCGCGCGATGCCGACGGGTTGAAGCACCGCTCGGGCCGCACCGGCCGCGCGGGGAAGAAGGGCACTGCTGTCCTTATCGTCCCGCATCCGCGCCGCCGCCGGGTTGAGGCGATGTTGCGCGATGCGCGTGTCACGGCCGACTGGATCTCGATGCCGACGCCCGAAGCGATCCGCGCGCAGGACCATGAACGGTTGCTCCACGCGCTGCTCGAAGAGGTGGAGACCGACGACGAGGACAAGGCACTGGCGCAGCGCCTGCTCGCTGAACGCAGTCCAGAGGACATCGCCGCCGCGCTGGTCCGCGTCCACCGCGCCAAAATGCCGCAGGCCGAGGAATTGCTCGATGCGTCGGCGCGTCCTGCCCGCCCCGATGGCCCGCGCGCCGGGTTCGAAGACGTGGTCTGGTTCAAGATGGATTGTGGGCGTCGCCACAACGCCGATCCGCGCTGGATTCTCCCGCTGCTGTGCCGTCGCGGCCACATCACGCGCAGCGAAATCGGCGCGATCCGCATTGCCGCAGCCGAGACCTATTTCCAGGTCGTCCGTACCGCCGCCGACAAATTCGCCGATGCGCTGAAGCGGACCAAAGGCACCGAGGGCGAGGACGGCATTCACATCGCCCCGCACAACGGCCCCTCGCCCGACGAACACCAAGGGCGTGGTCCGTCTCGCGATGGTCCAAACCGCCCTGCCCGCCCGACCCTGTCGCGCGGCGCGCCCGGTGGCGGCGGCAAGCCCCCCTACAAGGGCAAACCGCGCCACGCGTCACGCTAAACAAGTCCGCTTAATGCCACTGTCAAAAATCCACCCCTTGAGGGGTGGCGGCCCAGCCGGGGGTGCAAGCAACGCGCGCGGTAGCGCGCAGCCAGCTGTCGCTGGCTGTCTTGGCACCCCCGCTTCGCGCCGCCCCTCAAGGGGCGGATTAATTGAGGGTCAGAGGTTCTAACGCTTATGTCCCCCGTCATCCTCGTCGACGCCGACGCCTGCCCGGTGAAGGACGAAATCTACAAGGTCGCGCTGCGCCACGACGTCGCGGTCAAGATCGTCAGCAACTCGCCCTTCCGTGTGCTCGTCCACCCGCTGGTCGAACGGGTGGTCGTTGGCAGCGGCTTCGACGAGGCCGACGACTGGATTGCCGAGCGGGCCGATGCGGCCAGCATCGTCGTCACCGCCGACATCCTGCTCGCGGACCGCTGTGTTAAGGCAGGCGCAACCGTCATTTCCCCGACCGGCAAGCCCTTCACTGCCGCGTCCATCGGCGGCGCGGTTGCGACCCGCGCAATCATGGCCGACCTTCGTGCAGGTGGCGACATCATCGGCGGCCCCGCGCCCTTTGCAAAAACCGACCGCTCGCGCTTCCTCGGCGCACTCGACGCGGCGCTGGTTAAGTTGAAACGCGCCTGAAAGCGCCGCAGGCATCGAAAAGAATTTTCACCCAAAGCACCAAAGGCCGATCAAGTGCCGAGGCCTTTGGTGCTTTGGGTGAAAAATTCTTCCTGGCAAATCGGCTAACGGGGACACCGAATACGGTGTCCCCGGGCGTTGTGCTCGGCTAGCCTCTCCCAATGACTGCAAAACTCGCCCTCTCAACCCTCCTCACCACCCTCACCGCCCTCGCGACCTACGCGCTCCTCACCACGCTCGGCCCCGACTGGACCCGCTTCCTCCCCGCGACCTGCCTTGCGACGCATTGTTTCTGCGAAGTACCCCGCGCCGGACAGCTCATCCTCCAACCCGCCAACAGCTGGTCATCGTTCGGCTTTGTCGCGGTCGGTTTCTGGATCATCCTCGTTGCGGGCCGCCCCAGCCCCCGCACGCCCTTTGCCGCCTTCCCCGCGATCTGGTTCGCGCTCACCGCCATAGTGATCGGCGTCGGCAGCTTCCTGCTCCACGCAACGCTGACGCTGTGGGGCCAGTTCTGGGACGTCGTCGGCATGTATTTGTTCAGCGCGTTCACGCTGACCTACGCCTTCCGCCGCTGGCGCGCGCTGGGCGATAGCGCGGCGATCCTGCTCTACCTCGCGCTGTGCGCCGTGCTCATCGGCTTCCTGATCGCAATCCCCGAAACCCGCCGCTGGCTGTTCGCGGTGGTCCTGATCGCCGACATCGCCATCGAACTGACCTTCGCCCGCCCCAAACGCCCCGGCGTCGAAGTCCGCTGGTATCTCTACGGCATTGCGCTACAGGCCGCCGCCTTCGCCATCTGGATCGCCGACCTGACGCGCGCGTGGTGCGACGGGGGGAGCCTGATGCAGGGCCACGCCGTCTGGCATTTGCTAAACGCGGCAGCCGTGTGGTGCGGGTATAGGTATTACCGGAGCGAAGGGGTGCGGGGAGACCATTGAATGTTACCGATAGGCTGTAGCCTCATCGGCTACATCGGTTTTAGCAAACCGAATGGACACCAAGGCAATCCTCGCCGGAAACATGCGCGCGCTTCGGGAAGCGCGCGGCTGGTCGCAAGAGGAGCTCGCTGAGCGGTCCGGGTTACATCGAACCTATATCAGCGGCGTCGAGCGGCAGGCGCGCAATCCAACTTTGGCCGTCATGAGTGCCGTAGCAACGGCTTTTGAAATCTCGTTGGCAGAGTTGGTCGCAGCGTGAACCACGATGCCGTTTTCTCATCTCAAGCCGAATTGAGCCAGCTTGCACGGATTATATCACGATACTGCCAGCTACCCGTTTCTGTGAACACCATCCCCGGCGCTTTCCTTGAGGCGGTTCTGGCGCATGTCAGGGGCGGGGATGTGTTGTCGACCTACGACTATGTCGATGTCCTTCATGCGGGGGGCCGCGTTGGGTGGTCGATCAAATCGACGAAGGCATCAACCCCCGTCACATGGAAGCGAGCAAAGATCGGCAACAAGAACGAGCTGATTGCCGCATCGCGGGCGTCGGAACAGGGCGCTCAAGAACTCGGAAACGCGATTATGGCATTCTGCAATGCCCATGCGGTCGCCAGCCTTGATCGCTACGCACTCGACGCGATCGGTTATGCGCGGCTGATTCTGTTCGACGACGGCACCATCCGATATTTTGAACGAGTTTTGTGCACGCGGGAGAAACCACAAATCTTTGCGCCAGAAGATTTCAGTTGGAAGTGGTCGAAGCAAAAGACGAGCACGAATGCCAAAGAACGGCTATCGGCACTCCACGGCTTCCACCGTGAAACAGGCGTCCGCTGGTGGGCATGGCACGGCCTTGGCGAAAACCAGCTCCATTTCACCGGCGAACGCAATTGGTGGCCGGACGATGACGATCACGCCATCACGTTTTCCATGCCCGCCGAAGCCGACAAGCTGTCCTTCGACCGCCTCCTGCAAATGCTCGACACGCTGTAAGTCCGGAGCTGACGCTGAAGGTCGCTCACGACTGCTGCCGCAAGCAATGGCGGCACGGCATTGCCGAGTTGCGCTGCCTGTTCGAGATAACTGCCGACGAACTCGAACGTATCGGGGAACCCCTGAATACGGGCGACTTCGCGGATGGATAGCACTCGTGCATCGACCGGATGGCCCCAGCGACCCGAGCCGGGATGGAACACCCAGCGCGTGATCGTCGGCGCAATCATGTCGGTCGTCAGTCGGCCATAGGCACCGCTGTATCCGCTTTTGACCTTCAGATGCGGCGGCAAATCCTTGTTGCCCTGCCCCGGTTGCAGGGCTTCGAGCCGCGCAAGCTGCTTCGGCTGGAGGAACCGCGCCTGATGGTTGACGATCCTGTCCGAACCGTCGCGGACCCGCGACTGATACCGCGACATCGGGTTGCTCATGTAGGCACCACTGATCGTTTCGCCGTGCTTTAGCGACGGCAGATCGCCGATGGCTTCCCATACACTCACATGCTCTTCGTCGAACGAGAAAAGCGATTTATCGCGCTTTGGGCTATGGGTTGTGTCGGGAACCCGAAATGTCAGACCGGCACGGTTCGCCATGAAAAATGCACGCCGTCGCCGTTGGGGAATGCCATAGTCGGCGGCATTCAATACGGCGTGCGTCACCGTATAGCCCGCACCGTCTAGGCGCTCCAGAACCTCTTCGGTGTATTGCCCGCCAAAGCCGTTTTTCATCTCGGCGACGTTTTCCATCAGGACGATTTCCGGGCGGAAGAACTCGACATAATCGAGATAGGACCGAACCAGCTGGTTCTTGGGGTCTTCGAGATAGCGGTACTTGCGCGGCACGTTCTTGGAGAACCCCTGACACGGCGGGCCGCCCACGAGGATGCCGAGTTCCTCCGGTTCGATCGAAACCACGTTCGCCATTGCGGCTGGCCGGACCGACAGGATATCGGCGGTCATCGTCGTCGCTTGCGGAAAATTGTGGCGGAACGTGCCGATATATTTCTTCTCGACGTCCAGCCCCGCACGAACATCGTAGCCCGCGAGCCGCAGCCCTTCCGAAATGCCGCCGCATCCGCAAAACAGGTCGATTGCTAGGCTGGCTTCAGACGTCGTCATGGGTGCATTGACCTTAATCCCCCCTCGCCCGCCGCGCTACCCCTCGCTATGAGCCGACCATGACCCACGACATCCACATCATCGGCGGCGGCATGGCGGGGTCCGAAGCCGCTTGGCAGCTCGCTGAGGCGGGACACAAGGTTCGCTTGTCCGAAATGCGCGGAGGGGCTGACGTCACGGCCGCGCACCGGACCGACAGCCTTGCCGAACTCGTCTGCTCGAACTCGTTCCGCTCCGACGATGCCGAGTCGAATGCGGTCGGGCTGTTGCATCAGGAGATGCGGACGCTCGGGTCGATCATCATGCGCGAGGCGGACCGGCACCGTGTTCCTGCCGGGTCGGCGCTTGCCGTGGACCGCGATGCGTTTTCGGCGAGCGTTACCGATGCCATCGCGTCACACTCTAATATCACGCTCGTGCGCGAACGGGTCGATGCCCTGCCCGCCAAAGACGATGGCGTCCCCGCGATTATCGCCACTGGCCCGCTCACCGCCCCCCTGCTCGCCACCGCCATCGGTGCCGAGACCGGCGAGGACAGCCTTGCGTTCTTCGACGCGCTCGCCCCCATCGTCCACCGCGACAGCATCGACATGGACATCGCGTGGAAAGCCAGCCGCTGGGACAAGGGTTCGCCCGACGGCGATGGCGCGGACTATATCAATTGCCCGATGACCAAGGCCGAATATCTCGCCTTCCACGCCGCGCTGGTCGCGGGCGAAAAGACCGAATTCAAGGAATGGGAGGCTGACACACCCTATTTCGAGGGGTGTATGCCGATCGAGGTGATGGCCGAACGCGGCGTCGACACCTTGCTGTTCGGGCCGATGAAGCCCGTGGGCCTCGACAACCCGAAGACCGGGCACTGGCCCTGGGCCGTCGTGCAGCTGCGCCAGGACAATGCGCTCGGCACGCTGTGGAATATCGTCGGGTTCCAGACCAAGCTGAAGCACGCCGAACAGGTCCGCGTATTCCGCATGATTCCGGGGCTGCAAAACGCCGAATTCGCCCGGCTGGGTGGCCTGCACCGCAACACGTTCATCAAGTCGCCGGTGCTGCTCGACCCAACCTTGCGGCTGAAGTCCGCGCCACATATCCGTTTTGCCGGGCAGATTACCGGGTGCGAGGGGTATCTGGAAAGCGCCGCCGTCGGCTTGCTCGCGGGACGGTTCGCGGCGGCGGAACTGTCGGATGACGTCATCGCCCTGCCCCCGCCGACGACCGCTTTCGGCGCGTTGCTGGCGCACATCACCGGCGGCGCGGACGCCAGCACTTATCAGCCGATGAACGTCAATTTCGGCTTGTTCCCGCCGCTCAACCTGACCGGCAAATCGAAAAAAGCCGACCGCAAGCGGATGTATTCAGCCCGCGCGCGCGAAGACCTAGGCGAATGGGTCGCTACTCTTCCGGCGCGTCCTCTGCGGCAGGCGCGGCTGCCGGAACCCGCATAGTGGGTTTGCACGCGCATTTGGGGGCCGATTTGCGGACGACGCGGGTCAGCGCAAACTCCGCTGGGCCCAGCGCACCGTTGCGGTCCTTGTCAGCGGCGGCGAATTTGACGACCGCCTTGACCGCATATTCCTCGAACCCAAGCTTGCCGTCGCCATTGACGTCGAGCTTGGCGAAATTCTTGCGCCGCGCGACCAGATATTCCTCGCGCGCGACCGCCCCATTCTTGTCCTTGTCATACCGCGAGAAGCGCTTTTCCTCGCGCGTCCGTTCGCTGGCAGCAGGAGGTCCGGCGAGATCGGCGAGTCCCATCGGCGTGTCGACTGCGGCAGCGGAGAGTGCTGTCACGACAACCCCGCGGTCCGCCTGCGCCTGCCAGATGAAGAACCCGCCCGTGACCAGCAACAATGCCGCCGCCACACCTGCAAGAAATCGTCCCATCCGACTCGCTCCCCGAAAGGACAAAGCTAGACGCTCGGCAAGTGGCTAGGCAACACTCCGCAACAATTTCCATGGCGTACGGACTAAACGCCGTCCTGCCTTCGCATCCGCCCGGGCAAGACGGACAAGAATACGCAACGCGCGCGGCACCGCTTTCAACTCGACCGTTGCCAGTCGTTCCCTCGCCATCTCCACCGCCCGTAATGACGTCACCCGGTCCGAACAACGAAAGGCAAAATCGGCAAGCGCCCACCCTGCCCCCGCCGCATCGGGGCAAGTGACGCCACAAATCCGCGCCGTGAGGGAGAACAACTGTGTCCCGCGTTGTGCCGCAAACATGGATAGTTGCGCCTCGCTCAACGGCAGCGGTTCGAGAAGCTCCTCCCAGCCGTCGATGATCCTGCCAAGGGCTTCGGCGTCGATCGCGCACGCAAAAACTGACGTCAGTTCGGCCAGCACCGGATGCCCTGACACGCCTGTATTCAGGGCGTCACGCCACCACAACAGCCGCATTTGCCCGACCATCGGCTGGGTCGTCGATGCCACGATCTGCCCCAGTTGCTCGTCGAGTGCCCAGAGCGCCGCAACCGCCCTGCACCCCGCCCTCGGGACATGCCCCAGCGCAAAGGCGCGATCCGGGTCGGTCGGTTCGATCATGCAACAAAACAGGGCAAACCGGCGGTTAACCTAGTCGCTTCAGCCGCCCTTAGCCCTGATCGCTGCATTTGACGCCAAATAGACGTGAATATGAATGGGCACAGGGGCATGAAACTCTCTTCGACAGCGCAGCGCGCGGCGAACGACCGGCGCGGGATATTGACCCGGTTGCGGACCGACGCAAGCGGCAACACGCTCGCCTTGATCGCGATGGCGACAATCCCGCTGGCCGGCATGGTCGGCTCGGCGGTCGATATCGGCCGCTCGTACCTCATCAAGTCGCGTCTGCAACAGGCGTGCGACGCGGGCGTCCTTGCTTCACGGCGCGCGATGGTCGGTGCAGCGCTCGACGCAAATTCGACCCAGCTGGGTAACAATTTTTTCCGCACCAACTTTGCTGCGGATACGGCGGGATCGACCAATGTCACTTTCAATATTTCCAACACACCCGACAATCAGGTGACGGCGACGGCGCGTGCGCGGGTGCCGATGACGATCACCAAGGTTTTCGGCACCGATTACATAGATCTGAAGGTCGATTGCGACGCACGGCTCGAAATTTCGAACACCGACGTCATGATGGTCCTCGACGTGACCGGCTCGATGGCGTGTCGCCCTGATGACAGCGACTGCGATTCAGGTCCGGAGTCAAAAATTGTCGGCTTGCGGTCGGCGGTCGTCGATTTTTACAACACGATCAACAACGCGACCAGTACCGACGCACGCTTCCGCATCGGCTTTGTGCCTTATTCGGCGGCGGTGAACGTCGGTCTCGACCCGTTCACCAATCAGGAAATCCTGCCGCTCAACTGGATGGTCGATAACTGGACTTACCAGTCGCGTGTCGCAAATATGACCAAGCCGGGCTATTCGCCGAGCACATCATATACCGGTTGGACCAACCAGAACTTCAGTGGCCCGATCAGCAACACCAATTGCACCAAATACGGCAACGACACGTCATTTACGCAAAGTCCTTACAGTCATTCGGGCAGCGGAAATCCAACGTTGCCCACCAATGACGTGTTCACAAATTCTGGTGCGCCCGCAAGCGTAAGCCAGATATTTTACGAACGCGTTTCGAATACCTATAGCGGCAACAAGACGTGCACGCGCCGTTACCGCACAGCAACGACGAGCTATGCAGAGAACAGCCGTTTCGCGTTCAACAGCTGGGACTATAAACCGGTGTCGTACAATGTTTCGACATTGCGGACGGGTACTGTCGTCAACGCCTATACATCCAACATCGCGCCCACAGGTTCGGTCGAGGACAACCGCCCTTATGACATGGTGGATCTGGTCAATTCAGCCGGGTCGACGGTCAGCGGTAGTTCGACGGTTTACGATGGTTGTGTCGAGGAACGCGACACGTCAGCTCAGGCAACATATTCGGCGATTCCATCCGACGCTTATGATCTCGACATTCTGACCACGCCAAACAGCGTTGCAACGATGTGGCGCCCGATGTGGCCCGAGCTGGTCTATGACCGCAACGCACCGACAACCGAGCTGAATACAACGACAAATCGCGGCTGGGTTACGCGCTCGTGGTGCCCGGTCGCTGCAAGCAAGCTGGCGATACGGACGCAGAGCGACGTGCAAAGCTATGTGAACTCGCTCATTGCCACCGGTAACACTTACCACGACCTCGGCATGGCCTGGGGGGCGCGCATGTTGTCACCTACCGGGATGTGGGCAAGCGAGAATGCAACCGCGCCGAACGGCAAACCGGTCAGCCGCCACCTCATCTTCATGACCGACGGCGACATGGTGACGCCACCCGACATTTATAACAGCCACGGGTATGAAAAGCTCGACCGGCGCGTGTCGGGCAGCGCGACAACGCCCAGCCAAGGCGACCTCATCAATCGCCACAACAGCCGTTTCGTTGCATTGTGCAACGCGGCACGGGCGAACAACATGACGATCTGGACTGTGGCATTCGGAACAAGCAACCCGCCAAATCTGGTGAGCTGCGCCGACACTGGCAAGGCGTTTACCGCGACCAATTCGGCGGCGCTACAAGCGCAATTCCAAGCAATCGCTTCGCAGATCGCAGAGCTGAGGATTTCGAAATGATCCGGCGTTTGCTCAAGCGGCTTCGCAACGACCAGCGGGGTTCGTACATTATCGAATTCGCGCTGATCACCCCCGCGTTGCTGGTCGTCATCATGGGGCTGCTCGACATGACGTACCGGCTTTATGCGCGAGCCATGCTCGAAGGTGCAGTCCAAAAGGCCGCGCGCGATTCCACGCTCCAAACAGGCGCAACGGCGGCGGCGAACACTGCAATCGATAACGTCGTCAAAGACTCGTTCCAGCAGGTCAATGGTACCGTAACCTCAGGCGACTACACCTTCACACGCCGCAATTTCGCGGACTTCTCAGATGCGGGGAAGATGGAACCGGCGACCGGCCCCGGCGGCATGTGTGCGCCACCCGCGGGTGCAACAATTTACACCTATGTCGACAAAAA
Organism: Sphingomonadales bacterium; assembly: GCA_031408195.1. Taxonomy (GTDB): domain Bacteria; phylum Pseudomonadota; class Alphaproteobacteria; order Sphingomonadales; family Sphingomonadaceae; genus Sphingomonas_O. The sequence goes on along the minus strand of JANNVL010000114.1, from coordinate 63 downwards.
CGACAGCGGGACATGGGATGACGGCGCGATGGGCGGACAGGGCGGCGCGAACGATGCCGTGCT
>JANNVL010000113.1:0-24802 GCA_031408195.1 Sphingomonadales bacterium | reverse complement strand
CCCCGCCGTTCCGGGGGGGCTGGCCCCCACCCCGCCCCGGGGGCCAACCGCCCCCCCCCCCCGTTCACCCCCGGGGGCCCACGAGCGTGGGGAGCATTGAACTCACGACAGCCACTCCTCGAGCATCGCCACAATCGCCCCGGCGTCGTCGCCGCGCAGCGCGAGGTCCGCCGCGCGGTCGGCTTCATTTGGGGCGAGTCCGCCCCAGTCCGCCAGCATGTGCATCTTCGCGACGATGTCCGCCTCCCCAACTGGTCGTTCGGGGTCGCCGCGCGTATCGACCAGTTCGAAGCCGTTGAGCCGCGCGCCGAAATGCGCGGGGTAGCGGGCGGTGATTTCGGGCGCCGCTGCCACTGTGACTTGCGCGCGCAAGCCAGCAAGCGCCGCGATGGCTTCAGGCGTAAAGTCGGCGGGTGTTGCGTTGCGCCCGTCGGCAATTACCGCAACCGCGTGCTGGAGCGAGAACTTCGCTTCGGTCTCGGTCGCCGGGTTCGGTTTGTCGCAAAACGTCAGAGCATCGGCATAGGTCTCGACATGGAAGGGCGCGGTCAGCCTGCCCGCCGCGCGCAGCTCCAGCGCGCAGTCGATGGCGGGATGCGCGTGGCGGCACGCGGCCCAGGGCTTGAAACTGACCTCTTCGATCCGCCAGCCAGTGCCAAGGACCATCGGTTTTGGCTCGCGGCAGGTGGCGGCGTAGAGGCCTTGCGGGCCTTCGAGAATGTCGAGCGGGCCGGTCATTCCCGTCATGGCGAAGAAAGAGGCGTTGCTCCCAACCGCATAAGCATTCGCCACATGCCACTGCTTTGCGTCATTTACTGAGTGTCGGGTTTGCCAAACCCCTCCGGCCACTGATGCGGCAAGCGCAAGCGCATGTGCTTTCTGATCGCGCGTGGTCGTCCCAGCGCTGAAGGCAGCCGCTGCTCCGATCGCACCGGCAGTGGCTGTCGGATGGAAATGGGCATAATGGTAGTCGTCAAATGTGGCACCGACGGCGATCATGGCCTCGTAGGCATGAGCCGCGCACCCGACCAGGTGGTCGAGGTCGATTCCTTCCCACAAAAGGCAGGGCCAGACGACTGGCCCTGGGTGCAAGCGACCTTCCCGATGAACGTCATCCATCTCAAGTAAGTTACCAAGGAGTGCGACGCTTTTTGCTGGTTCGTCGCGCCTTGAAAGGCGCCCAAGGTTACTCCCCCGTGCCCCCGACACGCACGCGAGCCAGTCGAGCAGATGCAGCCGCGCTCTTGTCCGGACATATTCGGGCACGGGGCGTTGCAAATGCGTGGCGAGGCGCGCGATAAGCGGCGTGTCAGTGTTTTGGTCGGTCATGACTTGCACGACCGGGGAGGACCGGATTGCCCAACAGAGCGAAGCGCAAGCCCCGCTACCTCGAACTTGCCGACGAACTGCGCGGCGAGGTCACGGGTGGCGCGTTCCCCGACGGGTTTCCGACCGAAAACGCGTTGTGCACGCGCTTCGGCGTGTCGCGCTTCACGGTGCGCGAGGCGTTGCGGACGCTCAGTGCCGAAGGGCTGATCGAGCGCAAGCGCGGGTCGGGCACCGTCATTCAGCCCGCAGCGGCGCGTGGCGGCGCGCTGCACCAGCCACTGTCGAACGTCGCCGAAATCCTGCAATATGCCCGCGACAGCCGATTTGCGTTCGAGCGACTCGGCGACGGTGGGCTGCCGCGCGCGATCGCCGAACAACTGGGCATGGTCGCGGGCGGGCGCTGGCTGCGCTTTCGGGGCTTGCGGACCCCAGCGGACGGGGGCGATCCGATCGCGCTGACCGATGCCTATCTGCATCACCAGATCGCCGCTGTCGTTGATGACATCCGCCCCAATGCGGGCGAGACGATATTCCGTCAGGTCGAACAGCTTGCCGGTATCAAGGTGGCGCGCGTGACGCAGGATATTCAGGCAGTTGCCGCCAGTGCCGATGTCGCCGCCGCGCTCGGCGTGCCGCGCCGCAGCCCCTGTCTTCGCATCCTGCGCTGCTACCTCGACTGTGACGGGCGCATCTTCGAAATTTCGGCGAGCCACCATCCCGGCGACCGCTTTGCCTATGCGATGCATATCGAGGTGGAGGGGTAGCTTAGTCATGGGCGAACCGGATCGCGGGTCCGATCATGTGCCCGCCGTCCGCCTCGACCAGTAGCCCGCGCTCGGCGACATGCGGCGCGTCCATCGCCTCGCGGAAATCGAGAACGGGCGAAAAGGCGACATCCTTGTCGGCGAACCATGCCACCCATGCGTCGCGGGTACGGGTGGCGAAGGTTGCGCGGAGGAATTCGATCAGCGCGCCTTGCTCGCCCGCCGGTGCGCTGCCAAGCGGGATGAGGTCAGGCCGGTCGAGCGCGGTCAGCAGATTGGCGACGAATTTCTCCTCGCGCCCGCCGAGCACGATGTGGCGCGCGTCCGACGTCGCATAGACCTGATAAAAGGCCGCACCGCCCAATGACCGCTGGCTCGCAGAGCGCGGAGCGTCGCCGCCCATGATTGCCGACCCCGCGATGTGGGCGCACCACGGCAACAGGCTGTCGTACATGGCGCAGTCGATATAATCGCCGCGCCCGGTCTTTTCGCGTCCGATGAGCGCCATAAGCACCGCCGAGAGTCCGGTAAGTCCCGCCGCGAGATCGGCACTCGGCACGCCGGGGACGACGGGTGTGCCATCCACGCTGTCATTAACCGAAAGGAACCCCGCCATCGCCTGCACCGCCATGTCGTGCGCGGGGTGGTGGGCGAGCGCGCCGGTCTGGCCGAAGGCGGAAATGCTGCAATAGACGATACGAGGGTTGCGCGCAGCCACCGCTTCATAGTCGAAGCCGAGACGCTTCATCACGCCGGGGCGGAACCCCTCGACGAATACATCGGCAGCGTCTATCAGCACCCAGAGTTCGTCGCGCCCCGTATCCGATTTCAGGTCTAGGCGGCGGCAGGCCTTACCGCGGTTGAGGTTGCGGAACCACACCGACTCCCCCCCTTCGAACGGTGCCTGCGCGCGCGCCGGGTCGCCTGCCAGTGGCTCGACTTTGATGACTTCGGCCCCTTGGTCGGCCATCATCATCGTCAGCATCGGCCCCGGCAGGAACAGCGACAGGTCGACCACCTTGATGCCGGAGAGCTTGCCCATTGCTGCTAGATTGTGCCCGAAGCGCGCAAGTCGGCGATTTCAGCGGTCGTGAATCCCGCTTCGTCGAGCACGGCATCGGTATCCGCCCCCAGCTTGGGCGAAGCCCGGTTGGGCAGCCTCTCGCCACCTACTTTGATCGGGTTGGACAGCACGCGCAGCGGACCTTGTGCATGATCGACCGTATCGATCATGTCAGCCGTGCGCGGGTTGTCGAGCGCCTGTTTCAAATCATAGACCGGCGCGACCGGGACTTTGCCGCCGAGGACGTTTTCCCAATGCGCGGTCGGATGCTGGAGGAACACGCCGTCGAGGATCGTCGTCAGTTCGGCGCGGTGGTCGAAACGTGTGTCCATCGTCGCAAAGCGCGGGTCGATTTTCAGATGCGCGACGCCGAGTGTGTCGCATAAGATGCCCCAGAATTTTTCGAGCTGCGCCATCACGAACACCCAGCCGTCGGCGGTGCGGAACGTCTGGCTGGGGGTAACGCTGGGGTGCGATGAACGCGGGTAGCGGTCGATGGCAAATCCCTTATTTAGATACCAGAATGCCGGATAGCTGGTCTGGTGCAGCGCCGCGTCGAGCAGCGCGACATCGAAATCGCGGCCCTTACCGGTAGCGCGCGCTTCGATCAGGCCGCTCAGTGTCGCAGTCGCAAGCATAGTACCGGTGATGAAATCGACCATGCTGAGGCCAAATCGCGTCGGCGGCGCGTCGGGTTCGCCGGTCACCGACATGAATCCGGCCTCGGCCTGCATCAGATAGTCGTAACCCGGCCATGAGGCACGCGGACCCGTGCGGCCGTAGGCACTGGCGTGGACGCAGACGATTTTGGGGTTGATCTGTCCCAACGTCACATAATCGAGGCCAAGCTTGGCAGGCAGATCGCCCCGCGCGTTGTTCGTAACCGCATCGGCGGTTGCGACGAGGCGGTGCAGCACCGCTTTGCCCGCGTCGCTGCGCGTATCGAGGGTCAGCGAGCGTTTGTTGAGGTTGAACGTCTGGTAGAAAAGACTGTCGTCGTCGCCGAGGTAAAACGGCCCGGTCGCGCGCGCGGAGTCGCCGCCCTTTGGCGGCTCGATCTTGATGACCTCTGCCCCCAGTTGCGCGAGGAACATCGTGCCATAAGGGCCGGCGCCATATTGCTCGGACGAAAGGATGCGGGTGTTGGTGAGCGGGAGCGTGGTCACTCTTCTCCCTCCCCCTCAGGGGGGAGGGACAGCCGCGAAGCGGCAGGGAGAGGGTGCGCGAGCGCAGCGAGGATCGCGCCAAGAACCGCTTCAGTCTTGTCCAAGACATCGTTGTTCCAGAACCGGATGACCCGATAGCCTTGTCTCTCCAGAAATGCCGTGCGGCGAGCGTCCCTTGCGTGGCCATCGTGTTGGCTGCCATCCACTTCGACGATGAGCTTCGCTTTGGGGCATACAAAATCGGCTCGGTAGAGGCCAATCGGAACCTGATGCCGAAACTTCCAGCCTTGCAGCCGACCAGCGCGTAGGCGCGACCAAAGTCGATCTTCTGCTGCTGTCGGTTCGCGCCGCGCAGCTCGCGCGCGTTCAAGAAAAACGTCGGGGGTGGTGCCACGGCGTGACAGCCCCTCTCCCTGCTTGGCTATCGCCAAGCTGTCCCTCCCCCCTGAGGGGGAGGGAGGGTAGTGCGTCACAATCAAATCCGGTGCTCCTTCAACCACTGCTTGGCGACGATCATCCGCTGCATTTCGTTCGTCCCCTCGCCGATGCACATGAGCATCGAATCGCGGTAGAAGCGCTCGATTTCGTACTCCTTCGAGTACGAATACCCGCCGAATATCCGCATCGCGGTCTGGCTGTTCTCGACTGCCGCTTCGGATGCAAAATACTTCGCCATGCCCGCCTGCATGTCGCAGCGTTCTCCCCGGTCGTAGGTTTCGGCGGCATCGAATGTCAGCAGCCGCGCCGCGCGGGCGCGGGTCACCATTTCACCGAGGTAGAGCTGGATGGCCTGATGCTCGGCGATCGGCTTGCCCATCGTCTGGCGCATCTGGGCGTATTCGGTTGCGAGTCGCAGCGCGCCCTCCGCGAGGCCTACGCCGCGTGCCGCGACGTTGATACGACCGAGTTCCAGCCCGCCGGTCGCCTGAAAGAACCCCTGTCCCTCGACGCCGCCGATCAGATTGTCCGCAGGGATGCGGTAATCCTCGAAGATCAGCTCGGCACTGTCGATGGCGTGATAGCCGAGTTTATCGAACTTCTTGCCGGTCGTGAACCCCGGCCCCTTGGGCGCGATCATCATCGACATGCCTTTGTAGCGCGGGTCGGCCTTGGGGTCGGTCTTGACCAGCAGCGCGAAGCAACTGCCGTTGATACCGTTCGAAATCCACGTCTTGGTGCCGTTGATAACGTATTCGTCGCCGTCGCGGACCGCCGTCGTCCGGATCGCTTGCAGGTCGGTTCCCGCATTGGGTTCTGTCAGCGCGAGGCCGCCGCGAATTTCGCCGCTGGCAAACTTGGGCAGCCATTTCGCCTTTTGCAGCGGCGTCCCGAACCGCTCGACCGCGCACGCCATGATGAGATGCGAGTTGAAGATGCCGGTGATTGCCATCCAGTAGGACGCGATATGCGCGACAATCTTGGCATAGGTAACGGCGGGCAGGCCAAGGCCGCCGTATTCCTGTCCAATGGTCGCGCCGAACAGGCCCATTTCCTGCATTTGCGCGACGAGTTCGGCAGGCCAGATATCGCCGTGGTCGTGGTGCATGACCACCGGGCGCACTTCTTTTTGCACCCATTTGTCGATGGCATCGAGGAAGGCGCGCTCTTCGTCGGGGTCCATTGCCGGACGGGCGGTGTCGCCAAGATTCTGGGGAGCGAGTGCGGTGGCCATATCAATTGTCCTTGATCGTCTTTTTAGTCGTCGGCCGGGCCGCAGCCCCGCTTCCACACCAGCACGGTCCGCTTGTAGTGGCTGACGACAATACCGTCCTGATTCTTGCCGATGGTCTTGAACGTCACGATGCCCTGATCGGGGCGGCTTTTGCTCTCGCGCTTCTCGAGCACTTCGCTCTCGCAATAGAGCGTGTCGCCGACGAACAGCGGATGCGTCATCCGCACTTCGTCCCAGCCGAGATTGGCGATCGCCTTGCCGCTGGTGTCGGACACGCTCATCCCGGTCATCAGCGCAATGGTGAGCGGGCTTACCACCAGCGGCTTGCCGAATTCGGTTTTCTTCGAGAATTCATAGTCGAAATGCGCGGGATGCGTGTTCATCGTCAGCAGCGTGAACCAGACATTGTCGGCGTCGGTGATCGTCCGGCCCGGGCGATGTTCATAGACATGACCGACCACGAATTCCTCGAAATAGCGGCCCTGCACTTCGCGGAACCGCCCGGGGGAGACTTCCTTTACACCGTCACGCATTCGACAACTCCTGAAGGGCCAAAATCCTGCGATAGCGCGCCATCACCGGCGCTTCGAGCATCTTGCCATTGAAGCGCACCGCACTTTCGCCCGCTGCGGCATAAGCCGTTTCGGCTTCGTGTGCTTCGGCGATTTGTTCGGCAGTCGGGCGCATCACGCGGTGGACGACGTCAATGTGTTTGGGGTGGACGACCGACTTGGCGGTAAAGCCCATCGCTTTGACACGGCTCACCTCGTCTGCAAGCCCCTCGAGATTGTCGAGGTCGAGATAGGGCACGTCGATGGACGGGACTTTCGCCGAAGCACAGGCCATCGCGATGTGGGCGCGCGCCGCATAGAGCGCGTCCCACGACATGGCGACACCAAGTTCGCCCGCAAAATCCGCACCACCGAGCATGACGCCGCCAATGCCCGACGCGGCGGCAATAACGTCGGCGTTGCGGAGTCCTTTTACGGTTTCGATCAACGGGATCAGCGCGACACCGGGCAGGACGGCATGGACGATTTCGACCTCGGCTACGGCTTCGACCATCGGGACCATGACAAAGGGCGGCGCGGTGTCGGCGGCAGCAATTGCGACAAGGTCTGCCAGTCCCTGCCTCGTGCGGACGCCGTTGATGCGAATGCCGAGATTGTGCGGCCCCATTGCGGACAGGGCAGCGGTGCGCGCGCTGTCCTTGTCAGCCGGACCGACCGCATCCTCCAGGTCGATCGTCACAAGGTCGGCACCTGAAGCCAGCGCCTTGTCGAAACGCTCGGGACGGCTGCCGGGGACGAACAACAGGGATTGGTAGGGTTTCAACACAGCTCCTCAATTCCAGCTTATTTGTCCGGACAACTTTGGCAGGTCAAGCCGGTTTGACGACCCCGAGCCACGAAGTGACCACCAGCAGCGCATAAACCGTCCAGACCCAGTAGCGCGTGTTGTTCATGACGCGAAGCAGCGGCAGTTCGGTCACGTCGCTCGAGCCTTCGCTGAGCAGCTTGCCGAGCAGCGGCCCGACGGGCTTGAAGCTGACATCGATCATAATAGCGGCGGCAAAAATCAGCCCGAACAACAGCGCCTTCCACGCCAGCCAGCCGACCGCAATCGGAAGGCCGGTCAGCACCGATTCGACGCCAAGCCACAGATAGGCAGCGCACAGCAAATAGCGCAGCCACCCCTCCCACCGCCGGTTGCGCGTGGCGCGCGGCGTCATGTCGTGGGCGTGCGCGTCGAACACCAGCCACAGCCAGAATGCGGCAATCGCCCATGCCGCCCACACGATGGCAACCGGCACGTCCCACCAGCCGCCTGCATAAGATACGGTCAACGACAGCGGCACCATCAGCGCCCATGCGGCGCGCGGGGTCAGATCGACGATCACAAGAAGCTTGAGCAGCGCGATCCGCTGGTCGAGCGTGTAGGTGTCACGCTTCCGGAAATGCTGGCCGAGCAAGAACACACCGACGTCCGCGCCGAGCCACAACACGAACAACAGCAGATGGGCATAGACCAAAGTCGGATAGGCATATTGGGCAAGATCCATGCCGCACAAACTCCCTTCGGTCCCTTGACAGCCGAGCCTAGCCATGAAAACTTGTCCGGACAAATCATAAAATCAGGCTGGTTCGCGGAACGGGGCAAAAGCTCGACCGAAAGGGAAATTCGATATGCGTTCGACTGGATTGATTACCGGCCTGCAGGCTGGCGTGGCTTTCATCGCGCTGAGCGCTGCCACACCGGCGCTGGCCCAGACCCCGGCACCTGCGGAAGAAGCCGGCGTCGGCGACATCGTCGTGACGGCCCAGCGCCGCGCCGAACGTCTTCAGGATGTGCCGATCGCGATCTCGGCATTCTCGTCCGAGCAGATGGAAGCGCAAGGCATTACCAACACGCTCAACCTCGGCCAGTATATCCCGAATATGGTGGCGCAAAACAACACCGGTCTCGGGTCAGCCAATGCCTATTATTTGCGCGGTCTCGGCAATACCGAAACGATTGCGACCTTCGATCCACCGGTCGGCACCTATGTCGATGACATCTACATCAGCCGCCAGAATGCCAACAACCTGTCGCTGTTCGACGTCGAGCGGGTCGAAGTGCTGCGCGGGCCGCAGGGCACGTTGTTCGGACGCAATACAACCGGCGGTGCGATCAACGTCATCATGCGGAAACCCGGCACTGAATTCGGCGGCTATGTCGAGGTCGGCTATGGCAGCTTCAACAAGAAGCTGATCCGCGCATCGGTCGATGTGCCGCTCGCGCCGACGTTCGGAATCAAGGTTTCGGGATATTGGCAGGACGACGACGGCTATGTCCGCAATGTCACAACCGGCCAGCGGATGAACGACGACGATGGCTGGGGCGTGCGGCTCGGCATCCGCGGCGAGCTTTCGCCGTCGGTGCGCTGGAACGCCTCGTTCGCGCATATCGAAGCGAACGGCGAGAATATCGTCAATTTCGTCTGCAACCCGGTCAACCCGACAGACTGTTCGGGACGTTTTGCAACAACCGGACTGCTCAACGGCAACACCTTGTCGCCGTCGCCGTTTGCGGCGCTCAATATCACCGGGCGCAAGGCGAACTACGGGCAGGGCAACCGGGCGGCGAACAACCTCGTCACCTCGACGCTTGAATTCGACATTGGCGCCAAGACCACGCTGTCGCTCATCACCGGCTACATCCACTTGCGCCAGCAATTCGCCCTCGATTTCTTCGACGGTCGTGGTGGCCCAAGCCTTGCCGTGCCGACGCCGATCGTGCGCGGCTTCCCGCGAGGCGGATTTACCATCCTGAACGACGGGCTGCACGAGCAATTCACGCAGGAAGTGAAGCTTAACGGGTCACTGGCCGACGGCCTGATCGATTATGTCGCCGGTGCCTATTATTACAACGAGCGCAACCGCACAGATTTCGCCGATGTCTTCTCGATCTTCAATGCGAACGTGCCCGGCGGCATCGGGCTTCTGCTCGCCGACCGCACGTTGCGGAACCAGACAACGGCTTATGCAGGCTACGCTCAGGTCGATGTCAATATCGGGCGGCTGACGCTGACCGCAGGCATCCGATACACCGACGAAAAGAAAGTGTTTCAGGTCAGCGATAACCGCGCGGCCTGCACGGCAGGCGGCGTGTTGCCCGCAACATGTGTCGATAACGCGAATATGGTGGTTAACCCGCCGCAAGTTCCGACTGCGGCGTTTATTCCGACAACGCAGGTCGCGCGGCTGTGGACGCCGCGCTTTGCCGTCAACCTGAAGGCAACCGACGACATCCTGCTGTTTGCCAGTGCGACGCGCGGGTTCAAGTCGGGCGGCTGGAACGCACGCGCCACAGCGGCGAGCCAGTTGCTGCCGTTCGGTCCCGAAAAAGTCTGGAGCTATGAAGCGGGCATCAAGTCCGAATGGTTCGACCGCAAGTTGCGCGCGAACCTGACGGTCTACCGCGCCGACGTGACCGACCTGCAAACGCCGTCGGCGCTCGTCGGCCCGACCGGCGCGATCACCTTCATCACCCGCAACTTTGCGAACTACCGGAACACCGGGGTCGAGGCGGAATTTGTTGTGGTGCCGTTCGACGGGTTCAACTTCTTTGCCAACATCGGGTACCAGAACGACAAATATCTGCTGCAGCCTAATGCACCGGCAACCGATGCATTCGGCATCCAGTCGGTGGCGCTGCAACAAGCGGCATGTCGTACGCAGCGTGCTGCCGGACAAGTTCCGGGGTCGGCGAACACGGCGGCTGCCGGTACGCCTGCCAATAACGCCCCAGCATGCGCGGCAGGTATTGTCGATGCCAACGGAAACCTTGCCGAACCGGTTCGCACGCCCGACTGGACGTTGTCCTATGGCGCGAGTTACAAAATCCCGTTCGGCGGCGGCATGTCGCTGACCCCGTCGGTCAACCTCAGCTACCGGACAAAGGTCGAGACGGGAACAAACAACCTGACTTTCTACACCGGGGCAATCACCGGCCCGAACGGGACGTTCCCGGCAAATCCGTTTGCTGGCAATATCATCGCCGGTTCGCTCAGCCCGTCGGTGTGGCAGGTCAACGCCGGTCTGACGTTGAAGGGGGTCGACGACAAATGGACGCTGGCGGTCGACTGCACCAACTGCCTGAACCGGACCTTTGTCCAATCGTCGCTGTCGAACTACACCTATCTCAACCGTCCGCGCGAAGTGCTGGTGCGCGCGAAATACAAGTTCTGATGCCGGGCAGGCGGGCAAGGTTGCGGACATGTGTCGCCGCCTTGCTCGCGCTTGTCGGGACGCCGGGACTTGCTACCGATGCTACACTCGACCGGCGGCTGTCCTCGTTTCTGGCGGGTGGCTATGAACCGCTGACGGTGCCGGTCGACTGGTTCGACACCGATCCGGTGCCGGGTGCACCGACACCGGTCGAAACAGGAGCGAGCGCGTCCGTGCCGCCTGCCGTGCTGGATGCGGCAGCGGCGTGGGCGGAAAAACAGGACTCGACGGCGCTGATCGTTGCCCATCGCGGACGGGTTGTGCTCGAACGCTATTGGCACGGGGACGGGCGCGATACCCGGTTCAACCCGCAGTCGATGGCCAAGACGCTGGTGGCATTGCTGGTCGGGCAAGCGATCCAGCGCGGCGAAATCAAGTCCGTGGACGACCCGCTCGACGCCTATATCACCGAATGGCTCGGCGACCCGCGCGGGCGGATCACGCTGCGCCAGTCGCTACAGATGGCAACCGGCCTCGGGCAGATTGCCGGCGACTATGGCTATCGCGTCGTGCCCGAAAATCCGGCAGTCGCGCAGCATTTCGGTGCGGACTTTCTCGGTCCCGCGCTGAAATCGCCGCTCAAGGACGTCGCCGGAACCAAGTTCGATTACAACAACAACGATGTCCTGCTGGTGACTGCTGCTCTCGAGCGCGCCAGCGGCAAACCCTATCGCACTCTGCTCTCCGAACGGCTGTGGAAACCGCTCGGCCTTGGCAATGCGGCGGTTTACGCTGACAAACCGGGTGGCACCGCAATGTCGTCGTGCTGCGTCTTTTCACGGCCCGTCGACTGGGTTCGCATCGGCGCGCTGATCGGCGCGCGCGGTACCTGGCAGGATCGCCAGCTCGTGCCCGCCGCATGGGTCGATGACATGGCCAAGGCATCGCCCGCCTACCCCGGCTATGGTTATTATCTGTGGCGCGGCGACCAGCGAGTCGGCGGCGCGCCCGACTATAAGATTGGCTTGATTCCGTGGGCGAGCGAGGCTTTCGCCGCGCCGACCGTGTTCCTCTACGGGCATGGCCAGCAGCGCGTCTGGATCGTGCCGTCGCGCGATTTGGTCATCGTCCGCGCAGGGCGGACATGGCCCAAAAGCTGGGACGAATCGCTGCTGGTCAATCTGGTCGTGCGGGGGATGAAGCCATGAGTTTTGCGCCGATCCCCCGGATGCGCGGGCGCGTCGATTATATCGCGCGCGCAACCGGTGAAGTCTGGGGATTCGAGGACTGGTCGATCACGCGCGGCGCGGACGGGTTGCGGGTGTTTTCGGCGCATTGCGAAATGTCCTTTGGCAAGGACGAGGTCGTCCGCGACAACACCTTGTCGGTCCACCCTGACTTTCACCCGCACGACGCGTACGTCCGGATCATGAACAAGGGCAGTGTGACCGGCACGGGCTGGTTCCGCTTCACCGATAGCGAGGCCGAGTGCGAAAGCTGGAGCGAAGACTCGGGACGGATTTCGCAACGTTTCCCGATTTCGCGCCCGATACGCGGGTTCGGCGTCCATGCGGTGCAGGGCGATGGCTGGCTGGCGGCGACCTTTCCCTATGACAAGGGGCCAGGGCACACCCAGTTCTTCGGGCGCAACCTCATCCATTCGCTCCACCATTTCGGCGCGAGCGGGCCGTTCATCCATACGACCGGCAGCGGACTGCGCTATGTCGGCGACGAGACGGTCACGGTGAAGGCGGGGATTTTCGACTGTTACCGCATCGCTTTTGTCGGCTTGACCAACGATCATCCGCCCTATGACATGTGGCTGACGCGCGATGGCGAATTTATCTACGTCAAGGGCGTGGTGGAGGGATATATGGATTCTAGTTTTGAACTGGCCAGCCTGGAGCGAAGCGCTTGAACGAGTTTTCCAAAGGCTGGAAAGTCCTGACCGCCGCGTTCCTCGGCGTCATGTGCGGGGCATCGCCGATTCCGTTCAACATATTGGGCGCGCTGTTCAAACCGCTTCAGGACGAATTCGGCTGGAACCGGGGGCAGATCAGCGCAGGCATCACGGTGTTCGGGATCACAGCGTCGCTGATGGCCCCTGTCATCGGCTGGCTCGCCGATAAATACGGCGTGCGCCGCGTCGCCTTGTGGTCGCTTTTCGGCTTCGTCGTTTCGTTCGCGTCGCTGTATTTCATTCCGGCATCGCTGTTTGGCTATTACGCCCTATGGTTCTTTGTCGGACTCGTCGGCATCGGTTCGACGCCGCTGACGTGGAGCCGCGCGATCAGCCTGTGGTTTGTGAAGAACCGCGGGCTGGCGCTTGGCATCATGCTGATCGGCACCAGCGCGGCGGCGCTGATCGTCCCCAATCTCGCGGTCTGGGCGATTGCCAATTTCGGCTGGCGCGCCATGTTCCCGATCATTGCGTTGCTGCCATTGCTCGTCGCGCTGCCGGTCTGTCTCGCGCTGTTCCGTGAACCACGCCCCGACGAACGCCCCGCTGCCTTGCCGACTGCCGACGGCAAAGTCGCGGGGATGACTTTTGGCGCGGCAGTCAGGACACGGCAGTTCTGGACGCTGTGGGTGTCGATCCTGCTGATCGCGCTCGCCTATGGCGGCGCGCATATCCACATGATCCCGATTGTCATGGACCATGGTTTCGGCATTGGCGCAGCAGCAGGAATGATGAGCATCGTCGGGCTGGGGCTGCTTGTCGGGCGCGTCGGTGTCGGCTTTCTGCTCGACCGCGTCTGGGGTCCGGCGGTCGGTTTTCCGGTGCTCTGTCTGCCTGCGCTGGCGTGCTATTTGCTGATGGGGACAAGCAGCGACGCGATGGCCATTTCGGTCGCGGCATTCCTGCTCGGCTTTGCCGCAGGAGCCGAAAGCGACCTGATCGCGTTTCTTGCCGCGCGCTATTTCGGGATGGCGCATTTCGGGCGGATTTACGGAATGCTCTACATGCCGTTTGGGCTGTTCTCGGCGATCTCGCCGCTGGTTTACGGCATCGTCCGCGACCGCGCGGGCAGCTACGATCCGATGCTGACGGTGGCGTCGGTGCTGTTTGTGGCGGGCGGTGCGTTGCTGCTCACGATGGGTCGCTATCCAGACGCTCAAATGCATGAAAGCGACAAAACGAAAGAGGCATTTGCCTGATGGCCACGCTCGCCGAACCGCGCCTTGAGGACCGCTTCCCCGCCGGATCGCTCATCACCGATGCTGCGGAATGCGCGTTCTATGCCGAAGACGTGTTCACTGCTGGCCCACAGCCGTTCGGCGTGTTCCGGCCTGCGAACATCGACGAACTGTCGGCGGGTCTGAAGGTTGCTGCGGTGGAGGGACTAAGCATCGTCCCGCGCGGTGGGGGCATGAGCTATACCTCGGGCTATGTGCCCGCAGACGCCGGGGCGCTGATCGTCGACCTGGGGCGCATGGACCGCATAATCGAGATCGACGAAACCGACATGACAGTGACGGTCGAGGCGGGCGTGTCATGGGGCGCGCTCTATGAGGCGCTCCACCCGCGCGGCCTGCGGACGCCGCTCTGGGGATCGCTGAGCGGCATCAAGGCAAGCGTCGGCGGCGGCATGAGCCAGAACGGGTTGTTCTGGGGGGCGGCGCGCGGGACGATGGCAGGCGCAGCGCTCAGCTTCGATGTGGCGCTGGCTGACGGCGCGGTGGTCAAGACCGGCACCGGCTTCCTGCGCCCCTATGGCCCCGATCTGACCGGCCTGTTCGCGGCGGACGCAGGCGCGTTCGGTATCAAGGCGCATATCACCCTGTCGCTGATCCGCGAGGCCGAGGGGCTGGCCTATGGCAGCTTCGCGTTCGATGCGCCGCCGCAGTATTGCGCGGCAATGAGCGAGATCGCGCGGTCGGGGTTGGCGAGCGAGAGTTTCGGGTTCGATCCGTTCCTGCAGGCACAACGCATGAAGCGCGACAGCCTGACGACCGATGCCAAGGCGCTGGTCGGGATGATGAAATCGCAAGGAGGTTTCTGGAAAGGACTGAAGGAAGGCGCGAAAGTCGTCGCGGCAGGCCGCAGTTTCCTCGACGAGGCCAAATTCTCGATCCATTTGATTGCCGAGGGGCTGACCCAGGCCGAAGCCGACGAGCGCATGGCGCGGATCGGGCGCATCGTTACCGAGCACGGCGGGCGCGCGGTCGAAAATACGATTCCCAAAGTTCTGCGCGCCAATCCGTTTCCGCCGGTCAACTCGATGGTCGGGCCGGACGGCGAACGCTGGGTGCCGGTGCACGGGATCGTGCGTCATTCGAAAGCGTTGGGCGTGATCGAGGCGATTACCAACCTGTACGAAGCCAACGCCGCCGATATGGACCGGCTAGGTGTCGGTGCGGGCTATATGTTCCTGACGGTCGCGACGACCGGATTTCTGATCGAGCCGGTATTCTACTGGCCCGATGCGCTTGGCGAAATCCACCGGAGGTCGGTCGAACCGGCGCATTGGGCAAAGCTGAAGCGGTTCCCTGCCGATGCGGAGGCCCGTGCGCTGGTCGAAAAGCTGCGTGCCGCCGTCATCGACATCTTCGCGCGCGTCGGCGGCATGCATTTCCAGATCGGGCGGACATATCCGCTGAAAGCGGGCACCGATCCGCGCGGCTGGACGATTCTTGAAGCGCTGAAGGCCGAGGTCGACCCGGAAGGGCGGATGAACCCCGGGGCACTTGGTCTTTAACGATGGAAATCGACCGCCGTCTTGCACTGGCGGGATTGATCGCCACACCGCTGGCGGCAAGGAGTAAAGTGTTGAACGTGAAGTCCCCCGACAAACCCTATGCCGCGCTTGCGCTGCAACTCGCCGCGCATTCGGTCGAGAAAGCGCCCGATCCGCGCGCGGCGATGCTGGCGATGATCGGCGAGGTTGCGGGCAAGCTGCGCGGCGCGGCGGCGTTTATCCAGCAGTACAGCGGATCGCCGGTAAAGCTGGCGGTGCTCCCCGAATATCTGTTCTCTTCCTATCCGTGGCGCGTCTCGATCCCCGATTTTGCCAAGGCTGCGGCTTGGGCGGTGGACGGGCCGGAATACGACGCGCTGGGCAAGGTCGCGCAGGACCAGAAACTGTTCCTCGCGGGCAATGCCTATGAGACCGATACGCATTTCCCGGGCCTGTGTTTCCAGACGAGCTTCGTCGTTGCGCCGTCGGGCGATGTCGTGCTGCGCTATCGGCGGCTCAATTCAATGTATGCGCCGACGCCGCACGATGTCTGGTCGAAATATCTCGACATCTACGGGCTGGACGGGGTGTTTCCCGTCGCACGGACCGAGGTCGGCAATCTGGCCGCCATCGCGTCCGAGGAAATCCTCTACCCCGAAATTGCCCGTGCCCATGCGTTGCGCGGGGCCGAAGTGTTCGTGCACTCATCGAGCGAGATCGGTAGCCCGCTCGACACCAACAAGATGATCGCCAAGCGTGCGCGCGCGTTCGAGAATATGGCCTGGGTGGTGTCGGCGAACACAGCGGGTATCACAGGCACCGGCGGCGCACAGGCGAGCGCGGACGGCAATTCGCAAGTCGTCGACTGGAAGGGCAATGTTGTCGCGGAGAGCAACTCGGGCGAAACCTTCACTGCGTTCGCCGACATCGATATCGCCGCATTACGACAAGCGCGGCGCAAACCGGGCATGACCAATTACCTGTCGCGCCAGCGCACCGAATTGTTCGCGGCAGCCTATGCCGCGCCCTCGCACCAGCGCGCCAATGCGTTGATCGAAGACGGGGTTGTGAAGGTGCCCGACCGCGACCATTTCAACCGCGTGCAGGCCGAAACGCTGGAACGGCTCGCAAAGGATGGATTGATATGAGCGCGACCGAAGTTCCGCCGCCCTATAGCGCCGTCGCGCGCCACGGCGTGTCGCCGCAAGTCGCGCATGACGAAGCGGCGCGGTTCAACTTCCTTGCCAATCTGAACAAGACGCTGGCGGGGCTCGGCGCAGGCAACAAGCTGGCCTATGACACGCGTGTCTTGCCCGCGTTCGTTGCCGAGCATAGCCGCGAACCGAAGGACCGGTTCGAAATCCGCCACGCGATGAACCGCGATCCGTTCCACCGCTATTGGTCGGCACTCAAGCGCAACTCGATGGAGATGCGCCAGCAGAACGGCCGATCGATGGTGCTGCGCCAGCTCGACGAGCTCGATGCGAAGGCACGCCAGTATAACGAGGGGCGCGACACGCTGGTGCTTGATCCGTCGGTTGCGGTGCCGCGCTATCAGGCCGCGATCGACATCCATTGTATGCCGGGCAGCTATCACGGCGAGGAGCGCCCCGGCGACGTGTCGGCAGGGGCGAATTACGACTGCGGCATCTTTGCGACCACCGGCGGCGGGCTGGGCGCGCTCAATGACGGCGGCGGCGCGGCATTGGTCGACTGGATCAGGCGCGAACGGCCCGGCTGGGTGCCGCGTCGCATTCTCGATATCGGCGCGACCATCGGCCACAATATCGTGCCGCTGGCGCTGGCGTTTCCCGACACCGAAGTCATCGCCATCGACACGGCAGCGCCGAGTTTGCGTTATGGCCATGCCCGCGCGCAGTCGCTCGGCGCGTATAATCTGAAGTTCGTCCAGATGAACGCCGAGGACTTGTCGGCCTTCCCCGACGGGCATTTCGACTGGGTGCAGACGACGATGTTCCTGCACGAACTGTCGGGCAGCGCGTTGCCGAGGATCATCCGCGAGGGCGTTCGGGTGATGGCGCCCGGCGGGCTGATGCTCCACCTCGAACAGCCGCAATATTCGGACGAGATGCCGCTCTACGAACAATTCATCCGCGACTGGGATGCATTCAACAACAACGAACCGTTCTGGTCGGCGATGCATGCGCTCGATCTGAAGTCGATCATGGTCGAGGCGGGCCTGCCGCGCGAGAGCCTGTTCGTGACCGGCGTGCGCGCCGTCGTCGATGAAGAGATTTTCCCGCGTCAGGACAAAGGCGTCGAGGATCACGGGCGTGCCGCAGTTTGGAATGCCTATGGGGCGTGGAAACCGGTATGACCGACGAGGTCGATTACATCGCGCGCGCCGGGGCCAAGGCGAAGGGCAAGCGCCCGCAGTACTTCGACGACCCCGCCATCGACCGGACGCTGTCGATCGTCATGGCCATCGCGGGCGAAGTGTCGGTGCTGCGCGAACGGCTCGACACGGTCGAACGCCTGCTCGACGCCCAAGGGACAATCAGCCGCGCCGATATCGAGAGCTACACGCCCGACCGGCAAGCGGGCGCGGAACGCGGGTTGCTGACCAAGGAATATCTCGCCCGAATCCTGCGCGGGGTGCAGCAGGACATGGAAGCGATGACCGTGACTGAAAAATCGACTGCCGACCTCAGCATCGAACTGCGCGACAGCTGATGCAGTTGGCGGGCAAGACGGCACTGGTCACGGGCGGCACCGACGGGATCGGCCTAGAGGTCGCGCGGCAGTTGAAGGCGAAGGGCGCGAGCGTGATCGTCGCCGCGCGCCGTGCCGATCTGCTCGACAGTGCCCGCGTCGAAGGGCTGGAGGCGATGGTGGCGGACTTGTCGACCGCAGCCGGATGTGAGGCGCTGGTTGCGTCTGTCACCGACCGACCGATCGACCTGCTGGTCAACAACGCCGGGATGCACGGCAATTTCGGCCCCGACGAACCGCTCGATCTCGATTTCACCGATCGGGCGATCTTTCTCAATCTGAACGCGCCGATACACTTGATCGGGCTGATGCTCGACGGCTTGAAGGCGCGCCCCGAAGCGATGATCGTCAATGTCACTTCGGGGCTGGCGATTGCACCGCGCGGCGGCGGGCCGGTCTATTGCGCGACCAAGGCCGGTTTGCGGAGCTTTACCCAGGCGCTGCGCTACAATTTGCGCGAGACCAATGTGCGCGTGGTCGAGGCGTTGCCACCGGTCGTCGAGACCGCCCTGACCGCCGAGCGCGGCAAGGGCAAGATGTCGGCCAGGGAATGCGCGCGCCAGATTCTGGTCGCGATCGAGGGCAACCACGCCGAGGCCAATGTCGGCCAGACCAAGATCTTGCGAGCGGTGTATAGTGTCAGCCCGGCACTCGCGCGGCGGATTATGTTGCGGTTTTGAGTTCCATCTTGAACCGCTCGAACCGTTCGTCGCCGATTGCAACGACTTGTCTTTCAACCACAGAGAATCCAACAGCGGCGAATGCGGGATGCGCCATCAGACTGGCGTGAACCCAAAGCTTCGTCGCGCCGTCCGCGCGACCGCGTTTCTCGACTGCAGAGTAGAGCAGTCTGAACAGACCGCTGCCTTGCGCGCTTGGCCGGATATAAGCGAAATCGATATAGCCACCGTCGGCCAGACTCATGAAGCCGACGATCTGGTCGGCATCTTCAGCAACGATGATCGATTGTCGTGCCAGACGTTCGGTCCATTCTGCGCCCGCGCGTCGCTCTGGAACCCATTGTTGCCGTTGAGCCTGGGTATAGTCGCTCGGCCCATTCCGGACCGCGTCGAACATTACGTCAGCGAGGGCAGCATCGTCGTGACGCCCCGCCCAACGCAGCTTGCAAGTCACGTCATTCACGATGCTTTCTACACCTCCCGCAGTGGCGCGAACACGCGGTCGATCATCGCCTTTGCCCTTGCGTCGCGGGCCGCATCGTCGAGCGCTTTGCCTTCGAGCGCCAGCAGTCGTTCCTCTTGCACCCACATTTCCTGAGCCATGTTGAGCATGACTTCGTAGAGCCGGTCGGTGCCGGGATCGGCGAAGAAGGGGGGGCGGGTCATGCCTCTACCCTCTCCCTGCAGGGGAGGGGGACAGGGCGCGGTTGCAACGCGCCCAGGGTGAGGGAGCGATGTGCGAACATGTGCTCCAGCCTCCCCGTCGCACCCTCACCCTGCGCCGGTTGCGACCCGGCGCTGTCCCTCTCCCCTGCAGGGAGAGGGGCGAAGATGCACTCACTTCCACGCGCCGAAGCCGAACCACATTACGCCCTCCGTCAGGCGTCCGGTCGTCGCCGCGCCGACATCGGCACTTGCCCCTGCCTCGATGGCGTCGGCACCGTAAATGCCCAGCGAGGGCACGACGAACTGCAGGTAGGCGTCGTCGGCAAACCCGGCCTCACGGCACAGCGCGTGCGGGTTCTGGTCGCGGTAGTTCTTGTAGAATGGCTCGGCGTTATAGGCGCTGTCCCAGTCGAGATAGAACCCCTCGAACGCGGGCATCTGGTCGTTTGGCGGCAGTTCCATGTGCAGCATCAGCCCGCCGGGGCGCAGCACGCGGTGAGCCTCGGCCAGCGTCTTGCGGCGCATTGCGGGTGGCAGTTCGTGGAGGAACATCGACGAGAAGACGAGGTCGAAACTGGCGTCGGGAAAGCTCAGCGCATCGGCGCGCATCTGCACGAAATCGGCGTCGACTTTCTGGAGCTTGGCGCGGGCCGACGCATATTCGAGGCACGGTCCCGCTGCATCAATGCCGGTCAACCGCGCTTGCGGGTAAGCCAGCTTCCACGGCAGCGAATTATGCCCGACGGTGCAGCCCAGATCGAGAATGTCGGCAGGGGCAAAATCGGGATACCGGTGACGGACGTAGCGCGCCATCGACAGCCCGATGTCGTCGAGGTTCGCACCCATCAGCCCCATCGAAAAAACCGCCAGCCCCCGGTCGTAGGTCGCGCCGGGAGCCAAGCCGGAGGTTCGGTTTTCTGGCCCGGTATACGACCCCGGCATCAAATGGACGTCGATCGCGCGGACGTTGCCGGGCACGTCGAGATCGGGATCGAGCAAGAGCGCGCCGGGCTCATGTGCAACATCGTCCGCAAGCGATGCGAGCCGCGCCGCGTCGCGCGCAACGCCCTCGGCCACGCTCCCCCACACCATCTTTTGCGCGGCGACCCTGAGCGTCGAGTAAGTGGCGAAGCCGATGTCGCCCCTCAACGCGTCATGGGCTTCGTCGCTCGTCGCCGGTGTTGCACCATGTTGTGCCGCGTAAGCCGGGGCGGCGCGACGGTCATAGGCGGTCTTCAGGTCGGCAGCGAGGTCGTTCAGTACGAAGCTCCGCAATCCCGATACAAACCGCGCGCGTGCCGTTTCGTCGGGCGTCGGTTCTGCGGCCATTGCATGTTGCAGGGTCAGCACGACAACCTCCTCAATGCTGCGCCAGGCTCAGGCAATTGCCGTCGGGATCGTTGAAGAATGCCACTTTCGCGCGGCCGTCGGGCGCGGTCCAGATGCCGTCGGCGTCCATGCCCATCCCCTCGTAGATCGTCATCGATATGCCCTTTGCCTTCAGCGCCGCGACCGCCGCGCCAATGTCGGGCACGTCCCAGCCGATCATCGGATGTCCGCTCGGTTTCCAGTCGGGGAGCGCAGTCAGCCGCATGAGCCCGCCGCCGAAGACGAAAAAGTCGCCGAAGTCGTCGGCGCTCTGGTGCGCCATGCCGATCGTATCGCGGTAAAAGGCGACGCCGCGTTCGCGGTCGGTGACCTGCACAAACGCGACAGGGGTTGCAGTGGTGAGGTCCGTCATCGAGTCTCTCCCAATCAATCCGGCGGATTTAGCCGATCCGCCATTCGTCGCAAAGCGTGCGTCGCACCGGCTGTCCGCCCTCGAACCATTGCCATGTCCGCGCGCGGGAATTGCCGTCGGCGGACAGCTCGATCATCTCAGTGAAATGTGCGTCCGCCAAGTCCTTGCGGTCGAGGCGGAGCATGACGATGCCGTGGTGCGTTTCCCAGCCGGTGCCGCTGAACCGGTCGGTGTCCCAATGAAGCAGGCCGTCACGGAATGCGCCACCGAAGCTGCGCTCCTCGGTGCGCCCGTCGGCCCATGTCAGCCGGTTCGACTGGATATAGGCAAAGGGACCGTCGGCCGGAAATTCGCAGATCGTGTGCATCCGGTGCTCGTCGACCAGTTCGAAGTCGTGGCTGACGTGGCGGTAGATACCCTCCCATTCACCCGCGTGGCGCAGCATGTTCGGCATGGCAGCGGCAAAGACGAGGCTCACGCCGCGCTTCCTCCGTCATTGCGAGCGAAGCGAAGCAATCCACCTCGCCGCAAGAGCGTCTGGATTGCTTCGCTTCGCTCGCAATGACGGTCAGTCATTTCTGCAACTGGTTCATCTCGATCAATATACCGTCGGCGTCGAAGAAATTGCAGCCGATGACGCGGATCGGCGGGGCGCCATTGCGGCCGGGATAGACCTGTTCGCGCGGCGGGGCAGTCATCGTTACGCCCGGAACTTTGGCGGCAGCGGCGCATTTGCCGGGGACGTCGTCGGTATTGGTGACGATGACGACGCCGCCGGGCCCCATGCGTTTCGGATAAGGGCCAGCGTCGGGCAGCTTCGGCGCGGTCCACTGCATCAGGCCGATCCAGCCGATATAGGGGTCGTTGCTGTTGAGCAGAATCAGCCGCGCTTTGGCCCCCGCTTCGCCTGCCGGAAGCGCAACGCCCGACGTCGTGACGATGGTATCGTAATTGACTTTCAACCCCATGACGTCGCGGTACAGTTTCAACGACGCTTCGATATCGCGCACGATGATTGTCGTTCGGCGGATATCGGTCGGGACTATCTCCTTGGGCTTTTCGACGCCCGCTGCGACGTTCGACCGCACACCCGGCGGGGGTGTTGTCTTGGACTGCATCACCGGCTGCGCGGCAGTGGCGGCGGCGAGTACGAGTGTCAGCATCATGCGAAATTCTCCTCGGAATAAGCCTGGATCGGCGCAGCCTGCCCCGTCTGGCGGATGATCGCGCGGGTGCGGAAAAAGCGGGTCAGCCCGGCGTTGCCCATCCGGCTCGGGCCCATGCCCGATTGCTTGAAGCTGGCGTTCTCGGCGTCCCAAACGCTTGCGGTCATCGAGCCGTCGTTGATCGAGATTGCACCTGCTTCGAGGCGTTCGCCAACGGCTATCGCTTCGGCCTCGTCGCCGATGACGGCGGCGCTCAAGCCGTAGATCGAGTCGTTCGACAGGCGGATGGCCTCCGCTATGTCGTTATAGACAGTGACGGGGATCACCGGCCCGAACGTCTCGTCGCGAATGACCCCCATTTCTGGTGTAACATCGGTTAGCACGGTGGGCTTCAGATATCTGCCGCCGCCCAGCGTTTCGACCGTTCCGCCCGCGAGGATTTTCGCGCCCATCGCTCTGGCTTCGTCGAGCTGCGCCTGCACTTTGTCGGCCTGCGCGGGGAAGATGAACGGCCCAATCTCGCCCTTGTCGATATGGGGGTAATTGACGCGCACGGCCTGCGCCCCCGCGACAAGCGCGTCGAGGAAAGGTGCGGCAATTGCGCGCGCGACATAGACGCGCTCGATCGACTGGCAGGCCTGACCGTTGGCGGCGACGCTCGACCGCAGCGCAATGGCGGCGGCAGCGACAGGATCGGCAGAGGGCAGCACGATCATCGGATCCTTGCCGCCGAGTTCGAGATTGGCCGGGATGAACGCGCGCGCGCAGGCCTCCGCGACCTTGCGCCCGGTTGCGACCGATCCGGTGAAGCAGACATAATCGACCTGATCGACAATGGCCTGTCCGGTTGCGGCGTCGCCCTCGACAATCGAGAGGACGCTGGCGAGTTCGGGAATGCCCGCCACGGTTTCGCGCAGTACGGGAATGAAGCGCGGCGTGACTTCGGACGGCTTGATAAGCGCTGCACATCCGGCGGCCAGCGCGGGAATCGCATCGATCAGGGCAAGCAGCAACGGGAAGTTCCACGGCGCGATGACGCCGAGAATTTGGTACGGCACATGGCGGCTGTCGAGCATGACGCCGGGTGTCGCACTCGGGACGCTGGTTGTGTCCATCGCCGCGATGATCCCCGGCGCGGTCGCGGCCCAGCGGCGCAGCGTGCCCGAAATGCTCATGACCTCGATCTTGGCGATCCCGACCCGCCCGGTGTCGATGCTAAGCTTTTCGACGAGCGCAGCGGCATGTGCATCGATGGCATCGGCCCAGCGGTTGAGCACGGCAGCGCGCCCTTCGGGGCCGAGCGCGTGCCAAGCGGGTTGAGCATCGCGCAGGCGCTTCGCCTCGGCAGCGATGGCTCCGGGGGCGGCGCACGCAATCTCGTAATCGAACGCGCCCGTGCGCGGATTGCGGACCTTCACTGTTGCTTCTCCCAGTTATCGACGATCTCGCCTCCGGTCGCAAACCACGCGCCCTTGGCTTTCAGCGCCGTCAGCAGCGCCTCGAACGCGCCGATTCGGTACGGCAGCCCCATAAAATAGGGCGTAACATGCAGCGGCAGCATCCGCCCGCCCCCAAGGTTTTCGGGCGTTTCTGCTTCGCCTGCCAGCCAGTCGAACGCGTCGTGCATTTGCTGCGCGTAACTGTCTGCCGATTGCTGCTGGACGGTGATGATCTGGCGATCGCTGAGTTCGTGGTTGAGCGGCAGGTTGATGAGGCCGTTCTCGAACACATAGGGCAGTTCGTCGTTCACCCAGTCGCAGCAGTAGTGCACCCCCGCCTCGTGCAGCAGGCGCGGGGTATTCCAGCTTTGCGAGCGGGCAATGGAGAGCCAGCCGGTCGGGCGGGTGCCGCTGATCCGCTCGAGGGTATCGAGCGAGGTCGCGATCAGCGCGCGCTCTTCGGACTCGGGCAGGCCGGTGGCGATGGTGCCGTTCATGTCGGTCGAATGCGCGACGATCTCGTGGCCTGCACTTACGATGTCAGCAATAATCGATGGGTAGCGATCCGCAATCGCGCTGTTGGTGGCCACCGACACCCGGACGCCCGCCTTCGCAAAGGCATTGAGCAGCCGGTACAACCCCACCCGCGTCCCATATTCGCGCGCGGTATAATGGCGGTAGTCGGGATAGGCGGTCTGCATGTGCCCCGGCGCGCGGAACGGCGTGTCGCCGGGCGTCAGCGGGAAATATTCGAGGGAGACACAAACCCACACCGCGACCTTTGCATCGGTGGGCCATGCGATGGGCGTGCGGTCCTTGAGCGCCGACCACGGGTAGAGGTCGTGGTCGTAACCGTGGCGACGTTTGGGGTAGTCGAGGTAGGATGGGTCGAGGCTCACAAAATCCTCCCCGGAACGGGGAGGTGGCGGCGAAGCCGACGGAGGGGGCTCGCAACGGTCGGTCTGCTTGGGCGGCGAACCCCCTCCACCACTTCG
>JANNVL010000112.1:0-3380 GCA_031408195.1 Sphingomonadales bacterium | reverse complement strand
TCCAGCTCTCGTTTGGCTGCAATTGCAGCAACGCTTCGTCGACGGCGGCAAAGGCGATCTCGGCAGACTTTGCAGGCTTCCCGTCCGGCCCCATCACTGCGACATCGATTTGCGCGGTGTCGCGCACCGCGTATTTCGGCTTATCGGCGCTGACCTTGACCGCAAGCGCGTGCCCCTCCCACCCGACTTTGACCTTCGCCACGCCCATGCGGAAACTGGGTTTGGCGAGGTCAGCCAGCGCGGTCGGACCGCCGCCTTCGCGGCTGACGAACGGCAGGTTCCAGCGGCGCGCGACATCGGCCCACCACAAGGACCAGCCACCGATGCGGCCACGCACCGCCATGACGCTGACGTAAACATCGGGCGCATAAGCGGCAGGCATCGGCACCGAGACGACGGGATCCTTGCCCGAAAGCTGTGTGACAAAGCTCGACAACACGCCTTCGCGCTCGACCGTCACCAGCGCAGTTGCGTTGCGAAAGGGCATCCGCACCTGAAATTTGGCGGTCTCGCCCGATTTATATTCCTTTTGCTCAGCGATCAGGTCCATGCGGTCGCCATTGTCGCCGCCGAACCACCAATCGTCCTCGCCCGCCAGCCACACCGTGCGGACCGCGCGGGCCACATTGCCGTCGGCGTCGGTCGTCGTCGCCACTGCCACGACTTCGCCCGAGACGCCGGGGTCAAGCTTGCAGTTTGCCAGCCCCTTGTCGTCGGTCGTTGCCGCACAATTGGACGCGATCTTCGTCACCTTCGACTGGTTGTCGTACGCGTAGAAACCCCCGATCAGCCGCCGCCGCGCGGTGATCGTCTCGCGCGTGTAGAGATCGACCGAAACGCGTTGGCCCTTTTTGACCTTGTTCTCGGGATCGAGCGCCACAAATTGCAAGCGCAGGTCGCTGTCGCGCATCAGCCAGCCGTCGGTCTTCATGCCGAGCTTCACCGCCGCCGGATTGAGCAACAGCGTGCGCGACGCGGTCAGCGTTTCGCCGTTCGCGTCGAGGTAATCCATCTCGACCGTCATCGCCGTCGTCGCCTCGATGGCTTGGGCAATCTCGATCTGCGTCTTGGCGGTGCCGTTGGTGTCGAGCGTCACCGGCAAGGTCTGCGACATCGGCTGCGGGGCCGCAGGTGCCTCGCCATCGCCGTCGAGCGGTGTCGTTCCCTCTTTCAATGCCTCGCCGCCGAAGGTCCAGCCGTCCCAGCCATCCGGATCGACATAGCTGGTAGAAAACGCGGTGCGGATCGCCACCGGCAGTCCTGACGCGCCGCCGCCCGACAGATAGCCGACGAACAGGTCAAGCGGGACCAGCTTTGGCCGGATCAGCGCCTCCTTCGGCCCCGTCACGGTCGCACGCATTGTCGGGAGTTTATACTCGTCAACGCGCACCGACTGGCCGGTGGAGATCGTCGTTTCGCCGACAATGACGTTCAGGTCGTAATCGCCCATCGGTGCGCTGGCAGGCGCGGTCCAGCTCGATTCGCCGACCCCGTCCGCGCCGATCTTCACCGGCATGTCGAACTGCGTCTCGGACCCGCGATGCAACAGGCGGAGCGTTCCCTCGATCCCCTGCGACAGCGCGAACCCCGCGCCGACGGGCTTGCGGAGGATATGCTTCATGTTGACGGTTTCGCCCTGCTTCATCAGCGTCCGGTCGAACACGGTGTGCAAGATGTCGTCGCGCGCCGAATAGCCATAGGGCAGGTCGAAGTCGTACGGGCGGATGCCGTCGCCCCATTCGGTGAGCGTAAAGCTGAAATCATCGGCTAGCCGCGCCGACACCATCAGCGCGTGACTGTCCGAATTTTCGTCGCAACTGGCATAGGTCTGCGGTTCGGGCAGGCCCGATTTGACCAGTAAGCGCCCCTGCCCGTCGCTCGTTCCACGCGCGAGCATCTGGCCAGTGCAGCTGTCGGTAATGCGGACATCAGCCCCCGCGACCGCCTTTCCACTGTCGAGCGCCGTCACCCAAGCGAGCGACCCTTCGCGGCCCCATTTGAAGTGCACCGCCATGTTGGTGACGAGTGCGCCTGCCGCGACATAGCGCGTGGCATCGCGCCCGAGCAGCGCCTTGCCGAGCACCGGCGAGTTGAGCTCGACGATATAGAATCCGGGCTTCGACAGCGGAACGCCGACGACTTCGAACGCCTTGCCCGCGCCGGGGAGGCCGAGCTTCAAATCGGTCCCCGCGCCGTTCAGCAGCGACGTCGCGCCGGTGTAATTGACCGTCGTCGGCTCGCCGTCCTTGTCCTTGGGGCCGGTGTCGCGGAAATCATTGTCGTCGGCCTTGTCGAGCCGCCGTAGCCAGTCGGCGACTTGCGCGTCGCTGCCCTCGACCTTGAGCGAATTGCCGCCGATCGACACGACACGCTGGGCGAGTTGCGGTTCGACCGCGCGCACGGTGACGGGCAGCACGCCGCCTTCCTTTGCCTCGATGATGCCGAAAGGGGCGGCAAATTTCACCAGCGGCGGCGCGGCGTCGAACTTAACCTGCAACGGAAAGCGTTCGGCGTTGGCGAGCAGCCGCCCGCTCGCGTCCTTGATGCCGGCGGGCAGGGTCAGCGTTGCCGCT
Source organism: Sphingomonadales bacterium (assembly GCA_031408195.1). Lineage (GTDB taxonomy): Bacteria > Pseudomonadota > Alphaproteobacteria > Sphingomonadales > Sphingomonadaceae > Sphingomonas_O. Next base: position 807 of record JANNVL010000112.1, on the reverse strand, counting down.
TGTGCCTCGGGGAACGGACCTTTGAAATCGAGATCGGCAATTTCAGGATCGCTGCGGTCCTCGTCGGGAATTTTGGGTTCGCGCACCGTCCCGTCAGCGAACGTCAGCTTGATCAACTTGGCGAGTGCCATCGGAATAGGCGCGGCGAAGCGGACATGCGCGTCGCTGATCGGGTTGCACCCTGCCTGCGGGTTGACGCGGCTGCATTCCCAGCGCGCCTCGAACGCCTTGCGAACGGTGAAATCGAACCGCTGGAGACGCGCCGCCGTCCGCCCGTCGGCGCTGGCGATCCCTGCATCCCAGACCAGCGCGACATCGCGTCCGGCGGGCAGCGGGCGGCGGCATTTGACGGGGACCATTGTCGAGAGCGCCTTCGCCCTGTCCGCCGCATTTGTCGGCAATGTCTGCGGTTGTCCGGCCTGTTCGAGGAAATTGCGAAGCTGCCAATTGTCCGCGCCCAACCCGTCGATGATTGTCGCCGCCACCTCGGGCCGCAGCACATCGACTGCAATTTTTTCGCCGATTCCGTCGACCGCGCAATAGGCATTGGCCCCGACCGACGCCGCCGTCGGCGCAACATTGGTCGCCACGAGGAAAACCTGCTCCTCCTCGATCTCTGAATCATTGCCGCTCAGCACCCCGCGCGCCGACGGCCCGCCGGTGTCGATGGTGAAGCTCTTCGACCCCTCGACCCGCGCGCCGCGTGCCGAGGCAAGATCGTTGTTCAGATCGACCTTGCAGGTGAGGCCGCCGGGAAGTGCCTTTTCGAAATCATAGACGAAGGTCTGCGTATCGACCCAGCGCCCG
>JANNVL010000111.1:0-3409 GCA_031408195.1 Sphingomonadales bacterium | reverse complement strand
TCCTGCAGGGCGCGCGGATGGCGGGCGCGAACATGATCGTCGGCGTCGACATCAACCCCGACCGCGAGGCATGGGGTCGCAAGTTCGGCATGACGCACTTCGTAAACCCAAAGGACGTGGCCGACATTGTCGCGCATCTTGTCGCGCTGACCGACGGTGGCGCGGACTATACCTTCGACTGCACTGGCAACACGACCGTGATGCGCCAAGCGCTCGAGGCCTGCCACCGTGGCTGGGGCACCAGCATCATTATCGGCGTGGCCGAGGCGGGCAAGGAAATCGCGACGCGCCCGTTCCAGCTCGTCACCGGCCGCAACTGGCGCGGCACCGCGTTCGGCGGGGCGAAGGGCCGCACCGATGTGCCCAAGATCGTCGACTGGTATATGAACGGCAAGATCGAGATCGACCCGATGATCACCCACACGCTGACCCTCGACGAGATCAACAAGGGCTTCGACCTGATGCACGCGGGGACAAGCATCCGCAGCGTCGTCGTGTTTTGACGGCGATCATTTGCATTTAAAGACCACAACACCGAACCCCGTGCGAAATTTTCCGATCATGTTATTCTTTTCAGTCGAAGAGCCCGGCGCTGACGCGCCATAGTCGCAATGGAGAAAACGACAGGGGAAACGCGCCGGTGAAACTCGAAAACGATCCGCTGGCGGCATTTTGGATGCCGTTCACGGCAAACCGTGCGTTCAAGGCAGCCCCCCGCCTCTTGGCCAGCGCCAAAGACATGCACTATTTCGCGAGCGACGGCCGCGCCGTTCTCGACGGGACGGCGGGCCTGTGGTGCGTCAACGCCGGGCACTGCCGCGCACCGATCGTCGAGGCGATCCGCAAGACCGCGGGCGAGCTCGATTTCGGCCCGACGTTCCAGATGAGCCATCCGCTGGCGTTCGAACTCGCCTCGCGCGTCGCAGCCCTGATGCCCGAAGACCTCAGCCGCATCTTCTTCACCAATTCGGGCTCTGAATCGGTCGATACCGCGCTCAAGATCGCGCTCGCCTATCAACGTGCGCGGGGGCAGGGGACGCGGACCCGTCTGATCGGGCGCGAACGCGGTTATCACGGCACCGGCTTCGGCGGGATTTCGGTGGGCGGGATCGTCAATAACCGCCGCCAGTTCGGCACGCTTTTGACCGGCGTCGATCATTTGCCGCACACCCATTCGGTCGCGCATAATGCCTTCACGCGCGGACAACCGGCGTGGGGCGGGCATCTGGCCGAAGAACTGGAACGCATCGTGGCACTGCACGGGGCCGAGACGATCGCTGCCGTCATCGTCGAGCCGATGGCGGGATCGACCGGCGTGCTGATCCCCCCGGTCGGCTATCTCGAAAAGTTGCGCGAGATTTGCACGAAGCACGGCATCGTCCTGATCTTCGACGAGGTCATCACCGCCTTCGGCCGGATCGGCGGCGCGACGGCGGCAGAAACGCTCGGCGTGACGCCCGACATGATCACCATGGCAAAGGGGCTCACCAACGCTGCCGTTCCGATGGGCGCAGTCGCCGTCAGCCGCGAGATCCACGACACCGTCGTCGAAGGCGGTCCCGACGGGATCGAATTGTTCCTCGGCTATACCTATTCGGGTCACCCGCTGGCCGCCGCCGCAGGGCTGGCGACTCTCGACCTCTACAAGGCCGAGGGCATCTGGGAACACGCCGCCAGTCTGCACGGCTATTGGGAAGACGCCGTTCACAGCCTGAAGGGCAAGCGCCACATCATCGACATCCGCAACATGGGGATCGTCGCCGGCATCGAACTCGAACCCCGCCCCGGCGCGCCAACCCAGCGCGCGACGGAGTTGTTCGTCAAGTGCTTCGAAGCAGGTCTGCTGGTCCGCGCCACCGGAGACATCATCGCACTGTCCCCGCCGCTGACCCTCGAAAAGGCGCATATTGACGAGATGATCGGGCGGATCGGGGAGTTGGTCGAAATAGTTGCATGACAGGTGTCAGCTCACGGTCCTTGGCTCGCCTCCATCTGCATTTTGACTGTCAAACGAGCAGCACAATCTTCCCGACGTGGCGTTTGGTCAGGAATGCCTCCTGCGCCGCCACGATTTCGGTCAGCGGAAAGGTTGCGGCGACGAGCGGCTTGATCTCGCCGCGCTCGATATAGCCGACGAGATTCGGGAAAATCTGTGAGTCCAGCACGGTGCAGCCGAAGAAGCGCAAGTCCTTCAAATAGAGCGTACGCAGGTCCAGATCGACCATCGGGCCGGAAATCGCCCCTGATACGCCGTAGCGCCCGCCGCGTTTAAGGGCACCCAATACGGCCGCGAATTGCGCGCCGCCGACCACGTCGACCGCCGCGTCGAAATGCTCTTGGCCGAACACCGCTTCCAGATCGGCATCGCGTGGGATGACTTTGCTTGCCCCCAGCGCCCCGACGGCCTCGGCTTTGTCGTTGCTGGCCATCGCGACCACCTCTGCGCCGCGCCTTCGGGCAAGCTGGACTGCGGCGGAGCCGACGCCGCCTGACGCTCCGGTGATGAGCACCCGTTCGCCCGCTGTCAGTCCAATCCGCGTCAAAATGTTCTCGGCGGTTGCGTAAGCGCAAGGGAAGCTGGCCAGTTCTGCATCGGCGTGCGGGGAGTCGATCCGGTAGGCATTGGCCGCAGGTACACAGGCATAGTCGGCAAAGGCTCCATCGACTTCCGAGCCGAAATAGCGGATGTCGAACCGGCCTTCGCCTCGCAGCACTGGTTCGATCAGCACACGTTCGCCGACCCTGGCAAAGTGAACATCCGCCCCAACTGCGACAATCCGCCCACACGCATCCGCACCCTGTATGCGCGGGAATCGAAACGCCGCACCGGACCAGCCATCGTCTTCGGCACCGTCTATGCCGGTTGCAGCATTCGCGTCGGTGGCTTCTGCTACAGCCTTCGAATACCAACCGATGCGTGTATTGATGTCGGTATTGTTGACGGCCGCCGCACCGATGCGGATCAGGACATCGTCTGGACCCGGCACAGGAATCGGCACATCGTTGCGGAACTCAAGCTTTTCATACCCGCCATGGCCAGTCAGCAGAACCGCGCGCATAGTCGCGGGGATCGTCACTCCGCGCGGCTCAGACCAAGCTGCCCCAGATACCATTCCTGAAACTTCACCACGCTTCCCTCCTGATCGGAGTAACGCCCGGGGCGGTAGCGGCTGGACATGATACCGGCCTGATTATTCTCGGTGATGATTTTGTCTTGCGTCGTGGTCGCGTGATAACCCCAGATCATCTTGTCGACATCGACCTCTGCGTCAGTGGCGCGGCCATCGACGAGCCAGATCATCTCGACGTCGGATTCGAGCGCCGAGCACGGGGTGAATTGGAACAGGATGACGAAATGATCATCGGCGACCATCTGGCTGAACGGACTGAAGCTCAGGTGCATCCGCCC
>JANNVL010000110.1:0-50880 GCA_031408195.1 Sphingomonadales bacterium | reverse complement strand
GCTCGCCAATAAGGCGAGACGGCCAGTCGGCCTTTCGGCGCTAAGCGCCGTTTTCGGCTGGCCTGTTTTGGTGGGGCGGGATGGAGCAGCCCGGTAGCTCGTCAGGCTCATAACCTGAAGGTCGCAGGTTCAAATCCTGCTCCCGCAACCAACAAGGTCTCGCAACTTCAGATAGTTAACGAAAAGCCCCGGTCGCAAGACTGGGGCTTTTTCGCGTTCCGATACCCACGCAAAGCAAACACAAATGACTGTTCGGCAAAAAACCGATCGCCCCAGGACCAAGTCTAGGTAGGCGTCGTCACATCCAGCGACCCCAGCTCGCCGCTCTCGCGCGCTTTGCGGCCATAGACGATCTCGAACAGCGGCCCTGCCATCATCGTTGTGACGATCGCCATCAGCACCATGATCGAAAACAGGGTCGGGCCAATGATGCCCTTTTGCAGTCCGATGTTGATAATAATGAGTTCCATCAACCCGCGCGAATTCATAAGCGCACCAATGCCGAGCGACGTGCGGTTGTCCTCGCCCGACAGCCGCGCCGCAAGGTAGCACGCACCGAACTTAGCCGCGATCGACACCGCAAGAATGCCCAGTGCAATCGCCAGCAGTTCAAGCGAATTCACGGTGTCGAGCCGCGTGTTCAGCCCCGAATAGGTGAAGAACATCGGCAACAGCAGGACAACCGTTAGCGGCTCGATCTTCGCCTTGATCTCCTCGGCAAACCGCCCGCGTGGCATGACCGCGCCGAGGATGAAGCCCCCGAAAATGGCATGAATGCCGACGATGTCCATGACGAACGCCGACAGGCAGAACAGCGCAAGCGTGATGCCAAGCACCGTCGTGCTCATCTGTCCCTCGCGCTCGACGATGCGGCCGAGTGGGCTAAGCAGCCGCCGCCCGTAGAGCATCATGAAACCGGCATAGGCAAGGCCGCCGCCGATGGCGAGCACGGCAACGCCCGGCCCGCCGCCGAACATCGCCAACACCACCGCCAGCACACACCACGACACCGCATCGTCGAATGCGCCGGCCGTCAGGGTGAGCGTGCCGAGCGACGTATGGGCCAGACCGCGTTCATTGATGATCCGTGCGAGCATCGGAAAGGCAGTGAGCGCAATACATGCCCCCATGAACAGGGTCGCCGCCGTTGTGGTTATGCCGGGTGCGAACAGGCCGGGGACGGTCAGCAACAATGGCGTGATGGCGATGGCGAACAGGAACGGCGTGACGATCCCTGCCAGCGACACCGACACCGCACTGCGCGCTTTCGATGCGAAATGGTCGAGGCGCAGGGTCGTCCCGACGAGAAACATGTACAACCCAACCCCGAGCTGCGCGCCCGCATAGAGCACCGATTTCGTTTCTTTAGGGAAAATCGCTGCCTGAAACTCGGGAAACATCAGGCCAAACAGCGACGGGCCGAGCACCACACCTGCGATCATCTCACCGACCACCTGCGGCTGGCTGAGGAACCGCTGGCCGAGCTTGCCGATGATCCGGCACGCAATCAGGATGACCGCGAGTTGCAGGAAGAAGTGAACGCTAAAGTCGCCGGGCGCAAAACTCGTTGGCGCGGCGGCAGTGGCGGGGCCATGCGGTCCCAATACGCCGGTGACAACCTCGACCAGACTGTTCCATATGTCGTTCAAATCCGGCTCCCCTGATTTCAGGAATCATATCGATTGCAAATCGTTCCGTCCAACAATGCGGTCCATCCATGTGCTGCGGCAGCAATTGCCCGCTCCGACGTGTTCGTCTAACCCGGTTGCAAGCTAAAACGCATCCCGAGAGGAACTTCGATGACCGACTTGCCCGCGACCAATTTGACGATGCTGACGCTCGTGACCGAAAGTGGCCAGCTCGAAGTGTCGCTTTCGGCGTTGCCAATGCCCGCGCCCAAGGATCACGAAGTTATCGTCCGCGTGCAGGCGACGCCGATCAACCCGTCCGACCTGGGCCTGTTGTTCGGTGCCGCCGATATGACGACGGCGCGCGCCTCGACCCGCGACGGCCTGCCGCTGGTCACTGCCGATATCCCCGCCGCAGGGATGCGCGCGATGGGCGGGCGGATCGGCGAGGCGCTGCCCATTGGAAACGAAGGCAGCGGCATTGTCGTGGCGGCAGGTGCGTCGCCCGCCGCACAGGCGCTGCTTGGCAAGGCCGTGGCGATGCTCGGCGGGTCGATCTATGCCGAATATCGCTGCCTGCCGGTGCAAATGTGCATGGTCCTGCCCGACGGCACCGACCCGAAGGACGGCGCGTCGTGCTTCGTCAATCCGCTGACGTCGCTGGCGTTCACCGAGACGATGAAGATGGAGGGGCACAGCGCCATCGTTCACACTGCCGCTGCGTCGAATTTGGGCCAGATGCTGGTCAAGATCTGCGCTAAGGGCGGTATCCCGCTGGTCAATATCGTGCGGAGCGCCGCGCAGGCCGAATTGCTCAAGGGCATCGGCGCAACGCATGTGGTCGACTCCACGTCCGAAACCTTCATGGCCGACCTGACTGCGGCGCTGGTCGAAACCGGTGCCACTATCGGCTTCGATGCCATTGGCGGCGGCAAGCTGGCGGGGCAGATTCTCGGCTGCATGGAAACCGCAGCGGTCAAGCGGATGAAGACGTACAGCCGCTACGGGTCGGACACATTCAAGCAAGTCTACATCTATGGCGCGCTCGACGTCGGCCCGTCGATCCTCAACCGCAGCTTTGGTTTGACGTGGAGTCTCGCTGGTTTCCTGCTCACCCCGTTTTTGATAAAGGCGGGCGCAGAGAAAACACAGCAGATGAAGGACCGCGTGGTTACAGAGCTGACGACGACGTTCAAGAGCCATTACAGCCATGAAGTGACCTTGGCGGAGGCACTCAACCTTGATGTGATCGCAGGCTACAACGCCAAGCGGACGGGCGAGAAATACCTGATCCGTCCGACGGCCTGAAGATGCCGTTCGCGCTCGACGCGGCGGCTGCGCTGGGCCTGTCGCTGCGTCCGGTGCTGGCGGACGATATGGCGTTTCTGTCGAGGCTCTATGCGACGACGCGCGCGGACGAGTTGGCGATCACCGGCTGGCCCGAAGCGACCAAGTCGTTGTTCGTGGTGCAGCAATTCACCGCGCAGAATGCCAGCTACCTTGGCGAATTCCCCGGCACAGACCGGTTGATCGTCGAACGGACAGGGGCGGCAATCGGGCGGGTCTATGTCGATGGCAGCGGCACAAGCTGCCATCTGATCGATATCACGTTGATGCCCGAAACCTGCGGGCAGGGGCTTGGCAGCGCGCTGATCGCCGATTTGCAGCGTCATGCGGCGGCGCGCGGGCAATCGGTGGCGCTGTCGGTTATTGCCACCAACCCGGCACGTCGCCTCTACGAGCGGCTCGGCTTCAGGCGGACCGAACGCGGTGCGCTCTACGACCAAATGATCTGGCGGTCGCGGGGTCGTTAGTTCTGCGAGGGAAAAATGCCCTGCAGAGCAATACACCAGTTGAGCACTGCATAGGGCTGGCGGTTTTCATGCGCCTGACTGCCCCCGACGGTGCTCACCGCCGTGGCGGCCATCGATCCGGTCGGTGCCGCCGTGCTGTAACGGGCAACGGGGGTCGAGCCTCCCCCCGAAGGCACTGCCGCCGCGATCGCGAGCGATGCGGTGGGGCTCGGCGGTGTATTCGTCGCCCCCGTATCGGCAGCGCCGTTGAACGCCTGCATCTGGTGAAAATGCGTCGGCATCTCGCTGGCAATCAGCGTGTGGGATATCGCGCCGCCAGCTTGGCCGAGAGTGAAGCCGGCACCCATATGTATCGCAGTGCGCCCTTGCAAATTGGGCAAAGCGAAATTTGTCGTGCCGTTGCCGCCATAGGTCGTGCCCAGCAGCGAAAAAAGCGCCTGATTCTGGTTGATCGGCAGCAACTGGCCGTTGCACAATGCCCAGCCGCGCGGTGCAAAATTGAAAGACATCAGGCGAATTTCGCTTAGAAATGCTTCGGACATGCTCGGTCCTTTCGTAAAGCTGTGATTACTGACGCGGCGGGAAAACGCCCTGCAACGCAATGCACCAGTTGAGCGTCAGAAACGGCATCATGTTGTTGTGCGGCTGGCTGCCCCCGGTAAGCGCGGCGGCCGTCGGCGACATCTGTGCATTCGGCGATTGCGTGGCATAGGTCTGCACGACGCCCAGATTGGCCCCCTGTTGCCAAGTGCCGGGCGACAGCACGTTGTTCGCTGGATCGGGCGACTGCGCCGGACCGACGCGGGCATTCAGCGTATGGGCATGCTGCGGCATTTCGGTCGAGAGCAAGGTTACAGCCTGTGTACCGCTGGTTTCGCCGAGAAAGCGATCGGTAAGCCCCGGTCCCTGCCCATCGCCCATGGGGACATTACCCTGCAAATTGGGCAGCCCGAAGTTCGTACTCCCGTTGCCGCCGTAATAGGTGCCGAGCAGCGAGAATAGCGCGGTGTTTTGCGAAAGCGGCAAGAGCTGGCCGTTGCAAAAGGCCCAGCCTCTGGGGGCAAAGTTGAACGGAAAGGCTCTGATTTCGCCGACGAATGGATCTGACATCTGCGTCGCTCCGAATGAAGGTGCCGAATGAACGGGATTTTATGGAAGGTTGCTTGCGGGGTTCAGTTCGGGCTCGGGAAGATGCCGAACAGCGAAATCACGTAGCGAAGCACCAGATAGGGCTGCACATTGGTGTGCGGCTGGTTACCGCCCGCCGGGAGCATCGACAACGGATGCAGGTTGGTCGTCGTTGTCGTGTTGGTCGAATATTGGCGTACCCCCGCCTGCGTGCTCTGCGAGGTCGCCAGAATCGCACCGGTCGGACCGTTGATCTGTCCCGCCGCCGCCGTGACGGGCGTGTGCGTATGCGCCGGGATCTGGGTCGAACTCAGCGTCACTTGTTCGAGGCCGCCGGTTCCGCCGATGATATAGCTTGCGCCGGCACCGGTGCCCTGATGCACCGGAATACGGCCCCGCAAATCGGGGACAGCGAATGTGGACTGACCATCTCCGCCATAGGTCGTGCCGATCAGCTGGAACAGCGTTTCGTTCTCGGAGATCGGCAGCAGCGCCCCGTTGCAATCCTGCCATCCCGCCGGGGCGAAATTAAAGCCCACTAACCGAACTTCACCGACATATGGCTGGCCCATGTTCGCACTCCCCCCGAAAATTGCCTGACCGGTTTTTTGTAACCCGGTTTTTTGCGAGACTCGCCAGCAACTGGCCAAACCGCAAAATGATGTTTTTAGCGCCTTGACGCTGCGTCCCCTGCCTTAACCGTAGAATGTGACGAACTGTGCCGCCTGTCAAATCCAATCCGTGCATCGACTCGATGCCAAATATAGAAGGGCATTTTTGCCAAATGGCCAGGTTTTCGGGTGGGCAAATGGCGCGGCGCACACACACTAGAATGTGTCAGAATGTTGTGCCATGTTCTTCGATAATGTGACGCGGGTGGACTGCCTCCGGGGCGGGGCGTCTTCGATCGAGGGGAAGATTGATGCCAACATCGCTGGGCGTGGGCCAAGCCGCCATTATTTCATATGAAACCGATGTTACATCGGTCGCGGGCGGCAGCCCCGATGCGATTCGCATCGTCCTGTTGCAGGCGGTTACTTCGAGCACCGTCATCTACCTGACAGACCGCGCCTGGAACGGGACCAGCTTTGCAGCAGCGAGCGCGGGTGAAGGCACGCTGACCATCACGGTCGGGCCGTTGCCTGCGGGTTCGATCCTGACCTTTACGGCGGCGCAGCTGACGGCGGCGGGGATCAGCCTGTCGAACGCGGGCGAGACGGTTTACCTGTATCAGGGCACCAGCGCCGACGCGCCAACGCAATTCCTGTTCGCCGCCGATATCGCCGACGGCAATACGACCTTTAATGGCAGCCTTGTGAACACCGGCCTGACCAACGGGGTCAATGCAGTCGCCGTCGCGCATGACAATGCCGCCTTTGTCGGGATGCCGACTGAAATTCCTGCAACGCTCATGGCCGCCATTTCGAACACTGTGTCGTGGAGCGGATCGGATCAGGACGATATTGCCGGCACGACACTGTTCGCCGAAGTGTCGGACACGACGGTGTCGAACGTGTTCGCCAATCCCGACGTCGTCATCATCGCCGGGATGGCGGGCGGCGGCCAGTCGGACGCGATCCTACGAATCGGCAATGACGAAGGTGCCAATGTCGGCAGCCATCTGGCCCGCCTGTTCCGCGACAATGCGGCATTCAACCGCGTCGCCGATGTCACCTTCGACCTTGACGACGGGTTTTTCTTCTTCGTCGATTCGGATGGCAACTCGATCAACCGCATCATGCGCGGCAACATCGCCGATCTGGTCAGCGGGACATCGACGCCGACCTTTACGCAGATTTTCATTACCGACAACCAGAACAATGGTGTGGGCGGGGTTATCCCCGGCGAAATCATCCCCAGCATCGAGATCGATAAGACCACAAACAAAATATACTGGCTCGATGGTGATGTGTCGGGAACGTACGAAGGCGGCTGGCAGCTGTGGTCGATGAATTACGACGGTTCAGGCATGGGTGCTGTGCCCATTCAAACCATCGACACTGAAAATCAGGACGCCGTATTTTTCTTTGGCCCCGGCGGGGTCGCCGACTTTGCGGTCGCGGGCGGCTTTGCGTATGTCGTGTCGTCGCTCGGCAGCATCGACGGACTCGGCAATAATGCCGTCATCCAGAACCACATCCTGAAAATCAGCTTGTCGACCGGCGTCGTCACCTTCCTGAACCTCGGCACGACGCCCGGTGGCTATGGCGGTCCGGGACGCCTCGACCCGGTACAAGGCCAGATCATCGGCATCGATGTGGATACGGCGACGGGCAATGTCTGGTTCGTCACCCAGCCGATCTCGGCCAACGACCATGGCGGCGTGTTCAAATTCGTGCAGGGCAGCCTCGTCGGCAGCACGGTCAACGGGACGCTGACCGAAATCTGGGACCAGCCGACCAATAATGCGTTCAATACGCTGCAAAGCTTCCCGACGGCGAACATGACCCATATCGAGGTCGACGAGATCGGCGGGCGCGTTTATATTTCGGCGGTCTCGGACAATGATACCGAAGTCGATGGTACGCCCGCCACGAACGAGTCCGATGCGTCGATCTTCACGCTGGCGCTGAACGCGGCGGCGAATACCGCGCCGACGCTGTTCATCCGCGTGTTCGAGCCGACCGCCAATGGGTCGCCGACGGGACTCGAGATCGACCATGCGCCGGTGACGGCGGTAACGTCGGCGGCGGCGAGCTATCTCGAAACGGCTGGTTCTCCCTCCGCAGCGGGCACGCCAGTTGCGGTGCTCAGCGGCGCGACGGTGACCGACCCCGATAATACGCTGATCCAGGGGGCGACACTGGCCGTCACGGCGGGGTTCGTCGCGGGCGATGCGCTGGCCGTCGCTGTCGGCGCAACCGGTATCGTCGCAAGTTATAACGCTACCACCGGCGTGCTGTCGCTGACTGGGGCGAGGACGCTGGCCCAGTACCAGACGGTCATCGCCTCGCTGACCTTCACCAATGCGGGCGACAATCCGACTAACTTCGGGGCCAGCACGTCACGCACGATCAGCGTGACGACGTTCGACGGCCTCGCCAATAGCGATCCGGCAACGGCGACGGTGACTGTAGTTGGTGTGAATGACGCGCCCGTCAACACGGTCGGTGGCACGCTGAACATTAGCGAGGATGCCAGCGCGACGGCCCTGACCGGCATCTCCATTGCCGACGTCGATTCCAACCCGGCGGCGACGTTGATGACAGTAACCTTCACCGTCGGGCGCGGGATCATCACGCTCAATACGGGCGTTGCAGGCGGCGTCACGGCTGGGCAGATCACGGCGGGCGCGAACGGCACTGCAACGCTGACCGTCACCGCGACGCAGAACGCGATCAACGCGACGCTCGCCAACGCGACGGGCCTGACCTACACGCCGACGGCCAACGTCAATGGCGCCGATGCGTTGACGATCCTGACGAGCGACGGTGGCGCGACCGGCACCGGCGGGACGCTGACCGACAGCGACAACAAGGCGATCAGTGTGACTGCGGTCAACGATGCGCCGGTCGTGATTAACGGCGGCTTCGTTGCGACCGGGATCATTTTCGAGGACACACCGCAGGTCAATGGGTTCACCGTTGCGACGCTTTACGGCGGAAACTTCTCCGACGCGACCGATCAGGTAACCGGCGGTTCTTCGGCAAATACGCTTGCCGGGATTATCGTGACCGGCAATCCGTCGAGTGCCAATGGCATTTGGCAGTATTTCAACGGTGCAATCTGGGTCAGCATACCGACCGGGATGACGGCGGCGACCGGGTTTGCAATTGCAGCAACGACAGCTGTCCGGTTTAACCCGACGCTCAATTTCAACGGCGCCTCGCCGACTATTGTCGCCACGCTGGTAGACAGTTCTGGCGGCGCGCTGACGACTGGCGCGACGGTAGATGCATCGGTTACGGGCGGCACCACACGGTTTTCGTCGGGGTCCGTGTCGATGTCGCAGCCGGTGGCTGCGGTCAACGACGCGCCGACCTCGACCGGGTTGCAGGGCGACAGCGTGACGACAACAGAGCCTGCGGGTGCGGGGTCTGTCATGTCGGGCGTGAATATCGACAGCGGCGCGAACATGACGTTCGCCGATGTCGACAACGCCAATTTCAACGGCGGCACGCTGCGCTTTGCAATTACGGCGGGCAAGGACTCGACGCAGGATCAGTTGAACATCGACACGACCGGCATCGTCATGATTGCTGCTGGCACGATTTCGGTCAGTGGGACCGCCATCGGCACGGTGACCGGCGGTGGCGCGGGTGGCAGCGACATCGTCATCACGCTCAATGCCAATGCGACGCCCGCGCTGGTCCAAAGCGTCGCACGCTTCGTATTCTTCGGCAGCACCGGCGGCGACAACCCGACCGCGGGCGCACGCACGATCACGACGACCTTGATCGACGGCGGTGGGACGGCGAATTTGGGTGTCGATACGCTGACGGTAACGAGTACGGTCACTGTCGTCGCGACCAACGATGGACCGACGATTACCGGTCTGCCCGCAGGCCTGCCCGCGTTCAATCCCGGCGTGCCGGCCAATATCGATCTGTCGGCATCGACGATTGCCGATGTCGATTCGGCGACGGTCACGGTGACGCTCACGGCGTCCGCGCCCGGTACGTTCCTGACGGCGACGGTGGCCGGTGTAACCGTCGGCGGCCCTGCCAACGCGCCGACCCTGTCGGGCACTGTTGCGGCGATCAACACCTATCTCGACACGGCTTCGAACGTGCGGTTCGCGCCAGGGCTGCTCAACGGCGTGTTCTCGGTGTTCGTCGACGTCAGCGATGGCACCGCCACGACCGGCCCGCAGGGGATCACATCTTCGATCACCTTCACCCCCGAAACGCTGACCACCGGCACGGCGGTCACGCAGAGCTTCAACAATCTCGCAATCAGCGGTGCTGGCACGGTGACGCCGCTCGGCTGGACGTTCAGCGAAACCAACGGCAGCGTGGTTTACACGGCCAACAACGGGTCATTGTTGACTGGCGATACGTACAGCTATGGCACGACCGGCGCAGCCGATCGCGCCTTTGGGTCGCTGCAGAGTGGCACCAACGTGCCGACGCTGGGCGCGGCGTTCACCAACACCAGCGGCGTCACGCTGACCTCCCTGCTCATCTCCTACATCGGCGAACAGTGGCGGCGGGGCAACACCGGCACAGGGGCGGACCGGCTCGACTTCCAGATCAGCTTCAATGCGACCAACCTGACCACGGGTACATGGAACGACATCAACGCGCTCGACTTTACCGGAGTGAACACGGGCGCAACCGCGACCGCGCTCGATGGCAATCTTGCGGCGAACCAGACGGCGATTTCGTCCGAGATCATAGGTCTGCAGATCGCTCCGGGTGCGACGGTGTGGATCCGCTGGAACAGCTTCGGCCTCACGGGTGGCAATGGTGCCGACGATGGTCTCGCCATAGACGATTTCTCGATCACGGCGCGGGCGCTCAATGCGGTCGCCGACAATGCGGGCGTCCTCGAGAACGCAACGATCACCAACGGCAATTTGTTCGCCAACGACATCAGTCAGGGCGGCGCGCCCCCGCTGTCGGTGTCGCTGGTCAACGGCAATGCGGCGAACGTGGGCACGCAAATCCCGCTCGCCTCTGGCGCACTGCTCACCGTCAATGCCAACGGCACCTACAGCTACAATCCCAACAGTGCGTTCAATTATTTGATCGATGCGACAACAGCAGCGGCAACGGGCGCGACCAACACAAGCGCCACCGATACCTTCACCTATACGCTGGCCGGTGGGATTACGGCGGCGCAGACCGCGACGGTCACGGTCACCATCGGCGGCGTCCAGTCGGCGGGCGACCAGCTGCGCGGCGGGGCAGGCAATGACACGATCAATGGCACGCCGCTCGACGATTTCTTCAACCTGGCTCAGGGCGGCAACGACTTCGTGACTGGCGGCGCAGGCAATGACGGCTTCTTCTTCGGATCGTTCTTCACGGCTGCCGACACCGTCGATGGCGGGCTCGGGACCAACGACCAAGTCGGCCTGCAGGGTGACTATTCGGCGCTTCTCACTTTGGGGGCCGGATCGCTGGTCAACGTCGAGGTGCTCTCGGTGTTGCCGGGCTTCAGCTACAATATCGCCTCAATCGATGCGAATGTCCCGGCGACGCAAGAACTGTCGGTGTTCGGCGGTAACTTGCTGGCGGGCAATAACTTCAGCTTCAATGGCAGCGCAGAAACCAACGGGCGGTTCCGCATGTTCGGTGGCCTTGGCAATGACAGCTTCATCGGCGGCGCGCTCGATGACGGGTTCTATTTCGGCCCCGGCAGATGGAATGCGACCGATGCAGTTGTCGGTAATGGCGGCACCAACGACCAGTTGGCGCTCGATGGCGACTATTCGATCCTCGTCAACGCCAATGCGGGGGTCGAGACGTTGATCCTGCTGCCCGGGCCGGGCGCGACACCCAATAATTTCAACATCACGCTGGACAATGTCTGGACCGGTGCCGGGGCCACCAAGACGGTTTGGGGGCTGAACGTCACGACCGCGATGACGATCGACGGAACGGCGGAAACCGACGGCAATCTGATCTTCTTCGGCGGGCGGGCCTCTGACAGTCTTTACGGTGGCGCCGGGGCCGATGCGATCTATGGCGGTGGCGGCGGCGACTTTATGTTCGGCGGCGCGGGAGCGGATGTGTTCCGTTACGATGCGATCACCGACTCCAATGGCGCGACCAATGCCACCCGCGACCGCATCGTCGATTTCGCGTCGGGCGTGGACAAGATCGACCTGTCGCGGATCGATGCGATCACTGGCGGCGTGGACGATGCGTTCAGCTTCATCGGCACTGCGGCATTCGGTAATGTCGCGGGCCAGCTGCGCTACACGGCGGCGGGAGGCAACATCTTCATTGTCGAGGGCGATGTTGACGGCGACGGGATTGCCGACTTCACGCTGAGTGTGGCGATGACCCCCGCGACCCCGCCGGTCGCCACCGACTTCGTGCTGTAAGCAGCTGCCCGATTTGCATTGAATGGACGCCCGCAAGCGCGGTGAGTTAGGACCGATGACGATGAAGAAAACCCCGACCACCAAGCCCGCCGCCAAGGCGCCGCGCAAACCCTGGACCCCACCGCGCGTCGACCGCATCGATGCGGGCCAGGCCGAAGTCGGTACCCGCGCCGCCAGCGATGGGGCGTTCTCTACGTCGTGACGCTGGCTTCGATCTGCGCGCAGCTGTCATCGATCCGGGCTAGGCTCCACGACCGTTCAAGCCGCGCGAAATCGACGCCGGACGCGACCCCCACGCATTGATCGAAATGCACTCGCTGGCGCTGCATCGGACCCACAAGTTGCCCGCGAAACGTGTTGGCGATCAGCAGCGCAGCGGCATCCGCGCCGCCGACCGGGACGAGCGTTGCTTCGCTGCCTTTTGCCAGCGCGAACACACCGTCCAGCGGCAGGGGGCAATAGTCGGCGAGGCCCGCGACCGGCAGCCGGTATTTGTCAAGCGTCGGCAGTACCTGTTCGAGCTTGTCCGCCCCCCGTCCCGACGCCGCGAGCGTCTCGCCCCATAGCTTCAGGTTGATCAGCCCCGGCCAGCAGACCGGCACAGGCCCGCTGGTGTCGATGGCGACGATGTCGTCGCACAACAGCGGGTGGCCGCGCCGGGTCATCGCCAGCGCCAGTGTCGATTTGCCCGCGCCCGAATGTCCGGCAAAGGCATAGGCGTGTCCGCCGATTTCGACGGCACTGGCGTGGAGCGGCAGCAACCCGCGCTGGTGCAGCAATGCCCCGAGCGCCGACCCGAGCAGATAGGCTCGTGCTTCGCTCTCGGTTGCCTTTTCGGCCAGCTCGACAACCATGCGATAGCCCCGCTCGACGCGCAGACGAACTACGCCGGGAACGTCCATCCAGAAGACGTCCGGCCCCGCGACAATGCCGGTTGCGATCTCGATACCGTTCGTCGGGGGCACGGACGTTCCGCGTTCGATGATAACAGGCGTGTCCGAACCCTCGCTGCCTGCACGCATTTCGGGCAGCGCCAGCGCCGATTGAAAATCCACGCCAAAGGCTCGATAAAGGCCTGCATTCTGCACCATGAAATAGCCCCTAGCTCAAATGCGGCGTGGGGCGAACACAAGAAGGACCGACGCGATGGACGCGCAGACGCGGATCGAACGCCTCGACGCACTGGTCGAGGCCGAAGTCGGCGGCGAACTCGTCGGCCTCGATATCGAGCGCGGCAGCTGCTTCGCCTTTAACGCTACCGCAACGCGCATCTGGCAGCTGATTGAGGAACCCTGCACATTGAACGCGCTGTGCGACCGGTTGATGGCCGAGCACGATGTCGATCGCGCGACATGTCTCGCCGATACTGCCGCCGTGCTTGCCGATCTGGCGGGAGAACGCCTGATCGTCCTGACCGCACCATGACCGCACTGGCCGGGCTGTGGAACTTCGGCGGTGCACCGGCAGAGGCGCAGGAAGAGGCAATGGTTGCGCGGATGCTTGCAGCGCAGGCGATCTATGGCAAGCATGATGCCCTTACGGGGGCGGGACTGCTCGCTTTCGGACGACGGCTCTGGCCGTTAACGCCCGAGGATGCGTTCGACACGGGTCCGGTGCGCGCGGCGGACGGCACGATCCTGTTGGTGGCCGATATCCGGATCGACAACCGGGCGGAACTGGCGCGCGCGCTTGGCCTGTCGCTGGACGGCGTCTGCGACCCTATGCTTGCTGCGGCGATCATCGCTCGTTGGGGCAACGATGGCATTGCCCGGATCATGGGACCGTTCGCGCTTGCCGTGTGGCATGCGCGCGACGAACGGCTCACCCTCGCACGCGATGCCCTGGGTGAGCGCCCCCTGCACTATCACCGGGGCGACGGGTTCGTCGCGTTCGCCTCGATGCCCAAAGGGCTGCATGCCCATCCGGCTGTCGACTATGCGGCAGATCCGCAAATGGCGGCCGATTTCCTTGCGCTCGTTCCCGAAACCGGGGGAGAGAGCTTTTTTTCGGGCATCGAGCGCGTCCCGCCCGGGCATATTGTTACCATGTCGCGCGACACCGTTCGCGTGGAGCGGTACTGGGCACCCGACCTCTCGCCGTTCTCTGGAGGCAGCGACGCTTATGCCGAAGCTTTGCGTGCCGAGTTCGACCGCGCTGTCGCGTGTCGCCTCGTCCGCGCCACTGGCGGCATCGGTTCGCATCTGAGCGCCGGCCTCGACAGTAGCATCGTCACGGCGACCGCGGCGCACCAGCTCAGGCCGGAACGCCTCGCTGCCTTCACGGCGGTCCCCTCGCAAGCATGTGTCGTGGCCGAAGGGCAAATTGCCGACGAAGGGCCGCTGGCTGCAGCGACCACTGCGCTGTATCCGAACATCGATCATGTCCGCATTGCCCCGGGTGACGCATCGCCGCTCGCGCTTATGGACCGCCAGTTCCAGCTGTTCGAACGCCCTGTGCTCAATCCCTCGAACGCAGTATGGAGCGAAGCCATCAACGATGCGGCCAAGGCGCGCGGGGTCACCGTGCTGCTGACCGGACAAATGGGCAATATGTCGATCAGCCACGACGGCTATCCACATCTCGCGGCCCTGTTGCGGCGGGGCAGCTGGTCGGAGCTCGCGATGTTGTTGCGCCGATTGCACGCTGGCGGCGCGCGCATCCGACATCTCGCTGCGGCGACACTCGGCCCTTTGCTGCCGCCTGCGCTATGGCAAAGGGTGGCAAAGCTGCGCGGCCACGATCTGCCGCTCGAACGATATAGCGCGCTTCGCCATGAAGCATTTGGCGCGTTCGGGGTCGCGGCGCGTGCAGGGGCGCGTGGACTTGACCTCAGCTATCGCCCCTGGGCCGATGGTGCGGCGATGCGCCTGTGGGGTCTGCGGCGCGTTGATATGGGGGTTTATAACAAGGGGACGCTGGCAGGCTGGGGCATCGATTTGCGCGACCCCACTGCTGACCGCCGCCTGATCGAATTTGCCCTGCGTGTACCCGAGGGCGAATACATCCGCGACGGCGTACCGCGCGCGCTGGCCCGGCGTGCCTTTGCCGACCGCCTGCCCGCCGAGGTAGCGGGCGAGCGACGGCGCGGGTTGCAGGGTGCCGACTGGCATGTGGGCATGGCGGCGGCGCGCGGCCAGATTGCCGCCGAACTCGACAGTTTCGAACGATGCGCCGGGGCGGCAGCGGTCGTCGATGTGGCGCGGCTGAAACGGGCACTGGCGGACTGGCCCGAAGACGGTCGGCACGATCCCGAATCGACCTTGTTGTATCGTCATGCGATGCTGCGGGGGGTCGCTGCCGGGCATTTTCTCCGCAAAGTCGCGCGGACCAACTGATGCACGACGGGCGGCGCGTCCTGTTGAACCTCCCGCTCGTCGCGGAGGCCTTTGGCGCGCTGGCTCTCGCTTCACTCCTCATCGCCGTGTTCAGCTTTCGCCGGATCGCCGCCTTGGCTGGGCAGGGCGGTGGAGACCGACCGGCGGCGACACCCATATTGGCCGGAAATATCGACTGGGTGCTGTCGGCCTGGGCACGCCGCGTCCCGTGGCGCGCGGTCTGTTTCCAGCAAGGGTTGGCGGCGCAATTGATGTTGCGTAGGCGGAGATTGTCGGCGTCGCTCTACTATGGCGCGCGGCGCGACGATGCCGGTGCCTTGGTCGCGCATGTCTGGGTTCGGTCGGGCGAGACCGATGTCATCGGCTGCGCGGGCAGCGAGGTTTATGGCGTGCTTGCGGTCTTTCCCTTGCGCGATTGACGTTTGCGCCACGGGCGGGTCAGCAAGCGATAGGGCACCCAGATCAAGGCATGCAGCCGGAGCAGCGATTGTGGGATCGCAAGGCGTTCCGGTGTGAACGACAGGTCGAGCAGGACGCCAACTGTGGCAAGCTTTGCGCCGATGCCCGTGACCATCACGGTTTTGGTCCGGAGCTTGGTGAGAGCGTTGCTAAGGCCGCTGACACTGTCGTGATCGACCGCGTCGCAGGTCGCCAAACCGTCCCTTGCAGACCCGACGAGCCAGTCGCTCGCACGGCTCCGGTCGATCCGGTCCGAGACGGCGGGGTCGAGCGGTATGGCCAGGACGCTTTCGCACAGACGCAGCGCGACAGCGGCACTGCGTCCGGCACCGAGGCGGATTGCTGCTTCATGATATTCCGCTGCGCCGTCACGCGCGACCAACGCCGCGACATCGGTGAGCCATTTGAGCCGCTCCCAGCGGTGGCTCGTGCCATGAACGCAAAGATAAGTAAAAAGTTCGACAGGGGCGAGGGTGGTCAGGGTCTGCCCCTTGGCAACTGCCACGGACTGGACCGGCGACGCTGTGCCGACGCCGCGCAACATTGCCGGCGCATCGACCAGCGCCGAATGGAGCTCGAGCGATGTACGCCGGACATCGTTGATCCACAGCGTTTCCTTATTCCGCGCGAAGTAAACATCGATCAGGCCGGGATCGTCGATGCCCGGCAGGTCGAGCCTATAGCCTGCCTTGACCAGCAACCGGCGTGCTGCCGGAACGCTTTCAGGCGCAACCAGCATATCGATATCCCAAGAGGTTTTCAGCGTCAGCGATCGATAGGCGATCAGTGCCAGCGTCGCGCCCTTGACGAACAGCGGCTCGATGCCCGCTTCGCGAAACTCCCGCACGACGCGGATTTCGTCGGCGGCGTTCCGCAACATTTGCTGGCAGGACCGCGCGGCGCGGGTGGCGAGAATTTCCTGCGCTGCGGTCGGCAATGCGAAATCGATGCGCCTCAGCCCGTCTTCGACGAACCCCTCGACCCGGTGCGCGTGTGCGGTGGCGAGCAGCTGATCGGCGTCAAACGACCGGGCGGCGGCTGCCCGCAAAACGGCTTCGAAATCGGCGAGCGCGCGCGGACGGCAACACGCCGCGACCAGCCCGAACTCGGCAGATTGAAGAACGCCGTTCACTCGCGGAAGGCGGTCTGGCCCAGCCGTGCGATCGGCGACAGGATATAGGCCATGACCGACCGTTTGTCGCCGAGCAGGCTGACGTCGGTGGTCATGCCGGGTCCGACGGTCAGCGGTCTGCCGCGTGCATCGCGCAGCGCGGTCGCATCGGTGCGGACGCGGACGACATAATGGCTGTCGCCGGTGCGCTCGTCGATTGTCGCGTCGGGCGAAATCGTCGCCACTTCCCCCTCGAGCGCACCATAAATGGCGGATTCATAGGCCGACACATTGATCTTCGCTTTTTGGCCGATGCGGACGAAGCCGATATCCTTGGGCATGACCAATGCTTCGACCATCAGCGTGTCGCGGCTTGGCACGACTTCGGCGATGGGCTGGCCGGGGCCGATGCTGCCGCCGATAGTGGTGACGAGAACGCGGTTGACGCGACCGGTCACCGGTGATGCGACCGTCGAGCGCCCAACGCGCGCGGCGAGCACGGGCACATTTCGGCTGCGTGCGGTCATTTCGGCTTGGGCCGCGGCGAGTTCGCCGCCCGCCTGTGCACGCCATGCCTGACGGACTTGCGACAGCGTGGCTTGCGCTTCGGCGACAGCGGAGCGTGCGCGACCGATAGTGGCGGAAGCCTGTGCCGCATCGCTGGCGGCAACCGAGGCGGCATTCTGGAGCTGGACCAACGTCATTTGCGGCTCGATCCCGCGTTCGACCAGCGGGCGCATCATCGCGAGCTGGCGCGCCGCCGAATCGCGGGCAGAAACGCGTGCGCGATAGGCGGCGGCAGCTTCGGCGACCGATGAATGGGCTTGGCTCTCGCGCGCGGCATTGGCTGAAATCAGGCTCGACAAGTCGCTCATCCGGGTCGCGTGCAGTGCGCGCTCGATGGCGATCTGTTCGCCCTCGGCTGCGTCGCGCGGCAAGGGATAGCGCGGCTCGCGTCCGCCGACTTCGGCTTCGAGCCGCGCGATTTTGGCGCGTAAGGCGACGACGGTGATTTCGCTGCTGCCCAGCTCCGCGCCGCTTTGCGTCTGGTCGAGACGAACGAGGGGTTGCCCCTGGCGGACAAGATCGCCGACGCGGACAAGGATGGCCGCAACAATACCGCCCTCGAGATTGGACACGGTCTGCAGCCTTGCACTCGGGATGATCCGTCCGGGTGCCCGCACGGTGCGGTCGATCTCGACGATGCTCGCCCACAAGACGAAGGCAATGAAGAAACCGAGGATCGTCCACAGCAGGACGTTCGACGCGGCGCGCGGCTGGATGCGGTCGGCAAAGTCTTCCAGATGGCTTTCAGGTTGAGGCTCGGCGTGCTGGCTCATGCCGCCACCCGGGGCTGTTGTTGCAAATGCTTGAGCACGGCGTCGCGCGGCCCGTCTGCGCCGATCTTGCCGCCCTCGACAATGATCACGCGGTCTACCAGCCGTAGCAGCGCCGGGCGGTGGGTAATTAACACGAAGGTGCGTCCTTTCAGCTCGTTTTCGAGCCGCTCGATCAATTGTGCTTCTGTTCCCGCGTCCATCGCACTGGTCGGCTCGTCGAACACGATGATCTGCGGCACGCCCGCAATCGCGCGGGCAATTGTAATCGACTGGCGCTGCCCGCCCGACAACCCTTCGCCCCGGTCGGCAAGGACGAGATCATAGCCATTGGCGATGCGCCCCATAAAGCTGTGCGTGCCCGAAACCTCGGCGGCGCGGAGCAGTTCGGCATCATCGACCGCCACCCGACCCAGCGTGATATTCTCGCGCACCGTGCCGCTGAGCAACGTGCTTTCCTGCAACGCAACGCCGATCCGTGCGCGCATCTCGACAGTGTCGAACTGGCGGATGTCGGTCCCGTCGATCATGACGAGTCCCTCTTGCGGCGGATAAAGGCCCAAGATCATCCTTGCGATGGTCGATTTGCCCGACCCAACGCGACCGATTAGCGCCACCCGCTGTCCGGCAGCGATCGACAGATCGAGGCCGTCGAGCGTCTTCTCCGTCGCGCCGGGATAAGTGAATGTGACACCGCGTAGCTCGATCCGCCCATCGAAACGCGCAGGCATCAGGCCGTCGCCTGCCGGCCCCTCGGGCGGCAGCGCCATCATCGCGTCGATCTGCTTATAGGCAGTCTGGGTCGCCGACAGGCGCGACAGCAATTGTGCGATCTGGGCGAGCGGCTGGACGGCGCGTCCTGCAAGGATCGAGCAGGCAATCAGCGCGCCCATCGTCATCTTGTTGTCGGCAATCAGCACCACGCCGACGATCACGACGCCGGCATAGGTCAGGGTGTTGGCCGAAGCCGCCACGGTCACCGCAATCGTCGACACGAGCCGCTGGCGCAGCGAGCTGTCGGTATGCGCCTCGCTCGCTACGCGCCACCGCTGCCCCAACAGATTGCCTGCACCCGACGCCTTAACCATTTCGAGCGCGCCTATAGCTTCGACCAGCACGCTCTGCTTGAGTTGCCCCTCGTTCAGCGCGCGCGCCGACAGGCGGTCGAGTGCAGGCCGGGTCAGCCAGCCTGCCCCGATGACGACGGGGACTGCGGCCAGCGGCACCCAGACGACTGGCCCGCCAAGGATCGCTATAAAAATAAGCGTCAATAAGATGAACGGCACATCGACGACGGCGGTCAGCGTCGCGGAGGCAAAGAAATCGCGCAAAGTTTCCAGTTCGCGCATCATGCTGGTCAGTGCACCGGTCGATCCCCTTTTGAGGTCGAGGCGAATGCGGACCAGCCGGTCGAACACGCGATCGCCGATGTCATGGTCGATGTCGGCCCCGGCCAGATCGACGAAATAGGCGCGCAGGATCCGCAGGATGAAATCGAAGACGATGACGACGGCCAAGCCGATCGACAGCGCGATCAGCGACGACATCGCATTGTTCGGCAAGACGCGGTCATAGACCGTCATTGTGAACAGCGATGTGACCAGCCCGAAGATGTTGATCATCGCGGCGGCAAAGCCGACCTTCATATAGGTCGCGCGGTTGCGCCGCATCGGCTCGGTCAGCCAGTCGGCAAAGCGAGGTTTGGGGACTTCCGCCTGGTAGGACATCTGCGCGGGGTCGGTCATCGGCGCGGGTCCAGTGTGACGGGCGCAATCGACAGCGCCTCGAGCAATTTGCCCGTTCGTGCCAAGAGGGTGTAGCGCGCGGTGTCAAGTTCGATCAGTGCCTGGACGTAGCGCGCGGCAACGCCGAAATAATTGCCCTCGGCGGTCAGAACGTCGAGCAACGTCCCGCGCGAGACCCGGAAACGCTCGTTCAACACATCGCGCGACTGGCGGCTGGCGAGATAGCTGGCCGCGAGCGCCGCTTCCGCATCCTTGAGCGCGGCAACATCGGCCAACGCAATCCGGGCATCGCGTTCGGCATCCTCGCGGGTGCGCTGCAGGCGCGCCGCGGCACCCGACGAGCGCGCCTCGGCTTGATCGATACGCTGTTTGGCCCCGCTGAACGGCCGCCAGCTAAGCGTTACATTGGCCCGGACGTCATAGTCGCGCGCGTTCTGCAGGACGCCGTAGCGCCCCGCGTCGAGGCCGACCGTGACGCCCGGCAGCGCCTCAGCACGCGTTGCCTTCGCGTCCTCGTCGGCGGCGCGCGACAGCGCTTTGGCCGAACGCACGCTCGGCAGCGCGTCGATCCGCTCAGGCAGCAGTGCATCGGTCAGCCCGGAAAGGTCGGGCGACGGTGCGCGGCCGAGCGACGCAGGCGGCGGCGACCCGATCAACTGGGTATATTGCGCCTCGGCCCCGGCGCGCGCGCGGCGGAAATCGGCGAGCTGGGCCAGTGACGAGGCAATCGAGCTGTCGACCTGCGCCATGTCGCCGCGCGCGGTTGCGCCCATTCGGATGCGGTCGGCGACCTGCGAACGGACGGCACCTTGTCCGGCGGTGAAGCTTTCCGCCAACCGCACCAACGTGCGATAGGCGAACACATTGTACCAGACGGCAATTGCCTGAAGCGCGATGCGGTTGCCGGTGTCTTCGACGCCTGCCGAGGCGGCCTGCAAGCGCGCATTGCCCGCGCGGATGCGGTCGCTGCTCGCGCCGAAATCGAATACCGGCTGGGTGATCCGCAAGATGCCGTCAGTGCGAAATTGCGGTCGCTGGCGTTCGAGGATGTTCTGCGGGTCGTTCGAGAACGCGCGCGCAACGACTTCGAAATGCGACAAAGAGACGTCGACCGCCGGATATTGCCGTGCCCGCGCCTCGTTGCGCGCGCCCTCGCTCTCCTGCCGTTGCGCGACCGATTCGCCGAGCAATGGCGCGCGTAGAACTGCGGCACCGATTGTTGCGCGAAAGGTTTCGGGCGAGACGGAAGCCTGGGCAAGACCGAGCAACGGGTCTTCGCCCGGAGTAATCGCCAGCGGATCCATCGTCGGGCGGGGTAGTGCGGAAACCGGCGCGCGATCATTCAGGTCGGGCGGTATTGCCAAAGGCTGCTGAGCGTAGACAGGCATCGCAGCGAGGGTGCCTAACACGATGGCGAGTGGCAGAATCCTGAGCGGAGCGGGGCGCATTGCTGCTTCCCTACTTCTGTTACGGCAAAATACCAGTTTGTTGACGTTCGTGGGCGCGACACTTGTTGACGGCTTCACAGCACCGTCACACAACGTCCCTAATCGACCAGGTAGGCAGCGGAGCCGAAACCGGTCCTTCGTGCAGCACCGGGACTTTAGCTATGACAGTATTATTTTCCGAAGATTTCAACGGCAATGTCGGCGCGCCCGGGTCGAGCTCTAATGGAAACTTCGCCGGCGGCGGGTTCCAGCCTGTTGCTGCACCGGGCCAGCTCGATTCGGATTATTGGCGGATAACCGGATTCAGCGAGCTTGCCGGTTTACTCGATTACGGCGCGACCGCCGTGACTGTCGGCGATTATGCCCGCGGTGCCTTGTCGGGCAATCCGACGACAGCCGGGGTGTATTCGGTCGCAACCGGTGTCGCGGCGCTTGGCGCATCGTCGTTTGTTGTCCAGCCGACGGCCGGCGAATTCGGCACCACGCCGGGTACAATCACCTTGCGTGTTCAATATACCGGGGCGACGGCACTGACTGGTTTCAGCTTCGATTACGACGGCGTGTTCCGCAACAATGCCGACCGCGATTCATTCATGAATTTCTCATGGGCGGTGCAGGCAGCGGCGACCCAGCCGACGATTTTTTCGGCCACCGTCGGTGCGCTCAGCTACACGACCCCGCAGGCGCTCGATGCAACGGGCTGGCAGGTTGTCAGCCTTGCCGAACAGACGTTTACGAATATTATCAATCCGGGCGACTATATTTTCTTGCGTTGGACCGTTGGCGATGTCGGCGGAACGGGAAGCCGCGACGAGCTGGGTTTCGACAACATCAAGCTGACCGGCGTGGGGGGATCCACCGGGCCGACAATTTCGATCTCGCCGACGTCCTTGTCGCAGGCAGAGGGCAATTCGGGGGCAACGCCCTATGCCTTCGCCGTGACGCGGTCGTCGACCGCAGCCGATACCAGTGTGTCGGTCACGGTCGCAGGCGGTGCAGGACTTACCGCTGCCGATATCGCCAGCGTCACGGTTGATGGCGTTCCGGTTGCCGGTTTCGTCTTGGGCACTGCGTTCACCATTCCGTTTACGGGGGCAACGACTGCTGCGGCTGTGGTCGTTAACATCGTAGGCGACACCGATGTCGAAGCGACCGAAACATTCAGTGTGACGCTAAGCAATCCCGGTGTCGGCTTCGTGATCGGTGCGCCGACAGCAACGGCAACGGTCACGAACGATGACGTCGGCGCGACGCCGATTTATGTCATTCAGGGGGCCGGTCACACATCGCCGTTGGTCGGCCAGATCGTAAACACATCGGGCATCGTCACCGCCGTCGATACCAACGGATTTTACCTGCAAGACCTGACAGGTGACGGCGACATTGGCACGTCTGACGGTATCTTTGTCTTTACAGGCACTGCCCCGACGGTTGCGGTCGGCAATGCCATTACGTTGACAGCTACCGTGACCGAGTTCACCGGTTCGACGGCAGGGAGCTTGTCGCTCACGCAATTGACCAGCCCGACCAGCATCTTCGTTACTTCGGCGGTAAATGCGCTGCCCGCGCCTGTCCTCATCAGCACTGATGGCACGCCAGGGTCGCGGACACCGCCGACGAGCGTGATCGAGAACGATGGCTTTACAAGCTACGACCCGACGCTCGACGGCATCGACTTTTGGGAATCGCTCGAGGGGATGCGGGTCACGCTACAGACGCCGCTCGTCGTCGCCAATACCAACAGCTTTGGTGAGACTTATGTCGTGACTTCGGGCGGTACCGGCGCGACGGGCGTCAACGACCGCGGTGGTATTACGATCTCGTCAGGCGACTATAATCCTGAAAAAATCCAGATCGACGACGATAGCGGCATCTTTGCTGGCTATACGCCGGGGCATACGCAGGGTGACAGATTGTCGAGCGTAACCGGCATCCTGAATTACGCCTTCGCCGAATATGAGATCATCGTCACCCAGGCGGTGACAACGACGACCGACATCACTCTGGCGCGCGAAACGACCAATCTGGTCGGCGATGCGACGCGATTCAGCTATGCCAGTTTCAACCTTGAAAACCTCGACCCGACCGACCCTGCGTCCAAACTCCTGCTTCATGCCACCGAGATCGTACAGGGACTTCGCAGTCCCGACATCATCGGTGTGCAGGAAATCCAGGATGCCGACGGTGCCGGGTCGGGAACGAACCTCAGCGGACAGGCAACCGCGCAGCTCCTGATCGACGCAGTCGCCGCGCTTGGTGGCCCGATCTACCGCTATGTCGAGATTGCACCGACCACGGCTAACACGACGGGCGGCGAGCCCGGCGGCAACATACGCAACGGTTTCTTCTACAACACGGCGCGCGTGACATATGTCGAGGGGTCGGCGGCGCTGATTGATACCGCCGCCTATGCGGGATCGCGGCGGCCATTGGTTGCCGATTTCATGTTCAATGGCGAACGGTTTACATCGATCAATCTGCATTCGACGTCGCGCGGCGGCTCCGACCCGTTATGGGGCGCAATCCAGCCTCCTGCCGACGCAGGCGCTTCGGCGCGGACCGCGCAGGCAGCAGGGGTTCGTGCCTATATCGACGCAGCACTGGCCATCGACCCGGCGCGCAAATTCGTCGTCAACGGCGATTTCAACGGCTTCTATTTCGAAACCGCGCTCACCAATCTTACGGCGGGCGGCGTGCTCGGCAATCTCTACGATCTGTTGCCGGTGCAGGAACGCTATTCGTATATCTTCGGCGGCAATTACCAGACGCTCGATCATATTCTTGTCACGGGTAGCCTTGTCGCTGGCGCCGCGTTCGACGTCGTCCATTACAATGCGTTCGTCGATGCCAGCCTGCGTGCGACCGACCATGACCAACCGATCGCGACGATCGGACAGGCGCGCACAACCGGCACCGCTGTCGCCGTAGCCGATGGTTTCACCACCACCGAAGCGGCTTTCTATCGCGGCACGGTACTCGCGAATGACACGGGCGGGAATGCCGGGCTGGTTGTCGCTACGGTCAACGGCATAGCGCCGGGAACAACACAGACGCTTGCTTCGGGAGCGAAACTCACCCTGCTCGCTGATGGCACCTACACCTATGACCCTGACGGGGCGTTCGCTGCGCTTAACACCGGTGCGACCACGACGGACAGTTTCAGCTACACGCTGCCGGGCGGATCGTCGGCAACGGCGTCGATCACGATCACCGGCATCACCGCCGCAACACCCGGTGCAGGGAACGACACCCTCACCGGAACGCCCGCTGATGACAGTTTCACGCTCAGCGGCGGCGGCAACGACACGGTCAGCGGCGGCGCGGGCAATGACGCCTTTGCGTTCGGGGCAGCATTTACGGCGCTCGACCGCGTGAACGGCGGATCGGGCACAAACGACCAAGTCGGACTTGAGGGCAATTATGCTGGCGGACTGACGCTCAACGCCGACACGATCACCAATGTCGAGGTGCTCGCGGTCCTGCCGGGATTCAGCTACAACCTCACTAGCCACGACGGTAATGTCGCGGCGGGGCAGGAATTGTCGGTGTTCGGCGGTAATTTGCTCGCCGGGCAGAACTTCACCTTCAACGGCAGCGCGGAGACCGACGGTCGCTTCCGCATGTTCGGCGGACTTGGCACTGACACCTTTACCGGTGGCGCGCTCGACGACGGCTTTTACTTCGGCCCCGGCAAATGGGGTGCGGGCGACACGGTGACCGGCGGTGGCGGGACCAATGACCAGCTTGCACTCGACGGGAACTACACGCTGAACATTGGCGCGAGTGCCGGTGTCGAGGCGCTGATCCTGCTGCCCGGACCCGGTGGCTCGCCCAATAGTTTTAACATCACGCTCGATGATGTGTGGACACCCGCAGCAGCGACCAGAACCGTCTGGGGCTTGAACGTCGCGACCGCAATGACTGTCGACGGGTCGGCAGAGACAAACGGCGGTTTCATCTTCTTCGGCGGACAGGCGGGCGATACGCTGACCGGCGGTGCAGGTGCGGATGCGATCTATGGCGGCGGCGGTGGCGATGCCCTGCGCGGCAATGGCGGGGCAGATGTGTTCCGCTACGACAATCTGTCGGACTCGAACGGTACGACCGACGCCACGCGCGACCGCATTCTCGACTTCGCGTCGGGGATCGACAGGATCGACTTGTCGCGGATCGATGCGATTACCGGCGGCGCAGACGATGCCTTTACCTTCATCGGCACGGCGGCTTTCTCGAATGTCGCGGGACAGCTCCGCTACGCTGCTGCGGGCGCTGGCATCTTCATCGTGGAAGGCGATGTGAACGGAGATGGCATTGCCGATTTCACGCTCAGCGTTGCGGCAGCGCCCCCGCCACTGGTCACCGACTTCGTGCTTTAGGGTGATGCCCCGAAATCGCTTGATCGGGCGTTGCCCAACGCTTTAGACACATGGCCTGAACGACAGGATTCTTCGATGACTGAACGCACGCCCAAGACGCCCGCCAAGTCCGCAACCGCGCGCAAGTCGTGGACTGCGCCGCGCGTCGACCGCATCGATGCTGGGCAAGCCGAGCTCGGCACGCGCGCGCTTTCCGACGGGGCGTTCTCGACCTCGTGACCACAGGTTTCGCGGAGCGGGTCAAACCACTTCAGGGTATTCATAATTTCCGCGATTACGGCGGCTATGCGACGCGCGACGGCGGGCGACTGACGACCGGTGTGCTGTTCCGTTCGGGCCAGCATATTGGGGCGACGGCGGATGATCTTGCCGCCGTTGCCGCGCTCGACTTGCGGACAGTCATCGACCTGCGCGGCAACAGCGAGCGGCGCAACTACCCCTGTGCACGGCCCGAGGGGTTCGGCGCGAAAGTGTATTTCTTCGACGGCGAAACCGCCGGACGCGGCGGCGCGCCGCATGTCGAGGCTGTGCGCGAGATTGCCGGGGCGGGTGACGCGCACCGCGCGATGGTCGCGCTCTATGCGTTCATGCCGTTCCGCCCGAATCTGATTGCGGTCATGCGAATGTATTTCGACGCGCTGGCCGAGCGTGACGGCGCGCATCTGCTGCACTGTTTGGCGGGCAAGGACCGCACCGGGCTGGGCGCGGCGCTGCTCCACAGTCTGATGGGCGTCCAGCACGACGACCTGATGGCCGACTATCTGCTGACCAACACGGCAGGTAATTCGGAGGCGCGCATTGCCGCCGGGGCCGCGAGCATCCGCGCCAGTCGCGGGCCGCAAATCAGTGACGACGCGATCCGCATCCTTATGGGGGTCGATGAAAGGTTTCTCGATGCGGCGCTGTCGGCGATCATTGCCGAATATGGCTCGGTCGAGGCTTATGCGCGCGACGTGCTGGGCGTCACACTCGAACGGCGCGCACAAATTGCGGGCCGAATAATCGGCTGAAGGCCAAGCGTCGCTTGTGTCGCGCGTGCGATTGGCCGAAATACCCTGTAGATCAATTCCGGAGCATTTCATGGCCACTGTTCTCGCCACCCCTGTCGTTCAGCACCACGCCCCGAAATGGCCATCGTTCGACTGGACCGACCCGTTCCTGCTCGAGGCACAGCTGACCGACGAAGAACGGATGGTCCGCGACACCGCGCGCGCGTTCTGCGACGCCGAACTTGCCCCCATCGTGAAGATGTCGAACCGCAACGAGACGTTCGACAAGGGGCTGATGCGTAAATTCGGCGAAGCCGGACTGCTCGGCCCGACGATCGAGGGCTATGGCTGCCCGGGTGTCAGCTATGTAGCCTATGGACTGATCGCACGCGAGGTCGAGTGGGTGGATTCGGCGTATCGCTCGGCGATGTCGGTGCAGTCTAGCCTCGTGATGTACCCGATCTGGGCTTATGGTTCGGAGGCACAGCGCGAGACTTATCTGCCCAAGCTGGCGACCGGCGAATGGATCGGCGCGTTCGGGCTAACGGAACCCGATGCGGGCAGCGACCCCGGCGGTATGAAGACCCGCGCACGGACGGTATCCGACGGCTATGTCCTGTCGGGCGCGAAGATGTGGATCACCAACAGCCCTATCGCTGATGTCTTCGTCGTCTGGGCCAAGTGCGATGATGGCGCGATCCGCGGGTTCATTCTGGAGCGCGGCGATGCGGGGCTATCGACGCCCAAGATCGAAGGCAAATTTTCGCTCCGCGCCTGGGTGACGGGCGAAATCGTAATGGAGGACGTCCATATCCCCGCCGACCGCCTGCTGGCCGGTGTCGAGGGATTGAAGGGGCCGTTCGGCTGCCTGAACAACGCGCGCTACGGCATTGCCTGGGGCGCGATGGGCGCGGCGGAGTATTGCTGGCACGCGGCGCGGCAATACACGCTCGACCGCAAGCAATTCGGGCGGCCGCTTGCTGCCACACAGCTGGTGCAAAAGAAACTTGCCGACATGCAGACCGAAATTGCGCTGGGGCTCAACGCGGCGTTGACCGCCGGTCGCCTGATGGACGCGCACAATTTGTCGCCCGAGACGATCTCCCTCATCAAGCGCAACAATTGTGGCAAAGCCCTCGATATCGCTCGCGTTGCCCGCGACATGCACGGCGGCAACGGGGTCAGCGACGAATATGGCGTGATCCGTCATGTGATGAACCTCGAGGCGGTGAACACGTATGAGGGGACGCATGACGTGCACGCGCTGATTTTGGGGCGCGCGCAGACGGGGATTCAGGCGTTTAGTTGAGATCATCGCCCCTGGTGTGTGCGGCGCAGGTTGCAAAGCATATAGAGCGCTCTAAGCACTAGTGAATGGCTGCAAACTTTGTCCGCCCTAGATTTTCGAAGAAGCAGGTTACCAAGCCGGTGCCCGCATTGCGGCAGGCAATGGGACCTTCGACGATGTCGTCACTCTCGAAAATTGTCGGGCATCTCATGCTTGGGTAATCAATACCCTTCAGGTGAATTTACGGCGTCGTTCTCGCGGGACGGAAATCATTGTGGGCACGCGGCTGAAGCGCCGTGCGACTATCGTGAATAAGTTGCGACGATTCCCGCAGATGCAGCTTGGCCGAATGCACGATATCGCCGGATGTCGTGTCATATTTCCCGACGTCGCGACATTGATCTCTTTCAGAAAGGCCGTTCATAACGCTCGTTTCGCTCATAAAAGACGTAGCGTTGAAGAAGAAAAGTGGAACTATATCACGTTTCCAAAAGCTGATGGCTACAGAGGAGTTCATGATGTATATGAATACGCGAGCAGATATTATGAGGGTAACGCTTGGCGAGGGTTACTGATAGAAATTCAGTATAGGACTTTGCTTCAGCATTCTTGGGCGACTGCTGTCGAGGTGGCAGGGTTGCTCACTCACAATAATCCGAAATTTGGACAGGGCGAGCCTGAGTTCGTTGAATTTTTTGCAGTTGCGAGCGAAATATTGGCGCGAACATATGAGGATATGACATCGTGCTTTACTAATGATGAAATGGTTGATCTAAAAAATCGCCTCGAATCTTTGGAAGAACAAACCCGTATACTTCAACTATTCCGTCGCGTAAACTCGAAAGTTGTTAATATTGACTTTAAGATGAATAATATACTTATTTTTCCGTTTGTTGCAAAAGATCAAGATGAAAATACGAGTGAACTCGAAATACTGCCGTACGATACTGTAAATGCGGCAATTGCACGTTACAATGCGCTTGAGAAAGAGCGCGAAGGCGAAGCGGATGTGGTTTTGGTTCGCGCGGATACGTTTGAAAATTTGAGAACCACTTTTCGCAATTATTTCGCCGACACGACCGAGTTTGTACACCACTTAGATGAAGCTCTTCAGGGGATCGGTACAAAGTCGGACTTGTAATTTGGCGGTACAGCGTCAGAAACTCGGCGTCCCTTGACCCCGTCCTCGCTGCAATGCAGCATCGCGCAATGGCTTCCGATCCTATTTCGCAGAACCCCGACATCCGTTTCCTCGGGCGCATCCTCGGCAATGTCATTCGTGAACTCGGCGGGGAGACGCTGTTCCGGCGGATCGAGTACATCCGTTCCACCTCGGTCGACCGGCATCGCGGCATCGACGGCGCGCATGAGGTCGATCGCGGGCTGGAGGCGCTGAACCTCGACGATACGTTGAATTTTGTGCGCGGGTTCATGCTGTTTTCGCTGCTTGCCAATCTGGCCGAGGATCGGCAGGGGATCGCGAGCGAAGGCGGCGCGACTGTTGCTGGTGTCGTGGCCACGCTCGACAAGGCGCAGGTCGCCGAGATGCTCGCCAACGCCAGCGTCGTGCCGGTGCTGACCGCGCACCCGACCGAGGTCCGTCGCAAAAGCATGATCGACCACAAGGCGCGGATCGCCGCGTTGATGCAGCTGCGTGACGCAGGCGTAGCGGAGACGCCCGATGGCGATGCGGTCGAGGCGGCGATCGTCCGGCAGGTCGCGCTGTTGTGGCAGACGCGCCCGCTGCGCCGCGAGCGGCTGTATGTCGCCGATGAGGTCGAAAATGCGCTGGCGTGGCTGCGCGAGGTGTTCGTGCCTGAATTGCCCGCGCTCTATGCGCGCTGGGATCGGGTGCTTGGCGCGCGGACGCCGGGGTTCCTGACCATTGGCAGCTGGATCGGTGGCGACCGCGACGGAAATCCGTTTGTCGATGCCGATGCTTTGCGGTTGGCGACGGGACGCGCGGGCGAGACGATCCTGCTCCACTATCTCGACGCCATTCACGCGATGGGCGGCGAATTGTCGATCTCGACCGAACTGGCGACGGTCGATGCGGCGGTGCTGGCGCTGGCGGAGGCGAGTGGCGACAATGCGCTGAGCCGCGCCGACGAGGCGTACCGTCGGGCGATGATCGGGATTTATGCGCGGCTGGCAGCGACGTTTGTCGACCGCATCGGGCGCGCGCCGCCGCGTCCGGCGGCGGTAGTGGGACTACCCTACAGCGATCCGGCGGCGTTCCGCGTCGATCTGGTCACCATTGCCGAGGGGCTCGCGAACAACGGCTTATCGAGCCCCGGCGCGCTCGCGCGGCTGGTACGCGCGGTCGATGTGTTCGGCTTCCACCTCGCCCGGCTCGACCTGCGCCAGAACAGCGATGTTCATGCGCGCTGCATTGCCGACCTGTTTGCAGCCGCTGGGGTGGAGCCGAACTACGAGGCGCTAGACGAGGAGGCGCGCGTTGCGCTGCTCCGCCGCGAACTTGCCAATCCGCGCCCGTTGACAGGGACTGCCCTGCCGCAGTCGGACGAGACGCGGTCGGAACTTGCGATCCTCGCAGCGGCGCGCGAGGCGCGGGCGAAGTTTGGTACTGGCGTCATCGGGACCGCGATCATCTCGAAGACAGACGCCGTGTCCGATCTGCTAGAATTATTGCTGCTGCTCAAGGAAGCGGGTCTCTACCGCGCGGGCGACCCGGTCGCCTCGCTGATGCCGGTGCCGCTGTTCGAAACCATCGGCGATCTGGAGGCCGGACCCGCGATCATGTCTGCGTTCTTCGCCATCCCCGAGTTCGGGGACTTGGCGCGCGCACGCGGGCATCAGGAAGTGATGGTCGGCTACTCCGACAGCAACAAGGACGGCGGCTATCTGACCTCGGTCTGGTCGCTGCATCAGGCGAGTCTGGCGCTGAAGCCGGTGTTCGACGCGGCAGGGGTGGCGATGCAGTTGTTCCACGGGCGCGGCGGCGCGGTCGGGCGGGGCGGTGGCTCGTCGTTCGCGGCGATCCGCGCCCAGCCGACCGGGACGGTCGGCGGGCGCATCCGCATCACCGAACAGGGCGAGGTGATCGCCGCCAAATACGGCTCGCGCGACAGTGCCGCTGTCAATCTGGAAGCCATGGCCGCCGCGACAATTGCCGCGACGTTGGAGCCGCCACAGGTTGCTGCTGCGGACGCCGTGCGGTTCGGTGCCGCGATGGACCGGTTGTCGGGCGATGCGTTCACCGCCTATCGCGCGCTGGTTTACGAGACGCCGAACTTCCGCACCTTTTTCCGCGCGATGACGCCGATTGCCGAGATTGCCACGCTCAAGATCGGCTCGCGCCCTGCCAGTCGTACGAAGTCCGACGCCATCGAGGATTTGCGCGCCATCCCCTGGGTGTTCAGCTGGGCACAGGCGCGGGTGATGCTGCCGGGTTGGTATGGCCTGTACGCGGCGGTGGCGCGGTTCGAGGACAAGGGGCTGTTGCGCGAGATGGCGCGGAGCTGGCCGTTTTTTGAAGCCACGCTCGCCAATATGGAAATGGTGCTGGCGAAGTCCGACATGACCATCGCGGCACACTACGCAGATCTTGCGAAGGACGCCGACGGCCCGGTGATCTTTCCCCGCATCCGCGATGCCTGGCATGCCACGCGCGATGTGGTGCTCGACCTGACCGGACAGTCGCGGTTGCTGGCGGACAATCCGGCGCTGGACGCCTCGATCCGGCTGCGGATGCCCTATGTCGAGCCGCTCAATCTGCTCCAGATCGAATTGCTCAAGCGCCACCGGGCAGGCGAGGACGATCCGCGCATTGCCGAGGGGATCCAGCTGTCGATCAACGCGATTGCGACGGCGTTGAGGAACAGCGGGTAGGGTAGGATCATGGCGGACTTGGGCAAAGCCCAAGTCGTCGGTCGGCGCTGAGCGCCGCCGTCCGCGCTCGCGCATGGGCGATTTAGCTTCGCTAACTCGTGCCTGCGCTGCGCGGTGGCGCACCGGAAGGGATTCGAACCCCCGACCCCTGCCTTCGGAGGGCAGTGCTCTATCCAGCTGAGCTACCGGTGCGTTGCGACGCCCTTAGCAAGCGGCCCCGCGCTCGGCTAGCCTTATCGCGCGGCGACTTTGGTCAGCTTGACCGGCTGGAACTGGCCAAGACCACAGCTTGGCCCTTGGCTGAGGTCCGGCGATTGCAGCACGGTGATGATGTCGACCGAGCAAAGCTGGCTGGTCGAGGTCTTGTAGAGAAAGCGTTCCTCGAACCCGAGGCTCGGGCAGCTGTTGGGCAATGTGTTCCGGTACACCTTGCGGTTGTTCATGTGGAAATCGATCACGCTGTCGCCGTGCACGCTGGTCGAGCGGATATTGGAGAGCTGCACGCAACTCACCGGCTTGCCGTCCGCCGTTGCCTCGGGGACCGCATTGCGGTCGCGGGCGGATGCAGTGGTTAGGCCCAGGGCGATGACGGCGGTGGCGATGAGGAGCTTGGTCATGTCAGTCTCCAATTGCTGGCGTGCCGCCAGTCTGGCGCGGCAAAGCTGACTTGGGCCTGAACGCGCACAGGTCAGCGACCGCACAGCGCCAACATTCGGGCGTGCGCGCCTTGCAGGTATAGCGGCCGTGCAGGATCAGCCAATGGTGCGCCTGCACGCGGAACGGGGCGGGGGTCTGGCGCTCGAGGATGGCCTCGATCGCCGCGGGGGTCTTGCCCTTGGCCAGGCCGGTGCGGTTGCCGATGCGGAAGACATGCGTGTCGACCGGAAAGGTCTCCGCGCCCAGCGCCACGTTCAGCACCACATTCGCCGTCTTGCGTCCGACCCCGGGCAGTGCCTGAAGCGCGTCGCGGTCGGTCGGCACTACGCCGCCGTGCAGATCGACGAGGAGGCGCGACAGCGCGATGACGTTCTTCGCCTTGGTATTGAACAGCCCGATGGTGCGGATGTGACCTTTCAGCGTGTCTTCGCCCAGATCGAGCATCGCCTGCGGGTCGCGGACCTCCGCGAACAACGCGCGCGTCGCCTTGTTTACCCCGGCATCGGTGGCCTGTGCGGAGAGAATGACGGCAACGAGCAACTGGTAGATATTGCCGTACGCCAGCTCGGTCTCCGGCGCAGGGTTCGCCTCGGCCAGGCGGCGGTAGAATTCGAAGATGTCGGTGCGCTTCACTTGCCCGTTGCTTGGGGGTGCGCCGCCTTCCACTCCATCGCTGCGCGGACGCGCCGCTCGACCGAAGGATGCGTGTAGAATACGAACTCCTGTACTGCGGCTGGACGCGGATTGCGATATTCCGCCGTCTTGACCAACGCGCCCGCCATCGCATCGGGAAGATTGACGGTCTTGTACGAATAGCTGTCAGCCTCGCTCTCGCCAAGGCGCGAAAGGCCATTGGTAACCGGCAAGGCGAGCAGGCCGAACAGCCCGACTGTGAACAGCAATACCGGGAATCCGGTCGGGTCGGCGATCCCGGCCTTGCTACCGAACAGCCGCGCGATGCGGGGAAACAGCCGGTCAGCAAGGAAGAACAGGACGATCGCCAGCAACGAAAAAACGATCACCGACCGCCAGACATGACCGAGCACATAATGGCCGATCTCGTGGCCGGTGACCGCGCGCACTTCGTCGAGCGAGGCTTTGCCCAAGGCGACATCCGAAATCGCAATCCGTGCCGACCCCATCACGCCCGACACATTCGCGGTGAAATTGTTCGACTGGCGCGACCCGTCATAGACGAAAATGCGGTCGGCGGGGATGCCTGCTTCGGCGGCTTGAGCGACAAGCGCCGTGCGGACCGGCCCTTCTGGTAACGGCTTGTAGCTGTTGAACATCGGTTCGATGAGGATGGGCGACAGCAGCAAAAGCGCCGAGATCGACAACGCCGCAAGCCCGCCCGACCACAGCCACCAGCGCCGCCCCGTCCGCCGGATCAATGCATAGACCCCGAGGAAAAACAGCGCGCCAAAGATCGTTGTCAGCGCAATGCCGATGGCGTCCTGCATCAGGAAATCGGACAGCGGCTGGCTGGTGCGCCCATAGCTCGTCTCGCGCTGCCATTCCTCGTAGATCGACCAAGGCAGGGTCACGACGGCGTTGATGAGCAGAAAGGCGGCGCACACCAGCCATGTGCGGAGCGCCCAGCCCCGATTGGCCAGCCGCGCCGCGACCTTGTCGAGTATGCCCGACCGGACGACGCCCCAGGTGACGAGCGCGCTGACGACCAGTCCCCAGAGCAATAGCCAGTGGCTGCCCGCCGTATAGTTCGCGGCTTTGGCCAGCGCCTCGGGTCCGAGGGCGTCTATATAGGCGGCGGTCGCCTTGGCCGGATCGAATGTCATGCAAACCCCTTAGTGTGTTGCGGATATGATACAGTTGTATTCCAGCCTGACAATATGCTGGTCACAGCCCCAGCATATCCGCCATCGTGTACCGCCCCACCGGCTTCCCCGCGAGCCATAGTGCTGCCTTTACTGCACCGCGTGCAAAAATCTTGCGGCTCTCGGCGCGGTGGCCGAGTTCGATGCGTTCGCCCTCACCCGCCAGCACGACCATATGATCGCCCGCGACCGAGCCGCCCCGCAACGACGCAAAGCCGATGGTGCCGGGTTCGCGCGGGTCGGTGCTGTCGAACCGGTCGAAGCGGCTGAGTTCGGGCAGGCTTTTGCCGCGCCCGTTGGCGGCAGCTTGAGCGAGGAGCAGCGCGGTTCCCGAGGGGGCGTCGACTTTGTGCCGGTGGTGCATCTCGACGACTTCGATATCCCAATCTGTGCCGAGCCGCGCAGCCGCCTGTTCGATCATTGCCGCCAGGAAATTGATGCCGAGCGAGGTGTTCGCCGCCTGAATGGTCGCAATGTCGCGCGCGGCATCGTCAATCATCACCTGATGGCTGCCATCGAGACCGGTTGTGCCAATCAATATGGGTGTGCCCGCCAGTCGCGCAGCCGCCAGATGCTCGCCAAGAGCGGTCGGCGCGGAAAAGTCGACGAGCACGTCGCTGGCACTGGCAAGCGCGGCGCAATCGTCGCCGACATCGGCCCCGCCCGCATAGGTTGCGCCAAGCATCGGGATGACAGTCGCAATCGCCGCCCCCATCCGCCCCCGACTACCGAAAATGCCGATCCGTGTCATGATCGCTGCTTTCGCCGGTTTAGCCGCGCTTCGCAATCATCGCTTGCGCCGCGGCTCAGTTGCGGACCGTCGCACCGCTAACGCCATAGGTGAACTCGACTCTACAATGAGCCGGTGTGATATTTTAGTCGACCCGTCAGCAACAGGCATCGGCCAGTCCCACCTCCGTTGACCAGAGAGGTCACATTGTGGCACTCCGCTGAATGAACGTAGAGAAAAACGTAATGCGCGCGGTAAACTGATGTTCCGGTAGAACCAACAAAGTGCCGGTTTTCTGCGCTTTAGCGGGTGTAGCTCAATGGTAGAGCAGAAGCTTCCCAAGCTTACGACGAGGGTTCGATTCCCTTCACCCGCTCCAAAATCGCGATCGGCGTTTGAATTTGCACTTTTCGGGGCGGTCTAACTTCACTCAGGCAATACGGTCGAGGACTTCGAGGCTAGCGGTGTTGTGTTAGAAGCGGTCGGACATATTCCAGTCCTCAGATCGGATAATGTCCGGGCAACGTCTCGACTGTGATCCAGCGCAATTCGGTAAAGCTGTCGATGCCCGCCTTGCCGCCGAAGCGACCGTAACCGCTCGCACCGACGCCGCCGAAGGGCATCTGCGCCTCGTCATGCACTGTCGGCCCGTTGACGTGGCAGATGCCCGACTTGATCCGCCGCGCGACGGTTAGGCCGCGTGCCACATCGCAGGTGAAGACCGCCGCCGCCAGCCCGTATTCGCTGTCATTGGCGATGCGGATCGCGTCCTCTTCGTCTTTCGCACGAATGATGCCGACGACGGGTCCGAAGCTTTCCTCGCCGTAGAGGCGCATGTCGGCAGTCACCCTGTCGATAACGGTCGCGGGCATGACGACGCCGTTCGCAGCACCGCCGGTCAGCTGTGTCGCACCCTTGGCGGTTGCATCCGCAACCAAGGCTTCGACATGAGCGACAGTCGCGGCATCGACAACCGCGCCAAGCGGCGTATTCCCTGCGGCCGGGTCTCCTGCCGCCATGCCTGCCGCTTTGGCAGCGAATTTCTCGGCGAACGCATCGGCTACGCTATCAACGACGATGATCCGCTCGGTCGACATGCAAATCTGGCCCTGGTTCATGAACGCGCCGAACGCAGCGGCCTTGACCGCTTCGTCAAGGTCGGCGTCGTGGAGCACCAGCAGCGGTGCCTTGCCGCCGAGTTCGAGCAGGCAGGGTTTGAGGTTCTGCGCGGCGCGCATGGCGATGATGCGTCCGACAGCCGTCGATCCTGTGAAGTTGATGCGTTTGACCGCCGGATGGTCGATTAGCGCGCCGACGACGTCGTTGCTCGTCTCGCGCGGGTTGGTGACGACGCCGACGACGCCCGACGGTATGCCCCCCTCGCTCAGCGCCTCGATCACGATCTCGTGGGTGCGGGGGCATAATTCCGATGCCTTGAACACGACGGTATTCCCGCACGCGAGCGCAGTCGCTACGGCGCGGACGGCAAGCACCACTGGCCCGTTCCACGGCGCGATGCCAAGGATGACGCCAACTGGCTCGCGGAACGCCAAGGCGAGGCACCCCGGCTTGTCCGACGGGATGATCTCGCCCGAAATCTGTGTAGTGATCGACGCCGCCTCGTGAAGCATCCCGGCGGCGAGCATAATATTGAATCGCGCCCAACCCTCGGTCGCGCCGATCTCGGCCTGCATGGCGGCAATAATGTCGGCGGAACGCGCCTCAAGCGCATCCGCCGCCTTGTTGAGCATTACACGCCTCGCATTCGGGCCGAGCGCCGACCAGACCGGAAACGCCGCCGCTGCCGCATCAACGACACCGCGCGCCTCATCGACCGTCATCGCACGTGCCGAGCTGGCGACACCGCCCGTCATCGGGTTCAACCGTTCGAACACAGCACTATCGATCATTGGTATTTTCCTTGGCTGCCCAACAATGAAGCGCGAGCCCTGGCATTGCTCGACCGGCAAGCCATGAAAGCGATACTTGCAGCGCGCAAGCGGTTGACGTCGATAGCGAAGCGCTAGGGCCGCGATTGTCAGCTGCGGGATGGTCGGAGAATTAGCGCCCGTATCGACGAGGCCCGGGCACCTCCGGCGTCAGGGCCGTTTCACGAACGTAACCACGCCCGCTGCCGTTGGCTGCCCGCGACCCGGGGCCGTCGGGAACGTGAAGCGCACCCCGGCGTGGCTGGCACCCGACCCCGCAAGGAAGCCGGCGCCTGCACCCGCGCAGGTGCTGACGTTGCAGCCATTACCGTTGACGATCAGGTCGCCACCAAAGCCCATCGTCGCGGTGTCGAGTGGCATGCGCGGGATTGCGGCTCCGTCGGTACTGCTCAACAGATAGTCCGAACCCGCGACCCGGACGCCGATATCGAGCCCGACCTTGGGTGCGGCACCGAACGCGACGCTCAGTGTCGCACTATCGACTGTCCCCGGCGTGCCATCATTCGACAGCGTGACGGCCGATGCACCCAGCAGGTCGTATGTCGCATTGCCCGACGTCGGGACATTGGTGGCGCGGGTGCCCCAGACGACGAGTTCGCCGTTGTTTTCAGCATAGGCCGTCGTACCGGTAGCGCCGCCGATAGTGCGTTGAACCGTGCCACCCGCCCAGCGTGTCCAGCCGACGATGTCGCCGACGCGGGTAAAGCCCCGGTCGGTCGTGGTGCCGCGGCTGGCGGTTTCGGCGGCGGTGCCGGTGCCGACAGTGTAGGACGCCAGACCGGCGGCATCGACCGTGAAGGACGCAGGCTGTCCGACTTGGCTATT
Organism: Sphingomonadales bacterium; assembly: GCA_031408195.1. Classification (GTDB taxonomy): domain Bacteria; phylum Pseudomonadota; class Alphaproteobacteria; order Sphingomonadales; family Sphingomonadaceae; genus Sphingomonas_O. The sequence continues at coordinate 13,377 of JANNVL010000110.1, read as the reverse complement.
GGCGCCGATGACGACAGGTGTGCCGGGACCAACCGATGTCGGGGTTGGAGTAGGGGTCGGTGTCGGCGTTGACACCGTAGTTGTCCGCGTCAGGACAGCCGCTCCGTTCATCGGATTGAAATTGCCCGCAGTGCCGACCAAGCCATAGGCAGCAACGAAATGAGTGAGGTCGGCGCCTCCGCCAGCTGCAAAGGTTGCGTCAACGCGGCAGGCGCTAATCGGCGAGCACAAATTACCGCTGCTCGCGGTTGCGGGGGCGCTTCCTGTCAATGACAATTGCGCCAACGGTCCGGCAGTCGCGACAACGCCGGTCAGCGACGGTGCCGTACTCCCTCCTGCGCTTGAGAAGCTGACGCTCGACGCCGTGCCGTTAAAGGTGACGCCAAGTCTACCGTCAAAGCCGAAGAGGATAGTCGGACCGAATGTAACGCCGAGGTTCATCGTCAACGCGGTGTTAGTCAGGCTGTTGTTGTAGGTTTGCCCATTACTAAGATCGGTAAAGGCAGCAACAGTATACAGCGCAGCGCCGCTGGTTGGTAGGACCGTCAGCGGGGTGGTCATGCCAAATTGTCCGCCACCGTTCGCGGCGAAGGTGGTCGTTGAACCCGCTGCGTTGAATGTGCCGCCTGCCCAGCGACCAATAACCCAGCCGGTACCGGACAGGACTTGTGCGAGGGACGCGCTGCCGGGGCTGCCGACGCTGCCAAGGTTAGCCGGACGACCGCTTGCGTCAAACGGGATGTCGGAGACTGATGCGACACCTGCGCCTGCGTTTGTCGTTACGAACCCGCGCGAAGCAAACGCTGCGCGCGCCGTTGCGCTGGTAACGATGCCGCCCCCCGTTGGTGTTGGTGTTGGTGTTGGCGTTGGCGTTGGCGTTGGCGTTACGACAGGAAGTGCCCCACCGAATGCCCAAGCACCGCCGAGCACGGGAAAGTTCCCGGTCTGGCTGATGAGGTAGGTACCTACGATGACCTGGCCGTTCGCGCCGCCGAACGTCAGGATCGGGCTGATGAGGCACCCCGCCGATCCCGTCCCGCAGACGTTGCCGTTGGTCGGCGTTACCACGGCCGAGGCACCGGTCTGGGCATCGGTGAAGCTGTAAGTCCGTACAACGCCGGTATCGGTGGCGCTGATCGTTCCCGAAACCGTGAGATCGGGACTGGTCGAACGGAACCGCGCCGTCACCGTCGCTGCAACGCTGGCGGCAGTCACGGCCCGTCCGTCGTTGTATTGCGGCGTCGTGGCGGCGAGCAGCGAATAGGTTGCCGTGCCTGTCAGCGGAAACGCGCCCGTGTAGGGCCGCACCAAGGCATAGGCCGTGCCATAGGTCGCACGGGCATTTTCGCCGAACCGTCCGATCATCCAGTCGGGGCCGCTGGCGCTTTCAGCACCGAACAGGGCGCCGCGCGTGAATACGGTGCCGATCGTGTTCGGCCCGCCAGCAGCGTCGAACGTCGCCGCCGCGCTGAAGGCCGCATGCGTCGTCGGGCCGGCCGCCATTGTCTGCAGCGAGCCGACATAGTTCCCCGCCGATAGCGACGACAGTGCCCCTGCGCGCAGTCCCGGCCCACCTGTCGGGAGCAGCGGTCCCGGCGCACGTCCGAAACTGCCGCCGAGGTCGAGATAGGCGTAAAGCGCGTCGATCCGTGTGCGTGCCGTCGCATCGACCGTGGCCGGGATGCCGGCAGTCCGCAAATAGCTCGCCATTTGCTGGAGTTGCGCGGTCGTATAGCTGCTGCTGTTGCGCGCACCTGCCAGCAATTCACTGACATAGGTCGACAGGATCGTCGCGACGGTCGTCGTATTCGTCGGCAGGTTTGCCGCAACAGCGGTCTGGTAGTTGGTGATCCCACTCGTCGTCGTGGTCGATGCCCCCGCCGCAAAGCCGTCGGCACGGAACAGCGTGAGCAGCGAGTCGAGATAGGCCAGTTCGGCGGCGCGCACGCTGCCCGCCTGCACCCCGTTGATCAGCGTCAGCGCCCGCGCCGTAGCAATCAGCGCGCTCAGGCTGCCAAGGCGTTCACCATAAAGCACCGACGCAAAGTTGGTGTTGAGAAACGCGTCCGACACCCCGCGAAAATCGAACGCGGTTGCGGCATTTTGGCGCGCGATGACGGCGCTGAGCAACGCGGCCTCGTTGCCCCCCGGTAATGTCCCGAAACGCGGGTTCTGGTTGGTGTCGATACCCGCAAGACCGATATCGGTCCCGGCTTCTGGCGGCGGCGCAGGCGGCGCGGAGATCGGCGCGATGCCTGCTGTCAATACCGGGCGTGGCGCCGCACCAAGCGCGGCGGCAAATGCCTGTCCCAGATCGAAATTGCGCGTCACGCCCCCGGCGGTCACCGTCACGCTGCCGCCCAGCACCCGCCCAGCCGTGATCCCTCCGGCGTTGACGGTAAAGCTCGCGGTTGCGTTCTGGCCATTGACCGTGGTTGCGATGTTGCCGCCGACCGAAAATACCGCCGCGCCGTCGCGACCGCCGATCACAGTGACGCGGCCATCGCTGATCGAGACATCCGATACACTTGCGTCGAAGGCTGCATCGCCGACAAACGAAAAGACTTCGCCGTCATCATTCTCGACTTGGGTGACGCCGCCGCGCACAGTGATCGTGCCGGCTGGCGGCGCACCGGGGCGAAGGCGGGAGCCGTCGGGCAGAGTGCCGGTCGAAAACAGAATCTCGTTGGCGGCGGCAGGCGCGGCGAAGGCAGTGCTGGCGAGGAGCGCGGCGGCGAGCGATTTGGCGAGGTTGGTCATGGCGGTATCCCTCAATATTCGATGCGGAGCGCGACCGACGCGGTGATCCGGTCGTAGCTGTAGAGCGCGAAATTGCTGTCGGTGCGGGTGTAGGTGACACGCGGGCGGACCGAGAGCTTGTCGGTCAGCGCATAGCGGACGCCGAGAGAGGCATCCGCCTGCCAGTCGCGGCGTTTGCCGAGGAACAGTGGGTCGGCATCGCGATAGCCGCGATATTCGATGCCCGCAGATCCGGTGACGGCCATCCGGTTGGCGACGGGCAATTCGAACCCTGCATTCAGGCTGGCGAAGTCGAAGCCGAGATGACGTCCGGCGGCATCTCGCGGACGCTCGGTCCCGCCGCCGACATTCGCGAACACCCTGCGCCCGGTATAGGCGACCGTAGCAGTTACCCGGTCGGCGCTTCGCAATTTGTCGCGGGTATAGTCGAGCCAGGCATATTGCACGCTCAGCGAGAGTGCTGCGCCTTCTGTCAGCCGGTGGGTATATTGCCCAATCGCGGCATAGCTGGTGCGATACGGATCGCGGGCAAGCCAGAATCCCTGCACCTGGCCCGACAGCGAGATCACATCGCGGTTGAGAAAGCTGTGCGTGACCCCTGCCGTGCCGGTCAGTGCCGCTTGGTCGAACTGGCTGCTGTCGAGCGCATCGCGCCACAGGCCGAGCACCGACCCGTAAATGCCCGTCTGGCGCGACAGGCCGGTCGTGCCCGAAATCCCCGCTTGGGCTTGAACGAAACCAGCGCCGACGCGCGTCGCGCCACCGCCGAGCGTTGCGGGGCCGAGAAACGCAAACGCAGGCAGGGTGATCGTCGTTGCCGAGGTCGCGGCGTTTACGTTGCTGTCATAGCCGCCCTCGAGATCGGCAAACGCCGTCAGCGACCGCGTCCGCCCGCTGGCATCCCGGTCGAGCCGCTTGATCAGGCCGTCGATCCGCTGGCGGACAGGATCGGGTACGCTGGGGTCGGCAACCACGGTGTCGAATGCCGCCGATGCGGACTCTGCGTCGCCTGCCAGTGCGTAGACCCGGGCAATTTCGGCGCGCGCCTGCGCGTTCTCTGGTTGAACCGCGATGACGCGTTGCAGGGCGCGCAGCGCAATCCCCGTCCGTCCGCTGTCAGCAGCGGCAAGGCCGAGCGCATAGTCATAATCGGCGTCTCCTGCGCGGGTGCGTTCGAGCGGGGCGAGCAAGGCGAATGCGCCCGCTGCATCGCCACGGCCGTGCAGGGCGAGCGCCTGTGCCACAACGGCGTCGACAGCCGCAGCGGCAGGCGCGCACAGGGATACGGCGGCCAAAGCCGCACCGAAAACCATCCGCGATGTCATTGAATACCCCTTGGAACCTCGCCTGCGCTCTTGCGGTTGGCGGCATGCGTCAACAGCCCCATTTGGGGGTATTGGCAAAAGAATTATTAGCGTTGAGGAAGGGCGGATGGACAAAGCTCAACGCTTTTTCGACTCGCTGCGGCTCGCGGACGAACGCGACGAAGCACTCGTACCGTTCGCCGACGATGTCGAAGGCTATGAAGCCGCCAGCGAAGCCGATCCCGAAGCGATCGAAGCCTTTATCTGCGCGGCCGGCGACCGAGGCACGGGTACCGTGGCTGAACTCGACCGCCACGCCTTTGCCTCGGCGGCGGCGGACCCTGACGGCCAGATTATCGTCGCTGACACCAAATTCGCCAGCTGGCTGACCAATGCCGACTTGACCGACCGGATCGTCGGGCAGGCCTCGGGCAACCGGCCCCGGGTGATGGTCGTGGCTAGTTCGCTGAGCGGTCGCCCCGTCGCGGTTGCCAGCGCGCGCGGTGCCGCGACCCGCAACTGGCCGCTCGACGGGGAAGTCTTGCGCGCGCTGGAGACGGGGAAGGCTTCGCACGCGCTGCTCGCTTTCACACCGCGCGCGGACAGCTGGGCAAATGTTGCCGAAACTTTTGGGCTTACCCCGTCGGAAGCGCGGTTGCTTGCTGCGCTCGCGCGTACCGGCGACTTGCGTGATGCCAGCGATGCGCTCGGTATTGCCTATGAGACCGGGCGCAAGCTGATTGCGTCGGCGATGCGGAAGTCAGGTTCGACACGCCAGACCGAGCTGGTCCGTCTTGCCCTGCACCTCGCGGCCGGGTCGATTGTCGCGCCAGCTGGTGCTGATGCCATTTTTGCCGAATTGTTCGGACTGACGGTGGGAAGGGCCAGAGTCGCGCGCCGCGTCGCCAATGGCGAAACGCGCGAGCAGGCCGCAAAATCGCTCGGCATTTCGACTGCCCGGGCCAAAGCCGATTTGAAGGCAGTCTATGTCGCCTGCGACGTCGCCACCGCCGTAGATCTGTCACGGCTCGTGGCTGAGGTCGATGCACTCGCGGGCCTTGCCGAGGCGTGCGACATCGAGTTGTTCGGGACCGAAGTCCGTGACGAACCGTTGCGTTTGTTGCGTCGTCGCGACCGGCAGGGGCGGATTGCTTTTGCCGACCACGGGCCGGTCGGCGGGCATCCGGTGCTGGTTTTCCATACAACAACCGGCGGACGCGCGCAGTCGCCGCATTTGCTCGCCGCGCTCGCACAGCATGGCTATCGGCCCGTCGTCATCGAGCGGCCGGGATACGGCCTGACCGACATGGCCGACGGGCATGTCTGGGACTCGACCGCCGCCGATGTCGGCGAAGTGCTCGACGAGCTTGGCCTTGCAAATGCGGTCATTCTGTCGCGGGGCGGCGCGCAGCCGGCGGTGGCGACGGCGGCAAAGCTGGCCGACCGGATTATCGGGGCGGTGCTGATCGGCCCCGATCCGCCGGTCCATCTCGACCGCTCGCGCCGCGGCATGATGGGCCGCAGCAAGGCGATGATCTATAACAGTCCCAAAATGCTCGATGCGCTGTCGGTGTTTTTGTCGCAACGGACGAGCTCTGACGCGATTGCCCGAATGATGCGGAGCAGCGTGCTTGGCAGTCTCGTGGATCTGGCCGTGTGCGACGACCCGGCCGAAATGGCAGCGCTGATCCGCGGCGGGCGGCAATCGGCGCAGGGCCGTGTCGGCTTTGTCGCCGAACACAGCGCGCTGTCGCGGGGGGATGCGGTGCCGGTTATCGCGGATGCGACGAACTGGACGGTCCTGTTCGGCGCAGGCGACCCGTTATTCAGTCCCGAAGATGCCGAACCTTACTGGCGTGCCCAGCTTTGCGGCTGCCGGTTCGAGGTTGTCGCGGGCGGCGGGCGTTTTCTTCACGTCACGCATGTCGAGCATATCGTTGCAGCGCTCGGTCGTGCACGGCAGTTTGGGACGATTTAGGCGGAACCGCCCTTGACGCCACCCGCACTGCTCCCCAGCATCGCGGGCAGGGGGTCGTTCATGTCGTTTCGTCGTTTTGCAGGGCTTATTGCCGCGCTCGTCTTGTTCGGCGCAGCACCTGCGCCGTTCAAGCCGGTCGAACATACCGCCGCCCCGCCGTTCCTCGACAAATTGACGCCCGGCGAAGTCGCCTATGCCGCCGATATCGGCACGAGCATCGAGCGGTCGCGTAGCGCGACGTGGCAACTTGCCGAACATCGCCGCCTCTCTACGGCGTTGGCGCGGTTGACGCCGGGAAGAAAGGGGACGGTCGAAGCATTCGTGCTGTCGGTCGGCCTCGACAGCGATCCAGTTTTCGGGCGCGAGGCGCGCGAGGCCGGACGCGTGCTGGCACGGCGTTATGCGGCGACCGGCCATAGTCTTGTACTCGCGGGAACCGACGGCGGCGGCCCGAGCGCGCTGCCCATGGGCAGCCCCGCTAATATCGCGGCGGCACTCGCCCGCATGGCCGAACTGATGGGGCCGGAAGATGTGCTGGTGCTTTACACCACCAGCCACGGCGCGCAGTTCGGGGTGGTTTACAACGACGGCGATGCGGGGTTCGGGATGATCGGGCCGTCTAGGCTGGCGGCGTTGCTGAACGAGCTCGGGATCAGGAACCGGTTGCTGCTGATTAGTGCCTGTTATTCGGGCGTGTTCGTGCCGACGCTTGTGACCGACACGACCGCCATCGTCACTGCCGCGTCCTCGACCCGGACGTCGTTCGGGTGCCAAGCCGATAACGACTGGACGTTCTTCGGCGATGCGCTGGTCAACCGCGCGCTCCGCAAGCCGCAAGGGCTGGCCAAGGCCGCAGCAGAAGCGACGATGTCGGTCGCCGAATGGGAAGCGCAAGGGCAGCTGCAACCCTCGCAGCCGCAAAGCTATATCGGGGCGAAGGCGGAAAGCTGGCTCGGGGCGCTGGAGCGCAACTTGCCGCCCGCCACCGCGCCGGTCGGGACACCGGCGACAGGGTCGTTGAAGTAGCTTAGCGCGCGATCCACTGTCCGCTGTCGCGGAATTCCTCGCGGATCGTGGAGTCGGGAAGCGCCCCTGCCACATAACGGCTGTCGCGGCTCGGCGGGACGGCGCTGTATTTGACAGAGGCTACCTTCGGAGCGGCGACAGGCACACCGACGACCATGATCGACATGACTGGCGTCGGTATCGGCACACCGACCGCCATCAATTGTGCGGGCGGGGCGACGCGGGGCAGCGGGCCGGGGTGCGGTTCGCGTCCTGCATAGAGCATCGGCAGCGTATCGGCGCTCGCCGCGTCGCTTGGCATCCGGTAAAAGATATGTGCCCCGACGATGGCGACCGGCGTCATGCGGCGGCCCCAGGCGGGCGCGACCTGCATCGTGTGATAGAATGTCGAACTGCCGACCGGCGCATAGGTTTCGCCCGCCAGCGCGCGTTCGGCGACGCGGCGCGCGCGGATCCATGCCGCGAGCATCGGGCCGCGTGCCATGGCACCGTCGCAGGCAAAGCTGAACTGGCAGCCAGGCCTGTCCGACCCCTGATAAACGACGCCGCATACCGTCTGCGGCCATTCGCGGTGGCGGACGCGGTTGAGCACGACCTGCGCGACGGCGCGCTGCCCTTCGTCGGGTTCGGTTGCGGCTTCGTAATAGATCGCGCTGGCGAGGCACAAAGTCGCGCGCATCCTGTCGCGCTGGCCGAGACCGGCGAGGAACGACGGACCAGTGACGGGCGCGGGCAGGGCTTCGACGGGCGCGAGATCGTCCATTGGCGCGACCGGAGTCGTGGCGATGACGGGCACATTGGCATAGCTGACCGGTGCCGCTGCGGGAGCTGTAGGTGCGCTGGCGACTCGCGCCGCGCCGCCATCGCCGACGCACGACAACAGGGCGAACGGCAGCAGCAGGAGCGCGCCGATCCGCAGCCGCCGCGCGCGCCGTGCCGCCCGCGCGCGGGCACGCACTGCAAAGCGCTGGTGCGCGGAAAGACGTGGCCCGATTGACATCGAAGCGCGCCCTTAGCGTAAACCCCCAAGGATTTCGCCCCTCTGTTCGGAGGTGTTCCACAGAGGGACGTTTACAATCTTCCACCATCTTTGATGTGTGGTCCGATGCCGCGACTTGCCAACGCAACACACCGGCGTCAGTCTGCGGTCATCACGCACTCAGGGAGAATTTGCGTCATGATGAATATCATTGGCTGGATCATTATCGGACTTATCACGGGTGCGATTTCGCTGTGGCTTTATCCGGGCGCGCAGGGGCTCGGCTGGATCGGCGCAATCGTTGTCGGCATCCTCGGATCGTTCGTCGGCGGGTTCATCGGCGGCATGTTCACCAAGGAAAAGGATATGATGAAGCCGACACCGGCAGGGTTCATCATGTCGGTCATCGGCGGTCTCGTGCTGATCTTTGCCGCCAAACAACTAGGTCTGATGTAGGATGGCACTGCCCCCGGCAACGCCCGTTTTCCGCAGCAAAGGCGGCGAGCGGTCGCCGGGGGCTAAGCTCGGCCTCGCGGTCTTGGTCGGCCTGTTGCTGGCGGTGCCGCTCGCGACGGTGTGGGCGCTGGTTTACGACCGGCAGTCGCAGTCCGAAACCGCGCGCGCCTCGATTGCCGAAGGCTGGGGCGGGCCGCAGACGATTGCGGGACCACTGCTCGTCATTCCTTATCTTGGGCAGACCACCGAGACCGTCGAAGAGGGCGGCAAGCAGGTCACCCGCACCAAGAGCGTGTGGCGCGAGCTGACCCTTGCCCCTGAGACAGTCAAGATCGACACCGCGATGAAGCCCGACAAAAGGCAGCGCTCGATCTACGAAGCCGTCGTCTATCAAGCGGCGGTCAAGGGGCAGGCCCGCTTTGCGATGCCCGCCGATCTCGGGCGCTTCGGCGTCGATGGCGGCGCGATGGCGCTTGACCGTGCCGAATTGCGCTTCGGAGTTAGCGACGCGCGCGGTCTGGTCGGCAGCCCGCGCGTGGCGGTCGATGCACGCCCGCTCGTCCTGCAACCGGGCAACGGCCTGCCGACGACGGGCGGCGCGGGCTTTTATGCTTGGCTGGACGCCAGTGAGCTGCGCGGAAAAGCGATGACGACCGATTTTGCTTTCGATTTTCGCGGTAATGGCTGGCTGACCCTGTCCCCTCGCGCAGGTGATACGGTGTGGACTGCCACGTCGTCATGGCCGTCGCCCAGTTTTCAGGGCGGCTTCCTGCCCGCAGAACGCCGCATCGACGACAAGGGGTTCAGCGCGACCTACCGCATCGGTAATCTCGCGCTCGGCCAATCGCTGATTGCGACCGAGGATGCCAAGGCCGTGGATCGCACTAACGAGGGCGGCCCCGCGCGGGGCGAACTCAACATCGATCCCGGCAAATACGATGCGCGCGTGACCTTGGTGCAGCCGGTCGATCTCTACGATCAGGTCAACCGCGCGACCAAATACGGTTTTCTGTTCATCGGCTTCACCTTCCTCGCGTTCCTGATGTTCGACGTCATCGGCGGGGTGCGGGTATCGACGGTCGAATATCTGCTCGTCGGCGTCGCGCTGGTGCTGTTTTTCGTGCTGCTGCTCGCGTTTTCGGAGGTGACCGGATTCACCTTTGCCTATCTGGTGGCGAGTGCGGGGATCATCGGCCTCATCACGGCATATTCGGCGGCGGTGCTCAAAAGCTGGCGGCGCGCGGGCTATATCGCGGGCTTGCTGACCGCGCTTTATGCAGTGCTCTATATTCTGCTGAGCCTGGAGGCTTATTCGCTGCTCATCGGCTCGCTGATGCTGTTCGCGGCACTGGCAGCGGTGATGTATGTCACGCGCCACCTCGATTGGGGCGCGCGGAGAGGGGAGGAGGCAACGCCCCCTCCCCAGGTTACCGCTTAGGCAGCCTTGGCAACCTCAAGCACTGGCGTCTGGCCGCCGATGGCGATCTTGCGCGGGCGCATCGCCTCGGGAACCTCGCGGACGAGGTCGATGGTCAGCAGACCGTTGTCGAGGTTCGCGCCCGATACCTGGACATAATCGGCCAGCTCGAAGCGGCGCTCGAACGCGCGGGTCGCAATGCCGCGGTGGACGAACTGACGGGCGTCGTCGCCCGCGACTTCGGCCTTTTTGCCGGTCACGACCAGCTTGTTCGCCTGCGCGACCATCTCGATCTCGTCGGCCTTGAAACCGGCAACGGCGATGGTGATGCGGTAGCTGTCGTCGCCTGATCGCTCGATGTCGAAAGGCGGGTAGTTGTCGACGGTGGCCGCCCGCGTCGAGGTTTCGAGCAGGTCGAACAGATTGTCGAAGCCGACGGTGCTGCGGCGATAGGGGGTAAAGTCGAAATTGGTACGCATGGTTTAGTCCTTTCAAAGCGACTGGGTTGGTATCCGGACCCGTAAGCGGCATCCGGACCCGAAAGATGGGACGCGGCAAAATAGTTTCAAGCGGGATTATGTGAAATTATTATCCGGCCTTTTTTCTCGCGCGCGCAGGAATGCAGGGTAGGGGGCTTGCACTCGGGCGCGCACAGCGCAAATGGGGAGTGTCACCCAAGGACACCCGAACCAATGGCCGAATTTCTGCTCCCCAAGAACTCGAAGATCAGCGGCAAGGGCCGCGTTCACAAGGCGGTTGCGGGCGCGAAACGGACCAAATCGTTCAAAATCTATCGCTATGATCCCGATAGCGGCGAAAACCCGCGCTACGACAGTTTCGAAATCGACCTCGACCAGACCGGCCCGATGGTTCTCGACGCGCTGATCAAGATCAAGGGCGAGCAGGATTCGTCGCTGACCTTCCGCCGCTCGTGCCGCGAGGGGATTTGCGGGTCGTGCTCGATGAACATCGACGGCACCAACACGCTCGCTTGCACCAAGGCAATCGAGGACGTGAAGGGCGAGGTGAAGATCACCCCCCTCCCGCACATGGACGTCATCAAGGATCTGGTTCCCGATTTCACCCATTTCTACGCGCAATATGCCTCGATCGAGCCGTGGCTGAAGACCAAGACACCGACGCCCAGCGGCAAGGAGCGGCTGCAGTCGCCAGAAGACCGCGCGAAAATCGACGGCCTGTACGAATGCATATTGTGCGCGTGTTGCTCGACGTCGTGCCCATCCTATTGGTGGAACAGCGACAAGTTCCTCGGCCCTGCGATCCTGTTGCAGGCCTATCGCTGGCTCGCCGACAGCCGGGACGAGATGACTGGCGAGCGGCTCGACGAACTCGAGGATCCGTTCCGCCTCTATCGCTGCCACACGATCATGAACTGCGCGAACGTGTGTCCCAAGGGTCTAAACCCGGCTAAGGCCATCGCCGAAGTGAAGAAGATGGTGGTCGAGCGGGTCATCTGACCGCGTGTCCGACGAATCCGCTTTCACTTTCGGCGAAGACCCCGACCATCCCGGCTGGTCGAGCTGGCGGCTGCGCGACGCGACGCGCTACAATGCTTTTCTCGGGCCGCTCCTTGTCCGCCGCGAAGGCGAAGGCGCGCGGGTGCGGATGTTGCCGCTCCGGCAACACACCAATTTGCAGGATTCGATCCACGGCGGCACGACGATGGGCTTTGCCGATGTCGCGCTGTTCGCCGCCGCGCGGATGCTCGGCATTATCGAAGCCGGGAGCGCGGTCACACTCGATATGAGTTTCCAGTTCATCGGCACCGGGCGGCCCGATGTGTATCTCGATGCCGAGGTCGATGTGCTGCGCGAAACCCGGCGACTGATCTTCATGCGCGGTCTGGTGGTACAGGGCGACGCGCGACTGGCGGCGTTTTCAGGGACAGTGCGAAAGGGTGTCGGGACCGGGATCAAAGAGGGGTGACAGCGCCGCAGGCAGAAAGAAGTGGTTTTCACGCGAAGGCGCGAAGGCGCGAAGAAGACCACTCCCTTCGCGCCTTCGCGCCTTCGCGTGAAACATTTCTTCTTTTGCCTGCGGCGCTGGTGTTGCCCGGATGAAAGTCCTCGACCGCTATTACGCCCTCGTTACTGCAGGCGAACTCCGCCCCGACGCGACCCAGGCCGAGGCTGCGGCGCGCCTCGATAAACTCCAGTCCGACCTCGAAGCCATGCCCCCGCGCGGATCGATCCTGTGGCGGCTGGGCAAGGCGAAAGCGCCGCCACCGCGTGGGCTTTATTTGTGGGGCGGGGTCGGGCGCGGCAAGTCGATGCTGATGGACCTGTTCTTCGACTGCCTCGACATTCGCCGCAAGCGCCGCGTCCATTTCCACGAGTTTATGCTCGAAGTGCATGACCGTCTGCGCGATGAGCGGCGCAAGGAGGCGGGCGACCCGATTGCGCCCGTCGTCGCGGCGCTGGCCGACGAGGCGCGTTGCCTCGCCTTCGACGAGATGGTCGTCAATAACAGCGCCGATGCGATGATTATGTCGCGGCTGTTCACCGGCCTGATCGCGGCGGGAACGACTGTTGTTACGACCTCGAACCGCGCGCCGACCGACTTGTATAAGGACGGTCTCAACCGCGAGCATTTCCTCCCCTTCATCGACCTCATCGGCCAGCGCCTCGACGTTGTCGCGCTCAATGGGCCGACCGATTACAGGATGGAGCGGCTTGCGGGCGTGAAGACTTGGCATGTCCCCAATGGAGCGGAGGCCACGGCGGCTGTGCGGCAGGCGTTCTTCCAGTTGACCGATTATCCGCCCGAAGACGCGGTGCATGTGCCGACGGCGGAGATCGAGCTGGGCGGTGGGCGGACGCTTCATGTGCCCAAGAGCCTGAAGGGCGTCGCTGTGTTCAGCTTCAAGCGACTGTGCGGCGAGGCGCGCGGGTCGAGCGATTACCTCGCCGTCGCGCGTCGCTATCACAGCGTCTTTGTCGTCGGTATTCCCAAGCTCGGGCCGGAGAATCGCAATGAAGCCGCGCGCTTCGTGACGCTGATCGACGGGCTGTACGAGCACAAGGTCAAGCTGATCGCGACGGCGGACGCCGAACCCGCCGCGCTTTATCCCGAAGGCGACGGGCGTTTCGAGTTCGACCGCACCGTGTCGCGGCTCATGGAAATGCAATCGGCACAATATCTTGCGGAAGGGCACGGATAGGTTAGCGTGTGGGGCATCAGGGAGATTTCAGAGATGTTCAAATCCGCATTGCTGCTGACGGCAGCGTTCGTCACCACGCCCGCCTTTGCCGCAGCCCCCGTCATGTCGCCCGCCGACAGCGCCGCGACCAAGGACATGTTCCGCACGGTCATCGACACGCCGACGGTGCTCGGGCGGGGCAAGGTGCCCGAGATGGCGACCTACCTCGCTGGCGAATTCAAGAAAGTGGGCTTTGCCGACGCCGATGTGATGGTCATGCCGTACGAGACCAAGGGC
>JANNVL010000109.1:0-13454 GCA_031408195.1 Sphingomonadales bacterium | reverse complement strand
TGCCCAAGGCGGAGCAGGCCGACCCATCGCCCGAAGAACTGGCGTGGCGGCTGCAACAGCGGCTGATGCGGCTCGACGCGATGCGCGACAGCGGTGCGCGGTTGATGGCGCGTGACCGGCTCGACCGCGACGTGTTTATGCGCGGGTGTCCAGAAGGGCTGGCGACCGACCGGCATGTGCTGTGGCAGGCGAGCCTCTATGATCTGATCGCCGCATACGGGCGGGTGCAGGCGCGCAGTGCGCCGGTCTTGCACCAGATTTCGCGCCGTCCGGTGATGACGCTGGAGGCGGCAATCACGCGCATAGAGGCGCTGGTCGGCCGGATGCGCGATTGGACGGCAATTGCGACGTTTATGCCCCAAGATAGCGATCCGGACTACCGCCGCTCGGCGCTCGCCTCGACGGTGGTGGCAATGCTCGAACTGGCGCGGCGCGGGACACTCGATTTCCGGCAGGACGAGGCATTCGGGCCGCTGTTGGTGAAAGCGGCATGACAGGACCGGACGATCTGATGCGCGCGGTCGAGGCGCTGCTGTTTGCCAGTGAAGTACCGCTGGCGACGGACGACATCGCGCGGCGGCTGGGCGTCGCAGACGTCAGTCGCGCACTCGCCGACATTGCAGCGCGCCACGCCGGACACGGCATCGAACTGGTCGATCGCGGCGGGCGCTGGCATTTCCAGACGGCGGCTGACTTGGCCCATCTGCTCCGCGAAACCCGCGAATCGGCACGCCGTCTCAGCCGTGCGGGCGTCGAGACACTGGCGATCATCGCCTATCATGAGCCGGTCAGCCGCGCCGAGATCGAGGCGATTCGCGGGGTCCAGATTTCGCGCGGCACGCTCGATGTTCTGATCGAGGCTGGCTGGATTGCGCCTGCAGGGCGAAGGCAATTGCCCGGCCGCCCGTTGACCTATGCGACGACCCCCGATTTTCTGTCGCATTTCGGGTTGGCCGACCGCCGCGACTTGCCGGGTATCGACGATTTGCGCGCAGCAGGGCTGCTCGACGCGATGGGCGACGACTGGGATGTCGAGATAAACGAGACGGAACTGGAAAGCGCCGACGAGAGCGACTAGATAGCACTGACACTCACGGAGTTGGATCGATGGGCCTCTCGTTACCGCATATCCTGATTTTTGCCGTGATCGCGATTCTGCTGCTCGGCGGCGGGCGATTCTCGTCGATGATGGGCGACGTCGCCAAGGGCGTGAAGAACTTCAAAAAGGGCATGGCCGAAGATGACTCGGCCAATGCGGCGACCCCTGCCAAGCCCGCGACCCTGATCGAGGGTAAGACCGCAGCCGACATCATTGCCGAGCACGAAGCGCAGAAGGCGACTGCAACAACCAAAGACGTGTAAGCCTCGCCGGCTGCGCGACACGCCTGTTCTAGGGAACGACGTCATTCATGTTCGACATCGGGACGTCCGAATTCATCCTGTTCGCGCTGGTGGCGTTGATCGTTATCGGGCCGAAAGATCTGCCCAAAGCCATGCGCGTCGTCGGGCGCTTCGTCGGCAAGGCGCGCGGGATGGCGAGCCAGTTCCGCAGCGGCTTCGATGCGATGGTCCGCGAGGCCGAGCTCGAGGAAATGGAGAAAAAGTGGAAAGCGGAAAATGCCCGGATCATGGCCGAGCATAGCGCGCTGACCGATTTCTCGACGCCGGCCGCGACGCCAGACGCCGAAACCATCGCCGACGCGCCTTCTACCCCGGCACCGGCATCGACCGAAGAAAAGCCCGCATGAGCGACGCCGATCCCGATATCGATGCCTCGAAAGCACCGCTGCTCGATCATTTGATCGAACTACGCCGCCGCTTGTTGTGGAGTTTTGCGGCGGTCGCGGTTGCGTTCTGCGTGTGCTTTTATTTCGCGCGCGATATCTTTGCGGTGCTGGTCCAGCCGCTCCTCGTCGCAGGTCAGAACAAGCTGATTTACACCCAGATTTTCGAGGCTTTCTTCGTCGAACTGAAGGTCGCCTTCTTCGCCGCACTGATGGTGTCGTTTCCCATCCTCGCCAACCAGCTGTGGCTGTTCATTGCGCCGGGCCTGTACAAAAAGGAAAAGCGTGCGGTCATGCCGTTCCTGTTTGCGACGCCGGCGCTGTTCACAATGGGTGCGAGCCTTGCTTATTTTGTGGCCATCCCGCTCGCGCTCAAATTTCTGCTGGGCGCTAATTTTCAGGGGATGGTCGGCGGAATCCAGCAGGAGGCTCTGCCCGCTGTCGGCAATTACCTTAGCTTCGTGATGCAATTCCTGTTCGGCTTTGGCTTTTCGTTCCTGTTGCCAGTGCTGTTGATGCTGCTCGAAGCAGCAGGGATTGTTACGCGCGCTCAGCTTATCGCGTCTCGCCGCTATGCGATTGTCGGGGCGTTCGGCATCGCCATGGTGCTGACCCCGCCAGACATCGGGTCGATGCTGCTGCTCGCGATTCCGCTGTGCATTTTGTACGAGCTGACACTGATCGCGATCTGGTTCACCGAACGCGCGCGCCGCAAACGCGAAGTCATCGCCTGACCCCCAAAAAATTGGGTCCGGACCACCGCACTTCGGGGGGGAGAGTGCGACGGTCCGGACCCGTGACTGGGACGACGAAAGCGGGGGGGCAAAAGGTCGTCGTCCGCCTTGGAAAACGACCGACTCGACGTCGGGTTCCCGCGTTACGAAAAAAACTTTCAGTCGAGCAGCGCGACGTCGATCAGCGCGAAGCAAATCGCGTAACGACCGGTTTCCGCATCATAGTCGAGCGGCGACCTTAGTTGCCGTGCCAGCGCATCGACGATACGAAGCGACGGATCGGTTGCCGCTGTCGTGCGCCGCGCCAGCGATGTGGCGGTGACCGACATGCACGCCGTGCCGCCGCCTTCGTTTTCGGTGACTGCGATGGCAATCGGCGCATTGGCATCGGCAAACAGCGCCATTTCGGTAATTTCGGTGAACAAAAAGGCCAGCGGCGTTGCGATATCCTGCGACACGGTCAGCGCGGGTGCTGCAACAGTCACGACCGGTGCCGCGCCACTTTGTCCGGCATTGGCGCGAAAATTGGCGACGAGCTCGCTGACCAGCGTACGCACGTCGATACCCAGATTGCGCTCGAGTTCGGCATAATGGTTGCGGTGGACGATGGCGAGCGCATCGACGCGGCGCTGGATCGCGGCATAGGCTGCCTGTGCCTCGGCCATCGTGCTCCCGCGGGCGTGCAGGCTGATGAGGCTGGCAATGACCTGCAGGTTGTTCTTGACCCGGTGGTGGACTTCGCGCGTCAGCTTGACCTGATCCGCCAGTGCTGTTTCGAGATCGCGTTCGCGCTCGGCCAGCCGGTCAGCGAAACCGGTGAAGCTCGATTCGAGGTCGCGGATCTCGGTTGCGGGCGTTTCGGAAAGGGTAAGACGCGACGAGCCTGGTTCATAACTGCCCACGGCGGCGCGCAACCCTTTCAGCGGCCGGACCAGAAACCGGTCGACGACATAATAGCCCACGCAGACCGCTGCGGCCCACATCAGTAACGGCAGGAACGCCAGCAATGCCTCGACCGCGCCGAAGGGCGCGGCCCGGACCGTCATGCCGAGCTGCAAATTGCCGATGCCGACCGGCACCGTAGTCGATTCGGTGCGCTCGAGCAGGCCGTCGTCGGCAGCGTCGATGATATCGATCATGCCGCCATCGGCGTCGATGGACAGCCGGTACGGCAGGGTAAAGCCGCTGGGTCGGGCAAACTGCGCCAGCGCCATCGTGGTATACCTCGCCACCGCAACATTGCCGCCGCCGCGCGACGCAACGATGATGTCGAGCCGGTCGCCCGACCGCCGGATGACCGGCCCCTGTTCGTACAGCGGCATCGACGGGCGCGGGCCGTCGAGGCTGGGACTGGCGCACAATGCCGAACTGCCTGGGCCGTAAAGCGCCGCAGGAATCTGTCGCATCGGATTGGTTGGCAACAGCGCATTTAGGCGTGCACAGGGCTGGCGGGCATCGGTCGACGTCTCGAGTGCCGTGGCCGCGGCGCGGAGCGCAAGGATGTCCGAAGTTAATTCCGCGCCGAGTTTACGCGCCGCTTCCGTGGCAGCAACCTGCAAATCGGCGCGGCGTTTGGTGTCCGCCGTGCGCGCCGACGACAGTGAGGCGATCAGCGCGATGGCACCGAGCGGCATCAGCGCCAAAGTAAGAAGAAGGATAAGCTTTTGGCTCGTCGAAAGCCGCGCAAACCATGCGGTCCATCCGCGCCGACCGACGGGGCGCATGACTCTGGCGATCAGTCCAGCCGCCGCAGCAGATCGAGCATTTCCGCCGGGATGTCCTCATCGACCGTGGCGCGGAACGCATTGCGAAGGGCCGCTCCGACATCGTTCGAACCCGATTTCGGTGGCTGTGCCGCTGTGTCGCTCTCCAACGGGGCACGCGCACCGGCAGTGAGGCTAGCCTTGTCCAGCGCAGTCTGTCCTTTCGGCTCGATCACTTTTCCCCCAAAAAACTCAGACTGCCGACCGAAAGCCGGATCAGCAATATGCAACACAGTTCCGGCATTCATCGTCAATTGCAACACATGCCTGACGGCACAGGATTCAATACCGTGTGCCATGAAACTAAAATGTCGCTCGTTGGTTCCATACCCCGGCGGGAATTTCGTATCCGTAACGGTCCGGGGGATTTCGGGGCGATAGGGGTTGCAATGACCGGTGCCTGTCCGACACAAGCGGACATTACGCGCAAAGGACGATTTCGATTATGAGCCTGGGTCAACAACTTGCTCCCCACCTCCCATTTGTGCGCCGCTATGCCCGTGCGCTGACCGGCAACCAAGCGCAGGGCGACGCCTATGTTCGCGCCACGCTTGAGGCAATCGTTGCCGCGCCGGACGAGTTTCCAACCGACGTCGATGCCCGTCTGGGGCTATACCGCACATTCCAGGTCATCTGGGCGTCCGCCGCCGTCGATCTCGGCGATGACGATGACGGTCAAGGCGACCGGAGCGCCGTTGCCCGCGCACGACTGTCGCGGATGACGCCGCGATCACGTCAGGCCTTGCTGCTGACCGCCATGGAGGGTTTTACGGCTGACGACACCGGCTATCTGATCGACTGCGACCGCGACGAAGTCGATGCGCTTGTCGCCGAGGCTCTCTCCGATATTGAATCACAGACCCGCGCGACCGTGCTTATCATCGAAGACGAGCCGATGATCGCCATGGACCTCGAAACGATCGTGCGCGACCTCGGCCATGAAGTCGCTGGCATCGCTGTGACTGCCGACGAAGCGGTGGCAATGGCAAAATCCACCAAACCCGGGCTTGTCCTCGCTGACATTCAGCTTGCTGACAATAGTTCGGGCATCGATGCCGTCCGCGACATCCTGAACGAATTTCCGGTGCCGGTGATTTTCATTACTGCTTTTCCGGAGCGTCTGCTGACCGGTGAGCGGCCCGAACCGACGTTCCTTATCACCAAACCGTTCCAGCGTCCGACCGTGAAGGCGGCAATCGCGCAGGCTCTATTTTTCGACGAGGCGACCGTTCCGGTTGCGTGATGGAACCGGTTGTACGGGCGCGGCGTTATCCCGGTATTCGGGAGCAAAAGATGAACGACGACAAACCTATCCACGAAACTGCCACCGAGGCGCGGGCAGGCACCGGCCCAGGGGTCATGCGTTATGTCCTCGGTGGATCGATGCTGCTGGTCGTCGCGTTGCTGGCCACCGTCGTCGCCATGGGCTGGATGGGTTGATCATGCAGTCGCAGAGGCCCGATACGGGCTTCGACCGCGATGCCGAACGCATTGCGCTGTCGGACGACGAGTTTCGCGCCGAACTGGGCCTCGTCATTCCGCAGTTGCGCGCGTTCGGGCGTTCGCTGTCGGGAAACCGCGATCTCGCCGACGATCTGGTTCAGGAAACGCTGATGAAGGCCTGGGCCGCGCGCGCGCGGTTCCAGGCGGGCACCAACATGCGTGCCTGGACGTTCATCATCCTTCGCAACCTGTTCCTGTCGCAGATGCGGCGTTCGCGGTTTACCGGCGAATGGGACGATCTGACGGCCGACCGCTTGCTTGCCGCACCGGCAGGCCAGGACCGGCAGGTCGAGCTCGGCGATGTCCAGCGTGCGCTCCAGCATTTGCCGCAGTCGCAGCGCGAAGCCTTGATTCTCGTCGGGGCAGGCGGCTTTGCCTATGAAGAAGCCGCCGAAATCTGTGGTGTGGCGGTGGGCACGATCAAAAGCCGCGTCGCGCGCGGCCGTGTCGCGCTGGAAGCCTTGATGAACAACAATACGCTGGAGCCACGCGCCAGCTACGACCGAGGGCCGGAAAGTGCGCTCGACACGATCATGGCCGAAGTCGAAAGTCTCAGCCAGCGCGACGTCTAGGGATCGCGTCCAAGGCGCGCAACAGATGAGCGATGTCTTCCGGCAAGGTACCCGGTGCCGCAAACGCGCGGCGGAGCGCGCTGCCCGCACCGTCGCTCGCGCGGGGTGCGGGAATGGCAATTGGTGCCAGAGCGTGCGGCAGTAGCTTGTCGGGGATGATCACCGGTTCCATAGTCAGCTAACGCGCGTCGTCGGGCGAAGTTTCCCTTTGGAGGGATAGATTGTCGCATTCTGATGGGTCGCCGGGTGCCGGAGCAATTGTTTCGGCAGTGACCCGCGCGGTGGAAAATGCCCCGTTTCTCCGGCAGTTGATCGAACAGCATCCCGAAATTGTTGCGGCTATAGCGAACGTCGAAGCTGCGCGAACGCTGGCATTGACCCCGCCGGACGGCGATGTCGCGCGGCAGTTGCGGGTCATGCGGGCAAGGACCATGCTGGTCGTCGCACTCGCTGATCTGGCAGGGCTATGGCCGCTCGAACGGCTGGTCGGTGAACTCAGCGATTTTGCCGATACCGCGCTCGATATGGCGATTGCCGAGGCCATCGGCGGGCATGTTCCCGGCGCGTCAGTGCAGGGACTGGCGGTGATCGCACTCGGCAAGCACGGCAGCCGCGAACTCAACTACAGCTCCGATATCGATCCGATCTTTATCTATGACCCCGAAACGCTGCCGCGAAGGTCGCGCGAGGAACCTGCCGAAGCCGCGGTCAGAATTGTCCGGCGCGTGGTCGATCTATTGCAGACGCGCGACGGCAACGGCTTTGTCTTCCGCGTCGATCTGCGCCTGCGTCCGGCGTCGGAAGCGACACCGATTGCGCTGCCGGTCGATGCCGCCATTGCCCATTATGAATCGAGCGCGCTGGCGTGGGAACGCGCGGCGTTCATCCGTGCGCGGGCAGCAGCGGGCGATGTCGCATTGGGGCAGCAGTTTCTCGATACGATCCAGCCATTCGTGTGGCGGCGCAGCCTCGATTTTGGCGCAATCGGCGATCTCCGCGCGCTAACGCGGTCGATCCGCAGCCATCACAAGGGGCAGGTCTTCGGTCCCGGTTACGACCTGAAGCGCGGGCGCGGCGGCATCCGCGAAGTCGAATTCTACGCGCAAATCCACCAGCTCATCCACGGCGGACGCACCCCTGCATTGCGCGCCGGGGCAACACTGCCTGCACTGGCGGCGCTCGCGGCGGCAGGCTGGATCGGGGATGACGACGCGGTTATGCTCGGCAATGCCTATAGCCTCTACCGAACCATCGAGCACCGGTTGCAAATGATCGACGACCGCCAGACGCATAGCCTGCCCGTGGATCAGGCCGCGCTCGACGCGGTGGCGCGGTTGCACGGGCTTACCGGCGGCGATGACTTGCTCGACCTGCTGCGCGCGCCAGTCGCAGCGGTGGGTGCCGCCTATGATGCGCTCGACAAGGGCGAGGATGAGGAGGACACATCGGCGCAATCCGGCCGGGACATTTTATCCGGATTTGTCGATCCAGCGGCGGCTGCGGCGCGGATCGAGCGATGGCGTTCGGGGGGCGTGCGCGCAATCCGTAGCCCCGCAGCAGTGGCCGCGTTCGAGGCCTTGCTGCCCGACATTCTGGCCGATCTGGCGAAAGCGCCCGATCCCGATGCAGCGCTGGTGCGGCTCGACAGCTTGCTCGGGCGGCTGTCGAGCGGGGTCAATCTGTTCCGCCTGCTCGACGCGCAACCGGCGGTGCGCGCGCTGCTCGTCGATATCCTCAGCCATGCACCGACGCTGGCCGATGCACTGGCTAGGCAGCCAGCGCTGATCGACCGGCTCATCGACCGGACGGCACTGGGTCCAGTGCCCGATACCGTAGCGCTGGTCGCCGAAATGGCGGGACGCAGCACAACCAATACCGAAGCGCTGCTCGACCGGGTTCGCCATATCGTCGGCGAGTATCGTTTTGCGCTGGGCACACAGATCGTCGAGGGAACTGGCGACCCCATCGATGTCGCTGCCGGTTATGGGCGCGTGGCCGAGGCGGCAATTGTTGCGGTTACCGATCGCATTATTGGCGATTTCGAAGCCGCTCATGGCCGGGTCGCCGGGTGCGAACTTGTCATTCTGGCGCTCGGAAGGATGGGCGGCGGGCTTCTCACCCATGGCTCCGACCTCGATCTGGTCTATCTGTTCACCGGCGATTTTGCGGGCGAATCCGAAGGCGCGCGTCCGCTCGGGGCCACGCATTATTTTAACCGGCTGGGCCAGCGGTTGACCGCGGCATTGTCGGTGCCGACGGCGGCGGGCGGGCTGTACGAGATCGACACGCGGCTGCGCCCGTCGGGTGCACAGGGACCGCTGGTGACATCGGTCGACTCATTTGCCCGCTACCAGCGCGAATCGGCGTGGACGTGGGAGCATATGGCGCTGGCGCGCGCGCGGCCGGTTTATGGGACGGCAGCGGCGCGAGCCGAAGTAGCAGACATCGTGGCGACGACCCTGCGACTGCCGCGTGAACGCGCCGTGCTACTGCGCGATATCGTCAAGATGCGCGGCGACATCGCGATGCACAAGCCGCCCGCCGGACCGTTCGACGTGAAACTGGAGGAAGGCGGTCTGGTCGATCTGGAATTCGCCGTGCATTTCGCGCAACTGGCGAGCGGCGAAGGTTTGTCCCCTGATCTTCGCGTTGCGATTGCGGCATTGGCGGCATCGGGGCTGGTTGAGCCTGCACTCTGCAACGCGCATGATTTGCTGACCCGTTTGCTGGTGACATTGCGGCTGGTGACCCCCGATCTCGGCACCCCGGTCCCGGCAAGCCAGACGCTTGTCGCCCGGGCGTGCGGAGTATCGGACTGGCCCGACCTGCTTGCCCGACTCGACGCGGCGCGGCAGGGCGTCTCGCGGCACTGGAATGCCGTATTGGCCGAAGCAGGAGAACGCGCGTGACTGACGTTGGATCGATGGCCCCTGATGCTGCATTCGACCTGTCCGACGGCAGCCGGTCGAGCATCGCGGCGTACCGCGGCAAGCCGCTGGTGCTCTATTTCTATCCCAAGGACGACACGCCGGGCTGCACCAACGAAGCCAAGGCGTTCAGCGCACTGATGCCCGAGTTCGAACGCGCCGGGGTCGCCGTACTCGGCGCGTCAAAGGACAGCGTGAAGAGCCACGCCAAGTTCATCGCTAAATACGATCTGAAGGTGGCGCTCGCCGCCGACACCGACGGCAGCTTATGCGAAGCGTTCGGCGTATGGGTCGAAAAATCGATGTATGGGCGGCAGTATATGGGCATCGAACGCGCCACGTTTCTGATCGATGCCGAGGGACGAATCGGGCAGGTCTGGCGCAAAGTCAAAGTGCCAGGACACGCCGAATCGGTGCTCGCGGCGGCGACAGTCTGACAGCGCAGTCAGACCGCGACTCGGCAAATTTCCGTTTATGCAATCGACTCGTCGTGCGACGGGTTCGGCCCGACGCGCACCGGTTGAACGATATGGTGGTCTCGTTCACCTCCATCGCTGAAGCTGAAGGCATGACGGGTCGCTATCCGCAGAACGCCATAGGTAACGAGTTGTTCCAGTTTACCCTTAAGAACGGTTGCGGGGGATTTGATGGATTTGGGTCGCTTTTTCGGACGGGACAGTTTTGTGTCCATGCTCCGCACTAAATTCAGCACAAGTTTTCGGGCACGCGATCTGTTTTTCCATGACGGCAGCACCATGCGCCGCGTTTATGTTTCTGCCAAAGTTCAGGTTGCCGGTGCCACTGCCGGTGTCACCACAGTGATGCTGGCGTTGTTGTCGGTGGCCCAGCTTGCGATCAGCGTGCCTGCCATCGCGGGTGCGGTGAGTGCTGCGGCGTCGCGCGATGCCGCTGTCGCGCGCATGGACGCGCAGGTTGCATCCATGCAGACCGAAATGGCCAAAATCCGCACCGCCGCCGCCGATCATGCCAGGCGGCTCGAAGTGCGTCAGGCGATGCTCGACGCGCTCGTGACTGGCAAGGGCGCGATGCCTGCCGCCATGCCCGCCAGCGTGCCGGTTGAAACGCCGGTTATCGGTAAGGTGCTTGCGCCGCTCGCCTCGGCAGAGGGCAAGCAGAATATGCTGGCGACCCGTCTCGCTGCCGCCAATGACGCCCGCTATCAGGCGACGGCGCAGGCGCTCGGCAAGCTCGGTATCGACGCCGGTCGCTTCCACAAGGTCGCAGGCGCGATGGGTGGCCCCTATGAGCCGATGCCCACCGCTTCGTCCAATGCACCCGCTGGCAAGGGCCAGCCCGACCCTGCCTTCCGCGCGATGTTCCAGTCGTGGAAGCG
Organism: Sphingomonadales bacterium; assembly: GCA_031408195.1. Lineage (GTDB taxonomy): Bacteria > Pseudomonadota > Alphaproteobacteria > Sphingomonadales > Sphingomonadaceae > Sphingomonas_O. The sequence goes on along the minus strand of JANNVL010000109.1, from coordinate 2,817 downwards.
GCTCGAACAGCTTCAGCAGGGCATCGTTGCGATTCCGTCGCTGCGTCCGGTCGATGCGGTCAGCTTTACCAGCGGTTTCGGTGTCCGTAGCGATCCGTTCCGTGGCGGCGCTGCTATGCACGCTGGGGTCGATATTTCGGGACCGGTCGGCACGCCGATCTATGCAACCGCCGATGGTGTTGTCGGGCGCGCACAATGGGCCAACGGCTATGGCAATCTTGTCGAACTCGATCATGGCAAGGGTATTCAGACCCGCTATGGCCATTTGTCGGCGATGCTGGTCCAGCCGGGCACCCGCGTCACGCGCGGCCAGCTGATTGCGCGGATGGGCTCGACCGGTCGTTCGACCGGTTCGCATCTCCATTACGAAGTGCGGCTCGACGGCCATGCGGTGAACCCGATGCCGTTCTTGCAATCGGCGAGCTATCTCGTGGCGATGCAGTCGCGCGGCAAGGTGGCAATGGGTGGCCCCAAGGGCGAATAGCTTGTCGCCTGCATCGTGCGGGCCTATCTCTACGCCATGAGGACAGTCGATCTTACCGAAGCCGCCGCCCGCCGTGTGGCGACCATCGCGGCAAAACAGGGCAAACCTGCGGTGCTGCGTCTCGCCGTCGAAGGCGGGGGCTGCTCGGGATTCCAGTATAAATTCGGCCTCGCCGATGCACCCGATGCTGACGACAGTGTCGCGACCCGCGACGGGGTGTCGTTGGTCGTCGATCCAGTCAGCCTCGACCTGATTGCGGGCGCGCAAGTCGATTATGTCGAATCGCTCGGCGGCGCGGCGTTCCGCGTCACGAATCCGAACGCCGCCAGCGGCTGCGGCTGCGGGTCGAGTTTTTCCATCTAGTGAAAATCGCGACCTATAACGTCAACGGCATCAAGGCGCGGCTGCCGCGCCTGATCGAGTGGCTCGACGAGCAAAAGCCCGACATTGCGGTGCTTCAGGAAATCAAATCGAGCGACGAGACCTTTCCCGAAAGCGATATCCGCGACGCGGGCTATGGCGCAATCTGGCACGGGCAAAAGGGGTTTAACGGTGTCGCGGTGCTGGCGCGTGGCGCAGACCCAATCGAGCGGCTGCGCGGGCTCCCGGACGATCCCGACGACCTCCACACCCGCTATCTGGAAGCTGAAGTCGATGGCTTGGTCGTCGCATCGATCTATCTGCCCAATGGCAATCCACAGCCGGGGCCGAAGTTCGATTACAAACTATCGTGGTTCGACCGGCTGAACGCGCGCGCAGCGGACTTGCTGGCCGAGGAGCGCGCCGTCGTGCTGGCAGGCGATTACAATGTCGTCCCGACCGAGGCCGATATCTGGTCGCCGTCAGGTCTTCAGGGCGATGCGCTGGTCCAGCCCGAAAGCCGCGCCGCGTTCCGGCGGCTATGCGCGCAAGGATGGACCGACGCGCTCAAGGCGCGCCACCCGACCGCGAAGATGTGGACATTCTGGGACTACCAGATGAACGCCTGGCCGCGCGACGCAGGGTTCCGCATCGACCATCTGATGCTCTCCCCCGAAGCCGCCGACCGGCTAGTCGACGCAGGCGTCGATCGCGAGTATCGGGGCCGCGAGAAAGCCAGCGACCATGCGCCGACCTGGATGGTGTTGGGGTAGGCCTTAGAGGGTCTCATCGACTTCTTTCGACAAGATTGCAGACGTACAAAGGGGATTTGGCAGCCGCTCAGAGCGGCCAGTGATATCTCTCGAACGGACGTCCGGCGAGCTCGACGACATCGATGTATCTAACTCCAAATTTCATCACGACCGCTCGCGACCCCAAGTTTCCAGCGTGAATGACAGACATGATCGCCGGATAGGCCGATTGGCTTTGTGCGTACTCATAGACAGACCGTGCTGCCTCGGTTGCGTAGCCCTTGCCCCAATTGTCCCTGCCAAAAGTATATCCCAACTCAGGTAGCTTCTCGACGTCAACGTCGACGGGGGCATGTGCACTAAAAAACCAACCCTTCCGCAGCTGGCCAGGTGTCGCGGTCGTTTCGATTACGGCATCGCTTAAACCGCAACGACCGATGCGGGCGCCGTCGCTTTTCCGAATAACCGTCAACTGGCCAAGGTTGGCGTTGCGATAGCTATCTTGAATGTCTTGGAACCATCGTTCGGTCTCGGCCTGCGGTCGCGGGTTGCCCGCTCCAATGTAACGGGCAACTTCGGGGTCGGCGTGAATGCCGACGAAATACCCCAAATCAGTGTGATCCAAGCGGCGGAGAATCAGCCGCTCGGTTTCGAGCGTGGCGGTGCCAGAAAGAAGTGTCATTTCGGCAGGTTCGATAGCTGAACGGTTGTCTGCACGCCAGTGTGCTGGGCCAAGACCGGACTGTCAGCAACCCCCGACAATGCGTCGATCACTCGATGGTGTCACAACCGACCGGTTTTGACACTTAGGCGTTGTCCGTTCTCTGGACGTAGATTGCCGAATGGCTTTTTGAACAACGTGTCACCGCAGGCGCGATCCGGCTCCGCTCGCGAAGCCACCAATCAACAAACGGCCGTTTGTTGAACAAGGGCGTCATTGCCCCGCCGCCGCCTCGATGTATAGATACTGGAGGACTTGAAGCCCTACCGGTTCGGGGATCTGGAGACGATAGCGGCGGAATAGGAGACGGTGGTGCTGACGTTGATGCTTATGCTGGCGACGCCGGCCTACACCGTACCGCCCGGCCTTGCGGTAATGACCGGCTTGCAAGGTTGCTGGCGAGTAAGCGGGCAGGTTCAAGGCAAAGACTCACCGTCGATTGCGCGGGGCGAGTGGCATCTGGGCCAGCGCTATTTCACCCTGCACCTGCGCGCGACCGG
>JANNVL010000108.1:0-2118 GCA_031408195.1 Sphingomonadales bacterium | reverse complement strand
CTTGAACGCGGTCGAGCCCTTGAACAGCGAAAACCCGGCAAGGAACGTCTGCGAGACGACGAGCGATTCCGCGCGCCCGAAGACGTCGAGGCTGCCGGGGCGTTCGGTCGTCTGCACCCCCTGCGGTGTCGGGAAGCTGCGGGGCTCGACCACCGTGTCGCTGATCGCGGTGCCGACGAAGAACCAGTCCTCCTCGTCGAGGCCGAGGAAACGGGGCGTCGCACAACGGGGGATGCCCGCTTCCTTGCGCCTGCGCTGTTCCTCGTCGGTCGGCAGGCACAGCGGGCGGTCGCCCTTGAGGACATTCTGGTGATAGGGATCGCGCGTCAAATGGCACACCGCGTTGATGCCGGTGAACAACCCGCCTTCGGGGCAAAAAGCTTTGAGCAGCCGGTAGCGGTCGGGGATCGGGAACTCGCTCGTCGGGAAAGCCTCGGGCGGCGGCGCGCGAACCGCGCCGGGGTTGTCCTGCGTCAACCGGTCGGGAAGGCGATTGCGAAACCCCGGGCGGCGGCGACCGTCGATCAGCGCGCCATCGGCGTCACCGTCGCCCCGGACCTGATCCGGGGCTGGGCTGCCTTTGGGGGGCTGCTCGGCAGAAGAAGCCTTGGCCCGGGTCGAGTCCGGGCCGACGAGAGGAGGGGGAGCCTTCATGTCCTTCTCGGTCGCCATCGGCGGCGGCACCGGCTCCTCGGGCGGCGCGCTCGCGGACTGGGCAGCCAACACGCTGAGCACCGCACCAAGATAGTCGAGGCTCACCTCAACGTCCCTGACAGACATTGTTTTCCGCCGTGTCGAGGAACGGCGCGAACGGGCAGGCGATATAGCGCAGCCGCACCCCCGGCGATCCCGACAGCGCGACAACGATCTGGTCCGCGCGGACGGCGGCAGGGGCGTTGCCAAGCCCGCCGCCGGCGCGGGTGCCGCCGTTGAACGCACCGAGAAACGCGATCATATCGTCTTGGTCGATGCCGTCGCCCGACACGCCCAACCCGCCGACCAGCACATTGCCGCGGTAGATCGGCACGCCGCCGGGGAAAATCTGGATGCCGTTTTGCAGGCGGTTCTGGCCTGCGCTCGCGTCGGGAATGAAGCTGCACCGCTGCGGCGTGTCGGTCAGGCCACCGTTGACGAAGGTCAGGTGCTGGACGAGATTGGTCGCGACCAGTGCAGTCTGCAGGCCGGTCGCAAACGGATTGAACTGCGCGATGGCAGGCGACAGCGGGCCGTTCGGGCGGCTGACTTCGCCATCGGGGAAATAGGGCCGCGCAATGTTGCCGATGCTGCGCGCGCCAAAGGCGAACTTGCCGCTGAGGGCAGCGCCATCGCCGAGGAACCCCGGCATTGCTGCGCCATAAGCGCGGACACTCGACGACGGATCGGCGGCGAGATTCGCACCAGCATTGGCGTTCGTGAAGAACATCGCCGTGCGCGCCTTTTGCAGCGACACATCGGTGCCGAAGACCGGCGCGTCGGGCGAGCGGACGACGCCGAGCACAGCGCCATTGGTGTCGACGAGGCTGATCGTCACCTGCGCGCGGCTGTCGAGCGGGCGACGGATCTGCGCGCGCGCGCGGCTCATGATCGCGAACGCTTCTTCGAGCAGCGCGCGCGACTCTACCGCTGTCATCGCACCCGCATCGGTTCCCGCGCGGACCGGGAATCGCGGCGCCCCTGCGCCGTCGGTCAGGATGAAGGCGTCGCGGTTGGCGAATTCGGCAGTCGTAGCGGGACGGACGCCGGAGGCTTCGCTACCGTAAGCGGCTCCGGCAATGATGGTGCCTGCCGAATAGCCCCGTACAGGAGCAAGCGCACCACCGATGCTGGCAAAGGCCGGGACGCTGGTGCGCCGCAACCCGGCAACTGTCGCATCGCTATAGCGCAAAGTGGTGCCATCGACGCTGATCCGGTCGGCGCGGATCGTGTCGGGGGCATCGAAGCCGACGGTACCTGCAAGGGCGATGAACTCTTCGGCGTCGGTATCGACATCGAGGATGTTGGGGTCGAACCCATAGACTCCGTCGGCCATCACCCCGATGCCGCCGACGACGACGCCGTTCTTGTAGAGCGGGAAGCCGCCCGAATCGGCGGCGAGGCCCAGCGGGGTGCGCTTGGGTC
>JANNVL010000107.1:0-94117 GCA_031408195.1 Sphingomonadales bacterium | reverse complement strand
GAATACCGACACGCCGCCGTGGCCCTTGGCGATGTTGTTGATTAGCTCCTGGATGAGCACGGTCTTGCCGACGCCCGCGCCGCCGAACAGGCCGATCTTGCCGCCGCGCGCATAGGGCGCGAGCAGGTCGATGACCTTGATCCCGGTGACCAGAATCGCGCTTTCGGTCGACTGATCGACGAACTCCGGCGCCTTGGCGTGGATCGGCGCGGTCTGCGTGGCACCGATGGGGCCGCGCTCGTCGATAGGCTCACCAATGACGTTCATGATGCGGCCGAGCGTCATCGGGCCGACCGGCATACGGATCTGCGAACCGGTGTCGGTGACGCGCTGGCCACGGGTCAGACCCTCGGTCGCGTCCATCGCGATGGTGCGGACGGTGTTCTCGCCGAGATGCTGTGCGACTTCGAGGATGATACGGTTGCCGTTGTTGAATGTCTCGAGCGCCGAGAGAATCGCGGGCAGCTGATCTTCGAACGTCACATCGACGACCGCGCCGATGATCTGGCTGATCGCGCCGACATTGTTCGATGTCTGCACCGGTGCGGATGCGGTCGCCGCAGCCTTGGGGGCGGCGGCCTTCTTGGCGGCGGGCTTCTTTGTGGTGGGGGCTGCGGTTGCCATGATCTTCCTTGCTTACAGATGCTTAGTTCAGAACCCATTCGCCGCCGTGCCTGACGATTTCGTCGTGCATGGTGTCGGGGCACATATCGGGTTCTTCGTTCGGCCAGCTGACAGCGCCATGCTGTAAACCGACCCGATTGAAATATGCGGGGTCGCGTAGCTTCGCCCATATCCCATTCAAGTGAGAGTCCTCGAAGCGGACGCGCCCCTCGACGCCGTCGTCGAAGCGCACGAACAGGGTCAGCGGCGCAACGACTTCGACATGCACCGCGTCAGGCAACGCGCGACCAACCATCACGATTTCGTCGTCATCGTCTGCTGGCGCAAATCGTTCCATGCCTGTGAAAGCATAGCCTGGTTTGACATAGTCCACGACTGAACCTTCTTGATCGCCTTCCGGTCGAGCGTTCCTTCTATCATGCGTCCCGTCGCGATGTCGAACTTCCCCCGACGTCCCGCGAACCGGACGTGGAAGTGCGGCGGGTTGTGATCGTTCGGCCACATCAGGATGCTGATGCCGTCGATGATCGCGAGCGTTGGCATCCACTAGAGTGCCTCCGCCCCAGCGATGATCTCAATTAGTTCGGTCGTAATCGCAGCCTGACGGGTGCGGTTGTATAGCACGGTCAGCTTGTTGATCATGTCGCCCGCGTTGCGCGTCGCATTGTCCATTGCGGTCATGCGGCTGCCCTGTTCGGACGCGGCGTTTTCCAGCATCGCGCGGAAGATCTGGATCGCGACGTTGCGGGGGAGGAGGTCGGCGAGAATGGTTTCCTCGTCCGGCTCGTAGTCGACTGCGGCTGCTGCTCCGGCTGTTTCGGGGACAGTTTTTGGAGCAGCACTCCCGTCCGAGAGTGAGGTGCCGGAAACTGTCCCCGAAACAGCCGAACCTGCTGCCAACGGCACCGGAATGATCTGGATGCCGGTCGGTTCCTGCACCAGCGCCGAGCGGAACTTGGCGAAGAACAGGTGCGCGACGTCGTATTCGCCCGCCTCGAACCGCGCGATCAGGTCGTTTGCCACGATCTGCGCGTCGGTGAAGGCGACATTCTTGATATGGCCAACTTCCTGATCGTGCAGAATCTGCTTGGGATAAAAGCGACGCAGGACGCGGCCCTTCTTGCCCGCGAGATAAAACTTCACCGTTTTGCCCGCGTTTTCCAGCTCGACCGCCTTGGCACGCGCGGCGCGGACAATGTTGGTATTGAACGCGCCCGCAAGGCCGCGCTCCGACGTTGCAACGACGATTAGGTGAACTTGATCCTTGCCGGTGCCCGCGAGCAGCTTCGGGCTGCTTTCGCTGACGGTCACCTTGGCGGCCAGCGACGACATCACGGCTTCGAGACGCTCGGCATAGGGACGACCGGCAACCGCCGCTTCCTGCGCGCGGCGCAGCTTCGCAGCGGCGACCATCTTCATCGCCTTGGTGATCTTCTGCGTCGACTTCACCGAGCCGATCCGCATTTTAAGGGCTTTAAGCGATGCCATGGTCAGTTCGAACTTGTGTTAGAGCTAGGCAACGATTTGTCCGGGCAAGCATAGGCGGAGGCGACGACGTTCATAAACGAGCCTTGTGGTGTTACGCTTTTCAACACCACCGCATTTCCACCCTGTTTGACTGCTTTACCGTAGGCATCTCTCAGACCTGCGTTTACGAGCTTGCTCGGGCTCATACCCAAACGGACCGAAGTCACCACTCCGATAAACTTACAGGACTTTGCAGCCTCATCGTCGATGACGACCGCCTCGACCTTTGCCTTGGCAAAAGCCAAAGCAGGCGAGATTGAAGCCGTCATAAAGAGGCACAGGCTTAAAAGTTGACGCAAAGTGGTGTCCAAACTTTCGTTAAGCTAAGCAAACGTCTTCGCGAACGCGTCGAGCGCCGACTTCAGGCCCGATTTCGCGTCGTCGCCCAAGTCCTTGGTGTCGCGGATCGTCGTCAGCACGCCTGCGTGGTTCGCGCGGAGGTCGGCCAGCATCGCTTCCTCGTAACGGGTCACATCGGTCGCCGGAATGCTGTCGAGATAGCCGTTGACGCCTGCGAAGATCGACGCGGTCTGTTCCTCGAACGGCATCGGCGCAAATTGCTTCTGCTTGAGCAGCTCGGTCAGGCGCGCACCACGGTTCAGCAGCTTTTGCGTCGAGGCATCGAGGTCCGACCCGAACTGCGCGAACGCCGCCATTTCGCGGTACTGCGCGAGCTCGAGCTTGATCGAACCGCTGACCTTCTTCATCGCCTTGGTCTGCGCGGCGGAGCCGACGCGCGACACGCTGAGGCCCACGTTGATCGCAGGCCGCACGCCCTGATAGAACAGGTCGGTTTCGAGGAAGATCTGGCCGTCGGTGATCGAAATCACGTTGGTCGGGATGTAAGCGGACACGTCGCCCGCCTGCGTTTCGATGATCGGCAGCGCGGTCAGCGAGCCATTGCCGTTGGCGTCGTTCAGCTTCGCCGCACGCTCGAGCAAGCGGCTGTGCAGATAGAACACGTCGCCGGGATAGGCTTCGCGGCCCGGCGGGCGGCGCAGCAGCAGCGACATCTGGCGATAGGCGACGGCCTGTTTCGACAGATCGTCGTAGACGATCAGCGCGTGCATGCCGTTGTCGCGGAAATATTCGCCCATCGCGCAACCGGTATAGGGTGCGAGGAACTGCAGCGGGGCAGGCTCCGACGCGGTTGCTGCAACGACGATCGAATATTCCATCGCGCCGGCTTCCTCGAGCGCGCGGACGATCTGCGCGACGGTCGAGCGCTTCTGCCCGATGGCGACATAGATGCAGTAAAGCTTCTTGCTTTCGTCGTCCTGCGCGTGGCCGGCCTTCTGGTTGATGAAGGTGTCGATGGCGACCGCGGTTTTACCCGTTTGCCGGTCGCCAATGATCAGTTCGCGCTGGCCACGACCGACGGGGACGAGGGCGTCGAGCGCCTTCAGGCCGGTCTGCACGGGCTCATGCACCGACTTGCGCGGAATGATGCCGGGTGCCTTCACTTCGACGCGCGACCGCTGGTCACTGACGATCGGCCCCTTGCCGTCGATGGGGTTGCCGAGGCCGTCGACGACGCGCCCCAGCAGCCCCTTGCCGACGGGAACATCGACGATGGTGCCGGTACGCTTGACGACATCGCCTTCCTTGATCTCCGAGTCCGACCCGAAAATCACGACGCCGACATTGTCGGCTTCGAGGTTGAGCGCCATGCCCTGCACGCCGTTGGCGAACGCGACCATTTCCCCTGCCTGCACGTTATCCAGCCCGTGGATGCGCGCGATACCGTCGCCCACCGACAGCACTTGGCCGGTCTCGGAGACTTCGGCTTCCGTGCCAAAGGACGCGATCTGGTCCTTGATGACGCGGGAGATTTCGGCGGCGCGGATATCCATCGTTCTAACTCAGCCTTTCATCGCATGCGCGAGGGTGTTCAGTTTCGTGCGGATAGACCCGTCGATCATCTGGCTGCCGATCTTGACGATCAGCCCGCCGAGAATCGCGGGATCGGTTTTCATGTCGACCGCTACATCGCGCCCAACACGGGTCTTGAGCTTGGCTTTCAGCGCCGTCACTTGATCGGCGCTCAGCGGATGCGCGGTCGTGACCTGCGCGGTCGTCTCGCCCCGGTGGTTCGCGGCCATCGCGCGGAAGGCGGCGATGACGGCAGGAGCCTGCCGCAGGCGGCGGTTCTGCGCGAGCACGCCGAGGAAGTTGGTCGTCAGTGTATCGAGCTTGAGCGTCGAACCGACCGCCTTGATCGCAGCAGCGGCAGCATCGCGACCGACCAGCGGGCTGGTGACGAGACGCTTCAGGTCCGCCGACTGGTCGAGTGCCGATTCGAGCGTCTTCAGGCTCGTCTCGACCGCGTCGAGCGACTTGCCCTCACGCGCCAGATCGAACAGCGCCGCAGCGTACCGCCCTGCAAGGCTAGCCTGAATACCGCCGGAATTCTCCACGCGCGAACGTCTCCAAAGACTTGCTAAACCCGCGCGGCAGGACTTCGAAAAGTGCCTGTGCATCGGAATGGCGCGCGCCTAGCATCGGCATTGCTGCGATGCAAGGTTGGGGTTGCGGATGCCCCTGAGTTCCGGAAAGGGAGCGGGCAGGCGATGTTGAGGATGCGACTATGACCGGCACATATATAGACTATTTCGACGGCACCGAGGCGTGCGAAGCCTATGTCGGCCTGCCGACGGGCCCGCTTGCCGCGCCGGTTCCCGCTGTGCTCATCGTCCACCAATGGGCGGGGCAGGGCGAGCAGGAGCGCGAAACCGCCGACCGGATGGCGGCGCTCGGTTACGTCGGCATCGCAATCGATGTGTTCGGCAAGGGGGTGCGCGGCGACCCGGCCGGCGACAATAGCGCGCTGCTCCGGCCGTGGTTCGGCGACCGGGCGGGGTTGCTCCGGCGGCTGACCGCGGCAGTCGACTTTGCAAAGGACCATATGGCGACCGATCCGCAGCGGATCGGCATGATCGGCTATTGCTTTGGCGGGCTCTGCGTCCTCGATGTCGCGCGTGGGGGTGTGCCCGGCGTAATGGGCGTGGTCAGCCTGCACGGCGTGTTCGCCAAGCCCAATCTCGGAACGCAGCGACCGATTTCCGCAAAGGTACTCGTTTGCCATGGCTATGACGATCCGATGGCCGACCCAGCGGCGATGGTCGGGCTTGCCGATGAGCTGACGGCAGCGGGCGCGGACTGGCAAATCCACGCCTATGGCGGAACGACGCACGCCTTCACGCGCAAGTCGGCGAATGCACCCGAGCGCGGCATGAACTACAGCGCGACCGCCGACCGCCGATCGTGGGCGGCACTGACCGATTTCTTTGCGGAGGTGCTGGGCTAACCCCGCCCCGGCAGCATCCGTGCAAAGGTGCCGTCACCGTCTAGGAAGATGTGCTTCATCGCCGCGCCGATGTGGAGCAGCAGCAGGGCGATCAGCAGAAAGGCCAGATTCTCGTGCGCGCCCCCCGCCGCGCCCGCCAGCGTCTTGTCCTGCGCGACCGGCAGGAACGGGATGTCGAACAGCCCGTACCAGCTCAGCCCGTATTTGCGCCCGCCCGCCGATGCCATCAGCCAGCCGCTGAACGGGATCGCGATAATAAGGACGTAGAACGCCCAGTGTGTGACCTTGGCCGTCATCTTTTCCCATGTCGCCAGCGTGGCCTCATAGGGCGACGGACGATGCGTCAGCCGCCACGCCAGCCGGACAATGCTGAGCACGAGGATCGTGATGCCCGTCGCTTTGTGGACCGGCATATATTTGTCGAGCAGGCCGCTCGCCAGATTGCCGATGATCGCGAAACCGATCAGCCAGTGCAGCGCGATGGCGACGTTGGAATAACGGGTTTGGGCAGTGGCTTCGGTCATGCGGCAAGTGTTCCGGTTACGCTTGCACGATGCCGCGCCGCCGCTTTGACCGCAAGATGCGGGATGCGGGGTCCGTTAGCAGCGATTATCGGAACTGCACGAGCAGGAGAACACACATGACCTATCGCATCACCGGCCTCGATCCGGCGAGTTTCGAGCATCTGGCGGGCGCGAGCGATGCCATGCTTGCGGCGCAGGGAGCCGTGCGCGTCACCGCTGACAAGGCGCCGGGCTATCCGTGCCGTGTGACGCTGACCGATGCCAAGCCCGGCGAGACGCTGATCCTGCTGAACTATGTCAGCCAGGATGTCGCCACGCCCTACCGCAGCAGCTATGCAATCTACGTCCGCGAGCATGGAACGGCACAGGCCGATTATCGCGACTGCGTGCCGCCGGTGTTCGTCGGTCGCCCGCTCGGGCTGCGCGCGTTCGGCGCGGACGGGATGTTGCGGACTGCGACGCTGGCGATGCCGGGGCAGGCCGATGCGAAAATCCGCGAGGTGTTGGCCGATCCCGACATTGCCTATATCCACGCACACAATGCCGCGCATGGATGCTTCGCGGCAAAGGTGGACCCGCATGACCCAGATTAGCGCCATCGATCCGGAAGCCGCTTGGGCCGCCTTCACCGCCCGCAACCGAGCCTTCGACGGGATGTTCGTCGGTGCGGTCAAGACGACGGGGATTTACTGCAAACCATCGTGCCCCGCGCGTCACCCGTTGCCGCATAATGTCGAGTATTTCGCCGACGGGGAGGGTGCGCGGGCGGCGGGATACCGCGCCTGTCTGCGCTGCAAACCCGACGAGATCGGGCGCGACCGGGAAGCCGTTGCCAAGGCGATCCGCCTGATCGAGCGGGCCGAAGACCTGCCCCTGCTCGACGAGCTTGCCGCCGCAGTCGGCTATGCCCCGCACCATTTCCACCGCCTGTTCAAGCGCGACACCGGCGTGACCCCCGCCGCCTATGCCCGCGCGCTCCGTGCCAAAAGGACCGAGACCATGCTGACCGAAGCCACGACCGTCACTGCCGCGCTCTATGATGCGGGCTACCAGAGTCCGAGCCGCTTTTACGCTGCTGCGCCCGACCGGCTGGGCATGACGCCCTCGGCATGGAAGCGCGGCGGGGCCGGGGTGACGATCCGCTATGCCGTGGTCGATACCGTGCTCGGCAAGATGCTGCTCGCCGCGACGGAGAAGGGCATTTGCCGCCTGTCGTTCGACGAAGACGAAAGCGAACTCCGCCGCCGCTTCCCCAATGCGGTAATCGAGGAAGGCGGTGCCGCGATGGCCGATCTGGTCGAGGGCGCGATCAAGGCTTGTGCCGACCCAGCCAACATGCCCGACCTGCCATTGGACGTCGCGGGTACGGCATTCCAGCAAGCAGTGTGGGACGAACTCCGCCGCATCCCGCCCGGCGAAACCCGCAGCTATGCGGCGATTGCCGCCGCCGTCGGCAAACCGGCGGCGGTGCGCGCGACGGGGTCGGCGAACGGCGCGAACAACGTCGCGGTGCTCATCCCCTGCCACCGTGTGATCCGCACCGACGGGACGCTGGGGGGATACGCCTATGGGCTCGAGCGGAAGACTGAATTGCTGAAGCGCGAGGCCAAGACCCCCTAATCGGGTTTCTTGTCCAACCCCTCAAGCATGGCCGCCGCTGCCGCCTGATCCTCGCCCCGGTGCGGCGCATAGGCCAGCGGACGGAGGATGAAGCGCGCGTCGTCGGCGCGTTTGGCAACAATCAATGCATTCGCCAACGTAAGTCGCGTCCCCGAATCCTGCGGCACGGTAGCCTGCGCTTTGATCAGGCCGTCGAGCGCAGCTTCGGGCACGGCGCGGCCGTCGCGGGTAAAGCTTTCATAAAATGCGATCAGCGGCTCGGGCGCGTCGGGGGCGGCAAGTTTGGCCTCGCCGATCCAGTCGCGGGCCTTGGCGAAGTCGGGCTTGTCGCCGCGCATCATCGCCTCGCCCTTCCGCAGCATGGCACCCGGGCGGGCGGGGGCGATGGAGAGCAGCCGGTCTGCTGTGTTGGCACAGGCCGCCCATTCATCGGCGGCGCACTGGGCGTCGGCCATCAGTTGCAACGCATCGGGATCGTTGCCGAGCCGCGCGACCTTCGCCCCCAGCGCCGCAATCCAAGCGGCGCGCGCCGCCTTGTCCTTTTCGTCCTTGCCCGCGCGGGTCCGCCGGTCGATCTCGATGCGTTCGTCGATCAGCGCCGCTTCGCCCGGCTGCACTGCCGTGATGACCGCGCCGGTATTGAGGTCGGCGGGCAGCGCAGGTGCCCGATAGGGAAAACTACCGCCCGCCGCATAGCTCCGCAGCTCGCGTTGAAGCTGCGTCAGATCTCCGAACACTTTCGCCGCATCGGCCATCGCCACGCCCCGGTTCATCGCCGATATGAAGCCGCGCAGCTGCCCCTTTCGCGTGTCGGAGAAGGTCAGGTAATGCGACAACAGCCATGACTGGCCATAAAATCCGGCGCGCTTTTCGAAAGGCAGGTCGCGGTAGCTGCCATCGATGAGTTTGCTCAGCGGGATCCAGTCGAGCTGCTGGATTTCGACCTGGCGGTGCGAAGCGGGCTTGCCGAAACTGATCGTGCCCTTGCGTTCGAAACTGGCGGTCGAGACGATTTCGGCGAACCCTTCGACATACCAGGCCGGGAACGCGACCGGATTATATTGCAGCATGAAATGATGCGCGTATTCGTGGAACAGCACGAGCTGCCCGGTGAACTCGCCGTCGCCGGTGTAGCGCGGCACGACCGCAATCGCCCCCGCCGTGCCGGGACGGTAGAATCCGGCAATGTCGCTGTTCGGATGGCCGATCAGGCGCTGCACCTGCATGACGTCGGCGACGAGATAAACGCGCACCTTCACGATTGGCTTGTTGTCGTCGGACGCCGTTGCCGCCTTCATCAGCCAGTGCACTGCCTCAAGCCGCTCGGCATAGCGTCGCAGGTCTTTCTCGGACCCTTCGGAATAGATGACGAAATGCTTCGACTCGGCGCGCTGCCATGCGGCGTGCGCGGGGGCGCTTAGGGTCAACAACGCGGCCAAAGCCAGAATGAAACGCATGACGACTCGGCCCCTTATTCGAGTGTCACGCTACGCAAAAATTGCGCTGTTGTCAGTTATTCGCGCGGCTCCTGTGTCGCGGGGAATTTGACCCGGCAATCATAGACTAGCTTCTCATTAGGCTGAGTAGGCATCACAGCCCGGATGGCGCTTTCCATGTCGGCCACCGACTGGCGCTGGGCGGGGTCGGCGGTGCAGGCGTCGTTCTTGTAACGCCCCCGGATGGCACGCGCCTTTTCCATCACGTCCGCGCTCATTAGGAACCGTTCGACGGCATAACGCGATTTGGCCGGGTCGTAGGACTGGATCGTTACCGTCGCTTCGCCATTGGGCACGAAGGTCCGGCTCCAGACACCCGCGTTCGCGCCGTACTGCGTCTTGCCATTGACGCACCCACTGTCTCTCCAGTCGAACGGCACATCCTCCGTTTTTGAGACTTTGACGATGCTCCGTTCAGCGTCGATGAAGCACATCTTCTGGCCCTCGCGATACGCCTCTTGGAGCGATTGGGGCTTGACGGGATGCGCCTTGGCATAGCGGTCATCCACTTCGGACATTTTGGGCCGGGCGAGGAACTCGACGACCGCGCCGAGGATCAGCGCCGCGCCAATGCCGAGCACCGCCCATGCCAGACCCTTGCCCTTGCGCCGCCGGTCGCCGAGCAGGATCATCCCGCCCACCGCGCCCAGTGCGCCGAGAACGAGCAGCCCCGCCGCCAGCGCCATGCCATTGTCGCGCTCGCCCGAGATGTCGTCGCGCAGTTTCAGCTTCTCGGTAGCCGCCTTTTCGGCGTCGGCAGCGGCGCGGCGCGCTTCTTTTGTCTGGGCGTCGGCTTCGGCCTGCGACAGCGCGCCCTGCCGTGCGGAGATATCGCCTTCGCTCAGGCACGGCGCAGTGACGATGGTGGCTGCCACTTTCGCCTTGGCAAGGAACGCTGCCAGCTCGCGCACAGACAGCGCAAAAGCGAACGGCGAATCGATGCCCTCGCTCACCGACAGGAACGAATTGATCCCGATCACCCGCCCGCAGGCATCGACCAGCGGCCCGCCCGAATTGCCGCGCCCGATATTGGCGTCGTGCAGCACCGTGTCGTAACGCGCATTGCTGCGCCGCCCGCCGACATTGCCCAATGATTTGACCGGCGATTGCGGACGGATGAGCTCGTCGAGGCCCGACGCCATCGCGCGGTCGACGCCGTAAGGATAGCCGAGCGCCGCGACTGCCGCGCCATCGGCAACCGCGCCGCCATAAAGCGTTGCGGGTTCGATCCGGCCATTGGTGATCGCAATGACGGCGAGGTCGAGGTCGGGGGCATAGGCAACGACCTTGCCCTCGTAACGCTTGCGCCCTTCGCTTGGGACGACGCCGACGAACCCGCCGCTTTCGACCGCGCGTTCGACGACATGGGCGTTGGTGACGATGCGGGTGGGGGTGATGGCGACGCCGGAACCCATGCCAAGCTCGCCGTCGCCGCTGTCGCCGGTGACGACGATCCGCACGACGCTGCGCGCGGCGGCATCGACATCGGGGTTCGACTGGGCGACAACGGGGAGGGGAAGAAGAGCGAGAAGGGCAGGAAACAGGCGGACGAGGAAAGGAGCCAGCCTCATTTGGGCTTCGCTGCGTCTTCGACTTTATCGGGCGCGTCCAAAATGGCCTTTCCCTTCGACTCGAGTAGCGCCTGTGCAGCCTGACGAACCTCCGCGCTATGCGGGTCGTTGAGCAAAGGGGCAAGCGTCCGCCGGGCGGTCGCTTCGTCGCCGCCGCGCAAATCCTCTCCGGCAAGGGCAAAGCGCAGTTCCGATACCTGCGGCGCAAGCTGGAGCGCGCGACGCAACCCGTCGATGGCGGTTTTCGGCACCGCGACCCCGGCCCGGTGGTGCCAGCGATAGAACTCCCAGAGCGGGAACGGATCGTTCGGCGCCGCGCGGTTAGCCTTTACGACCATACTGCGGACGGTTTTCCACTGCGCTGCATCGCCGGTCTTGCCGAGCCGCGCGATGGCAATCCGGGCAGCGCGCAGCAACAGTCGGCCGTCGTTCGGCCGGATGGCAAGCGCGGCTTCGTTCGCACGCTGTGCCGCGTCATATTGCTCGGCGTCGAGCTCGAATTCGGCCAGCGCATCGAGCGCCATCGGCTCTGCCGGGTAGCGTGCGGCGAGCTTGCGCGCTTCGGCAACGGCGAAAGCGACCTCTTCCTTGCCGTTCGAGGGGCGAAAAGTCCGCATGTACATCGGCATCGCCACATTTTCGGATGCAGACAGCGCAGTGACCAAGATACTGGTTTCCGGCGGCTTGAACCCGCGCCATTCGACATACGACATGCGCCGCGCGCTACGATAGGCGTTCAGATCCTTTTGTAACTTGTCCATTGGACCGAACGCCTTGATTGCGGCGTCGTTCGGCGATGTGCCGCCAGCAAAGGCTTTCAGATAGGTGTTCAACTGGCCCCTGCGTGCGGGGTCGAAATTCAGATAATGGGTCAGCAACCACGACCAGCCGTAGAATGCTTCGGTACGGTCGTCGGTCATCCGCCGGTCGTCGGGCACAAGCAATTGCTGGACCGGGAAGGCAGGTAGCAACGCAAGACCGTAGAAACGGTGCTTGGCCGGATAGCCGAACTGGACCGCGCCATCGGGTTTGAACTCGGTTGTCGAGAAATACTCGGCGAACCCTTCGCTATACCATCCCGGATACGCGACGGGCGCGTTCTGCAACATGAAATGATGCACATATTCGTGGAACAAGATGGTCTGCGAATCGAGATCATAAGCGCCGCTGCCATTGCGGCGCGGCACGACGGCAATGGTGCCCCAGAGGCGCGGACTGTAGAAACCGGCGATGTTGGTGCCGCGCACGCCCATCTGCTTCTGGACCGCATCGGTGGTGCCGACGAGGAAAACAATCAGCCGGTTGGCATCCGCCTCTGTCTGGAGGCTGGTCTGCGCGGCGAGAAGCGCCTCGAACTTTTCAAGCTTGTCGGCATAGGCGCGCACGCTTTCCGCCGAGCCTTCGCCATAAACGATGAAATGGCCCGAAGTGGCTTTGTACCACGCCGCCACCAGCGGCTGCGGGAGCAGGAACAGGGCGAAAGCAACCAACCAGCGCATCGGGTGTAATTGGGCAGAAAATGCACCCCCGTCCAGCCCGATTCACACGAACGAATACGGGTCCACATCCACCGCGACGCGCACCCCGCGCGGCCATTCGAGCGCGCCCAGCCACTCCCGGATTACCTCCTGCACATCGAGCGCGCGGCGGGCGTGGATTAGCAACCGAATCCGGTGGCGACCGCGTAGCATCGCGAGCGGGGCGGGGGCGGGGCCGAACACTTCCATGCCTTCGACGCTCGGCGCTGCCTTTGCGATGCGTTGCGCCGTGTCGGTGGCTTCGCGCTGGTTTTCGGAGGACACGATGATCGCGGCCAGCCGCCCGAACGGCGGCGCGCCTGCATCGCGGCGGCTTTCGGTTTCGGCGGCGTAAAAGGCGTCGGCGTCACCCGATACCAAAGCTTCGATCACCGGCGCGCCGGGTTCGTGCGTCTGGACGAAGACACGCCCCGGCTTGCTGCCGCGTCCGGCGCGTCCGGCGACTTGGGCGATCTGCTGGAAACTGCGCTCTGCGGCCCGCAGATCGCCGCCCTGTAGCCCCAAGTCGGCATCGATCACCCCGACAAGGGTGAGGTTGGGGAAGTGGTAGCCCTTGGTCACCAATTGGGTGCCGATGACGATGTCGATTTCGCCCGCTTCCATCTTGCCGACGAATTCGGCGGCCTTGGCGGGGGACCACAATGTGTCGCTGGTGACGATGGCGCGGCGCGCGTCGGGGAAAAGCTCGGCGACCTCGTCGGCGATGCGCTCAACGCCCGGGCCGCAGGCGACAAGCGAGTCTTCTTCGCCGCATTCGGGGCATTTCTTGGGGGGCGATAGTGAATGCCCGCAGTGGTGGCATTGCAGCCGCGCGAGCAAGCGGTGCTCGACCATCCATGCCGTGCAATTCGGACATTGGAACCGGTGGCCGCAATGGCGACACAAGGTCAGCGGGGCATAGCCGCGCCGGTTGAGGAACAGCAGCGCCTGTTCCTTGCGCTCCATGACGTCTTCAATGGCGGTGACCAAGGTCGGGGCAAGCCAGCGTCCGCGCGGCGGGGTGTCTTGCGTCAGGTCGATGGCGGCGATGCTCGGCATCTGCGCCGCGCCGTAGCGACCGGGGAGTTTGAGCTCCTTGTAGTTTCCGAGCGCGACCTGTTGCCGCGTTTCGATGGCGGGGGTGGCGCTGGCGAGGACAACCGGGCAGCCCTCGAACCGCGCGCGCATCACCGCAACGTCGCGGGCGTGGTAATGGACGCCGTCCTCCTGCTTGAAGCTGGTCTCGTGCGCTTCGTCGATGACGATGAGGGCGAGGTCGCGGTAGGGAAGAAACAGGGCGGAGCGTGCGCCGACGGTGACTTTGGCTTCACCGCTGCCGATGGCGCGCCACGCGCGTCGCCGCTGCGACTGGCGCAGGCCCGAATGCCAAGCCACCGGCTGATGCCCGAACCGCGCTTCGAAGCGGCGCAGGAATGGCTCGGTCAACGCGATTTCGGGGAGCAGGACGAGCGACTGGCGGCCCTGGCGCAGGGCTTCGGCGATGGCTTCGAAATAGACTTCGGTCTTGCCCGAGCCGGTGACGCCGTCGAGGAGCGTCGGCGCGAAAGTGCGGGCTGCAATGTCGGCGACGAGAGCGCTGGATGCTTCGGTTTGCGCTTCAGATAGCGCGGGTGGAGCGTATTCCGGGTCGGGCAGCGGATAGGCGTCGTCGATGGTGACGAGCACCGGTTCGATGGCACCGATTTTCACCAAGCCCCGGATCACTCCATCCGACACATCAGCGATCAGGGCGAGTTCGCGGACGAGTCCCTGCCGTTCACCGATGCGCTCAAGGGCTTGTGTGCGCTGGGGCGTGAGGCGGTCGGGCGCGACGCCGGTGGCACGATACTCGACGACCGACCGCCGGTCGTCGAGCGCCGAAGCGCTCGACAGCGCCATCCGCAGCACGGCGGCTGGGGGGGCGAGGTAATAATCCGCCGTCCACTCGATCAGCCGGCGCAGCGGCGCGGCGACCGGGGGCAGATCGTAGACCGAAAGCAGATTGCGGAGCCGGTTGTCGCCGACTTCAGCATCCGACGGCATCCGCTCGGCCTCCCACACCACGCCCGCCTGCTGGCGCGGGCCGAGCGGGGCGAGCACGATGCTGCCCGGCTCAACCGACATACCGTGCGGCACCCGGTAATCGAGCGGGCCGAGCGCGGCATTGAGAGTGAGGACGCGGGCGCGTGACATAGGCGTCGGCTTAGAGTTTACTCGCGGACAAAGACAACCGGGGAGGGATGTTCGATGACCGATTTGATCGACCGGCGGCGGCTGCTGGCAACTGCGACCCTCGCGCCGCTGCTCGCACTTCCGGGGTGCGCGAGTACGGGCGGCTTCGATCTGACCGAGGCGATCGGCGGTTGCTGGGGCTGTCGGCACAGCGCGCATTCGCCTCGCTGATGCAGGAGAACGGCTTTTTCGCCAATGATATTGCGCGGATTGCCCTGCCCGACGCGCTGGGCGGATCGCAGGCGACGTCGATCCTGACGGCAGTCCTGCGGAGTCAGGCGTTCCGCGACCGGCTGA
Source organism: Sphingomonadales bacterium (assembly GCA_031408195.1). GTDB lineage: Bacteria > Pseudomonadota > Alphaproteobacteria > Sphingomonadales > Sphingomonadaceae > Sphingomonas_O. The sequence continues at coordinate 79,402 of JANNVL010000107.1, read as the reverse complement.
CCCGCACCGTCAACCGTGCCGCCGAAAAGGGTGCGGCGCTCGCGGCACCGGTCGTGACTGATGTCATCCGCACGATGAATGTCGGCGATGTGCTCGCGGTGGTGCGCGGCGGGCCATCGGCGGCGACGGGGCTGTTGCAGGGGGCGCTGGGCGGTCGGCTGGTCGAGACGATGCTTCCAGGAATCGGCGACGGCTTGCGCTTGTTCGACTCAAGCGTGGTGACCGAAGCCCTGCGCCTTGTGTCGGGCATCGATTTCGCAGGCCTGCGGGCCGATGTGTCGCGCAAAGCGTCCGACAGCATCTACCGCGCCATCGGGCGCGAGGAGGCCGCAATCCGTGCAAACCCGGCGGCAACAGGCGATCCGCTCATTGCCGCCGTGTTCGGGCTAGCGCGTTAAGATCAGAACGGCACGTCGTTCGGACCGCGCACGCGGTTCGACTTCAGTCGGTTGATCTTGTCCTGATTGCGCCGAAGCATCGCGTTCACGGTTGCTTTTTCGCCGCGCGAGAAGCGGCCGCCGCTGTTTTCATAACGCTCGACAGTGCGTTTGATCGCGCGGATGTCGTTGGTCAGAATCTGCCGCTCGCGGAGCGAGAGCTTGCCCGAACGCTTCCCGGCATCGATTTGGCGCTGCTGATCGACGATGTTGACGTCGATGCCGATATTGGCCTGTGCCACCGTGACGATGGTGAGGCTGCCGAGGACGGCAATAAGAGCAAGTTTTCGCATCGATTTCTCCTTGGGGGATATGTAGACGAGTAACTGTAACGCATCGGCGGCGCTTTGGTCGCATCCGCAACGAAAAGGTCCGCATCCCCATGAAATTCTTCGTCGATACCGCCGACACTGCCGACATTGCCGAGCTTGCAGCGACGGGATTGCTCGACGGGGTGACCACCAATCCCTCGCTGATCGCCAAGTCGGGGCGGCAGTTCCTCGACGTGGTGAAGGAGATTTGCGGGCTGGTCGACGGGCCGGTGTCGGCGGAGGTCGTGGCGCTCGACCATGCGGGCATGATGCGCGAGGCGGAGATTCTCCGGAAACTGGCCGACAATGTCTGCATCAAGGTGCCGCTGACGCTCGACGGGTTGAAGACGTGCAAGGCGCTGACCGGCGAGGGCACGCAGGTCAATGTCACGCTGTGCTTTGCGCCGGCACAGGCGTTGCTGGCGGCTAAGGCGGGCGCGACGTTCATTTCGCCGTTCGTCGGGCGGCTTGACGATATCGGGCAGGACGGGATGGACCTGATCCGCGATATCCGCCTGATCTACGATAACTATGCTTTCGACACCGAGATTCTGGTCGCCAGTGTGCGGCACCCGATCCATATCCTCGAAAGCGCACGCATCGGCGCCGATGTGATGACCGCGCCGCCCGCCGTCATCAAGGCGCTGTTTAATCACCCGCTGACCGACAAGGGGATTGCCGGGTTCATGGCCGATTGGGCAAAGACGGGGCAAACGATTGGGTGAGGTGAGCACCCCTCCCTCTCCCTTCAGGGGAGAGGGCGACACGCGCGCAGCGCGGCGGGGTGAGGGTCCGGGCGCGTCTGCGCCCGAAAAGAATCTGTCGGATGCAGGCGGCGTGCCGAGTCTTTCGGCGGCAGACGCCGCCGGACTCTCACCCACCCACGCTGTGCGCGAGGATCCCTCTCCCCTGAAGGGAGAGGGAGGTGCAGTTCTCGCCTTCGCCACCTTCCTCACCCGCGACCGCCGGCGGTCGCCGCATACGGTTCGCGCCTATGTCGCTACTGCCGAGCGGCTGGTCGAGCACATGGGCGGCACTGCCTCGCCCGATGCGCGACAGCTCCGCGACTACCTCGCCACGCGCCGTGCCGACGGCCTGTGCAATGCCAGCGCCGCGCGTGAATTGTCGGCGGTGCGCGCGTTCATCCAATTCACCGGAGGCGACGACGCGATGCCGCGGATGCGCGGGCCGAAGGTCAAGCGCGGCGTGCCACGTCCGGTGTCACCTGCTGAGGCGTTAGCGCTGGCGGAGGATGTCGCTGGGCAGGGCCGCGAGGAATGGATTTCGGCGCGCGACTGGGCGGTGCTGATGTTGCTCTATGGCGCGGGTCTGCGGATCGGCGAGGCGCTGGGGCTGACGGGGGCCATATTGCCGCTGGGCAAGGTCATGGCCGTCACGGGAAAGCGCGACAAGACGCGGATGGTGCCGCTGCTCCCGCAAGTTAGCGCGGCCATCGAGACCTATGTCGCGGCTTGTCCGCACCCGTGCGACCGGACGACGCCGCTGTTCCGGGGCGTGCGCGGTGGGGCGCTCGATCCTTCGACCGTGCGGCGTTCGGTGCGGATTGCGCGGGCGCGATTGGGGCTGGCGGAACGGACGACGCCCCACGCGCTGCGCCATAGCTTTGCGACGCACCTGCTGGCGCGCGGGGCGGATTTGCGGTCGCTTCAGGAGTTGCTCGGCCATGCGAGTTTGACGTCGACGCAAATCTACACATCGGTCGATGCGGCGCATTTGCTTGACGTGTACCGCAACGCACACCCCCGCGCGTAGTTATTCCGCCGGGTGCCGTCGTCGCCATGTCAGCTGGCGGTAGACATAGGTCAGGATGATCGCCGTAACGATCGCGGTCGACAGCGGGCCGACAATCGCTTCGATGTCCTCGAACCGTTGCCCCAGCACATAGCCCGCCGTCGCCAGTGTCGCGCTCCACACCGTCGTGCCGATCGTCGACCACAGGAAAAAAGTCTTGAGGCGCATGTGCAGCAGCCCTGCGGGGATCGAGATGATCGACCGTATCGTCGGCAGGACACGACCGACGCCGACCAGCCAGCCGCCGAACCTGCCGAACAGCCGCTCGGCTTTTTCGACATCGGGCCAGTCGATGGTGAACCAGCGTCCGTGTCTTTCGATCAGCGGGCGAAAGCGGTCTATGCCGATGACGCGCGCCGCCGTGTACCAGAAGAAATTGCCGAGCATTGCGCCTGCAGTGCCGCTGGCGATGACACCCCACAAAGTCAGTGGACCTTGCGCGGCGCGCAGCCCCGCGACCGTCATGATGACCTCCGACGGGATCGGCGGGAAGACGGTTTCGAGGAACATCAGCAGCGCGACCCCGAGGTAGCCGGTCTGGTCGATGAGGCGGAACACCCAGTCAGTCATGCGTTCAATCTTCTTTCGACCGCATCCCAGATGCGCGCGGGGGTATCGGTGCCGTTGAATTTATCGATGGCAACGATGCCGGTGGGCGAGGTCACATTGATCTCGGTCAGCCACTTGCCGCCGATCACGTCGATGCCGACGAAGATCAGGCCGCGTTTCTTGAGTTCCGGCCCCATCGCCACGCAGATTTCAGTCTCGCGCGGCGTCAGTTCTGTCTTCGCTGCCGTGCCGCCCACCGCGAGGTTGCTGCGGATTTCGCCTTCGCCGGGGATGCGGTTGACCGCGCCCGCGACCTCGCCGTCGATCAGCACGATGCGCTTGTCGCCTGCGGTGACGCTGGGCAGGAACGCCTGCACCATGTGCGGTTCGACATAGCCGGTGTTGAACATTTCCATCAGCGACGACAGGTTCGCGCCGTCGCTCCCGATCTTGAAGATCGCCTTGCCGCCGTTGCCGTGCAGCGGCTTGATGACGATCTCGCCGTGTTGCTCAAGAAACTTGCGCGTCGCGCCCAGCGATCGCGTGATCATCGTCGGCGGCATGAAGCGGGCGTAATCCAGCACAAACAGCTTTTCGGGCGCATTGCGGACGCTGGCGGGGTCGTTGGCCACGAGCGTTTCGCCCTGGATGCGTTCCAACAAATGCGTCGCGGTGATGTAGCTCAGGTCGAAAGGCGGATCCTGCCGCATCCACACAACATCGACATCGCGGCCGAGATCGAGAATGCGCGGCTCGCCGAGCGTGAAGTGATTGCCGGGTTCGCGCCGCACGGTCGCGGGCCACGCCATCGCGTAAAGGCGACCGCCCTCCCATGTCAGGTCGTTCACACCATAAGTGACTAGCGCATACCCCCGCGCCTGCGCCGACAGCATCAGCGCGAAGGTTGAGTCACCGGCGACGTTGAGGCCATCGAGCGGGTCCATCTGGAAGGCGATACGTCGGGTCATGCGGGTGGCCCTAATTGGATTTCGTACGCGCGTCACCCCAACCAAAATCCGCCCCTTGAGGGGCGGCGGCGAAGCCTGGGGTGCAGGAATAGCCAACGGTAGCTGGCTGCGCGCTATTGCGCGCGTCGTTTACACCCCCGCTTCGCGCCGCCCCTCAAGGGGCGGATTTAAGTAGGTTCACTCCTCCCACACGTTCGACAAATGCTTCGGCATCCGCCCCGGTGCCACCAGAATCACATCGATGCGGATATCGCCGCCCGGAAACGCATGACGCGCGGCCAGCGCAGACGCCGCGGCTGCGACCCGCCGCAGCCGGTGCTTGTCCACCGCATAATCGAGTTCGGCGAGCGTCCCGCGCGTCTTCACTTCGACGAATGCCGTCGTCCGGAAGCGCCGTGCAACGATGTCGATCTCGCCGACTGGCGTCCGCACGCGGGTGCCGACGATGCGCCAGCCCTTCATGCGGAGATACCACGCGGCAATGCGCTCGGCGCGGCGACCGCGCTGTTCGGCGAGCGCGCGGCTCATGCGGCACCTTTCAGTTCGAGCGCGCGGGCGTAGAGCGTGCGCCGGTCGAGGCCGGTTGCATCGGCGACTTCGCTCGCGGCGCGCCCGACGGCGAGCCGGGTGAGCGCCTCACGCAACGCCGCATCGCTGTCGATGGCGACTTCGCGTAGCGGCGGCGGACCTACCAGCACGACGATCTCGCCCTTGGGCGGGGCAACGGCGTATCGGGTGGCAAGGTCGGTCAGCGTTCCGGTCACGCATTCCTCATAGGCCTTGGTCAGCTCGCGCGCGACCGCTGCTTCGCGGTCGCCGAGAACATCGCGCAGGGCGGCAAGCGTTGCCCCCAGTCGCGGCCCGGATTCATAGAACACGAGCGTTGCCGGAACATGCGCGAGTTCGGCAATCGCATCGGCTTTTGCCTTGGCTTTGACCGGCAAAAATCCGCCGAACAGAAACCGGTCGGTCGGCAGTCCTGCCAAGGTCAGCCCCGCAATCGCCGCGCAGGCTCCGGGCACCGTCACGACATTATGCCCCGCCGCGCGCGCATCGCGGACCAGCTTGTAGCCGGGGTCCGAAATCAGCGGCGTTCCCGCATCGCTGACCAGCGCGACCGATTCGCCGCCCATCCGTGCGACCAGCCCGGGACGCACCGCATCGGCGTTGTGATCGTGATAATTTGTCATCGACCGCTTGACGCCGAGGTGGTTGAGCAGTTTTCCCGTGACACGGCTGTCCTCCACGCACAGCACATCGGCGTGGGAAAGCACCAGCGCGGCGCGCGGGGTCAGGTCGCCAAGATTGCCGATAGGCGTGGCGACGATATAGAGGCCGGGCGAGAGCGGTGCGTTCATAAGGAAAAACGGGTCATGACAGGGACAGGGGCGCTGGCGCAATTCCGCGTGCTGGGCAAGGGGCTTGCGCTGTTGGGCGCCTTCGCACTGTCGGCGTGTCAGGTCGTGCCAAAAGGACCGCCGCGTCCCATCGATGTGCCGCCGCCGGTCGTTGTCGATCCCATTGGGCCGTCGCTGCCCACCGATACACAGCGCAACCGCGTCGCCTTGCTCGTGCCGTTGACCGGTCCGAATGCTGGCGTCGGCGAATCGATTGCCAACGCGGCGAACATGGCAGTGCTCGATACCGGCGGTAAGACGATCCGCGTGACGATGTACGACACCGCGACCGGTGCTGCAGCCGCAGCGCAAAAGGCCATTTCAGAGGGCAACCGCCTGATCCTGGGGCCGTTGCTCGCTGATGACGTGCGCGCCGTTGCGCCGATTGCCCGTGCGGCGCGGGTGCCGGTGATCACGTTCTCGAACGACGTCGGTGTGGCCGGAAACGGTGTTTATGTCATGGGCTTCACGCCTGCCCAGTCGATCGAACGTGTGGTCGGCTATGCGCGGAGCAAGGGCGCTACGAAGTTCGCGGGGCTGGTTCCGTCAGGGCTTTACGGCCAGCGCGCCTCAACTGCCTTTCTCCGCAGTGTCGAGGCGGCGGGCGGACAAGTGGTGTCGCTCCAGACTTTCGACCGCAGTGCCGGTTCGATCACGGCGGCGATCACGCGCATGTCGAACACATCGCCCTATGACGCTGTACTGATTGCCGATTCGGCGCGCGTGGCGGTGCAGGCGGCACCCGTCATCCGGGCGCGGGGCGGGGCGTCGGCGCGGATGCTCGGAACCGAGTTATGGAACGCCGAAGGGGCGTTGGCCGCCAGTCCTGCGCTGCGCGGCGCGTGGTTCGCCAGTGTGTCAGACGGGGTCTACAGCCAGCTCTCGGGCAAATACCGCGCGCGCTTCAGCAAGGGGCCGTACCGGTTGGCCAGTCTTGGCTATGACGCGGTGTTGCTCGTCACACGCATCGGCGGCGACTGGAAAATCGGTAGCGCCTTTCCAGCGGGACGGTTGAGCGATGCGGGCGGATTCACCGGCATCGACGGCGCATTTCGCTTCGGCCGCGACGGCATCGCCGAACGCGCGCTTGAAGTGCAGCAGGCGGGACCGGGTGGTTTCACCGTCGTGGATGCCGCACCGCGCGGGTTTTAGCCGACACTGCAGGGACACCGTATTCGGTGTCCCCTTCGACGCGCGATCTCTAGCAGGGGACACCCAATAGGGTGTCCTACGGTGTAACTTAATCGGCAACCACCTCCGCCAAAATCGCATCCAGCACGCCGAACCCGCGTTCGGTGACGGTCAATCGCGGCGGTGCGAATTCTATCAGCCTCAGGGCCGAGAGCCGCGTGACTGCGGCCATATCGACCGGCTTCGCGACCCCACTGCGCGTCGCAATCCGGTCGACATCGACCCCCTCGCGCAGACGCAGTCCCATCAGCAGCGCCTCGACGGCACGGTCGCGGGCGGGCAGAATGTCCTCGCTGACCATGCCGTGCCCGTTGCGCGCCACCGCGCCGAGCCAATTTTCGGGCTTTTTGTGGCGAACCGTCGCCACGCCGTCGCGCCGTCCGTGCGCGCCAGGGCCGACCCCGGCATAGTCGCCGTATCGCCAATAGGTCAGGTTGTGGCGGCTCTCGGCTCCCTCACGCGCGTGGTTGGAGATTTCGTACGCGGGCAGCCCCGCTGCCGCCAGCCGCGCGCGCGTGCTCTCGAACATATCTGCCGCCGCATCGCCGTCGAGCGGGGTCAATTTGCCCTGCTGAAACAGTGTTGCAAAGCGCGTCCCCGGCTCGATTGTCAGCTGATACAGCGACAGATGCTCGGTGCCGAACGACAGCGCACGCGCGAGTTCGCCGTCCCACGCCTCCGGCGATTGGTCGGGCCGCGCATAGATCAAGTCGAAACTGACACGCCCGAACGCCGCCTGCGCCGTTTCCAATGCGCCCAGCCCTTCGGTCACAGAATGCGCCCGCCCCAAGAACGCGAGCGTTGCATCGTCGAGCGCCTGTAGCCCCAGCGACACCCGGTTGACGCCTGCCGCCGCCAGATCGGCGAATTTCGCCGCCTCGACCGATGATGGATTGGCCTCCAGCGTGATCTCGATATCGTCAGCAACCCGCCAATGCCGCGCTGCCGCGCCGATGATTGCAGCGACTGTCTCGGGCGGCATCAGCGACGGGGTGCCGCCGCCGAAAAAGATAGACCCCAAGGTCCGCTCCGGCAGCATATTTGCCTCATGCGCGAGGTCGGTGAGCAACGCCGCGCGCCACGCCGCTTGATCGACTTCGGCGCGGACATGGCTGTTGAAATCGCAATAGGGGCATTTCGACATGCAGAACGGCCAGTGGACGTAGAGCGCGAATGGCTCCCCACCATTGTCGTGCGGCGTTCGGAATGCGTTAAGCGCGGGCAGGGTAGGGGCAGTCGCCATGTTCGTTCGCGCGCTCCTTACGGCCTCGCTTCTGGCGACGCCAATCGCTGTTTCGGCGCAGGCCCAGTCGTTCACCGGCGAATGGGACGGCCGTCCTGCCGCCCGGAGCGAGGCGCTGTTGCGGACAGCGATGCTCGACGTGCACAATCGCGCGCGGGCAGCATTTGGGTCGGTGCCGCTGGTGTGGAGCGAGCCGCTCGCGCAGCACGCACTGGCCTTTGCCCGCACACTCGCGCGCGAAAACCGCTTCGCGCACGATCCCCAGCGTGGCGTCAAAGTGAGGCAGGGCGAAAACCTGTGGATGGGGACGCGCGGGGCGTTCGACTACCGTGCCATGGCCGATAGCTGGATCGACGAGCGCAAGGATTACCGGCCCGGCAAGTTTCCCGACATCAGCCGCACGGGTAACTGGACCGTTGTCGGCCATTATACCCAAGCGGTCTGGCCGGGAACGACGAGTGTCGGCTGCGCCGTTGCCAGCACTGCCGATGACGATTTTCTGGTCTGCCGCTATCTGGCCGCCGGGAATGTCATGGGTGTGGAGTTACGCCCACTGGTGATCGCGCCTGTCGTCCGTAAGGCCAAACGATAACCCCCAACTATAACGTCCAAACCGTAAACCAATGTCACGCTTGACGTTACGGCTTGCGGCTTCGTTTCGCAGTTGCCATGCTCTTACAGTCGATTGCATTCGGCGCGGTCCCGGGGGTTAACCATGACAACGAAATCATTGTTTCAGCGCTTCAGCGGCTTCATGGCCATGCTCGGTGTCGTCGCGCTCGGCGTCGCGCCACTGCCGGCGATGGCCGACGCTTCGAACTCCCGTTACGTCCCACGCGCCGCCAAAGCGAAGGCTAAGCCGCGTTATGTCCGCAAAGCTGCGGCCAAGCCTGCCGCCGTCAAACCCGCTGCGCCGGTCGAAGTCGCGCAACCGGCACCGCCCGCCCCGGCTTACGAGGCACCGGCACCCGCTGTGGTTCAGGCACCTGCCCCGCCTACGGCACCGGCTCCGGCAGCGGCCAAGCTGGCCGTCGTGAAAAAGGGCAACGGTCTGTTGATCGGGCTGCTTTCCGCCGTTGGCGTTGTCGGCGGGATCTTGTTGGCAACAAGCGGCGGCAACGCGGTCAGCCGCTGAACGCGGGCGGTCGCCGGTTCAAAAGACGGCGGCCACCAGCTTGGCAAAGGCAGCCGCCCGGTGACTGATCGCGTGTTTGGCGTCCGGGTCCATCTCGCCGAAAGTTTCGGTATAGCCCAGCGGCACGAAGACGGGATCATAACCGAAACCTTTGTCCCCGCGCGGGGGCCACACCAAAGTTCCCTCGACCCGCCCCTCGAACAACGCATCGCTGCCGTCGGGCCACACCAGCGCGAGCGTGCAAACGAAATGCGCCGAACGCGACACGTCGGAACCGAGTGCCTGCAACCGGTCCTCGACCGTCCGCATCGCATGCATCCAGTCGCGCTTGCTCGAATCGCCCACCACGAGTTCGGCCCAATTGGCAGTGTAGACGCCAGGTTCGCCGCCCAATGCCTCGACGCACAGCCCGCTGTCGTCGGCGAGCGCGGGCAAGCCAGAGAGGTCGCATGATGACACCGCTTTGAGCAGCGCGTTGGCGGCAAATGTGGTTCCGGTTTCTTCGGGTTCGGGCAGGTCGAGCGATGCTGCCGACACCGGTTCGATGCCAAAGGGGGCGAGCAAGGCGCGGATTTCGCGGACTTTCCCGGCATTATGGCTGGCGATGACAAGCGGACCGGGGGTGAGTTTATGCATATCGTGCTCCTGCGAAAGCAGGAGCCTTGGCGTCATGTGCGGCGCTTCGGCTCCACGGCTCCTGCTTTCGCAGGAGCACGAATCAAATCACCGCCCAGTCGCCACCTTCTGCGCCGCGAAAATCTCCGCACAGCCGATCCGCGCCAGCCGCAGCAGGCGGAGCAACGCTTCCTCGTCGTACGTCGCGCCCTCTGCGGTCGCTTGCACCTCGGCGATGTTGCCGTCGCCGATCAGGACGAAATTGGCATCGGCATGGGCGTTCGAATCCTCGATATAGTCGAGGTCGAGCACCGGTGTGCCTTCGTAAATGCCGCAGCTGATCGCCGCGACCTGTTGCTTGATCGGATCAGCGGTCAGCTTGCCCTCCGCGATCAACTTGTCGACCGCGAGGCGCAGCGCGACCCAGCCGCCCGAAATCGACGCCGTGCGGGTGCCGCCATCGGCCTGGATGACGTCGCAGTCGATCGTGATCTGGCGCTCGCCGAGCAATTTCATATCGACAACCGCACGCAAGCTCCGCCCGATAAGTCGTTGAATTTCCTGCGTGCGACCCGATTGTTTGCCCTTGGCAGCCTCACGATTACCACGGGTATGCGTTGCGCGCGGCAGCATCCCGTATTCGGCGGTTACCCAGCCTTCGCCCTTGCCGCGCAGGAACGGCGGCACCCGCTCTTCGACGCTGGCGGTTACCAACACGCGGGTGTCGCCGAAGCTGACGAGCACCGATCCTTCGGCATGAATCGTGAAACCGGCTTCCAGGGCAATCGTTCGCATCTGGTCGGGGGCGCGGCCGGAGGGGCGCATGTGGGGCTGTCCTTCGCAAGTGAAAACGGGCATCTAGCGGCGCAACTGGTCATGCGCCAGCCGTGAACAGGGAACGAAACTCATGAAAATTGCACTGACAATTGTCGGCATCCTTGCAACGCTGATGGGCTTGCTGTGGATCGGGCAGGGAACGGGTATCGTGATGTGGCCAGCGTCGAGTTTCATGCTCGATCAACGCATCTGGGCCGTGTGGGGCGTCCTGCTGGCGACTGTCGGCGTCGGCTGCCTCGTTATGTCGCGGCGGCGCTGAGCTTTGCTTCTTTGGGTCGTCGCTCGACTGATTTCCGGCGCGCTGTGGTTCTTTAGCATCCTGTTGTTTGCCGGAGCTTTTCGGTCCGGCTTCAATTTCATCGGCATCTTTCTTGTCGCGCCCGCCGGGCTTTTCCTGAACATAGTGCTTCACGAAGTCGGGCATGCAGGAGCTGCGCGTGCCGTCGGGTGGCATGTTATCGTTTTCGTAGTTGGGCCTTACGGGTTTCAGGCGCTCAATCGCGATTATGCCTGGGTGCCGAGGGCGAAACGAAAGCACGCCTCGGGCTGGGTATTCGCGATACCGGGAACGCGAGACCTTGCCACGAAGCCGCGCGAAATCCTCTATATTGTTGGCGGCCCGATACTTAGTCTCGTTTGCTCTATCGCATTTTTTGCCGCAGCCTCAGCGTTGCCCGACCCGAATGGGTTGGAGTCCATAAACCCGGCAATGCTATGCGCAGGATTGGGTGTTCAGTCCTTGGCGATGTTTGCCGGAACGATCTTGCCTTACAAGCATGCTTCCACAACGAGCGATGGACATAAGTTGCTGGAGGTGCTGCGCCGACAACCTGCCCACGATAGTCACCGGTTTCTGCTTTGGCTCGCTTACTTGCTTCAATCATCCGTACGATTGCGCGACGTCCCGGGCTGGTTGGTGGAGTGCGTGGGCAGCAATTCGAATAGCGGCGACGGAATCGACCGCTACGTCGATTCGATCCGCGTGGGGCAAGCGCTCGATGTCGATGTCCCTGACATCCCGGTGGCTCGACGACTTCTGGAAGGATTTCGGTCAGACTATGGCACTAGCCATTGGCTTGTGGCTTGCGAGGCTTTCTTGGCGGCGGCGCATGAGCACGACGTAGACCGCGCAAAGATTCTGCTAAGCGAGCTAGAGTCGCCGTCCGATGTGCCTCAACTCACCCTTGCGGCTGAGGCGGCAGTCGCCATGTTGGAAGGCCGGACCGATGTGGCGAAGCAGAAATGTGCAGAAATGACTAGCATCGTGCGAGAGGAAAAAGACTTTCCCGATCTGACCTATCGCGATCTCGAGCGCAAAATTCTCGCACTCGAAGCCGGTTAGGCCTTGAACGTGTCCGCACCCGTCCAGGAACTGACGACCCGCGCGCGCGATGTGTTTCGCGTCGTCGTCGAGCAATATCTCGATTCGGGCGCGCCGGTCGGGTCGAGGACGATTTCGAAGCTGTCGGGCCTCAATCTGTCTCCTGCGTCGATCCGCAACGTCATGCAGGATCTGGAGGAAGCCGGGCTGCTGGACCACCCGCATACGTCGGCGGGGCGGATGCCGACGCAGACCGGGTTGCGGCTCTTCGTCGACGGGATGATGCAGGCAAGCGACCCGACCGCGGAGGAGCGCGCGGTGATCGAGGGGCGGCTGGCGAGCGCCGGGCCGGTCGAGGATGCACTGGCGGCGGCAACAGCGGCGCTGTCCGGCCTGTCGGCCTGTGCAGGTCTGGTGCTTATCCCGCCGCGCGAAGTACGGGTGCGCCAGTTTGCCTTTGTGCCGCTGTCGCCGGGGCAGGCGCTGGCGGTGCTGGTCGGCGACGACGGATCGGTCGAGAACCGGGTGGTCGAATTGCCCGACGGCCTCGGCCCCGATGCGCTGAGCGAGGCCTGCAATTACATGTCGGCGCGGCTGACCGGCCTGACGCTGGTCGAGGCACAGGCGCGAATTTCTGGCGAGCTGCGGAACGAACGCGCCGCGCTCGATGCCGCATCGCGCGAACTGATTGCGCGTGGCCTCGCGGTCTGGTCGCAGGACGGCGCGGCGCGACCGGTGCTGATCGTGCGGGGCGCGGCCAACCTTATCGACGACGCGGCGATGGCCGACCTCGACCGCGTCCGGCAATTGCTCGACGAGATCGAGGGCAAGGAGGCGATTGCGACCCTGCTCGGCTCGGCGCGCGATGCGTCCGCTGCCAAAGTATTCATCGGTGCGGAAAATAACCTGTTTGCGCTGTCGGGCTCGTCGGTGATAGCGGCCCCCTACCACGGACGCGATGGCCGGGTCGTCGGCGTCGTCGGCGTGATCGGCCCGACACGGTTGAACTACGCCCGCGTGGTTCCCATGGTGGATTTCACGGCACAGACATTATCGAGATTGATGGGATGAACGAGAACGAAATCGCAGAAGAACTAGCCGCCGAGGACGAGATGATCGCCGAGGGTGCACCGGCCGAACCCGATCCCGAGGAGCGATTCAAGACCTTAGAGGCGGAACTCGCCGAGACGAAGCAGGCCGTGCTGTACGCGCAGGCCGAGACGCAGAATGTCCGCCGCCGGATGGAAAAGGACGCAGCAGACGCGCGCGCCTATGCCGCGACCGGTTTTGCCCGCGACGTGCTGTCGGTCGCCGACAATCTGTCGCGCGCGCTGGAAACGATTCCGGCGGACTTGCGCGATGACGACAAGTTCAAGGGGCTTGTCATCGGACTTGAAGCGACCGGGCGCGAGATGGAAAAAGTGTTCGAACGCCACGGCATCACCCGCATCGCATCGGTCGGCGAAAAGCTCGACCCCAACAAACATCAGGCGATGATGGAAATGCCGAGCGACGCAGAGCCGGGCACGATCGTGCAGGAGATGCAGGCGGGGTATATGATCCGCGACCGGCTGTTGCGCGCGGCGATGGTCGGTGTCGCGCGGGCGGGTTAGAGCAGCCCCTCACCGCCCACATCCAGCTCGCGCACGCGCCGCTTCACCCGCGCTGCCTCGACCAGTTTCCGCAGAGTCTCGCGGCGGGTGTTCGCGTTATCGACGTCGCGGATGACCAGCGGTGCGTCGCGTGTTGTTTCATCGCTCGATGTCACCGTGATCGTGCCGATGTTCGCCCATTGGTTGATGAGCGTGAAGTCGAGCCGCACGTCCTTGACGCGGTAAAGCTCGATCTCGTCGATACTTTTGACGAAAATGCCTTTGCGAAGGATTAGCCGGTCTTCGGAAATTTCGTAGGTGGTTGTCAGATTTTCGATCCATTTGACGAGGACGATCACCAGCCCGATCCCGATAAGGCACAGCAGCATGGTCGCCCAGCCGGCGACCGTCCCGCGCAGCCAGCCCCAGGTCGAGGAACGGAAAACGTCGAGCGGCTGGTCCAAGGCGATACTCCTTCCCTGCGAAGATAGCCGCAGTTGCGACCGCTTCCAACCGTCGCTGCCGCCCACCGCCCGGGCGACAATTGTTTGCATTTTCGGCGCGTGAAATGATTCCGGCTTACGTTTCGCAATCGATACGCTAGCGTCGTGATCGACCGCGCAGGGATGCGGGATGCGATGGGGAGGAAATAACATGGCAAAAGACTGGGCAAGCGACGTCAAGATTTACGCGCCCGACGCGGACGACGGCGTCATCGCGGGGATCGTGCGCTATTGCGGGATCGCGCTGCAAAAGGTCGATTCGTCGCTGGTTTCGTTCTCCGACCCTGTCGAACTTGCCCGTGTCCGTAACAATTTCCTGAAAAAGAAATGCGGCCTGACCGATTCCGATGAGGTGCTCGACGCCGCGATTGCCGAGGTCGGCGACCGGATGAAGGGCGACCGGACCAAGAACCGCGTCACGGTTTATTATCTGCTGTCCGACCGGTTCGGAATGCATTCGCTGTTCGTGAAAGCCGCCAAGGCAACGGCGGCCAAGGCGGCACCGGTGGCGGCTGCCGCTGCGGGTCTCGCGCTGGTCGGCGGCACGGCGAAGGCCAAAGCGCCGACGACGCGCGCCACCAAGCCCAAGGCGGCTGCAACGGCGGCTCCTGCCGCAACGCTCGCGGCTGTCGGTGGTGCGGCCATTAGCGCTGCACCGGTTACTGTTGCGGCGGCACCGGTTGCGGTTGCCGCTGCTGTATCGGCTGCGCCCGTTGCGAAGGTTGCCGCAGTAGCGGGCGGCGCGGCGGCGCTGGCTGCCGGGACATCGGCTGGCCTGTCGATGGTCGGGCACTGGCGCGACGGGTCGAGCCCGCTCGGTCGCAAGCTCAACCTGTTAGGCGGCAAGGGTGTGGGCAGCGGCTGGATGTGGTTGTTGATTGCGTTGGCCGCGCTGGCAGTGATCTGGGCGTTCTTGGCGGGCAAGCCGCGCACCTATGACGTTGCAGCACCCTCCGCCGTGCCCGCCGTGGCAGCGCCCGTGACCGAGGTTGCTATTCCCGACGGCGCGGGAATCATTGCCGAAATCCGCGACGAAAAGCCCGTGGTCAAAGTCTATTTCGCCACCGGAAAAGCCGATGTTGCGCCTGAATTCGCGGGCGAAGCGGTAACGCTCAAGGCGTATCTCGACGCCCATGCGGGCAGCACGCTCGGCGTGTCGGGCTATAACGACCCGACCGGCAATGCCGCCGCCAACGCGGCACTGTCGAAAAAACGCGCCGAGGCGGTCAAGGCGGCTTTGGTTGCAGCGACAATCCCCGACACTGCGATCGAATTGATCAAGCCCGAGGCCGCGACCGATGCGACGGTGACGGCGGCGGAGGCGCGCCGCGTCGAGGTCTACATCAAGTAACCGTAACGAACGGCAACAGCGACCGGTATTGGTCGAGCGGGGGCGCGCCGGGAACGGTGCGCCCTTCGCGTAACAGAAAGGCGTGGCGAACGATTTCGGCCTGTTGCTCGATGCCGTAATCGCGGAATCGCTGGCCGGGTCTGAGCGCGTAGCCGTAACGGCAGAACGGGTGACGGCGCAGCGGCAGGAATATCCCCTGTTGCCGCTGCCAGACATGTGTCATTTCGTGCAGGAACAGCCCCTGGATGTCGGGCGCACAGCCGCAGAAGTCCTCGCTGTAGCGAACGTCATCCGGGTGGAACCAGATGTGCCCGTCGGGGGCCATTACTGTCGTGCGCGGCTGGAAAAACGCCCATTTGCGCTGGTGGACCCGCACCGGCGCATAATCGATGGCATTGCCGAATATCGACCGCGCGAGTGCAACCTCCGACGGCGTCAGCGGACGCCCTGTCATGCTTTATTCCGCCGAACCGGGCGCGCGGAGCGGCGCATAGGCCTGAAGCTGGAGGCCGCTGGCGAACACGAAATCCAGCCGGATGGTCTGGCCGATCTTCATGCCCGGATTGATGTTGAACAGCATGATATGCTTGCCGCCCTGTTCGAATTTGACGGTACCATTCGCCGGGATCGCCACGCCACCGGCGAGCGGCTTCATGCTGGCCATGTCGCCCCCGGTCATGCTCTCGTGCATTTCGATGCGGATGACGACGGGGGAAGTCACCGACAGCAAAGTGTCGTCCTTCGGCCCCCCCTTGACGGTGAAATAACCTGCCGAGGGTGCTTTGGGATTGGCGGCCATGCGGATCACCATATCGCTGACCATGGGGTCGGTCGGCTTGCCTGCACACCCCGCCAGCGCCACAGTTGTCGCAATCGTCATCAGGGCCAGCGCACGCATTCGGATGTCCTCTCGTCCGGTTTCGGTACCAAGCTAGGCAGTGCAGGTTCTTGCGGCAAGGGAACCGCCACCTATATCGCAGTCTGAGACTATCAACCGGGCTCGGCGCCGCATGGCGACGTCCCACCAACAATCAGGGCATGATACGACTATGGCAAAAGTAATCGGGATCGACCTCGGCACCACGAATTCGTGCGTGTCGGTCATGGAGGGCGGCAAACCCAAGGTTATCGAAAATGCGGAAGGCGCGCGCACCACGCCGTCGATCGTCGCCTTCGCCAAGGACGGCGAACGCCTGATCGGCCAGCCTGCCAAGCGTCAGGCGGTGACCAACCCTGACAACACGATTTTTGCGGTGAAGCGTTTGATCGGCCGCCGTTACGACGACCCGATCACCAAGAAGGATACCGAGCTGGTTCCCTACACCATTGCCAAGGGTCCGAATGGCGACGCCTGGGTAAAGGCCGGTGGCGAGGACTATTCGCCCGCGCAGATCAGCGCGTTCATCTTGCAGAAGATGAAGGAAACCGCCGAGAGCTATCTCGGTGAGACGGTCACACAGGCCGTTGTGACCGTTCCTGCCTATTTCAACGATGCCCAGCGGCAGGCGACGAAGGATGCGGGCAAGATCGCGGGTCTCGACGTGCTCCGCATCATCAACGAGCCGACCGCGGCGGCGCTGGCCTATGGCCTTGAGAAGCAGGACGGCAAGACGATTGCGGTTTATGATCTCGGCGGCGGCACGTTCGACATTTCGATCCTCGAAATCGGTGACGGCGTGTTCGAGGTGAAGTCGACCAACGGCGACACGTTTCTGGGTGGTGAGGATTTCGACAACAAGATCGTCGAATTTCTGGCCGACGCTTTCAAAAAGAAGGAAGGCCTCGACCTCAAGACCGACAAGCTTGCGCTGCAGCGGCTGAAGGAAGCGGGCGAAAAGGCCAAGATCGAGCTGTCGTCGTCGGCGACAACCGAGATCAACCTGCCGTTCATCACCGCGCGCATGGAAGGCGGCACGACGACGCCGCTGCATCTGGTCGAAACGCTAACTCGCGCTGACCTCGAAAAGCTGGTCGAAAGCCTCGTCACGCGCACGCTGGAGCCTTGCAAAAAGGCACTCGCCGATGCGGGGCTGACGCCGGACAAGATCGACGAGGTTGTCCTTGTCGGCGGCATGACGCGCATGCCGCGCGTCCGCGAAGTCGTGAAGAACTTCTTCGGCAAGGAGCCGCACACCGGCGTCAATCCTGACGAAGTCGTTGCGATGGGTGCCGCGATTCAGGCGGGCGTGTTGCAGGGCGACGTCAAGGACGTTCTGCTGCTCGACGTGACCCCGCTGTCGCTCGGCATCGAAACTTTGGGCGGTGTGTTCACGCGGATGATCGACCGCAACACGACGATCCCGACCAAGAAGTCGCAGACCTATTCGACCGCCGACGACAATCAGGGCGCGGTCACGATCCGTGTGTTTCAAGGCGAACGCGAAATGGCTGCGGACAACAAGATCCTCGGCCAGTTCGATCTCGTGGGCATTCCGCCGGCGCCGCGCGGCGTGCCGCAGATCGAAGTCACGTTCGACATCGACGCGAACGGCATCGTCAACGTCAGTGCCAAGGACAAGGGCACCGGCAAGGAACAGCAGATCAAGATCCAAGCTTCGGGTGGCCTGTCCGACGCCGACATTGATCAGATGGTCAAGGACGCCGAGCAGTTCGCCGAGGAGGACAAGGTCCGTCGTGCTGCCGCCGAGGCGAAGAACAACGCCGAATCGCTCATCCATTCGACCGAGCGCCAGCTGATCGACAATGGTGACAAGATCGACGCGGCGTTGAAGGCCGAGATCGAAGCGGCAGTTGCCGAAGCCAAGACGGCAGTCGAAGGCGGCGATGTCGATGCTATGACCGAAAAGACCAACGCACTGACGCAGGTTGCGATGAAAATGGGGCAGGCGATCTACGAGAAGGAACAGGCTGCAGCTGCGTCGCCGGGGGCTGAAACGGCCGCTGCCGGTGGCGAGGACGTGGTCGATGCCGAATTCTCGGAAGTCGACGACAGCGCCAAGGCGTAATCGTTCAGGTGTGACTTTTGTGACCTTTGACTGTCCGGCCTATGCCGGGCAGTCAAAGCGTGTGAGGGGCGGCAGTGGCTGACACCGACTATTACGAGCTTTTGGAGGTCGAACGGACCGCCGACGACGGGACGATAAAATCGTCCTATCGCAAGCTCGCGATGAAATTTCACCCGGACAAGAATCCGGGATGCGATGCATCCGAGTCGAAGTTCAAGTCGATTTCAGAAGCCTATGACTGCCTGAAAGACCCGCAGAAACGCGCCGCCTATGACCGGTTCGGCCATGCCGCGTTCCAGAATGGCGGCGGGGGTGGGCAGTCGCAGGGCTTCGAGGGCTTTTCTGACATCTTCGAGAATATCTTCGGCGAGTTCACCGGACGCGGACGCCAGCGCGGGCCGCAACGCGGTGCGGACTTGCGCTACGACCTCGAAATCACGCTCGAGGAGGCTTTCCACGGCAAGGCAACCGAAGTCAGCGTCGAAGTCTCGACGCAATGCGCGCCCTGCGGCGGGTCCGGGGCCAAGCCCGGCACCTCGGCCAAGCAATGCGGGACATGTGCCGGCCATGGCAAAGTCCGCGCGCAGCAGGGCTTTTTTGTCGTCGAGCGAGCTTGTCCGACGTGCCACGGGGCGGGGCAGGTTATTGCTGATCCATGCCCATCCTGTCGCGGCGAAGGCCGCGTCGACAAGGCCAAGACGCTCGCCGTCAACATTCCGGCGGGCGTCGACGAGGGCACGCGGATCCGCCTGTCGGGCGAGGGCGAAGCGGGCGCGCGTGGTGCGCCCGCAGGCGACCTCTACATATTCCTGCACGTCGCGCGGCATTCGATCTTCGAGCGTGACGGCACGACCCTGTTCTGTCGCGCGCCAATCAGTTTCACGACGGCAGCGCTCGGCGGCAGCATCGAAATCCCCGGCCTCGATCAGACCCGTCACGACATCCGCATTCCGGCGGGTATCCAGTCGGGCAAGCAGTTGCGCCAGCGTGGGGCGGGGATGCCGGTGCTCAACGCGCGCGGGCAGGGCGATCTCGTCATCCAGATCGAAGTCGAAACGCCGACGAAACTCAGCGCCAAGCAAAAGGAACTGCTCGAAGCGTTCCGCGAAACCGAAACCGGCGCGGAATGCCCGAAGTCGACGGGGTTCTTCGACAAATTGCGTTCGGTGTTCGACGATATCGTGTAACTTGTCGGCACAACCGCCGAACTGGCTGGAAGGGGATTTTCCGATGAGGCTCGCTATCCGTACCGCACTTCCGCTTGTCGCTTTACTCGCCGCCTGCGGGGCCACTGCGCAAGCGCCGATGGCCGATGTGACGATCAAGGCCGAACCGCTCGCGCCGGGCGTTGCAGTGCTGTTCGGGCAGGGCGGCAATATCGGGGTCAGCTACGGACCCGATGGCACGGTGCTGATCGACGACCAGTACGCGCCGCTTACGCCCAAAATTCAGGCTGCGGTGGCGGCACTCGGCGCGACGCCAGTCAAGTTCCTCATCAACACCCATTGGCACGGCGACCACACGGGCGGGAACGAGAATTTGGGGAAGGCAGGCGCAGTGATCCTCGCGCACGACAATGTCCGCATCCGTCTCGCGCAAGCAACGACGCGCCCTAACGGCACCGTTGTCCCCGCCGCGCCGAAGGTCGCGCTGCCGGTCGTCACCTATGACAAGGGGTTGAAGCTCCATCTCAACGGCGACGAATTGCGCGCTATATTCCTGCATGGCGGCCATACCGACGGCGACTCGATCGTCGTCTGGCAAAAGGCGAATGTCATTCACATGGGCGATTTGTTCATGAACAAGGTCAGCCTGCCGTATCTCGATCTGAATTCGGGGGCGAGCGTGACCAACTTGCTGGCGAGCATCGAGGCGGCACTGAAGCTGACGAACGCCGAAACCAAGATCATCCCCGGTCACGGCCCGGTTGCCAATCAGGCCGATCTGGTGGCGTGGCGCGACATGCTGAAATCGGTGATCGGCAGCGTGTCGGCAGGGATAAAGGCCAAGAAAACGCTCGCCGAAGTCAAAGCGGCTAAACCGGCGGCGCAATATGAAGTGAAGGGCGGCTTTATCAGCGGCGATGCGTTTACCGAGGCCGTCTACAAAAGCTTGAGCGCGCCTGTAGCCAAGCCGCACAAGCATTAGGAATTCTTGTGAAGCGAGCTGTCCGCCCACCCCGGCGGTTGCGCGGGGCGGGCGGTCGCCCGGGCCTTACTTAAGCGACGAGAGCCGTCGCGAGCAGGACCTGGGCGAGGATCGCGGCGACGGTAAACATCGCCATCTCGAAAGTCTGCACCTGCAGTCTCCTGTATGCCGGTAGGGGCCGGCCCCCGTTGACAACGTCATGCTGCAACGCGGCATACTCCTAGTGATCGAGTAGGGTATCGCAATCGCAACGATTCGCAAGTCAGATGCAGTTTTTGCAATCGTGACCGGCCTGCGCTGGTATTGGCAAGCTGCTGTGATAAGTTCGGCTGGTCAGCGAAGGGACCGCGATGGAACCGCGTCAGGTGTTTCGCCGCAGCGTGTTGAAAGGCGGCATCGCCGCGCTGTGCGGTGGGTTTGCCGGGACGCAGGCGATGGCCCAGAGCCGCGACCCCATTACGGCTCTGCTGCATACCTTGGGGTTGCTCAAAACACCGCCGCCGGTTGCCGGTAAAGCGCTCGATGTCGTGGGGGCTGCAACAGCCATTACCCTGCTCGAAGCCGAAGCGACGACGCGCGGGTTGAAACCGGCACGGCTGGCGTTCGAGGCGACGGGTGGTGTGCCGCTGCCGCCGCCCGCTACTGCCGACGATCTCTATGCCTCGGGGGTGCCACGGCTGGTGTCGATTATCGACCGCGCCGAGACGACCGATCTCGATCTCGGCGACCGTGCCGGGGCGTTGCTCGCCGAGATCAACGCCAACCAGCGCAGCATTCCCGAATCGCTAGACGAGCGCCGTCCGCCGAGCCGCGCGCGCGACTTTGCCGGGCTGAAGGACGAATATACCACCTTATTCGCCTCGCTGGCCGTGCGGCCCGAGCGCAATGACCTCGCGCGCTGGCACCTCGCCGCGTTGCGCCAGTTCCGGCGGCGTTATGAGTCCGTCACGCGCGCGACGAACGTGCCGTGGTTCTTCGTCGGCCTGACCCACGGGCTTGAGGCGAGCTACAATTTCCGCGCGCATTTTCATAACGGCGACGCGCCGCTCAGCCAGCGCACGCGGCAGGTGCCTGCGGGGCGCCCCAAGGCGTGGACCGCGCCCTATGACTGGGAAGCGAGCGCGGTCGATGCGCTGAAGCTGATGGGCTTTGCCGGGGCGACCGACTGGTCGCTGGAGCGCACACTCTACCGGCTGGAAGCGTATAACGGGTTCGGTTACCGCAAGCTGGGCGTCCCGACGCCGTATCTATGGAGCTTTTCGAGCCATTACGAGACCGGCAAGTTCGTCGCCGACGGCAGCTTCAACCCGCGCGCCAAGTCGCAGCAATGCGGCGCGGCGACGACGCTGAAGCTGCTGACCGAGGCGGGTGAGGTAGTGTGGAGCTAGCCGAACACGCGGGCGAAGATCGTGTCGACCTGTTTGAAATGATAGCCGAGGTCGAATTTGTCCTCAATTTCCGCCAACGACAGATGTGCGCTGACGTCGGCGTCGGCCTTGAGCAATTCGAGCAGCGATAGCGCCCCGTCGGATTCCCACACCTGCATCGCGTTGCGCTGCACGGCTTTGTACGCCTCCTCGCGGCTCATGCCTGCCTGAGTCAACGCGAGCAGGACACGCTGCGAGTGGACAAGACCCCCCATGCGGTCGAGGTTCTTCTGCATCCGCACGGGGTAGACGAGTAATTTATCGACCACCCCAGTCAGCCGCGCGAGGGCGAAGTCGAGCGTGATTGTCGCATCGGGACCGATATAGCGTTCGACCGACGAATGGCTGATGTCGCGTTCGTGCCAGAGTGCGACGTTCTCCATCGCGGGTGTCACGGCACTGCGGACCATGCGGGCAAGGCCGGTCAGATTCTCGGTCAACACCGGGTTGCGCTTGTGCGGCATGGCCGACGAGCCCTTTTGCCCCGGCGCGAAATACTCTTCGGCCTCGAGCACTTCGGTGCGCTGAAGGTGGCGGATTTCAGTCGCCAAGCGTTCGATACTCGATGCGATCACGCCGAGCGTGGCGAAGAACATTGCGTGGCGGTCGCGCGGGATGACCTGCGTCGAGACCGGCTCGATGCCCAACCCCATCTTGGCGGCGACATGCGCTTCGACGCGCGGGTCGATGTTCGCAAAGGTGCCAACCGCGCCCGAAATCGCACAGGTCGCAATGTCTTCGCGGGCGGCAACAAGGCGCGCGCGGTTGCGGGTGAACTCGGCATAGGCCTGCGCTAGTTTCAGACCGAATGTCACCGGCTCGGCATGGATGCCGTGGCTGCGCCCGATGGTCGGGGTCATTTTGTGCTCGAAAGCGCGGCGCTTGAGTACCTCCAACAAGGCGTCGAGATCGGCAATCAGGATATCCGAAGCGTGGGCGAGCTGGACCGACAGGCAAGTGTCGAGCACGTCCGACGAGGTCATTCCCTGGTGCAGGAAGCGCGCCTCGTCGCCAACATGGTCGGCGACCCAAGTGAGGAAGGCGATGACGTCATGTTTGGTGACAGCCTCGATGGCGTCGATGGCGGCTACGTTGATCGCCGGGTTCGTCGTCCACCAGTCCCACACCGCTTTCGCCGCCGACTGCGGAACCACGCCCAAGTCCGCCATCGCATCGAGCGCATGTGCCTCGATCTCGAACCAGATGCGGTAACGGCTTTCGGCGCTCCAGAGCGCGGCCATGGCGGGGCGGGAATAGCGTTCGATCATGGGGCGCGCCTAGCAGGGACAAAGCGACCCGACAACGCGTCGGGTCGAGCAACTGACATTGTGCAGGGTTGTTGTCTCATCGGAACGGAACGAAGCCGTCCCGTAGATTTCGGAAACCCAAGGAGAAATCCGATGAAAACTCTTATAATCGCCGTGAGCGCTATTGCGCTGTCGACACCCGCCCTGGCCCAGATGGAGCCTGAGGCACCGGCTGCATCGACCAGCCAATCGACAACGACGACCACGCAAACCCCGCCAGTTGATCCTGCCGCGCCGGCCACGACTAGCGAAACGACAACCACCACGACGGCGGTGACGCCAGCCGACCCGAAGACGTTAATCGCGTCGGAATTCCCCAGCTATGACAAGGATGCCAGTGGCACCCTCGACAAGACGGAATTCGCTGGCTGGATGGGCGCGTTGAAGGCGAAAACCGGCGAGAAGCCAATGGCTCCTGCCGCGATGACCAAATGGTCCGACGGCGCGTTCGCCACGGCCGACAAGGACAAAAGCAAGACCGTAACCTTGGTCGAGCTGCAGACGTATCTTACCCAAGGCGCATAAGCGCCAAGGGTCGCAGGGCGGGCCGCACTGAAAGGTGCGGTCCGTTTTGCGTTCTACATTAATCCTTGGGCGCGCAGGCTGGTATGCCCGTTCGATCCAATGATGACATGGTCGTGGACGGCGATTCCTAGGCGCCTGCCCGCCTCGACGATATCGCGGGTCAGTTGGATATCGGCACGGCTCGGTTGCGGATCGCCGCTCGGGTGGTTGTGGACAAGGATCAGCCCCGATGAACCGATTTCGAGCGCACGCTTGATAATTTCGCGCACGTAAACGCTCGCCTGATCGACCGAACCCTCGCTGACGATTTCGTCGCGCATCAGCCGGTTCTTGCTGTCGAGGTGCAGTACGCGCACCCGTTCGTGCACCAGCCACGCCATGTCAGCGCGGAGATAATCGAGCAAAGCCTGCCAACTCGCGAGCATCGGCGCGTCGGAAAGCGGGGCCGCGAGCAGCGCAGTAGCCGTGACTCGGGCAATTGCTATCGCCCCCGTGCCGCCTTCACCAAGCCCTTTGACCCGCGCCAGCTCGTCAGGACGCGCCGTCAAAACCCGGCGGAGGTCGCCGAATTCGCGGAGCAGCGACTTGGCAAGCGGCTTGGTGTCGATTCGTGGAATGCCGAGCATCAACAGATATTCGAGCAACTCGTAATCCGCGAGCGCCGCGCCCTCGCTCTCCAGCAACCGCGCACGCAACCGGGCGCGATG
Source organism: Sphingomonadales bacterium (assembly GCA_031408195.1). Classification (GTDB taxonomy): domain Bacteria; phylum Pseudomonadota; class Alphaproteobacteria; order Sphingomonadales; family Sphingomonadaceae; genus Sphingomonas_O. Next base: position 55,060 of record JANNVL010000107.1, on the reverse strand, counting down.
TCCGGCGGCGTCATTGGGGGGCGGTGCAGCGGGCATTCAGGATGACTAGCCGATGCGGCGAACGGGTCAAACCGCTTGCCGATGCCCGATAAAGCGCGAAAAGTGCGCCCAGCGTCGAAGAGGGTTGTGTGGGTCTCGCGAGAATCAGGATCGGACGCGCCCTATTGGTAGGGACCGCCATCGTTGCGGTCGCGCTTGCCATTGTCTGGTCGCAGCGCCGCCCGATTGCGGCGGGGGCAATCGACCGGGCACTCGCGGCGCGGGGGGTGCAGGCGAGCTACGAGATCAAGGACATCGGGTTCCGCACCCAGCGGATCGAAAAACTACGTCTCGGCGATCCCGCGAATCCCGATCTGACTGCCGATTGGGCAGAGGTATCGCTCGCGCCAGCATGGGGTGGCGTGACCGTCACTGCGATCAATGCGAGCGGCGTGCGGTTGCGCGGGCGCGTCGTGCAGGGGCGAGTCATTTGGGGCGAGGTCGACAAGCTGCTGCCTGCACCGACAGGCAAGCCGCCGGCCCTGCCTGACATCGACGTGAGACTGGCAGACACGCGGGTCATGCTGGCAACCGAAATCGGCGCGTTCACGGCGGATGTTGCGGGGGCGGGGCGGCTGAGCAACGGCTTCAAGGGAAAGGTGCGCGCCACCGCCCCCTTTGCCGGACGCGACGGCTGTCGATTTGAAGTCCCCGTTGCCACGACACAGGTCACCATTACGCAACGTCGCCCTCATCTGGTCGGCACACTGAGCGCCAACCCCTCAATCTGCGCTGGCTTCAACGCAGGCCCACTTCAATCGCGTTTTGACGTAACGCTCAACGAGGCCTTCGACACCTGGAAAGGCACAGCCCAGGTCGCGACGACAGGCCTTCGCCAAGGTGCGTTGCAAATTGCCCAAGCGAGCGCAAGGGTAGCCTTTGCAGGAACGCAAGCCGCCACGAACGGCAGTTTCACTGTGGCGTCGCCCGCCGCCCGATATGCCGGGACGCGTTTGTCCGGGCTGGCCGCAGAAGGTGAGTTCGCAAGCGGAGCGAAGACGGCCAATGGCCGGATAAAAATCGACCGCGCGATTGCCGATCCGACACGAATCGCCGCGCTTCGGCGCGCCTTCGGTGGCGCAACCGGAACACCGGTCGGACCTCTGGCCGACGTGCTGTCGCAAGCGATCAGGCGCGCGGGCGAGGGAGCAGCCGTCGAAACAACATTCGCTTATCGCGATTCCGCCGCGCGCATTTCGGACGTGCACCTCGCGGCGCGGGGTGGGGGGGTGCTGACGCTCCGCAATGGCGCGATCATAGTCGATTCGGGCGGTGTGACCGCTGACGCCGATCTGGCGCTTTCAGGTGGCGGTTTCCCTTCGGCACGCGGTCGCCTGACCCGCGCCGCCGACGGATCGACACGCGGTTTGATCGATGTTGCCCTTTATCGAGCCGGGAACGCGCAGCTCGCGCTGACCCCGGTTCGCTTCGCCGCGCGCCGCGACGGGACGATGCGGATCGAGACTGTGGCGCTGCTCGACGGCCCGCTCGGCGATGGGCGGGCCGACGGTGTGCGGGTACCGATTGTGGTGCAGCGCGCCGCATCGGGGGATGTTCTAGCGTCACCCGGCTGCGCCCCTGTTTCCTGGCGCCGGATCGCAATTGCCGGGACGGCGCTCGCCCCCGGCAGCGTCACCCTCTGCCCGACACGCGGCGGGGCCATTGTTCGCAGCACGCGCGGCGGCATCCTTGGCGGCGCGCGGACGGGACCGCTGCGGCTGACGGGCAAAACCGGTGGCCAGCCATTGCTGCTTGCGGCGTCGGGCGCATCGTTCGACCTTGGCGGGCCGGTATCGCTGGCGGATTTTTCGGCGCTGCTCGGATCGGCGGATCGCCGGACACAGCTCAAAATCGCGCGGCTCGACGGCGTGACTGGTCCGAAAGGGTTATCGGGTCGCTACACCGGCCTGTCGGGCAATATCGCGCAGGTGCCGTTCCTTGCCAGCGCGGGGCAAGGGAACTGGGCGTTGGCGGGGGGCACGCTCGACGTCGGCGGGACAATGACGCTGGCCGATCAGGCGGCTCAACCACGCTTCTATCCCCTGTCCGTGCAGGGTTTGATGCTGCGGCTTAAGGACGGCCGAATCGCCGCGAGCGCGACGCTGTTCGAGCCGGTGTCCAAGCGCGCGATCACCACCGTCGCGCTCACGCACGACCTGTCGCGCACCACTGGCGAGGCACGGCTGTCGGTGAACGGGCTCAACTTCAGCAAATCATTGCAACCCGAAGCTATCACTTTCCTGACCGAGGGCGTTGTCACCGATGTTTATGGCCGAATTGACGGCACGGGCATCGTGCGCTGGAACGGCAGCAAGGTGACCAGTGCGGGCAATTTCCGCACCGACGGGCTCGACTTCAACGCGGCCATCGGTCCCGTCACCGGCGTGTCGGGCAGGGTTGTGTTCGACGACCTAATCGCGCTGTCGACGCCACCCGGCCAGCAGGTGAAGCTCGCGCTGGTCAATCCCGGCGTCGAGGTGAAGGAAGGCGTCATCACCTACCGCCTGCGCCCCAACCAACTTGTCGAGATCGAGCGCGGGCGCTGGCCGTTCGCCGGGGGCGAATTGTTGCTCGATGCCGGGACGCTCGATCTCGGACGTCTCAAACCGCGCTCGCTGTCGTTCCGCTTCGTCGCGCTCGACGCCGCCAAGTTCATCGAACAGCTCAAGCTCGAAAACATCGCCGCAACCGGCACGTTCGATGGCACACTCCCCATCGTATTCGACGCGACGGGTGGGCAGATCGTCGGCGGGCAGATCGTCGCGCGGGCAGGGGGCGGGACGTTGGCCTATGTGGGCGACGTGTCGAATGCGGAGACCAATACGATGGCGAAGCTCGCTTTTGATGCGCTGAAGTCGATCCGTTATAGCAATCTTGCTATCGACCTCGACGGCTCGCTCGACGGGGAAATCGTGAGTCTGGTGCGCTTCGACGGGGTCAACCAGACGCCGGTCGCGCCGACGGGGCTCGCGAAATCGTTCACCGGCCTGCCGTTCAAGTTCAACATCCGCGTCCGCGCGCCGTTTCGCGGGCTGGTCAACACCGCGCGGAGTTATCAGGATCCGGGATTGTTGCTCAACCGAACCGTTCAGCCTCCCGTAAGCGGCAAGCGGCCATGAGGGGACCGAGATTGACGAAGAGGACAGGCAATGCGAATCGGATGGGCATGAAAACAAGAATTGCTCTTATCGTTCCCGCGATGCTGTTCGCACCCGTGCTTTTGACGGGCTGCATCAGCATCAAGGCGCCCGACAAGCCGATCGAAATCAACCTCAACGTTAATATCAAGCAGGAAGTCGTTGTCCGCCTGCAAAAGGACGCTGCCGACCTGATTACCTCGAATCCGGAGTTGTTTCCGAAATGAACGCCAAACCGATGATTGCCGCGCTGCTTCTTGCCACCGGTGGGATTGCCTTGGCGCAGGGTTCCGAACTCGCCGCCGCCATCGATAGTGGCCAGGTCGGCGAACAGGCCGATGGGTTTCTCGGCGTGCGCGGCAGCGTGCCCGACAAGATTCGCGCCGAGATGGAAGCGATCAACATCAAGCGCCGCGCCGCTTATACCGATCTCGCCGGTCAGCGCGGCGTCACGGTGAAGGATGTTGCGGCAGCGGTCGGCTGCACGACGCTCAAAACCCGCGTCGGGGCGGGCGAGGCCTATCAGCTCCGCGACGGTGTCTGGCGTGTGCGTCAGGGCAGCACGCCCATCCCGCTGCCGGACTATTGCAGCTAGCGTCATACCGCACCGCACAAGAGTTGACTTGAACCTGTCACCTTCCTAGACGCGCGCCGAGCAAGGCGGGGTCGTTCGCGCCCGTGTCGCGTCGTCCGTAACTGGAGGATCGATATGGGTAACGATGATCCCGGGCAGGACGGCCTAGACCGCGAAGACCCGAGGATCACGTCGCTGAACAAGCGGCTGGACGCGGCGAAGCGCGACGAGGCGATCAGGTCCGGCAAGGTCGGCGAAGGCCAGGGGAAGGGATATTCCCAGGGCAATCGCGTCCTGTCGCAACTGATCGGCGGTCCTGTCGGTGGCGCATTGATAGGCTGGGTGTTGGACCAGGTCTTCAAGACGTCGCCCATCCTCCTGCTTGCCCTGATGGCCCTTGGGATCGTCGTGGCATTCAGGAATATCATCAGGATTTCAGGCGAGCGGCCGGAGTAGTCCGACCGCTCGTTATGCATAGGAAGAACGTAAGTGGCGGCTGAAGGCGGCAAGATCGATCCGATGCACCAGTTCACGGTGGAGCCGCTGGTTCCGCTGAACGTGGGCGGCTACGATCTGTCGTTCACCAATTCAGCGCTGTTCATGGTTGTCGTGCTCGGCCTGATCTGGGTGTTCATGCTCGGCGGCATGAAGCGCGAGCTGGTCCCGGGCCGGTGGCAGGTCGCGGTCGAGAGCGTAACGGGGTTCATCTCGAACATGCTCGCGCAGAATGTCGGCCCGCAGGGCAAGGCTTATGTGCCTTATGTCTTCTCTCTATTCATGTTCATCATCGTCGCCAACATGCTTGGCATGATGCCGATCGGGATCATCCCCGGTGTCCATGCCTTTACCGTGACGAGCCATCTGACCGTCACCGGCGTGCTCGCGGTCATCAGTTTCTCCATCGTGCTGGTCGTCGGGTTCTGGAAGCACGGCTTCCACTTCTTCTCGCTGTTCGTCCCGCACGGCACGCCGACGGTGATGGTGCCGCTGCTGTTCGTGATCGAGCTGTTCTCGTTTCTCATCCGCCCGTTCAGCCTCGCGCTGCGACTCTTCGTCGCCATGACTGCGGGGCACATCCTGATGAAGGTGCTCGCGGGCTTCGTCATCAACGGGCTGAATGCCGAGGCTTTGTGGGTCGCCCCCGTCGTCGCGCTGCCCAGTTTCATTCTGATGATCGGCATCACCCTGCTCGAACTGTTGGTGTGCGCCATTCAGGCTTATGTTTTCGCCCTGCTCACGTCGTTGTACATCAACGACGCGGTCAATCTTCACTAGTTTCAACAATTTATACGAAGGAGTTACGATAATGGACGCAGAAGCAGCAAAGCTCGTCGGTGCAGGTCTCGCCGCCATCGGTGTCGGCATGGCCGCGCTCGGTGTGGGTAACGTGTTCGGCTCGTTTCTGGAAAGCGCGCTGCGTAATCCAGGTGCTGCCGACGGCCAGCAGGGTCGTTTGTTCATCGGCTTCGCGGCCGCCGAACATCTCGGTCTGCTCGCGTTCGTCGTCGCGATGATCCTGATCTTCGTCGCCTAAGACTTTAGCCGATGCCCCAGATTGCCCAGATCGCGAGCACCTATGCAGGCCAGATTTTCTGGCTGCTGATCGTGTTCGGCCTCATCTACTTCGGGATCGGCCGCGCGATGCTGCCGAAGATCGAAGCGACGGTCGATATGCGCCAGCGCAAGGTCGCCGACGATCTGGCGGCGGCGGAGGCAGCGCGTGTCGCTGCCGACGCCACCGAAGAGGCATGGCGCACGAAAATGGCGACGGCCAAGGCGGAGGCGCAAGCCGCCACTGCCGACGCCAAGACCAAGGCGGCGCTAGCGGGTGAGTCGCGGGTCAAGGCGGCTGATGTCGTCGCTGCAGGCAAGATCGCCGAAGCCGAGACGTCGATCCGTTCGGCGACAGACGCAGCATTGTCGAGCATCGAAGGTGCCGCTGCCGAGGCCGCACAGGACATGGTCGCTAAATTGTCGGGTGCAACCGTAACCGCCGCTGCCGCGACGGCAGCGGTCAAGCAGGCGATGGCGCATGGCTGAGGAAGCACACACAACAGCTGGCACCGAAGCGCATGGCGCTACGGTTCCTCATGCCGAGCCTGCCGCATTCGGCTTCGATGCCACGATGCTGGTCGCGCTGGCGATGCTCGTCGTCATTGGGCTGGCGATCTGGAAGAAAGTCCCGGCGATGGTTGCCGGAATGCTCGACAAGCGCATCGGCGAAATCCGCAAGGCGCTCGACGATGCCAACCAGTTGCGCGGGGAAGCCGAGGCGCTGAAGGCCGAATATGAAGCCAAGGCAGCGGCCGCGAACGCCGATGCCGAAGCGATGCGCGCTCACGCCCATGCCGAAGCCGAAGCCATCGTCGCCAAGGCCGAATCGGATGCGACCGCGTTGATCGCGCGCCGTCAGGGCATGGCCGAAGACAAGATCGCTGCCGCCGAACGCGCCGCGATTGCCGAGGTCCGCACCAAGGCGGCATCTGCTGCCGCCAGCGCCGCTGCTTCCCTGATCGTGGCGCATCACGATGCCGCCACCGACAAGTCACTGGTTGACAGCGCCATCGCACGGATGAATTAAGCCGTCGCACGATTTCCGAAAGGCCGATTCCATGCGCGTATTGATTGCCGTTGCTGCTGCCCTGACCCTGACTGCGCCGCTTGCCGCGCAGACCACGCCTGCACCAGCCGCGGCCTCCGCTGCTGCACCCGCCGCGGCCGCCAAATATTCCGTCGATACGCCTGTCGAAACCATCGCCGCCGATCCTGCCGGCAAGGCCGTGCTCGATACCGTCATGCCCGGCATTACGACGCACGCCATGTACGAGCAGTTCAAGTCGATGTCGCTGAAGCAGCTTGCGCCGATGTCGGGTGGCAAGATTACCGATGACGGACTTACCAAGGTCAATGCGGCACTCGCGGCGTTGAAGTAAATCTCATTGTTCGAGCGTCAGCGAGGTGCCTAGGAGTTCTCGCTAACGCTCGAACGGGCTTCTCGCTGGCGCTCGAAGAAGTGCGACCCTAACTAGCCCCCATGTCGCGCCCGCAATCCCCCGACCGGTTCAACGAGGACGCGGCGACCTACACCGTCAAGGGTAGCGACGCGCCCGATCTCGACGCCGGGGTCGCGGCAATCCGCAATGTGCTAAAGACACTGCCGTCGAAGCCTGGCGTCTATCGCATGACCGATCAGCGCGGCGACGTGCTTTACGTCGGCAAGGCGCGCGTCCTGAAGAATCGCGTCGCCAATTATGTGCAGGTCACGCGGTTGCCCAAGCGGCTCCAGCGCATGATCGCACAGACGCGCGGGATGACCATCGTCACGACGAACAACGAGGCCGAGGCGCTACTGCTCGAAGGGCAGCTCATCAAGCGGTATCGCCCCGCCTATAACGTCCTGCTGCGTGACGACAAAAGCTTCCCCTTCATCCTGCTCCGCGCTGACCATGCTTTTCCGCGCATCTCGAAACATCGGGGCGCACGGCGGGCTAAAGGGAATTATTACGGGCCGTTCGCAAGCGCAGGGTCTGTCAACACCACGCTGAATGCACTGCAGAAGCTGTTCCTGTTGCGTTCGTGCTCTGATGGGTTCTTCAGCCGCCGCGACCGGCCGTGTCTGCTCTACCAGATCAAGCGCTGCTCGGCTCCGTGCGTCGGGCGGATCAGCGAACCGGACTATTCTGAGCTCGTTAGCGACGCGAAAGACTTCCTCGGCGGCAAGAAAACGCAGGTGCAGGCCAAGCTCGGCGGCGCGATGCAGGACGCCGCCGAAAGCATGGATTTCGAACGCGCGGCGATGTTGCGTGACCGGCTGCGCGCGCTGACCTTTATTCAGGGGACGCAGGCGATCAATGCCGACGGGGTGGGCGATGCCGACATCTGGGCGCTGGCGTGCAAGCGCGGCGTCACCTGTGTGCAGGCGTTTTTCATTCGTGGCGGACAGAATTGGGGGCATCGCGCCTTCTTTCCGCAGCACACCGCCGATGTGCCCGAGGACGAGGCACTGGCGAGCGTCATGCTGCAATTCTACGACGACGTGCCGCCGCCGCGCACGATCCTGGCGGACCGCGATGTCGCGGAGGCGGAATTGCTGGCCGAGGCACTGTGTGAACGCGCCGGGGGCAGGGTGACGATCATGCAGCCGCAACGCGGCGACCGTGTTCGCCTCGTCGCACAAGCGAAGCGCAATGCCGAAGAAGCCCTCGACCGCCGCGCCGCCGAATCGACGACGCAGGCGCGACTGCTGGGCGAAATCGCCGAGCTGTTCGACCTCGAAGGCCCGCCGAAGCGGATCGAGGTGTACGACAACAGCCACATCATGGGCACGAACTCGGTCGGCGCGATGATCGTGTCGGGGCCGGAGGGATTCCAGAAAGGCCAGTACCGCAAGTTCAACATCAAGCGGCCCGAGACCATCGCAGGCGACGATTTCGGCATGATGCGCGAAGTGCTCGAACGGCGCTTTGCCCGTGCGATGGAGGAAGACCCCGACCGCGAATCAGGAACTTGGCCCGACCTGTTGCTGATCGACGGCGGCAAGGGGCAGGTCTCGGCGGTGAAGGGCGTGCTCGATGCAATGGGGGTCGAGGATGTCCCGATCGTCGGCGTCGCCAAGGGGCCGGACCGCAATGCCGGGCGCGAAACCTTCCACTTGCCCGACGGGCGCGAGATTGCCCTGCCGATGAACGCGCCAGTGCTGTTCCACCTTCAGCGTCTGCGCGACGAAGCGCATCGCTTCGCCATCGGCGCGCACCGGGCGAAACGCGCAAAGGCGCTGGTGACGAGTACGCTCGACGATGTGCCGGGCATCGGTCCTGCACGGAAAAAGGCGCTGCTGATGCATTTCGGGACGGCGCGCGCGGTGAAGAATGCGTCGCTGAAGGACTTGCAAATGGCCCCGGGGGTCAGCGAGGCGGTGGCGCTGCAAGTGTATGACTATTTTCATGCGACGGTCGCATCGCAGTGAGCGGCCCTACCTACGACGCGATCATCCTCGGCGCGGGCGGGGCGGGGCTGATGTGCGCGCTGACCGCCGGACAGCGCGGGCGGCGGGTGCTGGTGATCGATCATGCGGACGGGCCGGGCAAGAAGATCCTGATCTCGGGCGGCGGTCGGTGCAATTTCACCAATATCCACACCGCGCCCGACCGGTTCCTGTCGGCCAACCCGCACTTCGCAAAGTCGGCGCTGGGGCGATATGGACCGCAGGACTTCATCGATCTCATCGAGCGCAATGGCATCGCGTGGCACGAGAAGACGCTGGGGCAACTCTTCTGCGACGGATCGGCGAAACAGATCGTCGCTATGCTGATGGACGAATGTGCGGAGGGCGGCGTGGCTTTCGCTTTCGGTCGAGGGATTGCGGGCATTTCCCACGCCAACGGCGCGTTCACCGTGCGCCACGGCGACGATGTTTCGATTGCGCCCTCGTTGGTCATCGCGACCGGCGGCCCCTCGATCCCCAAGATCGGCGCGACGGGTTTTGCGTACGACATCGCACGGCAGTTCGGCCTGAAGATCGTCGAACCGCGTCCGGCGCTGGTGCCGCTGACGCTCGGCGGCGAGGAAGTATTGTTCCGCGAATTGTCGGGTGTGGCGACTGAAGTCGTTGCATCCGCAGGCAAGGCGGCGTTCCGCGAAGCGGCGCTATTCACGCATCGCGGGCTGTCGGGGCCGTCGATCCTGCAAGCCTCGTCCTATTGGCGGCATGGCGAGCCAGTCGCGGTCGATTTCTTGCCCGACGCGACAGGAGGCTGGTTGCGGGCAGCAAAACGCACAACGCCGCGTGTTTCGGTCAAGACGATGCTTGGGCAATCGCTACCTGCGCGCCTGGCCGAAACGCTTGCCGACCGGATCGGCCTCGTCGGCGAACTCGCCAACCACAAGGACGACGCGCTGGAAACAGCGGAGCGTCAGCTCGCGGCATGGTCGTTCCATCCCAATGGCACCGAAGGCTTTGCCAAGGCTGAAGTCACGGTAGGCGGGATCAGCACCGCCGAACTATCCTCGCAAACCATGGAGGCGCGCCAAGTGCCAGGGCTGTATGCCATTGGCGAGGCGGTCGATGTCACCGGCTGGCTCGGGGGCTATAATTTTCAATGGGCGTGGGCGAGCGGCTGGGCGGCAGGGCAGGCGCTTTAGCTTGGTTTGCGCCGCCAAATGTTGCCGACACCGACGGGTGACCATCCTTCCTTAAGAGCACTGGCAACGCCGGGTGGCATCGCCCGCATGGCAGCGTCCATCTCGATCAACTCGGGCGCAATGCTGCCGTTTCTCAAGCCCGTTTCGAGTGCAAGCCAGTCGCGCTGTGGCACGACGCCTCCGATTTCGGGGTGGAGCGAGAAGTAGAAGAAGGCGGACTGGCGAAATGCCATACCCGGTGACCACGCCCGCAGTACCTTGGCATCGGTCGGGGTTTGTTCGACGACATAGCGCAGTTTGTCGAACGCCTCGGTTTCATAGGCCGTCGACTGCGTCTTGATCGCCAGCCCGCCGTGGAGCGCCACTAGGCCGACAACGATCGCGGCGGTCGCAGCGCGCAGTGTGAGTGTCGCGCCGATCCGCTCGATCGCGAAGGCCGCACCGATGCCACCGAGGATTGCCGCATAGGGCAGCCACAGGAACAGATATTGTGGCTGCACGACAGGGAAAAGCGGCATCAGCACGACCATCGAGAACAACGGGGCGGCAACTGCAAACGGCCAAAGCGCAGCTTTCCAGCCACATGTTGCCAGCGAGATGAGGCCAAGTCCCGACAACAATACGGCCAGCGTCTCGTCTCGCAGCATCGCCGACAGGGTGAGAACTAGCGGGCGGGTATCGCGTGGCCAGCTTGCGCCGAGCAGGAAATTGTCCGTGATGAAAAGACCGAGCGCATTTTGCGAGGCAAACCATGCGAGCATTGGCGCGGCGGCAAGACACGCTCCTAGAACGACGGCGAGTGCATTCGGCAGCACCCGTCCAAACCGACCATCGCGCCGCCAGCAGATCGCAAGGAAAGTCACTGCCAGCCCCGGCACCGCGAACACCAGCTTTTGCGTGGCCAGAATGCCCAGCATCGCCAGCGCCCCCGCCAGTGCGAACAGCCACACCGGTCGCCGCGCCTTATCTGCCCCAACTAGGGCGAGCGTCGCACCTAGCATCAGGCAGGCGGCAAGTTGATCGGGCCGGATCTCCACCCCCTTCATCGCAAAGATCGCGCTGCACGCGAGAATGATCGTGCCGCAACGCGCCGCCAGCCTGTCGCCGGTCTGCCGCCCGATTACCTCGGTCAGCAGCAGGACCAGCGCGGACAGCCCGACGCCCAGCCAGCGAAGGCCGATCAAGGCTCCGATTGCGGCATTACCGTTCGTCGTCAGGCGCAGCTCCGTCAGCAGCGGCGCAATCGCCAGATGGTAGAGCGGGGTATGGTGTTCGAAAAAGTCGCGGTAAGGCACTTGGCCGGTCGAGATCAGCCATGCCATCTGCACATGCTGGAACTCGTCGGGGTCGAAGGCCCGCGTTTGCGCCGACCAGGTAAGCAACCCGAGCAGCACAACCAGAATCAGTAGCGAAGATGCATAACTCGCGCGCGCCCACCCCGTGCCTGTCACGGTCGTATGCCAACCCGGCGCATTGCGCGCCACGCGAGTGCCTTGGCACGGTTTTGTTCGGGATAGCGCGCTGGCCTCGCGGGGTTCAGGCCTGTTTTCCGGAGCATGGCATTCAGCGCATGGGCATCCGCCACGGCATAGGTCCAGTCCGACCGCCATGTCACCGAAAAGCTGATCGACACGCCGGGGCCGTTCTGCACCCAGTGCGGGGCCATCACCGGCACATACATGCCGTCGCCGGGATTGAGCGCGAACGCCTTCCCGCGCGCGGCATAATCGTCGCGCCACGGCAGATTGCGGTGCGCCAGCCCCTGATAGAATCGCTCGTGCGCGTCGCCCGGCGCGATTTCTTCGTCGGTTTGCGGGAATACCGTCATCGTCTTGGTGCCGCGCAATTGGAGCAGGATATTGTGCTCGGGGTCGAAATGCAGCGGCGTCACCGAATTGGGGCTGGAGAGGAAGATGAAGGCCTCGAGCTGGTGCATCGCGCCCGTGCGGGGCGTGACGACCGGAAGCAATTCATCGAGCGTCGCTTTTAGCAGCGCGCCATAGGCCGGATCGCGCTCGACGAATTTTAGGACCATCCACGATCCGTTGGTCTCGATGTCGCGAATGGTGTCAGCAATCGACAGCCCATTGCCGGGAATCGAAGCAGGATCGACGCCGGTTGGTAGGTCTCCCCGATTGTATTCGACGGTTGCCGGGTCGAGCCGCGCCGCCAGTTCGGCGAGGGACTCCAGCCCAAACATCGGGTGATCGGCCAGCGTGTGCTGAACGATCCCCGGCGATTCGGGGTAAAGCGCGTCGAAACTGCCGAGATCGGGAAACGCGGTCATCGGGCCTTCCTGACCAGCGCCGACGCTGTTTCGAGGGCGCGGCACACGGCAAAGGTCGCGCGGCGGCGCTTGCCCTTGAGCGGCACGCTGATCCGCACGATTTCACGGCGTTCGCCCCACAGGCTGTTGATCATCGGGTGATCCTCGACGGCGCAGCTATCCATCCACTCGATCTGTGGCGATTCGAGAATTTTGAGGTTTTCGAGCTGGATCAGCACACCTGGCGAGAAGCGCGCAAATTTCTCGTCGAAGGCAATCTTGAAACTGAAGCTGCCCGGCGCGGTCAGGAAGTTGACCAGAATCGCAATAACACGCCCGTCAACGTCGAGCCGGATGATCTCCAGCCGCCCCGCCGTAAACGCGCCGCGCAACGCATCACGGACAAAACCCTCGGTATCGCGTGCGTTGGCGAGCGCCGCGCCGTCGCGGCCCTTCCAGCCGCTGGCCTCCAGCGCGAGGAAGCAGTCGACCCAGTCGTCGAGGTCTTTTGCATGGTCAAGGCGATTGAACCCGACATTGCCCATCTCGGCCAAGCGGTGTTGCAACCTCCCGATTTCCTTGCGCTTCTTTTTGCGGACAGTGGTTTCGTAATAATCAGTCGGCGACAGGTCGGAACGGAGCATCGCGCGCGTGCTGCGATGGACGACAGCCGCCCCCTTTCGTGCACGGAGCAACGCCTGTGCCAGCGGTCCCTGACCATCCAGCGCGACCAGATGCAGGAACGACGGGGCGTCCGGATCTGCGTCGAGGAGGTCGAGCGCACGGTGCCAGAAATAGGATTCAAAGCTCCGTCGGACGAGAGGAGCGCCAAAAAAACTATTGTAGTGCAACCAGTTTTCAACATGGCGCACGGGTATCCGGCCATATTTGGGCGCGATAATGATGGGCATCATGCCGATCATCTGGTCCTCAGCGCGGACAATCAGCATCCGTGCATTGGCGGGGACATCCAGATGGCGAACGCTTGCTTCCATGAACCAGCGTTCGGCAAAGGCATTGGGTTCGCTGGCGCGTGCGGCAACCGCGTCCCAGCTGTCGTCGGGGTGGGCAAGATAGTCGCGCAACGGCACGATTTCGGACCGGCGTCGTTCACGGTCGGCAACCACCGGATGACGCAGCGGCGCGTTCATGGCGCTACCCCGTCAGCTGTGCGGAAGGCGTCGATGATCGCATCGCTGCCCACCGCCGTCACACCGCGCGCCGCAAACCGGTCGAACACGCCGTCCCACCAGCGCCAGAAAGTTGCGAGATCGGTGGCGTCGCGGACGTAGGGTGTGTGGCCTGGTACGAGCGAGGGCGTGTGGAACGACAGGCTGAACAGCCGGTGTCCCTCGCCCAGCAATGCTTCAATGGCCTCCAGCGCATCGGCCAGCGGCACGCCCTCGGGTGTTAAAGGCACTCGCGCAAGAAGTCCCGTCCGTGCCAGCGTCCCCCGCAGCGACTCGGCGCGGTAAATTCCGGGCCAACGGCCCAGCGCACCGGTGTATGCAGTTGAAAGCGGGAGCTCGTACAGATTTGGTGCGACCTTCCAGGGCCACAGCGGATGCCGGGAAAAGTCAGGCCCGCCCTGTCCGCGATAGTCGAAACAGGCCCGCACCGACACATCAAGCGCATAGCTGAACTCGCCCAGCAGCGCGGCGGTATGTTGCCCGACCCCGTAACGGCCTGCGCGGTAAACGCGCGGCCGTGTGCCGGTTGCAGCCTCGATCCGGTCGGTCAGACGAAGCAATTTTTCGCGCTGCAGTGCGCGCGGCAGGTTTGCCGTATAGCTGTTGCGGCGGTTTACTTCCTCGCTGAACGGCGGCGATACCCAAGGGTGCAGCTGGGTGCCGACAGTGCAGTCGCCACTGGCAACCAGCTCGCGCAAAATCGCGCCGCTGTCGGCGTTGTCGACAATTGGCCAGTCGGCCATCCAGCACGGCTGGAGGCCCGCCTCCAGAAATCGCCGGTTGGCCTCGGGCAGGGCGCGCATCGTGCCGGTACCGGTCGCATCACGCCGAAACGGGCCGTTCCAGTCGAATTCTTCCTCGGCATCGCCGAACATGGCGAATCGGGTGCCGAAACTGTCGGGCAGGAGCAGGCGCGCGTCGTCTTGCGGGGGCAAGTCCAGCCTCGCTTCACTCTCGATGTGTTCGACTTGCACTCAAAACCCCCGACGATTGATGCTGCTATGCCATATTGGCTTTACAAAAGCGTCAACGACGCCGCTTGTCGCGCCGATGCGGATCGAATGCGAGGCCATTGTCGTCGGGGTTCGCGCTCATGGCGAGCATGGGGCGATTGTACGGTTGATGACAGGTGAGCATGGGCTGCTTGCTGGTTATGTGCGTGGGGGGCGGTCGCGGCAGTTGCGCCCGGTGCTGTCGCCCGGGAATGTCGTGAAGGCCGAACTGCGCGCACGCCTAGAGACGCAACTGGCGGCGCTGACGGTCGAGATGGTCAAGGCGCGGACGGCGTTGCTCTGCGAGCCGCTGGCAGCGGCAGCCATCGAATGGACGACCGCGCTGGCGGCGGCGGCGCTTCCCGAGGGACAGCCCTATCCGCGCATTCATGCCGCGCTCGACGGGGTGCTGGCGGCTATCGAATCGGCCCCCTCGGCGCGGAACTGGGCGAGCGCGCTGGTCGGCTATGAGGGAGTGGTGCTGGCTGAACTGGGCTATGGTTCGGACGACGTCACCATACCCGATTTGCTGGCCATGCTCCGTCTCAACGGACAGCGTCTCGCCGACAATATCCTGACCGAACGCCGCGCCCGCCCGCTCGACGCCCGCGCGCGTCTCGTCGAGCGGCTTGCGCGCGCCTTGGCGTGAAGGCAAAGCGGCGACCATGAAGCGCAAAGACGGTCAAAATCCCGACATTACTCGCCACTGGCGCCCCGCGACACAGGCCGTGCGCGGCGGCACCGCGCGGTCCGAATGGGGCGAGACCAGCGAGGCGCTGATCCTGTCGTCGGGCTATACCTATGACGATGCGGAAACCGTGGCGGCGCGTTTTGCGGGCGAAGCGGAGGGACCGACCTATTCGCGGCTTCAAAACCCGACCGTCGAAATGCTCGAACTGCGGATTGCGCTCATGGAAGGGGCCGAGGCGTGTCGCGCGCAAGCAACTGGCATGGCCGCGATGACAGCGGCACTGCTCTGCCAGCTCGACAGCGGCGACCATGTTGTGGCGGCGCGGGCGGCATTTGGCTCTTGTCGCTGGCTGACCGACAGTTTGCTGCCGCGCTGGGGCATCACCACCACGACGATCGACAGCCGCGACAATGCGGCGTGGGAAGCGGCGATCCAGCCCAATACCAAGGTGTTTTTCTTCGAGACTCCCGCCAACCCGACGATGGACATTGTCGACATGGGCTACGTCTGTGGCCTCGCAAAGGCGCATGGGATCACCACGGTCGTCGATAACGCGTTTGCAACATCGGTGCTGCAACGCCCGCTCGATTTCGGGGCGGATGTCGTGGCCTATTCGGCGACCAAGATGATGGACGGGCAGGGCCGTGTTCTCGCGGGTGCCGTCGCGGGGTCGAACGAATTCATCAACGAAAAGCTGCTGCCGTTCCAGCGCAATACCGGGCCGAACCTCTCGCCATTCAATGCCTGGGTTGTGCTGAAGGGTCTCGAAACGCTCGATCTGCGCGCGATGCGCCAGTCGGAAAATGCGATGAAGGTCGGCAAATTTCTCGAAGGGCGGGTGCCGGTGATGCTGCATCCCGGCCTGCCGAGCCATCCGCAGCACAATTTGGCGGCAGTGCAGATGAAGGCGTGCGGGCCGATCTTCTCGTTCGTGCTCGACGGCGGGCGCGCCCAGGCGATGGGCCTGCTCAACGCGCTGACCCTCGTCGACATCTCGAACAACATCGGCGATTCGCGCAGTCTGGCGACGCATCCCGCCTCGACGACGCACCACAGCGTCGGTCCCGAAGCACGCGAGGCGATGGGTGTCGGCGAGGGGATGATCCGCATCAACATCGGTCTTGAAGACCCGCTCGACGTGATCGACGACCTTGATCGTGCGCTGGCGAAGGTCGGCCTATGACCTACACCGGCATGAAGGGACTGTTCCCCTATTTCGAAACCACGCGCAGCGTCACGGTGCGCGTCTCGGTCAGCTTTTTGCCCGAACAGTCGGAACCCGAAAAATCGCGCTGGTTCTGGGCGTATCACATCCGCGTTGAGAACGACGGACCGATGGCGGTGCAGTTAATGACCCGCAGTTGGACCATCGCCGACGGGCGCGGCGCGCGTCATCAGGTCGAAGGCGAAGGTGTCGTCGGCGAGCAGCCCGTCATCGCGCCCGGGAAATCCTACGACTATGTCTCGGGCTGTCCGCTGACGACGCCGACCGGATGGATGCAGGGCAGCTACCAGATGGTTGGTGAAGATGGCTCGTCGTTCCCGGTGAGCATTCCGAAATTCGCACTCACGGCACCCGTGACGGCGCGGGGATGAAGCGAACGCATCTGCCGTTGAACGGGCTGCGCGTGCTCGACGCGGCGGCGCGGCATTTGTCGTTTACACGGGCGGCGGATGAACTCGCGGTCACGCCCGCTGCTGTCGGCCAGCAGATCAGGGCACTTGAAGACACCCTCGGTACTGTGCTGTTCCGCCGCACGCCCAAGGGGCTGGAGCTAACACCCGAGGGCGAAGCGGGCCTCGCTGAACTGCGGCGCGGCTTTCTGAGCTTCGAGGAATCGGTCCGGGCGATGCAGGCCGGGCAGACGTCGAAGTCGTTGACCATTGCCGCGCCGCGCGACCTGACCGCGAAATGGTTGCTGCCCCGGCTGGAGGCTTACCGAGCGACCGACCCCGAACTGCGGTTCGCGCTCGTCGCCACTGACTCGGGCCTCGACTTTACCGAAGCCAATCTCGATCTTGCTATTTGTTTCGACAGCAGCCCCGGCGAGCATGAAGGCAGCGAAATCGGCCCGCGCGGCTTTGCGACGGTCGGTGAGGGCGAAGTCATCGGCTGGCCGGACAGCCCCGAACCAGCGATCGGCAGCGTCACTGTCGCCGATGCGGGCCTCGCGCTCGATGCTGCGACGGCGGGGCTGGGCAGGGCGCTTGTCCCTGCCTTGCTGGCCAATGCAGCGCCGACGCTTGACGACCCGCGCGGCTATTGGCTCGTCGCGCCGTTGCCGCAGTGGCGACAGAAAAAGGTCAAGGCGCTGGTCGCTGCTTTGGTGGCTTAGCCTGTCGCCCCCTTGCGCTTGGGCGTTTCAACCATCTGGTCCGGGGTCAGATCCATGCGTTCGATACGCGGCACCGGCGACCGCTGGCGCATACGCGTGCCGGTATCGTCGTCGCGCCAATAGGACGTCATCGAATAGCGCTCGACTGCATAGACGCCTGGATCGCCGGGCTCGCGCTTCAACGGCGCATAAAGCCGCGACTTGATCGATTCGATCACCGGTTTGACAAACATCTCTTCGGTACCGCTCTTGCGGATGACTTCGATTTCGGAGGGGCGACCGTCGGGCGTGATCCAGAAACCCACATCGAACCACTGGCCGTCGAACGTCTTGGTCGCCAGCTGGGTCGTGGCGGTGCGGCCCTCGCTGTCCGAACCGCGTGGCGCTTCGGGCTGCTTGATCGGGTCGCCTGCCAGCAATGTCGGCTGCTGGGTTCCGCCCATCGCCGCATATTCGGCAATCAGCGCTTTGGTCGCGTCATCGCGGCCAGCCTTGCGGTCGGTCCGCGCGAGCAGCACCCGCGCGGCCAGCCGCGACACGCGCTGCGTCGGATCAGTGCCTTGCGCGAACTTTACCAGCCGCTCGCGGCCCAGTTTTTGCTCCGACGGCAGGTCGCTTGCCAGCTTGAGCAATGCTTGCCGGATTTCGGTCGCCGACACGATCCAGGGCATGTTGAGCGCCGCCGCGCGCTCGCCGACGCTCTTGTACAAGCGTTCGGCCTCGTCGGGGTAGCCCAGCTTGGCACGCATATCGGCAACTTCGATATCGCCAACCAGAGTGCGGGCATCGGTCGGACCGACGCCCTTCTTCAGGACGTCACGCGACGCGATGGTCGAGGTCTGGAAGTCGGCGGCTTCGCCAAGATGGGCGGCGACCCGCGCATTGCCACGATACAGGTCGGATACCGGCACCGGATATTGCTGCCCGTACTTGCGGTTGCGCGACACCGATTGCAGCAATGTCCCGCGCGCGCCCTTATATGCACCGCCGACAAATTGGTTTTCGGCATGGGCAAGCGTCGCCTTGACGTCTTCGTCCGGCGGGCAATTGCGCGCGATACAGGCGGCGAGATCGGCCTCGGTCTGTTTCAGCGATTTGGCGGTAACGACAATCGTGTCGGTTTCGGCGGCAATGGCCGAGACGGGCATAGCAGCCAGTAGCGCCGCAAGGGCGACGGTCGAACGCAAGGCAAGCATCGCAAAGAACTCCGGACGGGGTGTATTAACGAAATAGCACGGAGACTATTTCCCGACAAGCGCAACGGCACGTTGCATCAGCGCCGCAAACGCCGCGTCATCGACCGATTTGGCAGGATCGTTCCACGCCCCCGCAACCGCGTACCAATCGCCATTTTTGGTGTGCAGCAACCAGCTCATCGCAATGACGCCGTTCTCCGATCCGCCCTTGTATCCCGCACGGTCGAACCGCGCCAGTTCGCCTGACGACAGCAGGGGACCGACCGCCAATATGTCGACTGCAGTTGGGCTAGCAGCGCGGCGCAACCGGTCGAGCACGCGCGCCAGTTCGGCCATGGTCGCGGGCCACTCCACTGTATCGATGTGCTGTGGGCCGCTGGCCAGCACGGTCGCATCGATCGCGGCGGCGGTCGGTTCCAGCTCGTTGAGCACTTGTCGCCGGTCGGACAATCCGCCTGCGATCCAGCGTTTCCGGAATGCCCCATTGGCGGGCATCTTGAGCGCAAAGGCATCGAGCGTCGAAAGCACCGGCAGCGATCCCGGCGTCTTGCCGATGCTCTCGCGCATCGCATCAACTTTTGGTCGGCCGAGTGTAGCGATCAGCGTGTCGGTTGCGGTGTTGTCGCTGATCGAAATCATCTGCGTGGCGAGCCCTGCCAAGGTCACTGGCAATCCCTTGGGCCAGCTCTGTGTCACCCCGGACGGCAGCGACGGTGGCCCCAGTGGTACGACATCGCCCCATTTGCGTTCGCCCGCATCAACCGCACGGGCGAGCTCGGCGAGCACGAACAGCTTGAACACCGACCCGGTGGCGAGCGCCGCATCGGCATTGTGTGAGGCGAAGGGCGCGGGTTCTGTCTCGCCGAGCTTGGCGACGAGCAAGGCTGTGCTGCCCGGCAGTTTCTTGAGTTCCTCGATTACCCCTTCGAAACTGTCGCCGCGCCTTGCGACGCCGGTAACGAGCAAGCCGATGAAACGGTGTGGCTCAGGCGCTTCGAGTGCGATCCGGACGCTGACCGTGGCATTGGCATAATCGACCGCGACTACGCCTTGCAGCGCGCTTTCTGGAGTGATCGAGGCAACGCCGATGACGGTGCCATTGGCATCGCGGAGTTGTTTGGCGACGGCTTCGACCTGCGCGGTGGGCACTTGGGCGAGAAACGCGGGCGTGAAACCCGCTTCATCGACCTTTGCATCGCGGAGCACCGCGACCAGCTGGTTTGCGCCATCGCGCAACGCCGGAGAGGTTGGATTTTGGGCTTGGGCCATCGTCGAGAACAATAGCAGGATTGTAGCAAAAAGTCGGGCCATGGCTGTCGAATCCTGTCACGGGGCAGTTGCCTATCGCCCCTGTCATCGCCAGTTTGGCGGAGGACCGCAACGACGGAGAGAGATGATGGCTAATAGTCCCTGGACCCACACGAAATCGGCGAACAGCGCCGACGATATCGATTTCGAGATCAAGGGGCAGGAATTGCAGTTCGTCGAGATTGAGCTCGATCCGGGCGAAAGTGCGGTCGCCGAGGCGGGCGCGATGGTATGGAAAGACGCGAGCGTCGGCATGGCGACGGTGTTCGGTGACGGATCGGGCGAGCAGGGCGGCGGTTTCATGGGCAAGCTGCTCGGTGCGGGCAAACGGCTGGTGACGGGCGAGAGCCTGTTCACGACGGTGTTCACGCATCAGGGGCAGGGCAAGGCACGCGTCGCCTTCGCCGCGCCCACGCCGGGGTCGATTCTGCCGCTGCGCTTGTCGCAATACGGCGGCACGCTGATCTGCCAGAAGGACGCGTTTCTCGCCGCGGCCAAGGGCGTGTCGATCGGCATCCAGTTCCAGCGCAAGGTGATGACCGGCCTGTTCGGCGGCGAAGGCTTTATCATGCAAAAGCTCGACGGCGACGGCTGGGTGTTCGTCCAGATGGGCGGCACCGTGGTCGAACGCGAATTGCGTGCGGGCGAGGAACTCCATGTCGATACTGGCTGCCTCGCCGCCTATACGCCCAGCGTCACCTTCGATCTGGTGCAGGCGGGCGGCATCAAGTCGATGGTCTTCGGCGGCGAAGGCGCGTTCTTCGCGCGGCTGACCGGGCCGGGTCATGTGTGGATCCAGTCGCTGCCATTCTCGCGGCTGGCAGGGCGGATCGCGGCGCAAATCGGGCCGATGGGCGGGCAGAACAGCGGCGAGGGCAGCGTGCTCGGCGGGCTGGGGGATCTGATCGGGGGGAACCGGTAGGACTGCAGCTAACTCGTTTGCTTGGCTAAAGTTGCGTGATTGAGGGGGACTGCCTTGCAGCTGGCTCCATACGTTCTTCGGGCGCTGCTTCGGTATCGCCTACCACCCCCTCTTCGGGCTGCGGCTGCGGCGCGGGCACCCTTGGAGGATTCTCGGGCCGGAAGCGCTCGCGGAACGCGTCCTGATTGTTCAGTCGAATGAGGACAGGGTTCTCACACGACGACCCCTTTCCGAATACTACGGCGTGGCGAGGTTGCAGGGACGGGAGGACGCTTGCGTAGTCTGAGCCGATGTAGTTTCCGAGGAAATCCTTGCCGGTGTCGTCAAAAGTTCGCATCGCGAACACGGTGTTGCACTGATTGAGGATGGTCTTGGTAACATTCGCGGTGCGCTGCGTGATGAGGAGACAGCCCAAACCATACTTGCGGCCTTGGAGAATTGCCCGCGCGCTTTTTGCGGTGGCGGCTTTGTCCCCCTCGGCAGCTACACTATTCCACTCAGGGACGAGCGAATGCGCTTCTTCATAAACGAGGCAAAGGCGCGCTTGGTCGGTCATCCCTAGCTCTTGGCAAATCAACAATGCTGCGTCCGAGAAGATGGCAGTTATCTCGGAAGCAGTGAGTCGCAAGAGCGCAGCGTTTTCAGCATTCCAGCCTGATACCTGCTTTGTCACCCTGAATTGGGCAGGGTTGTAAATCATCAAGTAGTGGTCGTCATGTTCAGCGAGAAAAGCCCTCATCTGGTTCACCACAGCGGTCACAAATGTGTTCCGCGAGCCTCCTAGCTCCTTGTTCTGGTGTGCCGCTCCGCCGGCCCCGGCGGCAGTCAGCTCAGCTATTCTGGCTGCATCAAATGCGGGGTCGAGGAATTCACCCAACTGGGTTTCATACTGATTGGTGATATCGAGGCACAAAACCTTGATGCCGCGCGCTATCATCCGCTCGACAAGCTCGATTGCTAGAAAACTCTTACCCACCCCGAGGATACCTAAGATCGCGGTGTTGTGCGTGACGCAGTCTGAAACGTCTACGCGGACGCCGTAGGGAGTGTTCGGAAAGTGACCTATACAGTCCTGAGTGGGCGAGGCCTCGTCGCTCTCCATGAGGAACACGGGGGAGTTTAGCCGAGGCATCCAAGGCACCGGGACGAACCTCGACGCCGCCTCGTCCCATGCGCCGATTTTGCGCGCCCGCGCCCGAGCGTAGCCATACTTGTTCTTCTGCTGGACGACTTCCTCGCGCGTCACGCCGTCGATGACCTGATAGATGACCTGCCGCGTGTCCCCCACGCGGACCTCCGCGAGACAGCCCTCGGCAATGCCCTCGTCGTCGATGACCTCGAACAGGAGGTAGTCGGGGCTTGTCTCGCTGTCCACGATGCCGCGTAGGCGCTTGATCCATTGCAGCGTTGGGATGTTCTCCGCCTCTTGATCGTCGATGACGAGTGGCAGCGCCATGCCGATGTTCGTCACGATGCCGGGACTGCCACCCGCGAGACGCTGCGGCATGGAAGTCGTCAGGACGCGCAGTAGGTTGCCCTCGTCGCGACCGACGTAGTTGAGCGCGATGCCTAACAGCTCGGGACCGTGGGGGTCGGTGACGCGCATTACTGTCCCGGCGCTCAGTTCCTGAGGCTCTGACTGACGAATGAGGACGATACCCGGCGACTGGTGAGCAGCGACGGTCCCAATTGCGTCGGCATGCGGCGAAGCCTTGGGCTGCCCCAGCCACCAAACGAAAAAGTCAGCAAGCGATTCAAGCGGCTTTAGAACGACGATGACTGTTAGCGTCGCGAGTATCGCAAACACCTCGACGGGTTTGTCGCGGTGGAAGAGCCAAGCCGCTGCGACAACGAGGACCGTGAAAATTATGTGCGGGCTCCCGAGGCTTTTCACGGCACGGTCGAATAGCCGCCACATCATTCCCGGTTGAACGCCGGGACCTGGCCGGGTGAGGAGGACGGCGACGGCGACGAGCGAGAGGGTGGCACAGTAGGCAATCACAGACCCAAGCACCCACGCATCAGGTGTCCACGGCGCAATCGCTTGCGCGGCGGGGATGATCGCCAAGAGTGCTGCAAAGGCGTTGGTCAACGAGTCGGCGGGAGGTGTGAAGTAAGGATTGAGTAGACGACTGCCTAAAAGCAGGCTTGCAACGCCCGAATAGAGCCAAATCGCGTTGCTGTTAGGCTCTAATCCCGTGTCAATAATCGTCCCCTGCACGATCACCATGATCGCCAGATAAGCGAGTAGGGAGAACGATCTTATCTTTGCGTCAGACGGCATAGCTGGCGGGTCTTGTCGAGCGGACGGTGCCCGTCAAGCATCGATCGCTTCCTCATCCACTCGCGCCGCGTTTTCTTGGATGAAGTTGAACCGGTGTTCGGGGTTTTTGCCCATCAGGCGCTCGACGAGGTCGCGGACGCCTGCGCGTTCCTCATATTCCTGCGGGAGGGTGACGCGGAGCAGAGTGCGGGACTTCGGGTCCATTGTCGTTTCGCGGAGCTGTGACGGGTTCATCTCGCCCAGTCCCTTGAAGCGCGATACGTCGACGTTCTTGCCTTTGAATTCGTTCGCCTCGATCTCCGCGCGGTGCGCGTCGTCGCGGGCGTAGAGCGATTTTGCGCCGACGGTCAGCCGATAGAGCGGCGGTTGCGCCAGGAACACATGCCCTTTTCGCACGATGTCGGGCATTTCCTGAAAAAAAAGCGTCATCAGCAGTGTCGCAATATGCGCGCCATCGACGTCGGCGTCGGTCATGATGATGACGCGTTCGTAGCGCAGATTGCCCGCATCGCATTTGTCGCGCACGCCGCAGCCAAGCGCCAGCGTCAGGTCGGCGATCTCGCTGTTCGCGCGAATCTTGTCGGCGGTGGCGCTGGCGACGTTCAGAATCTTGCCGCGGATCGGAAGGATCGCCTGCGTCTTGCGGTCGCGCGCCTGTTTCGCGCTGCCACCGGCGCTGTCGCCCTCGACGATATAGAGTTCGGTGCCCTCGGGGCTGTCCGCCGAACAGTCGGTGAGTTTGCCGGGTAGGCGCAGCTTGCGCGCCGAAGTTGCCGTTTTCCGCTTGATCTCACGCTCGGCGCGGCGGGCGAGGCGCTCGTCCATCCGGTCGATGACATAGGTCAGCAGCGCGCGGCCGCGGTCCATATTATCGGTCAGGAAATGGTCGAAATGGTCCTTGATGCCGTTTTCGACCAGCCGCGCCGCCTCGGGCGAGGTCAGCCGGTCCTTGGTCTGCGACTGGAATTGCGGATCGCGGATGAACACCGACAGCATGATCTCGGACGGCGCGATCACATCCTCGGGCTGGATATCGGCGGCCTTCTTGACGCCGACGAGCGCGCCGAACGCGCGGATGCCCTTGACCACAGCGGCGCGGATGCCCGCTTCGTGCGTCCCGCCGTCGGGCGTGGGGATCGTGTTGCAATACCAGCTGAAGCTCCCCTCGCTCCACAACGGCCAGGCGATCGCCCATTCGACGCGGCCCTGCGCCTCTCCGGGGAAGTCCTGCCGCCCCGCGAAGAAGGTCGCGGTCGCGCACTCACGCTCCCCAACTTGTTCGCGCAAGTGATCGGCAAGGCCGCCGGGGAACTGGAACACCGCCTCGGCAGGCGTATCGTCGAAAATCAGCTCGGGCGCGCATTTCCAACGGATTTCGACGCCCGCGAACAAATACGCCTTCGACCGCGCAAGCTTGTGCAGCCGCGCCGGTTTGAACCCCATCTCGGGGCCGAAAATTTCGGTATCCGGAACGAACGACACGGTCGTGCCGCGCCGGTTGGCCGTCGGCCCGAGCTTTTCGAGCGGACCCTGTGTTGTCCCGCGCGAGAACCGCTGCCGGAACAGTTCTTTGTTGCGCGCAACCTCGACGACCGTATCGCTCGACAGGGCGTTCACCACGCTGACCCCGACGCCGTGCAGCCCGCCCGATGTCGCATAGGCCTTGCCATCGAATTTCCCGCCCGAATGGAGCGTGGACATGATGACTTCGAGCGCCGATTTGTCGGGAAACTTCGGGTGGGGATCGACCGGGATGCCGCGTCCGTTGTCGGTGACGGTCAGGCGGTTGCCTGCCTCGAGCGAAATCTCGATCCGCGTCGCATGCCCCGCCACCGCCTCGTCCATCGCATTGTCGAGCACTTCGGCGGCGAGGTGATGATAGGCGCGCTCGTCGGTACCGCCGATATACATGCCGGGACGGCGGCGGACAGGCTCCAGCCCCTCCAGCACCTCGATCGACGAGGCATCATAGTTTCCGGAGGGCTGCGCGGGGGCGGCTTCGAACAGGTCGGTCATCGCCGGTAGCTATAGGGACGCGCGAGTCCGCCGCGCAAGGGCAAGTGGCGCGCCATCGGGTGTGACAATAGCGCCACAGACGCATCTTATTGCACTGCAACATGCATCCATATGGAGTGTGGTGCGTATTTGCCCCCGACATCAACGGAGAATTTTCCCATGAACAAGTTTTTTGCTGTTTCTCTCGCTGCGCTCGCCTGCGCCGCATCGCCCGCACTCGCGCAGGACGACACCGGTGCCGAAGAAAAGGGCTTCAATGGCTTTTACATCGGCGGTTCGTTCGGCGGCGCGCACACGGCGGGGAAGGTGGATTCGATCAGTTTCGACCGCAATCTCGACGGCGTTTTCGGCGATACGATTACGACGGCGACGGGAGCCAATGCGTTCTCGCCCGGTTTCTGTTCGGGAACCGCAACGACCAGTGCGCCCAGCGGCTGCACCTTCGCGCGTGATGGCATCGAATATTATGGTCGCATCGGTGCCGATGCCCAGCGCGGCAATATCGTGATCGGGTTCGTCGTCGAGGGCGGACGTCCCGATTTCAACGAATCGGTCAGCGCCTTTTCGACGACACCGGCCAGCTACACGCTTACCCGCGACATCCGCCTGAACGTTAACGCGCGCGGTCGCATCGGTTACACGCCGAACAGCCGCACGTTGTTCTACGTCGCGGGCGGCCCGACCTATGCCAAGGTCCGCACGCGCAACGCCACGTCGAACACCGCGAACAGCTTCACGACGAACGGCACTAGGGACGAATGGGGCTTCAACGCAGGTGGCGGCATCGAGCAGAAGATCGGGAACAACTTCTCGATCGGCCTCGAATATCTTTACACCGACGTCCGTGCCGACAGCGGCCGGGTCCGCGTCGGTGCAGGTACGGCGGGTCCGACCAATCCGTTTCTGCTGGCGGGCGCCGGTGGCACCGATTTCCGCTTTTCGAACCAGCAAATGCGCTGGCACAGTGCGCGCGTGACGGCGGCGTTCCGCTTCTAACAGGGTTAGACGTTGAGGGGGCATCCCGCAGGGTGCCCCCTTGTATCGCCCGCGATACGACCCCACCAACGGGTAAACCCGAAAGGCGTACCCGATGGATTTCCCCGACCCGGAAGACAGCTATCGTTTTGCCGAAGATAGCCCGCTCGCCGAGCGTGCAGAGCAAATGTTTCCTGCGCTCGATGTCGCGCAGATCGAACGGATTGGCAAACTTGGCGAGCACCTGAAATTCGCTGATGGCGACTTGCTGTTCGAACAGGGCAAACCGGGGCCGGGTTTTTTCGTGCTTCTCGCGGGCTGGGTCCGCATTACGAGCCGTGATGCTGCCGGTGACGATATCGTCGTCGTGGAGCAAGGGCCGGGGCAGTTCCTAGCCGAAACCGGGCAGCTCGCCGGTCGGCCCGCACTGGTCGATGGACGCGCGGTGGGGCCGGTCGAGGCATTGTTGCTGACACCCGAAGCCTTGCGCCAGCTGCTGATCGTCGATGCTGCCATTGGCGAGCTCGTCATGCGCGCGCTCATCCTGCGCCGCGTCGCGCTCATCGAAAGCGGTGCGGGCGGACCGATATTGATCGGCACGGCGGGGATGCCCGACCTGGTCCGCCTCGAAACCTTTTGCGCGCGCAACGGCACGCCCAAGACCGTGCTCGACCCTGCGACCGACGACGATGCCAAGGCGCTGATCGAGCGCTTTGGTGTTTCCGACGACGATCTGCCGATTGCGGTTTGTCCGAACGGCGAAGTTCTCCGCAACCCGACCGACCGCGCGCTCGCCCATTGTCTGGGCCTCGACACGATCGATACCGATACGACCTTCGACGTGGCCATTGTCGGCGCAGGTCCGGCGGGCCTCGCCGCTGCGGTCTATGCCGCATCCGAAGGCTTGAGCGTCGTCGTGCTCGATGCGCGCGCCTATGGCGGGCAGGCGGGGGCATCGGCGCGGATCGAGAATTACCTAGGCTTTCCGACCGGCATCTCGGGTCAGGCGCTTGCCGGACGCGCATTCGGACAAGCCCAGAAATTCGGCGCGCAGATCGCGATCCCGGTCACGGTCGAGAAACTTGATTGCAGCCGCAAGACGCCCAGCCTTGTGCTCGGTGACGGGCGTCGCGTCCGCGCGCGGAGCGTTGTCGTGGCCAGCGGTGCCGCCTATCGCCGGCCGTCGGTGCAGGGGCTGCAACGCTACGAGGGGCGCGGCGTGTCGTACTGGGCCTCACCTATCGAGGCGCGGCTGGTCAAGGGCGAGGAAGTCGCGCTGGTCGGCGGCGGCAATTCGGCGGGGCAGGCGGTCGTGTTCCTCGCTAGCCATTGCAACAAGGTGAACCTCGTGGTTCGCCGTCCCCTCGCCGAGACGATGTCGAACTATCTGATCGAACGCATCGCCGCACTGCCTAACGTTACGCTGCATGTCGGCAGCGAGATCAGCGAACTGCACGGCGACAAGGACGGGCTGACCGGCGTGACCTGGCGCAACCGCGATACCGGCGAGACGCAGACCTGCGACACGCGCTACCTGTTCCTGTTCATCGGCGCGGACCCCAATTCTGCGTGGCTGGGCGAATGCGACGCGGTGCGCGACCGCAAGGGCTTCGTGATGACCGGCGACGCGCTGGAGGCCGATGCACTGAAGGGGGCAGGGTGGCACCTCGACCGCAAGCCGATGCCGCTCGAAACCAGCATCGCGGGCGTATTCGCCATCGGCGACGTCCGTGCGGGTTCGGTCAAGCGCGTCGCTGCGGGCGTGGGCGAAGGTGCGGCAGTCGTCGCGCAGTTGCACGGCTATCTGGCGGATTTGGACGCGAGCGCATAACCTCTCGCGCAACGAGAGGAATCCCAAGTGCTGATCGAACGCCTGCCGCCCGTCGCGTCGTCGCTGCGCCCCAGCAACCACCCGTATCTCGGTGGCGCATGGACGCCGCAGCACGAGGAAGTCACCGCGCATCACTTGCCCGTGATCGAGGGGCGCATCCCCCACGACATCGACGGCGTCTATCTCCGCAATACCGAGAATCAGCTGCATCAGCCACTCGGCAAATATCATCCGTTCGATGGCGACGGCATGATCCACCAGATCAGTTTCAGCGGCGGCGCGGCGAGCTATCGCAATCGCTGGGTCCGCACGCGGTGTTTCGCGGCGGAGCAGGAGGCGGGCGATTCGCTTTGGGGCGGCTTGATGGACAAGCCCGGCACCTCGAAACGCCCCGGCTTTGGCGCGCACGGGGCGCTCAAGGATTCATCGAGCACCGACATCATCGTTCATGCTGGCAAGGCGCTGTCGACCTTTTACCAATGCGGCGAAGGGTATTTGCTCGACCCCGAAACGCTCGAACCGCTCGGCCTCGCGCCGTGGGTACCGCTCGACGGCATTTCGGCGCATACGAAGGTCGATCCGCACAGCGGCGAGCTGTTGTTCTTCAACTACAGCAAGCACGCGCCCTACATGCACTATGGCGTCGTCGACCGACATGAGCGGCTGACCACCTATATCCCCGTGCCGCTGCCGGGGCCGCGCCTGCCGCACGACATGACGTTCAGCGAGAATTGGGCGATCGTCAACGACTTGCCGATGTTCTGGGACGCCGAATTGCTCAAACGCGACATCCATGCCGCGCGGCTGCACGAGGGCGTGCCGTCGCGGTTCGGACTCATCCCGCGCAAAGGCGACCCAACCCAAATCCGCTGGTTCGATGCCGCGCCGACCTACATCCTCCATTTCCTCAACGCTTATGAAGAGGGCGACGAGGTGGTGATGGACGCCTATTTTCAGGACAACCCCCAGCCCGCGCCACTGCCGAACGAGGATGGCTATGGCCATATGATGGCCTATGTCGACGAGCATAGCTTCCTGCCACGGCTCCACCGCTGGCGCTTCAACCTGACCGACGGGACAACGCGCGAGGAACGCCTCGACGACCGCACCCTCGAATTCGGGATGATCGACCAGCGCTGGGCAGGGCGCAAACACCGCTATATCTATTCGACGACGACGAAGCCGGGGTGGTTCCTGTTCAATGGATTCGTAAAGCACGATCTGGAAACCGGCGAGAGCTGGACGCTGAAACTGGCGGAAGGCCGCTACGCCAGCGAAGCCCCGTTCGTGCCGCGCGTCGGCGGTGTGGAGGAAGACGACGGCTATCTGGTGAGCTTCATCACCGACGAAGACACCGGAACCAGCGAATGCATCCTGATCGACGCCCGCGATATCGAAGCAGGTCCGGTCTGCCGCATCGCACTCCCCCACAAAATTTCGAGCGGCACCCACAGCTGGTGGGCGGGGCGGGGGGAGTTGATTCCTGCCTGACAATATACCTAAACAGGCATAAAGAGCTTGTCGATGGATAACGAAACCCCTGTACACTGGGTCGGTTCGTCGAAGAAGGACTTGCTTACCTTCCCTGATCCCGTGGTCAGTTCGGTGGGCTTCGCGCTTGGTGTCGCGCAACTGGGCGGGAAACATCCCCGCGCCAAGCCCTGGAAAGGCGAAGGCGGTGGGATTTTCGAGGTCGTCGAGGACTATTCAGGCGATACTTATCGCGCGGTTTATACAGTGCGTTTTGCTCGAGCGATCTACGTACTCCACGCATTCCAGAAGAAGTTGACTAAGGGCATCGCCACGGCGGCAACCGATGTGGCGATGATTAAGGCGCGCTTGCGGCTGGCGCGCGATGACCATGACGCAAGGACAAAGGCGAAATGACTCACATCCCGATTACGCACGGCACGACGAATGTCTTTACGGACCTCGGTCTGCCTGATGCCTCGGAGCGACAAACCAAGACTCGCCTTGCGCTTGCGCTCAACCGGATCAACAAAGATCGAGCGTTGAAGCAGGTCGATGCTTCACGCCTGCTCGGCGTACCGCAGCCCAAGGTGTCGGCGCTGGTCAACTATCGGCTCGACGGCTTTTCGGTGGAGAAACTTATGGATTTCATCGTTGCGTTGGGTCGCGATGTTGAGATCATCGTGCGGCCCCCACGCGGTGAAGCGGCGGCGCGGGTTGTAGTGTTGGAGGCGGCTTAGGAGTCAGACGTATCTGACTTTTTGGGCCACCACGGCACAAACCCGCTCGTCCGCCGGACATAGTCCTCATACCCCGGCTTCTTGCGCTTCATCCGGCCTTCGATCGTCGGCACGCCCGACCATTTCATCAGGGTCCAGGTCAGCAGCACCGGCCCCGGCAGCGCCCACAGGCCGGTCGTTGTTTCCGCCGCGATCAGGTAAAGCCCCCACCATGTACACGCATCGCCGAAGTAATTGGGGTGGCGGGTGTAGCGCCACAGGCCGCGGTCCATCACTTGCCCTGCATTGGCGGGGTCGCGGCGGAAGCGGGTGAGCTGCGCGTCGCCGATGGTTTCGAAGGCGATGCCGATCACCGCGACCGCCAGGCCCATAATGCCAAGCGCGCCGAGTGGTGGTCCGGCGCCGATCTGGCCGAGCTGTACTGGTAGGCAGACGACGAACAACAGCGGGGCTTGCGTAGCGAATACCAGCAGCAGCGACGCCTTGGCAAAGCCCCAACCACGCTTTTCCTGCGCGTAGGCGAACATCTTTTCATAGCGCCGGTCCGGCCCGTGGTTGCGCCAGCGATTGAGCAGATACACGCCGAGCCGCACGCCCCAGACCGCGCACAGCCCCATGAGCAGCCCCTTGCGCGCCGGGTCGCCATGGGTCTGCACCAGCGTCGAAGCCGCCATAACGACCATGCCAATGGCCCATAGGCTGTCGATGAAGGTCACATCGCGCAGCTTCAGCGCGACCAACCATGCGATGAGAAACGTCGCAACCAGCACCAGCGCGTTGACCGCGAGCACATTCCCCACGCTCATGCCGCGTCTCGCTCGACAATAAAGCTGACCGTCGTCGTCGCCGATCCGCCGATGTTGAGCGTCTGCACCCGTCGCCCCCCCTCGACCTGATAATCGCCTGCTGTGCCGCGAACCTGCTTCGCCGCATCGAGCAGCATCCGCACCCC
The DNA here is from genome assembly GCA_031408195.1 of Sphingomonadales bacterium. Classification (GTDB taxonomy): domain Bacteria; phylum Pseudomonadota; class Alphaproteobacteria; order Sphingomonadales; family Sphingomonadaceae; genus Sphingomonas_O. Next base: position 24,000 of record JANNVL010000107.1, on the reverse strand, counting down.
CGTTGCGCCCACCGGATGCCCCAGCCCGATCAGCCCGCCTGAGGGATTGACCGGACAGCGCCCGCCGCTCTCGATGCTGCCATCCTCGACCGCTTTCCAGCTTTCGCCGGGCGCGGTCAGGCCGAGGTGGTCGATCGCCATATATTCGGTCACGGCGAAGCAATCATGCGTTTCGACCGCGTCGATCTGCGCGACGTCGTCGATCCCGGCACGTTCGCGCGCATCGCAGATCGCGCGGCGGACTTGCGGAAACACATAGGGTTCGTGGGCGCTCGCCGCGACCTTCGCTGCATAGGAAATCGGGGCGGAACGATGCCCCCATCCCGAGATGCGCGGGAGGTTGTCGAGCGCAATCCCGCGTTTACGCGCATAATCGGCGGCGCGTTCGGGCGAGGCGAGGAACACGACCGCTGTCCCGTCGGTCACCTGCCCGCAATCCATCTTGCGCGTGCGCCCCTCGACGACAGGATTCAGGTCGTTATCGGCAGAGAAATGTTCGGGCGTGAATTGGTAGCCGCGCGTCTGCGCGTTCGGATTGCGCTTGGCATTGCCGAAATTGATCTCCGAAATCCGCATTAGATGGTCGTAGTTCAGGCCGTAACGCCGGTCGTACTCGTCGGCGAGGTCGGAAAATGCGCGCGGCCAGACGTAATCGGCATCGCCATATTCATGGCCACTCCACGCAGCGACGCCAAGATGTTCCGCGCCGGTTTTGCCCGGCACATTCCGCATCTGCTCGATGCCGACGACACACGCGAGGCCGTAGCGCCCCGCCTCGATCTCCGCCGTCGCCGCAAGCACCGCAACACTGCCCGACGCGCACGCCGCTTCGTGCCGTGCGGTCGGGAGGCCGTCGAATGCCGGATCGACCATGCCGAAGAACCCGCCAAGCAATCCCTGCTGCGCGAACAACTCCGCCGTGAAATTACCGACATGGCCGGTGTCGACCTCGTCCGCATCGAGCGCCGCTGCCGTCAGCCCTTCGCGGACGGCCTCACCGAACACATCGCCAATGTCGCGCCCCTCACGGCTCCACACCCGCGAAAAATCGCTCTGCCAACCGCCCAGCACATAAACCAACCGCACTCTCCCGTCGTTGGCGACAGCTTTGCGCGGAACTTGGGGGATGGCAAATCACGTTGCCGGTTTGACGACCGTCGCCTCCGCGATAATCGCATTCGCGCGGGTGACGGCGGCCGCTTCGGCAATTTTCCCCGCTTCAACTTCGTCGGCCAGTGTCATCAGGCGTTCGCCGGTGACCGACCCGTTTTCGGCTTGCTCGCCTACGGTCACGCCGCCACTCTTGGCAATCACGCCGTCCCATGCCGCGCGGACCGCCGCCCAATAGCCCTTGGTCTTCGCCCAATAGTCGTCGGCGCGCGCCGCGTTGAAATCGGTTGCTTTGGTGTAGGTGTTGAGCGTCATTTCCTGAACGTAGGGCGACATCTTGCCGTCCTTCATCCCCATTTTGATATTGTCCTGCCAGTGAACCCAGCCATTGGGTGTCGGGGAGTGGCGGTTGATCGCGTAATAGCGGTCGTAGACTGGTTTCCGCACCGCATCGCGGCGGGCGAGCGGACGCCAGGTCCAGCCGCTGCGCCAGCGCGGCACGCCGCCCTCGCTCGACCATTCGCCGAACCCGCCATAGCGTGGTGAGTCGTCGGTCTGCCACACAGTCTGCGACCAGCGCCCCTTTTGCATCGCGGCGCGCACCGGCTCGTTGGTCCAGCGGTTCGGCCCCGCATAGACGAGCACCGAGGTCGGTTCATAGGTCCAGTCCTGCCGCCAATGCTTGACGACGAAGTTCTTGCCCTCGGCCCCTACGACCAGAATATGCTGGAGCACGATGCGGCGACCCGTGTCCTCGATCACGCGGACGACTTCGTGCCCGCCCGAAACCTTGGCGGCAATCGGGGTGTAATCGGGCTGCCAAGCAGTCTGCTCCTGAAAGTCGAACTTGACCTTGAACGTCCCCGCCATGCTGAGAATATTGGCGCGGTCGGCAGCGAATTTGGCCGCCTCGGCTTCGCCGGGTTTGGCTACGATCGGGCCATGTGCTGCAATCGGAGATAGCGGCGCGGCAGCGGCGAACAGGGCGATGATGATATGACGACGAAGCATGATGCGGTCCCCTTGGGTTCTAGAATTTGAGTGTGAGCGACAGGCTGGCGTTGCGCCCCGCCTGCGAATAGGCGTCGAGCGTCGTCGAGGTGGCGGACAGGCCGCGCACATCGCTCCACCAGAAGTATTTCTTGTCGAGCAGGTTGAAGATGCCGACGCGCACCGTCGCCGCCGGAACGGGTGTGTAGGCCAATGTCGCATCGATGATCGTGAAGCCCGGCGGAGTGAAACAGGTCGGCGAGCAGCTTTCTGACACATCGGCTTGCTGTTTGCCCGCCGAATGGGTGACGATCAGCTGCGCGGCGATGCGGTTGTCGGGCGACCGGTAGCGTAATCCGCCGACCAGCTTGACCGGATCGATGCTCGACAGCGGCGTGTCCGCCGCAGTGCCGGAATTGGCGCTGCCCTTTGCGTATGACAGCGCCACCGTCGCGCCGAAGCCGCCGCCGAAATCGGCATCGACCTTGCCCTCAATGCCTTCCACATTGACGCGCCCGACGTTGACGAATTGGAAAACGCCGGGGCTGGCGGGGGTTAGATTGCCGCTGACCTGACGCTGTTCGATGAAGTCGCGGTAGCGCGCGGTAAAGCCGGTCAGGCTCGCGTTGATCTTAATCCCGCCCACCTCTGCATTGCGGAGCCGCAATCCGCCCTCGAAAGCGCGGCTGGTTTCGGGCCGCAAATTCGGGTTGGCGAGCGAGACATAGTTGAAGATGACATTGGCAAAGCCGTTGTTGACCTGGCTCGGTGTCGGGCTGCGGAAGCCCTCGGCATAGCTCGCGAACGCGCCCAGCGAGGGCGTGGGCCAGACCACCGCCCCAAGCTTGGGCGAAACCCGCGATCCGCTCTGCCGCGACGGCGTGCCGGGGAAAGTCGGATCGGCCTGCGGGCTGAGGCGATAGGCGTCGAGACGCAGCGCGGGGTAAAGCATCAGTGTGCCGTTGCCGACATCGATGGCGTCCTGAACGAACAGGCCCGCCAGCGTGTAATCGGTCACCGGGAATGCGCGCGTCGGAAATGTCTCGCCAGTCGGCGGCACCGTGCCGTCGCGAATACCCGACTGGCGCGTTTCGGACCAGTCGCCGCCCAACGTAACGCCATGCTTGATCGCGCCGGTGGCAAAACCGCCGTCCACTTGGAAGCTCGCGCCGGTGACGCGGTTGTCGAAACTATTGTCGCGGATACGGTCGAGCGCGGTATTGCGGTCCTCGCTGCTGAACTGGCGGGTGCGGCTCTCCTGCCGGTACGCAACGATGCTTGCGCCGGTAATCAGGCCGGTCCCGCGATAGCGATAGTCGAGGCTGTAGCGGTTGCGCCGCAGCTGATCGAGCGCGGTAAGTGCGAGGGTGCTGGTGCTGGCGAGCGGCGGCACCGCGCGCGCACTCAGAACATCGGTGGTGACGTCGCGGTCCTGATGCTCATAGGTGAAGCGCAACCGGTGCGCGTTGGACGGGCTCCACACCAATTTGGCGAGCAGCGCATTGCTGTCGGTCTCCTGCGGGTTGGGCGTCGTGCGGGTCACGTTTGACGAACTGTTCGTGCCCTGATTGATCGGCGCACCCGAATCGCGGCGGGTATAAGCGATCAGGCCGCTAACTTGGCCCGCTTGTCCGGCGAGCAGCAAGCCCTTGGTCCAGCCTGCATCCGCCGAGGCATAGCCGACCCGCGCCTGCCCACCGAACGACTGGCCGTCCTTCAGGATATCGACAGGGTCTTTGGTGGTGAAACTCACCGCCCCGGCCAACCCGTCGCTGCCGTACAGCGCCGACGCCGGCCCGCGCAAGATCTCGACCGATTTGATAAGATCGAGGTCGGCGTAATCGCCGCGCCCGACCGATTGCGCGCCGAAACTGAACGCATCGGGCAAGCGGATGCCATCGGTCTGAATGAGGACACGGTTGCCTTCCAACCCGCGGATATTGAACCCCGAATTGCTGTCGCGCCCGGTCGTCGAAAGCGCCGCAGTAAACCGCGAAGGTTGGGTACGAACCGAGACGCCTGGTTCAAACCGCACCAAATCCTTTATGTCGTCGATCATCTGGTCGGCGATCTGGACGTCGTCGATGACACTGACAGTGGCGGGTGCGTCGATGACGGTCGTCGGCGTGCGGGTGGCGGTGACGGTGATCTGCTCGTCTGCCTCGACGCCCGGAGCGGGGGCGGGTGCCGCGACGGCGACACTGCCCATGCAAAGCACAATGGCGGTGGCGGAAAGATAGATTTGCTTGTTCATAACGGCCCCCATGCTTGAGATTCCGCTAATGCGAGTTGTTCGCATCGTCAATGGTAATGAGAATCATTTGCAAATAAGAATAGTACATAGGGTCGCCATCAAATCGTTCGGGCGTCCTTGCTGGACGTAAAAAGGGGCGCTGCATCGACCGATACAGCGCCCCGATGTTGATTTGCGACCAGATGCCCGTCCTACCGGACCCGCGGTCCCCCGAACGGCATCGGCGGCGGCGCGCGGCGGTCACGACGGGGCATTTGTGCCTGATAGGCCTGTCCGCAATGCGCGACGCAATACGGGAAGCCGGGGTTCACGGTGTCGCCGCAGAAGTGGAAATCGGGTTCGCCAGGATGACCGAGCGGCCATTTGCAAACCCGGTCGTTAAGGTCGAGCAGGCTCGTCTTGCCCGCAATCTCGGCGCTCGGGCGTGCAGGAACAAGCCGTCGCGGCGGTGCGGGCGTCGAGGGCGGTGCCTGGTCGCCCGGACCTTGCCGCATAAAGCCGCCGGGACCGATCGAGCGTAACTGCGCGCCGGTCGGGCCGGTCGGGATAGCGGGCGGGAAGGGCGAGGGCGGCGGCGCGGGTTGGCGCGGGACATTGTCGTGGAGCGGCGCGGCGGCGCGCGGCGCGGGCTTCGGCGCGACCGGGACTGCAGTGACCGGAGGCGGCGCGGGCGCAGCGGCGGCGGGCTTGGCCTCGGATTCGTTCGGCTTGACCGGCGAGGGGCGCGATTCGAGCGACAAGCGGTGTGCCTTGCCGATTACCGCGTTGCGGCTGACGCCGCCGAGCGATTCCGCGATCTGGCTCGCGGTCATCCCTTTTTCCCACATCGTTTTCAACTGATCGATGCGTTCGTCGGTCCAAGCCATTCATATTCCTTGTCGGCGGCCCTTATCGGCAGGGGCACCGGTATCTTGCGTTGCGCGCAGCTTGCCGGTTGCCGCGTGAAAGCGGAGCCGATAGTCGCAACTGCGATGAACGACCAGCCCCAACACGCCGCCCCGCCAAGTGCCATTCGTTTCGAACCCGGCGTGCCGGTGATTACGAATGTCAACTGGGGTGGATTGAAGACGCTCTATATCAAGGAGGTGCGCCGTTTTTTCAAGGTGCAGCTCCAGACGATCTGGGCGCCGGCGATTACGACGCTATTGTTCTTGGCGATCTTCACCGTTTCCACCGGTGGCCGGACGCCCGTCGGTATCGGCGGCGCGACCATCGCGTTTGCCGATTTCCTCGCGCCCGGTCTGATCGTGATGGGGATGATGCAGAACGCCTTTGCCAATTCCAGCTTCTCGCTGCTCGTCGGCAAAATCCAGGGAACGATTGTCGATTATCTGATGCCGCCGCTGTCGGTCGGGGAACTACTGACCGCGCTGACGGCAGGCGCAGTAACACGCGCGGTGCTGGTCGGGCTGGCGATCTGGTTCGTGATGCTGTTCTGGCCGGGGGTGCATCTGGGCGTCGCGCATTTCTGGGCGATTGTCTGGTTCGGTCTGATGGGCTCGGTCATGCTGTCGCTGATCGGGGTGCTGACCTCGATCTGGGCGGAGAAATTCGACCATGCGGCGGTGGTCGGCAATTTCATCGTCGCGCCGCTGTCGTTGCTGTCGGGGACATTCTACGCCATTGACCGGCTCGCGCCTGCATTCCAGACTTTCAGCCGGTTCAACCCGTTTCACTACGTCATCTCGGGATTTCGCTATGGCTTTATCGGCGCGGCGGACTCACCGGTGCTGGTTGGCGCATTCGGGTTACTCGGCCTCAACTTGACGCTTGCCGCGATCTGCTATGCGATACTCAAGAGCGGCTGGAAATTGCGCGCCTGACATCCGGTTGCAAACTGCTACCGGCATGATACCACCTGCGTAACGGAGAGGCAGATGCGCGCGTCGATATTGGTGGTTATGACGTGTATGCTGGCGGCGTGTGGGCAGCAGCCTGCCGCCACGACTGCTACGGCCCCGCCGCAAGTCCGTGTCGCACAGGTTGGCGGCGCGACAGTTCCCGATGCGATTACGGCCACCGGCACTGTGGGCTGGCGGCGCGAAACGACGCTTGGGTTCACCAGCGCAGGGCGGATCGCGGCAATGCGGGTGGATGAGGGTGACAGCGTCGGTCCCGGCCAGTTGCTCGCGGCGCTCGATTCGACGACGGTCGGTGCCACTGTTTCCGCTGCCCGCGCCGAGCGCGACCGCGCCGCTGCCGAATATGCCCGCAGCGCCAAACTACTCGAACAGGGCTGGGTCACCCGTCCGCGCGTCGATAATGCCAAAGCGGCGTTGCTCGCTGCCGAGGCCAATGTCCGCAGCGCCGGTTTCCAGTCGCGCAACGCAGCAATTGTCGCGCCGGGACCGGGCGTCGTCCTCGCGCGGCTGGCCGATGCGGGGCAGGTTGTCGCCGCTGGCGCGCCAGTGCTCGTGGTCGGTGAAGCCGGCGGCGGGCGTGTCATTCGTCTGCCGCTGGCCGACCGTGATGCGGCGCGGCTCCGCATCGGTGCGCCCGCAACGGTGCGTCTTGCCGCAGTCGAGGGCGAACTGACCGGATCGGTGATCGAAATCGGCGGGCGCGCGCAGCAGGCCACAGGCACGTTCACCGTCGAGATCGGCTTGCCGAATGATGTGCGGTTGCGCGCGGGCCAGATCGGCACGGTGTCGATCCTCGCCAATGGCTCCGGCAGTATGACCCTGTCTGTCCCGCCCGCCGCCGTCTTCGCGCCACGCGCCGGACAGGCGTTCGTCTATGTCGCCGATCCCAAGACCAAGCGCGTCAAGTTGCGCCGCGTCAGCATCGGCGACACCGGCGACACCGCGATCCGCGTCACTGGCGGGCTCCGTCCCGGCGAATGGGTCGCCACGTCGCGCCTCGACCGGCTGGCAAATAATATGGCGATAGAGCCGCTGCGGGCCGCGAAATGATGTCGCGCGCATGAATTTGACGGCGTTTGCGGTCCGGCGCTGGCAGGCGACTTTGGTCGTCTTTCTGCTGATCGCAGTGCTCGGGATTACTGCGTTCATCGGCATTCCGCGCTCGGTCGATCCGCATTTTCCGTTTTCGCTGACGATTACGACGGTCGTTCTGCCCGGTGCCGATGCCGCCGAGGTTGAGGAAACGATTGCCAAGCCACTCGAAGAAGTCCTGCAAAGCCTCGACAATGTGCGCGAAATCCGTTCGACGTCGAGCGAGGGCATTGCGCTGATTGCAGTCGATTTCGAACATGGCACCGACGCCGAACAGGCGCTCGACCGGACCGTTCGCGTGGTTCAGGCTGCACGCGATCAATTGCCGCAGGGGATCGCACGCATCAATTTCCGCCGTCCGCGCCCGACCGAGGCGGCTGTGCTCCAGCTCGCGCTGGTCAGCGAAAGCGGTTCCTGGCGGCGGATGGCGAAATACGCGCAGGATCTGCGCGAGCGGCTGTATGTCGTGCCCGGCGTGCGCCAGGTTGCTATCGACGGTGCGGCAAACCCCGAGGTGCGTGTGGCTATCGATGCGGGGCGGCTGGCGGAAGCGCGCATTCCGGCATCCGCCGTCGCCAATGCCATCCGGCAGGGCGGTATCGACCTGCCCGCCGGATCGGTCAGTGCAGAAGGGCGGCGGTTCAACGTCGACGCGGGCGGCGCATACCGCGATGTCGAGACGATCAGGCGCATTCCGGTTCGCGCGGGTGGTGGGCAGCTTTTGACCGTCGGCGATGTCGCCACTGTCGATTGGGCCGAAGCCGAACAGACGCACATCGCGCGGTTCAACGGCAAGCGGGCGTTATGGGTCTCTATCCGGCAAAAGGACGGCGTCGATGCGGGGACGCTGCGGAATGGGCTCGTCGCGGCGGTCGACAAGGTCCGCGCCGACCTGCCGCCCGATATGAAGCTCGAAGTTGGGTTCGACCAGAGCCGCGACATCGCGCGGCGGCTGGGCGAACTGGCGCGCGATTTCGGTATTGCGCTTGCGCTGGTAATGATCACCATCCTGCCGCTGGGGCTGCGCCCCTCGCTGATCGTAATGGTCTCGATCCCCCTGTCGCTGGCGATGGGGATATTGGTGCTGGCTTTGTTCGGTTTCACACTCAACCAGATCAGCATTTCGGGGTTCATCATTTCGCTGGGGCTGCTCGTGGATGACTCGATTGTCGTCACCGAGAACATCGAACGCCATATCCGTGATGGCGACGCGCCCGAGGCTGCGGCGATCAAGGGGACGCGCGAAATTACGGCGGCGGTGATCGGCGCGACCGGGGTGCTGGTCTTTGCGTTCCTGCCGATTGCGTTCCTGCCCGAAGGATCGGGCGATTTTGTGCGCGGCCTGCCGCTCGCGGTCATCTTTACCGTAGCCAGCTCGATGATCGTGTCGCTGACGCTCATACCGTTTATCGCCAGCAAGCTGCTCAAACCCCATGCGCCCGAGGGCAACCGCCTGCTGCGCGGACTGACCGGCCTGATCGAGCGGTTTTATGCGCCGCTGCTGCATCGTGCACTCGACCAGCCCCGGCGCTGGTTCTGGGGTGCGATGACACTTTGCATCGCCGCCTTCGCGCTGGTGCCGGTGCTCGGATTCAGCTTGTTTCCGTCCGCTGACGTTCCGTATTTCCTTGTTCGCGTTCAGGCTCCCGAAGGCAGCTCGATTGCCGCAACCGACAAGGCAGTGCGCGAAGTCGCGCAAGTTCTAAGGCGCGAAACCTCGGTCACGGCGCTGATGGAGAACACCGGCAACGGCAATCCGCAGATATATTATAATATCCTGCCGACCGAACAGCAGCCGCGCTACGGGGACATCTTCGTCAACATGGCCAGATGGGACGTGCGCGACAGTCCGGCGATGATCCGGCGGCTGCGCGCGACGCTCGATACTTATCCCGACGCGCGCGTCAGCGTGGTAAGGTTTGAGAATGGCCCTCCAGTCGAAGCCCCGATCGCGGTGCGGATCAGCGGGCCGGACACCAATGTGCTGAAAGACCTCGCCGCCAAAGTCGCGACTGCGCTCGATGGCGTCGAGGGCGTGCGCGATGTCGACAATGTCGTGGGCTATGACCGCGTCGATATCGATCTGGGGCTGGACGAGAGCAAAGCGGCATTGCTCGGGGTAGCCCCGGGCGAGGCGCGCCGCGCGCTGCGGTTGGCGATCTCGGGCGAACAGGCAAGTAGCTTGCGCGATGCCGAAGGGGACAGTTGGCCTGTGACCGTCCGCTTGCCAATGATCGACGGCCAACGCGTGTCGGCGCTGGGCCAGGTCTATGTGCCGACGACAGCGGGCGGGAGCATTCCGCTGACCCAGATCGCGCAACCGACGCTGACAAGTGCAATTCCAGTCATCAACCGGCTTAAGTTGCAGCGCACTGTCACTGTCCGCGCCTATAACCGCGACGGTTATCTTGCATCGGAACTCACGGCAAAGGTCGAAGAGCGGCTGGCAACAATCCCCTTGCCGCCAGGCTATCGGTTCGGGCTTGGCGGCGAGGCCGAACAGGCATCGCGCAGCTTTTCGGGACTGGGGCCGGTGATCCTGCTAGCGATCTTCGGTATTTTCGGGGTGCTCGTACTCGAATTCGGGCGCTTCCGCGAGACCATCGTGGTCGCGGGCGTTATCCCGCTCGGCACGTTCGGCGGGCTGATCGCGTTGTTTTTCACGGGCTATTCGATGTCGTTCCTCGCCATCATCGGGTTCGTCGCGCTCATCGGGATCGAGATCAAGAACTCGATTCTGCTCGTCGATTTCACCGCACAATTGCGGGAACGCGGGATGCCGCTGCGCGATGCTATTGAAAAAGCCGGCGAGATCCGGTTCTTGCCAGTATTGCTGACGTCGGTGACGGCCATCGGCGGGCTGCTCCCCCTCGCAATAGGCGGCAGCGCGCTTTACTCGCCGCTGGCTTGGGTGATTATCGGCGGACTTATCAGCTCGACCCTTCTCAGTCGCATCATAACGCCGGTCATGTACCTGCTCGCAGCGCGCGGCGAAGAGGCGCGGTCGCGGGCAATTGACGGCGCAAGCCCCGCTTAGGTATAGAACGACCTCGCAACAAGGCGGCCATCCGGGTCGCCTTTTTCGTTTTGCGCGAAAGGCCGTTCCCATGTCGATCACCGCCCTCATGCCCGTCTATCCCCGGAGCGGGGTGCGGCCGGTGCGCGGCGAAGGAGCGTATCTGTTTGGCGAGCGCGGTGAGAAATATCTCGATTTCGCCAGCGGTATCGCGGTCAACCTGCTCGGCCATGGCCATCCGCATCTGACCAAGGTGCTGCAGGATCAGGTCGCCACCCTGATGCATGTGTCGAACCTCTACGGGTCGCCGCAGGGCGAAGCTCTGGCGCAGCGGCTGGTCGATCTGACCTTTGCCGACACGGTGTTTTTTACGAATTCAGGCGCGGAAGCGGTCGAATGCGCGATCAAGACCGCGCGTCGGTTTCACTATGCGACCGGTAACCCGCAGCGGCACACGCTGATCACCTTCTCCAACGCCTTTCACGGGCGGACATTGGGCACGATCAGTGCGACCGACCAAGACAAGATGCGCGTCGGGTTCGAGCCGCTGTTGCCGGGCTTTGCCTATGCACCCTTCGACGATCTCGACGCGGCGCTGGCACTGGTCGACGACCACACGGCCGGGTTCCTCGTCGAGCCGGTGCAGGGCGAGGGCGGCATCCGTGTTGCCAGCAACGAGTTTCTGACCGGCCTCCGCAATGCCTGCGACGAACACGGGCTGATGCTGGTTCTCGACGAGGTCCAGTGCGGCATGGCGCGCAGCGGCAAGCTGTTCGCCCACGAGCACTACGGGATCACACCTGATATCATGGCGGTGGCAAAGGGCATCGGCGGCGGGTTCCCGCTCGGCGCGTGCCTTGCGACCGAACATGCCGCACAGGGGATGGTCGTGGGTACGCACGGTTCGACCTATGGGGGGAATCCGCTCGCCATGGCCGCAGGCAATGCCGTGCTCGATGTCGTCGCCAACGAAGAATTCCTCGCCCAAGTGACCGCGACTTCGGAACGGTTGCGCGCGGCGCTCGGCCAGATGATGCCGAACCACGATGCCATCTTCGATAGTGTGCGCGGCAAGGGATTGATGCTCGGCGTCAAGCTGAAGGTCGATAGCCGGGCCTTCGTCGCGCACGCGCGGGATCATCACGGGCTGCTGACGGTTGCGGCAGGCGAAAACGTCGTCCGCGTCCTGCCGCCGCTCAACATCGAAGAATCGCACATTGCGGAGTTCGTCGAGAAGCTGTCGGCCGCCGCCGCGAGTTTCGAGATGCCGGTCGCGGCATGACGCGGCATTTCCTCGACCTGTCGTCGGCAGGGGCGGACGGGATTGCAGCGATGATTGCGGATGCGCTCGACCGCAAGGCAGCGCGGACCGGCTGGCCGAAGGGCAGGGCGGATAGTGATGCGCCGCTCGCCGGGCATGTGCTCGCCATGATCTTCGAAAAATCGTCGACGCGCACGCGGGTGTCGTTCGACATGGCGATGCGGCAATTGGGCGGCACGACCATCGTGATGGACGGCGATTCGATGCAACTCGGGCGCGGCGAAACGGTGGCGGACACCGCGCGCGTCCTCTCGCGCTATGTCGATGCGATCATGATCCGTACGGACGATCCGGCGAAACTGGCCGAGATGGCGGAATATTCCACAGTGCCGGTTATCAACGGCCTGACCGACGCCTCGCATCCCTGCCAGATCGTTGCCGACCTGCAGACGATCATCGAAAGCGGCTACTGCCTGCCCGGGCTCAAGGTTGCGTGGCTCGGCGACGGCAACAATGTGCTCGCGTCGATGATGGAAGCGGCCGGACTGATGCATTTCGATGTGGTCGCGGCCTGCCCCCAGGGGTTCATGCCGTCGGACGAAGACGTCGCGCTGGGCAAGGGCCGCGCGCGCGTGGTCGGCACACCGAAAGAAGCAGTCGAGGGTGCTGATATCGTCGTCACAGACACCTGGATTTCAATGGGGCAGGCGCAAGCCGAGACCAAGCTCGCGGCGATGATGCCGTTTCAGGTGACAAAAGCCCTGATGGCCGGTGCAAAGCCGGACGCGAAGTTCCTGCATTGCCTCCCCGCGCACCGCGGCGAGGAAGTGACCCCCGAGGTCATCGACGGCCCGCAGTCGGCAATCTGGGACGAGGCCGAGAATCGCTTGCACGCGCAGAAATCGGTGCTGCTGTGGGCGTTCGGGCTGCTAGGTTGAGGGGGGAGGGGCGCGCCCCCACGTTAAGGCCATGACCATCGCCCACGACATCGACCGCACCCTCGGCTTCACCATCACACACCGCCATGCGCGCGGGCGGGTGGCGCGGCTGGGACCGGTGCTCGAAACGATCTTGGCCGCGCACGCCTATCCGCCCGCCATCGAACGCCTGCTCGCCGAAGCTCTGGTGCTGACCGCGCTGCTCGGCGCACTGCTCAAGAACACCGACGGGCAGATGACCTTGCAGGCGCAGACCGAGGCGGGGATCGTCGATCTGCTGGTGTGCGATTACAAAGGCGGCGAGCTGCGCGGCTATGTCCGCCACGATGCCGAACGGCTCGCCGAGGGGCCGGTCGATCCATCGCTCTATGCGCTTTTCGGCAAGGGCTATCTGGCGATCACCTTCGACCAAGCGGTGTCGGGCGAACGCTATCAGGGCGTCGTCCCCCTCGAAGGCGGCTCGCTCGCCGACGCGGCGCAAAGCTATTTCGCGCAGTCGGAACAAATCCCGAGTCTCGTCCGCATCGCGGTCGGGCGCGACGAGCATGGCTGCAAGGCGGGCGGCTTGCTCCTCCAGCATCTGCCCGAGGGCGAGGAGGGGCGCGACCGTATCCACACGCGGCTCGACCATCCCGAATGGGAGCATGTCGCCATCCTCGGCAGCACGCTTGGCCCCGACGAATTGCTCGACCGCGAATTGCCGCTCGAAACCATCGTCTGGCGGCTATTCAACGAAGAGGACGAAGTGCGCCTGCTCGGTGGCGCGTCGCTTGCCAAGGGGTGCCGCTGCGACGCGGCGCATATTCGCAGCGTTCTCGCCCAATTTCCTGAAGACGAACGCATCGCGATGGCCGACGATTCGGGCAATATCGGGGTCGATTGTGCGTTCTGTTCGCGGGTATTTCCCATCGCGGCACGCGAAATCGTGACGGCTACGTCATCTGGCCCCTAACAATTTGCTCATATCTCGATTATATGGGCGTCGGTCGCATAACAGGACGTGACGACGCGGGGGCGTTGCACAGCCTTTCTGGGTGTTTTGTGAGCCATGTCGATTCGTTTTGTCCTGCTGCCGTTCGTCGGCCTGTTTGCAACCGCCGCCGAAGCGCCGCCGCTAACTGCGCTTGCCCAGTTGCAGCCCGGAAAATGGACGCTGACGTCGCAGGATTCTGCGTTTTCTTCGCGTTCGGTGTGCATCGGCGATCCGCGCGTGCTGATCCAGATCCGCCAACCGCTCAATAGCTGCAACCGCTTTGTCGTGGCCAACGATCCGCGCCGCGCGGTCGTCAGTTACACCTGTCCAGGTGCCGGTAACGGCCTCACCACGATCCGCGTCGAAACGCCGCGACTCGCGCAAATCGAAACCCAGGGCGTGGCGGGCGGTGCCCTGTTCGACCTCGCCATTGAGGCACGTCGCACCGGCGATTGCCCGACGTTATCGATGCGTTAACCAATTCGGGGTAGTCGGAAGATTGCGGATCGGGTTCGATACGCATTTCCTCCCTAATGGGCCGAAAGGCCATGACTGGGCCGTCCTTCGGGGCGGCCCGATTTTTTTGTGACGCTTGCGATGCAGCGGTCTGCGTCCTAGCGGCGGCGCATTATGACACTCAACCCCGCTCCGCCGAACGCCATTGCCGTCGTCCTTGTTTCGGGAGGGCTCGATTCGATGGTCGCTGCCGGGATGGCGCGCGCGGCGGGGTATCGGCTGTTCGCGCTCACAATCGACTATAACCAGCGCCACCGGATCGAACTCGAAGCCGCCGCGCGTGTAGCCGTGATGCTCGGCGCTGAAAGGCATGTCGTCCTGCCGCTTGACCTGACACGCTTTGGCGGATCGGCACTCACTGATGCCAGTATCGCCGTGCCCGGGGGTGGCATCGAGCCGGGCATTCCCGTGACCTATGTCCCTGCGCGCAATACTATTTTTCTTTCGGTCGCGCTCGGCTGGGCCGAGGCGGTTGGGTCGAACGACCTGTTCATTGGGATCAACGCGCTCGACTATTCGGGCTATCCCGATTGCCGCCCCGAATTCATCACTGCGTTCGAGGCGATGGCACGGACGGCGACCAAGGCAGGCGTCGAGGGCGCAAAGCTTACCGTCCATGCCCCGTTAGCGATGATGAGCAAGGCCGATATCGCCCGCGCCGCCGCCGATCTTGGCCTTGATGCGGGTGCGACCTGGTCGTGCTATGATCCAACACCGGAGGGGAGACCCTGCGGCGTGTGCGATAGCTGCCGCCTGCGCGCCAAGGGCTTTGCCGAAGCGGGTCTGACCGACCCGGCCGTATGACTTATGCCGTCAAGGAAATGTTCCTGACCCTGCAAGGGGAGGGGGTGCAGGCGGGCCGTCGCGCCGTGTTCGTGCGCTTTGCGGGCTGCAATCTGTGGAGCGGGCGCGAGGAGGATCGGGCGACAGCGGTCTGCAAATTCTGCGATACCGATTTCGTCGGAGTGAACGGGGCAGGCGGCGGGCGTTTCGCCGATGCGATGACGCTGGTCGATGCCGTCCAAGGCTTTTGGGGCGAAGGGACGGACCTTCGCTACGTCGTGCTGACCGGCGGCGAGCCGATGCTCCAGATCGATGACGCGCTGGTCGATGCGCTCCACGCGCATGACTTTGAGATCGGCGTCGAAAGCAATGGCACGCTTCCCGCGCACCCGGGCATCGACTGGCTGTGCATCAGTCCCAAGGCCGGGAGCGACGTCGTCCAGCGCAGCGGCGACGAACTCAAGCTGGTCTGGCCGCAACCGGGCAGCGCTGTCGACGAGATGGAGGCATGGCGCTTCGACCATTTTCTGGTCCAGCCGATGGATTGTGCCGATGCAGAGGGCGCGCGCGACTCTGCCATCGCGTTCGTTATGGCCCGCCCGAACTGGCGGCTGACAACGCAAACCCACAAAATGCTGGGCTTGCGCTAATAGATGAACCCGCAGCGCATGATGTAGCGTCCGCGCCGGTCCCAGCACGCATCGTCGAGGTTAGCGGCCACAAAATCCACACGCGTTCGGCGGAAATATTGCTCGCCGCCCGGGATAAGGCTGTTCCGCAGTTCGCGCAGCCGTTCCACGGTAAAAATCGTAAAGCCGCCGCGTGGTGCGAACAGTGCCTTTTTGCCGATTCGCGATGCCGTCTGACAAAACCCGTACTGGCTAGTGACGGTCGAGAATGCGCTATAGGTTTTGGTCCCATATTTATCGAGCGCACCCTGTGCCGCACGCGCTGCCTTGTTGGTTCGCACGAAATATTTTCGCAGCGTTTCATAGGCTTCGGCCATTTCGACCGCATGGTTGAGATAAATACCGTCATAGCTGTCGCTGGTGAGCAACGACGCATCGAATTTGCACTGTAGCTTGGCGACGTTGAGACCAGCGCGCATCTGCCATGCCCAATTGGCGCGCTCTTCGGCAACGGTCGCCCCCGGCAACATGATGCCCATGCCCGGATCGCCGGGCATCAGCGGCAGGCCCGCAACGGGCGGCGACTGCCAGAAAATCTGGGCGGTGGCGGGCAGCGGCAGGGTAGCCAGCATGGTCAGGATGAGCAGGGAGGCCAGCTTGGGCAGACGCATCGACGATCCTCGTAATTCAATTGACGGTTTCTGTAAGCGGCTACTGCCACCTGCGAAACCCTTTGCGGGCAGCCGCAATTGCCCTGCGATGAACGGAGGCGTCACTGCGGCGGTCGGTCGGCTCGGTAATGCTGCTCCGTTGCCCAAAGAAAAAGGGCCGCCCGGTCGCCCGGACGGCCCTTTCGCTAAATCTTCGCTGTGAAGCGAGATTACATCGCGTTCGTGGCGTTGGTCGTCGCCGCAGCGGCGTTGTCCATCGCGTTCGCAACGTTTTCCGTCGCGTTGGCCATTGCGCCATCGGCGTTGGTCATCGTGTCGTTCATCGTGCCTTCGACGACGTTCATGGCGTTCATGTCGGTCGCGTTGACTTCGACGGTGTTCGTCGACTCGGTCTTGCTGCACGCTGCAACGGCGAATGCGGCGGCGGCGATCATCGAAACTGTAGCAATCTTGCGCATTTTATGCTCCCTAGGAAATGGCGGACTTGGACGGCCTTTGCCCTAATACCCAAATCATGGTGGGCTTTAGCTTTTCTTGTTTCGGTGCTCAAGCGAATTGTGTCAATTTTCCGGCGAAGGTGAAAGCGCCGCCAGAAAATGGCTAAATTCCGCCAATAGCGCCGCATCGAAATCGGTCATTTTTGTGGCAATGCCCAAGTTTTCGAGGCTGGTGACGCCGAATTCGGGCAAACCGCACGGTACGATACCGCCGAAATGCGACAGGTCGGGCGACACATTGACCGAGAATCCGTGCAGCGACACCCAGCGCCGTATGCGGATGCCGATAGCGCCGATCTTGGCTTCCCGTCCGTTGTCGTTGGTCCAAATGCCGATTCGCCCCGGCGCCCGCCATGCCTCGACGCCGAGTCGCGCCAGTGTTGCGATCACCCAGCCTTCCACCGCATGAACGAAACAGCGCACATCGCGCCCGCGCTTGCCGATATCGAGGATCAGATAGCCGATGCGCTGGCCGGGCCCGTGATAGGTATAACGCCCGCCGCGTCCCGCCGCGAAAACCGGGAATCGCGGGTCGAGCAATTCGGTGGAGTCGGCGCTGGTGCCCGAGGTGTAGAGCGGCGGATGTTCGACCAGCCATATCGCCTCGCGCGCTGCGCCGACCGCTACCGCCGTTGCCCGCGCTTCCATCCAGGCCAGTGCCTCGGGGTAGGCCACGGGGGCATCGGCAATGATCCAGTCGATATCGTCGTCCATGCTCACTTGTGCGCCATGCACCGATTGCCTAGCGCCGGTCAAAGCAGACACGGAGCACAACACGCATGAACTTTTCTTACGACCGCGTCTGGGCCGATGTCGTCGCGATGTTGCGGGCCAATGGCGCATTGCTGGCGACGCTGGCAGGCGCGTTCATGTTCCTGCCCTCGTTCGCGCTGTGGCTGTTCTCGCCGATGCCCGAGCCGCCGACGGGAGGCGACGGGAGCGATGGGTTGCGCTTTCTGACCGACTATTACCGCAGCAACTGGCCTGGGCTGCTGCTCGTCAGCGTCATCAGCACCTTCGGACAGGCCGCGATCCTGTCGCTGCTGCTCGACAATGACCGGCCGACGGTGGGCGAGGCACTGACCAAGGCGGGACGCCTGTTCCCGGTGTATTTCCTGCTCGGAATCATGACGAGTTTCGCCATGGGGTTCGGTTTAGTTCTGCTGTTTGTCCCGGGTATCTATCTCCTAGGTCGGCTGATCGTCGCCGGACCAGTGATGATCGGCGAAAACATCGGCAATCCTGTCGAAGCGATCAAGCGCGGCTGGGACGCAACCACAGGGCTTGGCTGGCGGATCGCGGGGCTGGTGCTGCTGATCGGCATCGTCGGCTGGATCGGGTTTTCGGCGGCAACCTCGGTGCTGGGGGTCATTGCCGGGCTGGTGCTGCCTTCAGAGGCAAGCGCAGTGGTCAAGGCTGCCGCCGATGCACTGGGTGGCGCTGCACTCGCGTTGCTCATCGCGGTGCTGTCCGCCGCAATCTACCGCCAGCTACGCGGGGGCGATGCGCCGTTGCAGGATATCTTCAGCTAAAGACCAGGTACTTGCGGCGCAGCGTCGGTGGTTAGGTGACCGGTCAAACGCGGGTCGGGGAATATCTCGACTTCGCGTTTAAATGGCACGAATCCTTGAGCGCGGTAAAAGCCCAGCGCCGACGGGTGATCGAGTGTGCAGGTATGGACCCAGACGCGGGTGACATCCTTGCGCCACGCGTGCGCCAGCGCCTCGCCCATCAGCCAGCGTCCGTGGCCACTGCCGTTCAGTTCGGGCACCAGCCCGAAATATCCGATCTCGCAATTCCCTGGTTCGCGAAAATCGAGTTCGAGAATGCCCACTTCGATCCCGCGCGGATCGGCAACGGCAAAGACTTCGACGGCCGGATCGCCGATAATCGCCGCCACTGCCGCGTCGGGCATCACTGCACGCGAGAACCACAGCCACGGCGTGCCGATGCGGCTGAACAGCGCACGGTATTTCGCCAGATCGGGCTGCGGCCAGGGCACGAGGCGCAACGGATGCACGCGCAATGGCTGCGGACGCGGACGATCGGTCATTTCCAGATGGGTGACAATGGCGGCGCAGTGTCCGTCGGGGACTGCAGTCAGCGCCATATCAGCTCCACATAGCGCGGGGGGGCAGGCTCACCAGGATCGCGTCGATATTGCCGCCGGTTTTCAGACCGAACGAGGTGCCGCGATCATAGACCAGATTGAATTCGGCATAGCGTCCGCGCCATTCGAGAAGCGCCTGTTCCTCGGCCTCGGTAAACGGCGTCGCCATCCGCCGCCGGACGATCATGGGGTAGGAGTCGAGAAACGCCTCGCCCAGCGCGCGGGTCAGCGCAAAGTTCGGGTCGAAATCGTCTTCCATATGATCGTAGAAAATCCCGCCGACGCCGCGATGGACTTTGCGGTGGGGCAGCCAGAAATAATCGTCTGCCCATTTTTTGAAACGCGGATAGTCGCCGGTCGGGCTGGCGGCGCACGCGCGTTCCATCGCCGCATGGAAATCGGCGGTGTCGTCGTCCTTCGGCAAAGCCGGGTTCAAATCCGCCCCGCCACCGAACCAGCGTTTGGTCGTGACCAGAAAGCGGCAATTCATGTGCACGGCGGGGACATGCGGGTTGGCCATATGCGCGACCAGACTGATTCCCGTCGCGAAGAAATTCGGATTCTCGCCCGCACCGTGGATCGAGGGGGCGAATTCGGGCGCGAACGCACCGCCGACGGTCGAGACGTTGACGCCGACCTTTTCGAAAACCTTGCCCTTCATCACGCCGCGCACACCGCCGCCGCTGTTGCCGCTGGTGTCGTCGTCGCGAAACCACTCGAGATAGTCGAACTTCGCCTCGCTTGCCGCCTCGCGCTCGATGCTTTCGAACGACGCGCAAATGCGGTCGCGCAAAGATTCGAACCAGTCGCGCGCCTGTTGCTGTTCGGCGTCGAGTTCGATCATTCTGGCAATCCCCCGGTTTGTCTGAGCGCCTCGGTTAAGGCGATTGCGGCGGCGACCGCAAGGTTGAGCGAGCGCACCTCGCGCGAAATCGGGATGCGGATGGCGGCGTCGCAGGCTGCAGCGACATCGGCGGGGACGCCCGAGCTTTCGCTGCCCATCAGCAAAATGTCGTCCGCGGAAAAAGCGAAATCGTGGAGGCGGTGTTCTGCTTTGGTGGTGAGCAGAACGGCACGGGCAGGGCGAGTGATGCGAAACGTCGCCCAGTCGGCATGACGCTCGACCGGCACCTGAGCGGCATAATCCATGCCCGCGCGACGCATCTTGGCATCGGACCAGACGAATCCGCACGGCTCGATCACATCCACCGGCACCGCGTAACAGGCGGCGAGGCGGAGCAATGCACCCATGTTTCCGGCGATTTCAGGTTGGTAGCACGCAAGCCGCATGACGCTTGCCGTAAGGGCAGCGCTGCTGTGTCACAAGCCTGCCATTTTGCCATTTGCAAGGGGCGAGCGAGACGCTATCAGGCGCGCCATCAAGTGCGGTCGCTAAGTGCATCCGGCTATGGTGTCGTGGCGCAGACTGCTTTTGGAGAATGGGAAACATGGCCGGACAGGCTGTAGCTGAAGCCGACGCAAGCATCGCGGCAGAACCCGAAGTGCGTCGGCGAGACATCATCAACATCGCTGCCGTTGCGTTCGCAGGCGTGGGCATCATTCCGATCGCGGGCGTTGCGATCAACCAGATGAACCCTTCGGCAGATGTGCTTGCCGCGCTGACCACCGAAATCGATATTTCGAAAATCGAGGTCGGTCAGGCGATCAAGACGATTTTCCAGAAACAGCCGCTGTTCGTCCGCCAGCTGACCCCTGTCGAAATCGCCGAAGCGAACAAGGTCGACCCGTCGAGCTTGCGCGATCCGCAGACGCTGGCCGAGCGGACCAAGGTGGGCAAAGAGCAATGGCTCATCACTTTGGGCGTTTGCACCCACCTGGGCTGTGTGCCGCTGGGCGCTGCGGCAGGCGAAGTGAAGGGCGAGTACGGCGGCTATTTCTGCCCATGTCACGGGTCGCATTACGATACAGCAGCGCGCATCCGTAAGGGTCCGGCCCCGAAAAACCTTCTTGTCCCCGATTATGTGTTCCGTTCGGACACGATGGTCGAAGTCGGAGCAAAGGCATGAGCTTTCCCTGGGCCCAGCAATACGCGCCGAAGAATTCCTTCATGCGCTACATCGACGAAAAGCTGCCGCTGCCGCGCTTCGTCTACAATGCCGTCGGTGCCGGGTATCCGGTCCCGCGCAACCTCAATTATTTCTGGAACTTCGGCGTGCTCGCTGGTGCGGCGCTCGCGATCCAGATCGTTACTGGCATCATATTGGCGATGCACTACCGGTCAGACATGGCCGTTGCGTTCGACTCGGTCGAACACATCATGCGCGACGTCAACGGTGGCTGGTTCTTCCGCTACGCGCACATGAACGGCGCATCGATGTTCTTCGTCGTCGTCTATATCCATATGGCACGCGGCATCTTCTACGGCTCCTACAAGCCGCCGCGTGAGGTTATCTGGCTGCTTGGCGTGGTCATCTTCCTGCTGATGATGGCGACCGCGTTCATGGGCTATGTGCTTCCCTGGGGGCAGATGAGCTTCTGGGGTGCGAAGGTCATTACCGGGCTGTTCTCGGCAATTCCGTTAGTCGGCGAGCCGATCCAGACATTGCTGCTCGGCGGTCCGGCACCCGATTATAACACGCTTAACCGATTCTTCTCGCTGCATTATCTGCTGCCGTTCGTGATCGCGGCGGTCATCATCCTCCACGTTTGGGCACTGCACATCCCGGGGTCGTCGAACCCCACCGGCGTCAGTGTGAAGGATGAGGCGGACACGGTGCCGTTTCATCCGTACTATACGGCAAAGGACGGCTTCGGGCTCGGGATTTTCCTGTTGGCTTTCGCCGGCTTGATGTTCTTCTCGCCGAACCTGCTCGGCCACCCGGACAACTATATCGCGGCGAACCCGCTTTCGACGCCCGCGCATATCGTGCCCGAATGGTATTTCTGGCCGTTCTACGCGATCCTGCGCGCGTTCACAGTCGACTTCATTTTGCCGGCCAAGCTGTGGGGCGTGCTGGCGATGTTCGGCTCGATCCTGCTGCTGTTCTTCCTGCCGTGGCTCGATCCGTCACCGGTGCGTTCCGGACATTACCGGCCGCTGTTCAAGAAATTCACGCTGTTCGGCTTGCTGCCCTGCATCCTGGTGCTCGGCTATTGTGGGGGGGCTCCTGCAGAAGAGCCCTATGTGATGATCTCGCAGCTCGCCTCGGCTTATTATTTCGCCCATTTCCTCATCATCCTGCCGCTGGTGTCGATGATCGAACGGCCGCTGCCGCTGCCCAATTCGATTACCGAAGCGGTGCTCGGCAAGGACGCAGTCACCGACGGCTTCGGCAATGCGCCCAACAAAACGGGTTTCGGTTCCGCACCGCAGCTCCAGCCGGCCGAATAGGGGTTTATCATGGTTCGTCCGATCGGAATGCTGGCTGGTGCCGGCTTCGTCCTTGTCCTGCTCTGGTCGCTGATGTGGGGGGCAATCTCCTTCATCAGCGAACCGCCCAAGCCGACGGTGGAGCACGAGTTCCATCTGCATCCCAAGCAGAACATCTCGTGGTCGTTCGAGGATGTCGGCGGGAAATACGACAACCGCCAGCTCCAGCGCGGCTTTCAGGTCTACAAGGAAGTTTGCTCGGCCTGTCATTCGCTCAAGCAGGTTGCGTTCCGCGACCTCGAAGACATCGGCTTTACCAAGCCCGAGGTTAAGGCGATTGCCAGGAGCTGGGTGGTCGAGGTTCCGTCGATCAACCCCGACACTGGCGAAGCGGCGACACGCAAAGCGACACCCGCCGACAAATTTCCGTCGCCCTATGCTAACGAAGTCGCGGGCCGCGCCGCTAACAACAATGCATTGCCGCCGGACCTGTCGCTGATGACCAAGGCGCGCCACGACGGGACGAAATACGTCTATTCGTTGCTGACAGGGTATCAGCCGCAACCCGCCAAACTGCTCAAAGAGTTTCCTGACGCCAAGACGCCGGACGGGCTGCACTACAACCCGTATTTTGCGAACCTCAACATCGCAATGGCGGCGCCGCTGGTCGATGGATCGGTAACCTACACCGATGGCACGCCGTCTTCGCTGAAACAGAACGCGAAGGACGTTGCAGCGTTCCTATCGTGGACTGCCGAGCCGAACTTGCCGACCCGCCATGCGGTCGGCTGGGCATCGCTGATCTATTTGCTGGTGTTCACGGGGCTGGCGTACATGGCCTATCGCACCATCTGGGCGGACAAGAAGCCGAAAAAGGTCAAGTGAACCGCGACCAGTTGAAGGCGCTGGTCCGTACGATTCCCGACTTTCCGAAGCCGGGGATCCAGTTCCGCGATATCTCCACCTTGCTCGCCGATGGGGCGGGGTTCGCGGCGTCGATTGCAGCCATGACCGACATCGCACGGCCCCTGAACCCTGACCGCATCGTCGCCATCGACGCACGCGGCTTCCTGTTCGGCGCGCCGGTTGCGGTGGCGTTGGGCGCGGGCGTGATTCCCGCGCGCAAGAAGGGCAAGCTGCCCGGCGCCACGCTCGGCGTCGATTATGAACTTGAGTACGGCACCGACCGACTGGAACTGCATATCGGCGCGGTCTTGCCCGGCCACCGTGCGCTGATCGTCGATGATCTCATCGCGACGGGCGGTACGGCAATGGCTTGCGTCAAATTGCTGCGCGAGGCGGGGGCAGAAGTCGTCGGCGCGGTCTTCGCGATCGACCTCCCTGACTTGGGCGGGGCGGACCGGCTGCGTGCAGAGGGTGTGCCGGTCGAAAGCCTGATGGCGTTTGCGGGGCACTGACTCTTAACAATCCGCCCCTCCGAGGGGCGGCGGCGAAGCCGGGGGTGCAAGCAACGCGCGCGATAGCGCGCAGCCAGCTCCCGCTGGCTTTCTTTGCACCCCCGCTTTGCGTCGCCCCTCAAGGGGCGAATTTCAGATGGCGAGCCGCCGCCGGATCAGCCCGATTGCCACTGTCGTCATCACCGGTTCGTCGTGTTGGTTGAACACGGTCGCGCGCGACAAGAACGACCCCATGTCGCGCTTGCTACGCGAAGGCGTCTTCTCAAGGATCTCGGTTTGCATCCGCAGCGTGTCGCCGGGATAAACCGGCTTCAGCCAGCGCAGTTCGTTCTGCCCGGGCGACCCCAGACCGGCCTGCTGGATCGCCGACATATTATCGACCAGCATCCGCATCATCATCGCACAAGTGTGCCAACCGCTCGCGGCGACCCGCCCAAAATGGGTCTGCGCGGCGGCCTCGTCCGAAAGGTGAAATGCCTGCGGGTCGTATTTCTGTGCGAATTCGAGCACTTCTTCGCGGGTCACTTCATAGCGACCGAAGGCGGAGAT
>JANNVL010000106.1:0-11422 GCA_031408195.1 Sphingomonadales bacterium | reverse complement strand
CCAAACGCACCGACATATCCTCCATCCTCGTCATCGGCGCGGGCCCGATCGTCATCGGCCAGGCTTGCGAGTTCGACTATTCGGGCACGCAGGCGATCAAGGCGTTGAAAGCGGAGGGCTATCGCATCGTCCTGGTCAATTCGAACCCGGCGACGATCATGACCGATCCCGAGTTCGCCGACGCGACCTATATCGAGCCGATCACCCCCGAGATCGTCGCGAAAATCATCGAGAAGGAGCGCCGCCTCTTCCCCGATGAAGTCATGGCGGTGCTGCCGACGATGGGCGGGCAGACCGCGCTCAACACCGCGCTCGCGCTGTTCAACGACGGGACGCTGGCGAAATATGGCGTCGAGATGATCGGTGCCGATGCCGAGGCGATCGACAAGGCCGAGGACCGGATGAAATTCCGCGAGGCGATGACCAAGATCGGGCTGGAAAGCGCGCGCTCGGGCATCGCCCATTGCTACGATGAGGCACTCGAAATCCTCGAGCGCACCGGGCTGCCCTCAGTGATCCGCCCAAGCTTCACCATGGGCGGAACGGGCGGCGGCATCGCGTACAACCGCGCCGAATTCGAGGAGATCGTGCGCGGCGGGCTCGATGCGTCGCCGACCACCGAAGTGCTGATTGAGGAATCGCTGCTCGGCTGGAAAGAATATGAGATGGAGGTGGTGCGCGACAAGAACGACAACGCCATCATCATCTGTTCGATCGAGAATATCGACCCGATGGGCGTCCACACCGGCGATTCGATCACCGTCGCGCCCGCGCTGACGCTGACCGACAAGGAATACCAGATCATGCGGAACGCGAGCATCGCGTGCCTGCGTGAGATTGGTGTCGAAACAGGGGGTTCGAACGTGCAGTTCGCGGTAAACCCCGCCGACGGCCGCCTGATCGTGATCGAAATGAACCCGCGCGTGTCGCGCTCCTCGGCGCTGGCGTCGAAGGCAACGGGCTTCCCGATTGCCAAGGTCGCGGCGTTGCTGGCGGTCGGCTATACGCTCGACGAGATCATGAACGACATTACCGGCGCGACACCCGCCTCGTTCGAACCGACCATCGATTATGTCGTGACCAAAATCCCGCGCTTTGCTTTCGAGAAGTTCAAAGGGGCGGAGCCTTTGCTCTCGACAGCCATGAAAAGCGTCGGCGAAGTCATGGCAATCGGGCGGAATATTCACGAGAGCTTGCAAAAGGCATTGCGTGGGCTGGAGACCGGCCTGTCCGGCTTCAACCAGGTCGACGCACTCGTCGGCGCGCCGCGCGACGAGATCATCGCCGAACTCAGCCGTGCCACGCCCGACCGGTTGCTGGTCGCAGCACAAGCGTTGCGCGAGGGTCTGAGCGTTGCGGACATCCATGCGGTGTCAAAGTTCGACCCGTGGTTCCTCGACCGCCTCGCCGAAATCGTCACGGCCGAAAACGAGGTGATGAAGAACGGCCTGCCGCAGGACGCGGACGGCCTGCGTCGCCTGAAAGCCATGGGCTTTTCGGACAAGCGCCTCGCCTGGCTCGCGCTGCGCTCGTCAGGCTTGCGCGAAGGAACGCGGCAGGCATTCGGGCGCGCCTCTGGCCTGATCGGCGAAGCGGTGCGCGCGATGACCGGCGGGGCGAGCGAGGCCGATGTCCGCGCGCTGCGCCACCGGCTGGGCGTGCGTCCCGTGTTCAAGCGCATCGACACCTGCGCGGCAGAATTCGCGGCCCCCACCGCTTACATGTATTCGACCTACGAAGCCCCGAGCTTCGGCACGCCCGAGTGCGAGGCCGCGCCCAGCGACCGCGAGAAGATCGTCATTCTGGGCGGCGGGCCGAACCGGATCGGGCAGGGGATCGAATTCGACTATTGCTGCTGCCACGCCTGCTTTGCGCTTGCCGACGCGGGCTATGAGACAATCATGGTCAACTGTAACCCGGAGACGGTCTCGACCGACTACGACACGTCCGACCGCCTGTATTTCGAACCGCTTACCGCCGAGGACGTGCTCGAAATCCTGCATGTCGAGCAACAAAATGGCACACTTAAGGGTGTGATCGTCCAGTTCGGCGGGCAGACGCCGCTGAACCTTGCCAAGGCGCTGGAGGAGGCGGGTATCCCGATCCTCGGCACCAGCCCCAAGGCCATCGACCTTGCCGAGGACCGCGAGCAGTTCGCCGCCCTCGTCACGCGGCTTGGCCTCAAACAGCCCGAGAACGGTATCGCGCGCAGCCGCGACGAGGCGGTCAATGTGGCGTCGCGCATCGGTTATCCGGTGCTGATGCGCCCCAGCTTCGTGCTCGGTGGCCGGGCGATGGAGATCGTCGATACCGAAGCGCAACTGGAGCATTATATCGCGACGGCGGTGCAGGTGTCGGGTGACGCGCCGGTCCTGATCGACCGCTATCTGCGCGATGCGGTCGAAGTCGATGTCGATGCGATTGCCGATGGAAATCAGGTGGTTGTCGCCGGTATCCTCCAGCATATCGAAGAAGCCGGTGTCCATTCGGGCGACAGCGCGTGCTCGCTTCCGCCATACAGCCTTGCCCCGGAGATCGTTGCCGAAATCGCCCGGCAGGCCGAAGTGCTTGCCAAGGCGCTGTCGGTGCGCGGGCTGATGAATGTACAGTTCGCGGTGAAGGACGGCGAAGTCTATATCATCGAGGTCAACCCGCGCGCGTCGCGGACGGTGCCGTTTGTCGCCAAGGCCATCGGTTCGCCCATCGCAAAGATCGCCGCGCGCGTGATGGCAGGCGAAATGCTCGCCGATTTGCCGGAAATCGATCTCGACATCCCGCATATTGCGGTCAAGGAAGCGGTATTCCCCTTTGCGCGCTTCCCCGGCGTCGATCCAGTACTGTCACCCGAAATGAAGAGCACAGGCGAAGTCATGGGACTAGACCGCGATTTTGCGCGCGCCTTTGCCAAGGCGCAGCTCGGGGCAGGGACTATCCTGCCGCAGTCGGGCAAGCTGTTCGTCTCGGTCAAGGATACCGACAAGACGGTGATCCTGCCTGCGGTGCGCCAGCTTGTGGAGTTGGGTTTCACGGTCGTCGCGACCGATGGCACCGCACGCTATCTGGCGGGCGAAGGCGTCGCGGTTGAGCGCGTCAACAAGGTCGCACAGGGGCGCCCGCACATCGTTGACCGTGTCGTCGACGGCGAAATCGCGTTGATTTTCAATACAACCGAGGGGTGGCAGTCGCTGAAAGACAGCGAAAGCATCCGGCGGTCGGCGCTGATGAACCGGGTGCCGCAGTTTACGACCGCCTCTGCCGCCGTCGCTGCTGCACAGGCAATTGCTGCGTTGCGGGACAGCGACCTTGAAGTTCGGCCCCTCCAGTCCTATCATCTTCGGCTCGCAAGCTGAATCCCGACAGATGCGACGATGACAGGCTCCGGCACGTTGCCGGGGCTGCAACAGGGTTTTGACTAAGGGGTTTTCGTGATGGCGACCGTCGACAAGATGCCGATGCTGATCGAGGGGCAGCGGATGCTCAACGAACAGCTGGTGCTGCTGAAAGCCGAGCGCCCTGAGGTGATCGACGCCATTGAAGAAGCGCGCGCGCACGGCGATCTGTCCGAGAACGCCGAATATCACGCCGCGAAAGAGCGTCAGGGCCAGATCGAGGCGATGATCGTCGATATCGAGTCGAAGCTCAGCCGCGCGACGATCATCGATCCGACCGAATTGTCGGGCGACAAGATCGTCTTCGGCGCGACCGTGACGTTGCTCGACGACGACGACAAGCCGATCCGATACCAGATCGTTGGCGAAACTGAGGCCGACGCCAAGGCCGGTCGCATTTCGTACAACTCGCCGCTCGGCCGCGCGCTGATCGGTCGCAAGGCTGGCGACGACATCGAAGTGTCGGTGCCTGCGGGTGACCGTTATTACTCGGTATCGAAGATCGAGTTTATCTGAGCGTGCAGCCGTCACGTCCCTTGCGGGCGACGGCGGCCATCGCGGTTGTCACGGCGGTTGCGTTCATCTTGCAGGGTTTTGCGGGGCCGCATATCGTCCTGCTCGGCGGTTTCATCCCCGCACGGCTGAGCGAGACATTGCCGTTTGCCGCTGTCCCCTTCGCGCTGACACCGCTGTCCGCGACCTTGCTCCACGGCGGGTGGTTGCACCTGGGGTTCAATCTGTTGATGCTCGTTTATTG
Source organism: Sphingomonadales bacterium (assembly GCA_031408195.1). GTDB lineage: Bacteria > Pseudomonadota > Alphaproteobacteria > Sphingomonadales > Sphingomonadaceae > Sphingomonas_O. The sequence continues at coordinate 7,276 of JANNVL010000106.1, read as the reverse complement.
CGGGCGGCAGGTCGAGTGTGTGCTTGGCGGGCTGCGACTGGTGATCCTCTACGTCATCGGTGCCTATGGCGCGGCGCTTGGCCAGTTTCTGGTCGATCCCGGCTCGACAGGTCCGATGATCGGCGCAAGCGGGGCGATATCGGCGGTGGTCGGTGCCTATGCGCTGATGTTCGGGCGTGGGCAGGTCGCACGGATCGGCCCCGTGCCGGGCATCGTCGTGCGCGCCGTGTGGCTCGCGGTGGCGTGGACGATCCTGCAATGGGGCATCGGCTTCGCCAGCGGCGGCACCGCGTCACCGATCGCGTTCGCCGCCCATATCGGCGGGTTTGTGACAGGATTGGCGCTCGCTTATCCGTTGTTGGAATGGCGGTATCGCTACGGTTAGGCGGCCATGTCCGGTTCAAGCAGCCGGTGCAGGTGCACGACGACATAGCGCATTTCCGCATCGTCGACCGTTTTCTGCGCTGCACTGCGCCACGCTTTCTCGGCGGATTTGAAATCAGGGAAAATTCCGACCACATCCAATTTCGACGGGTCTTGGAAATCGAGAGTTTGCGGGTCGGTCACGCGGCCGCCGAAGACGAGGTGGAGTTTGCTCATGGCGCGCGCCGTAGCGTCATTCGGGCGGCAAATCACCGGTTTTTTTGACCCGTGTGCGCTGTGCGGCGCGCAGGACGATAGCCGACGCAATCGCCGCCGCGCCGCCGACTGCCGCGCCAACGCGCCGCCGCTTGGTTATGCCGCGCGCCAAGAGCACGCGGCCTGCGCGCGCAGCCAGCATCTCGGCGAAGTCGGCGACCAGCAAGCGCGGGGCGAGACGTCCACGCAGCTTGCCCGACGTCACGGTCAGGGCGGTACGGGCCGCGTCGCGCGCTTCAGTCGCTTTTTGGAGTTCGCGGACTTCCTTCACCGATCTTCCTTCCTCGTGTGAGTTTGCGGAGCTGAAGCCGCCCCGCCTGTGCCGATATCGCGGCGATGACGAGCGCCACCGCGATAACGATAGCTGTCGCCCATCCCGCCCCGAGGACGGGGGCCAAAGCGAACACGACCCCGACGAGAAGCGCGACCAGAGTGCCTGCTACAAGCGCTGCGGCAAGTGTCAGCAAACCAAGGCCGATACCCGCAATAATCAGCCGCCGGCGTGCCTCCGCGCGATAAACCGCAATCTCGGCATTCAGCCAATCGCGGCCATCATCGGCAAGTTCGACGAAAAGGTCGGGCAGCGATTGCCGCTCGACCCTTTCCTCAGGCTCCGGCTCTACAGGCTCCGGTTGATCGACGACCCCCTTGGTCAAGGCTTAGGCCTCGGGTTTGTCGGAAGACTTTTTCGATCCGCCACGCAAAATTGCGGCCAGGAACACGCCGACGGCGGCGAGCGCACCGATGGCGACCGCCGGACGCTGGCGAACGAACGCGGTCGTATCGGCGACGATATCGTCAACGGCCTTGTTGTTCAGCGAGGTTGCGGCATTCGACACGGTCGAAGCGGCCTTCCGCGCGTAATCGCCATATTGCGTGCCGACGCGCTCATCGACGACGGTCGCGGCACTGGCGGCCAGTTTCGACAGCTCGTCGAGCGCTTCGGCAGCCATATCCTTGCCCTGTGTGGCGGCCTTGCGCGCCGAATCGAGCGCTTCGGAGCCAAGTGCGGACGCCTGCTCCTTGACTTTGGCGACGCTCAATTTGGCGTCGTCGATGGCGGGCGTAGCGACAGCGACGATTTCCTTTGCGGTTTCGGCAACGGCAGCTTTGGCTTTTGGCGTTCGGGCCACGGGAAACTCCTTGGTTGGCGGGCGGATGACAACACCTAGATAGGGCAGCGCGCCCCGGTTGCCAGTCCCCAATCGTAACGGGTTTGCGCTGTGTGTGCGGCTCAACTAGAGGCGCGAAGCTTTGTTCCCTCCCAGACAGCGAGCCAGCCAGCCCATGACCGCCATTCTCGACATTCACGCCCGCCAGATTATCGACAGCCGGGGCAACCCCACCGTCGAAGTCGATGTCCTGCTTGAAGACGGCAGTTTCGGTCGTGCGGCGGTGCCATCGGGGGCATCGACGGGCAAATATGAGGCGGTCGAACTGCGCGACGGCGATAAGGCGCGGTTTCTGGGCAAGGGCGTCGAGAAGGCGGTCGACGCGGTCAATGGCGAGATCGCGGGCGAACTGGTGGGCCTCGATGCCGAGGATCAGGGCGAGGTCGATGCGGTAATGATCGCGCTCGACGGGACGCCGAACAAGGCGCGGCTCGGCGCGAATGCCATTTTGGGTGTGAGTTTGGCGGTTGCCAAGGCGGCGGCGGATGCGCGCGGCTTGCCGCTGTATCGCTATGTCGGCGGCGTTGGCGCGCATGTTTTGCCGGTCCCGATGATGAACATCATCAACGGTGGGATGCATGCCGATAACCCGATCGATTTTCAGGAATTCATGGTGATGCCGGTGGGGGCGGACAGCCTGTTCGATGCCGTCCGCATGGGATCCGAGATTTTCCATACGCTGAAACAGAAGCTGCACGACAAGGGGCTGGCGACGGCAGTCGGCGACGAGGGCGGCTTTGCGCCGAACATTGCCAGCGCGCCCGAGGCGCTCGACTTCATCATGTCGTCAATCGAGGCGGCGGGCTACACGCCGGGTGACGATGTCGTTCTTGCGCTCGATTGCGCCGCAACCGAATATTTCCGCGACGGCGCCTACCGGTTCGACGGGGAGGGTGTGGTCCGCTCGCCGCAGGAAAACGCCGCCTATCTGGCCGATCTGTGCGCGCGCTATCCGATCGCATCGATCGAGGATGGGATGAGCGAGGATGATTTCGAGGGCTGGAAGGCGCTGACCGACGCCATAGGCAACAGGGTTCAGCTTGTTGGTGATGATTTGTTCGTGACCAATGTCGACCGGCTGGCGATGGGCATCGAAAAGGGGCTGGCGAATTCGTTGCTGGTCAAGGTCAACCAGATCGGGACGCTGACCGAAACGCTCGCTGCCGTGTCGCTGGCGCAGCGTAGCGGCTATACTGCCGTCATGTCGCACCGTTCGGGCGAAACCGAGGACGCGACGATTGCCGACCTCGCCGTCGCCACCAATTGCGGGCAGATCAAGACTGGCAGCCTCGCCCGCTCGGACCGGCTGGCGAAGTACAACCAGCTGATCCGCATCGAGGAAGAGCTCGATTCACAGGCAAAATATGCTGGTCGGTCGATTTTTGCGACGAAGCGGGGTTGATTCGGCGAATCGACTGTGATTCAAGGGGTTGGTGGCTAAGTCTAAAACCTTCTGGATCAACCTGCGCGCAGCAGCGGCACCAGCGGCGGCGCTGATCGTTGTAGCCTTCTTCGGCGGCTATGCGTTGATGGGACCGAACGGGGCTTTGGCTTGGGGCGATTATTCGCGCCAGCTGCAAGAGCGGCAAGGGCAGTTGGTTCGGGTCGAACTGGCGCGCGACCAGCTTGCCCACCGCGTCGCTTTGCTCGACCCGCGCCAGGCCAACCGCGATCTTGCCGACGAACTGGTGCGGCGCGATCTGGGGCTGGTGCAGCCCGGCGAGATCATTATCCCGCTTCGTTGATGCCAGCGTCCGCCAAAACGGCGTCAAATCGCGCCCGTCGCTGATTCTATCGGGTTTACCGTAGCGTCAACTTGCGCGTTGATCGCGGGGGCGCTTATAGCCCGAGTAACATTTCACCGCGAAAGGCTCGTTTGTGGCAAAAGCCGCCGCCAAAGCAGAAACTTCCGCCATCGCCCGTCCGCCGGAGCCACAGCGCTACAAAGCGACCACCGATGAAATGCTCTCCTTTTACCGGGACATGCTGCTGATCCGCCGTTTCGAGGAAAAGGCGGGCCAGCTTTACGGCCTCGGCCTGATCGGCGGCTTTTGCCATTTGTATATCGGTCAGGAAGCGGTTGCGGTCGGCCTGCAGTCGGCGCTGACAATCGGGCTGGACTCGGTCATCACCGGATACCGTGACCACGGCCATATGCTGCTCTGCCGGATCGAACCGAAAATCGTGATGGCCGAACTGACCGGACGGGCAGCGGGCATCTCGCACGGTAAGGGTGGATCGATGCATATGTTCGATGTCGCCAAGGGGTTTTACGGTGGCCACGGCATCGTGGGGGCGCAGGTGTCGCTCGGCGCGGGCCTCGGCTTCGCGCATAAATACCGGAACGACGGCGGAATTGCGATTGCCTATTTCGGCGACGGTGCAGCGAACCAGGGGCAGGTGTACGAAAGCTTCAACATGGCGGCGCTGTGGAAGCTGCCGATCGTGTTTGTCATCGAGAACAATGGCTATGCCATGGGCACCAGCACCGCGCGCGGCAGTTCCGAAACCGATTTTCACCGGCGCGGCGAAAGCTTTCGGCTGCCCGGTATGCAAGTCGACGGCATGGACGTGCTCGCCGTGCGGGGCGCGGCAGAGGCAGCATTCAAATGGGTGCGCGACGGCAATGGACCGGTGCTGATGGAGCTCAAGACCTATCGCTATCGCGGCCATTCGATGTCCGACCCCGCGAAGTACCGCAGCCGCGACGAGGTACAGTCGATGCGCGACCAGCATGATCCCATCGAGGGGCTGAAAAAGACGCTTGAAGCGGCGGGCGTGACCTACGACGCGCTCAAAGCCATCGATAAGGAAATCCGCACGATTGTCGCCGAAGCCGCCGATTTCGCCGAACAATCGCCTGAGCCGGATTTGAGCGAACTCCATACCGACGTGCTGGTGGGGCAGTATTGATGAGCATCGAACTGAAAATGCCCGCGCTGTCGCCGACGATGGAGGAGGGGACACTGGCCAGATGGCTCGTGAAAGAAGGCGATACAGTCAAATCGGGCGACATACTTGCCGAGATCGAGACCGACAAAGCGACAATGGAATTCGAGGCGGTCGATGAAGGCGTCATCGCCGAGATTCTCGTTGCTGAGGGCACCGACAATGTGAAGGTCGGGACGGTGATCGCGATAATGGCTGGGGAAGGGGAAGTCGCTGAACCCTCTTCGCCTCGCGGAGAGGGCGGCGAGGCGCAGCCGAGCCAGGAGAGGCCCGAAGTGGCGGTAACGACCGCTGCCCCGGTCGCGACATCGCCCGCGCCTCCACCTCAATCCTCTCCCGATGCTGGCGCATCGCCCTCTCCACACGGTGGAGAGGGTTTGGCGACCATCAAAGTCACCCTCCGCGAGGCACTCCGCGATGCGATGGCCGAGGAAATGCGCGCCGACGATCGCGTGTTCGTGATGGGCGAGGAAGTCGCCGAATATCAGGGCGCGTACAAGGTCACGCAGGGGTTACTCGACGAATTCGGCGCACGCCGCGTCATCGACACGCCCATCACTGAATATGGCTTTGCAGGGATTGGCACCGGCGCGGCGATGGGCGGCCTGCGTCCTGTCGTCGAGTTCATGACCTTCAACTTCGCGATGCAGGCCATCGACCACATCATCAATTCGGCGGCCAAGACCAATTACATGTCGGGCGGGCAAATGCGCTGTCCGGTCGTCTTCCGCGGTCCCAATGGCGCAGCCTCGCGCGTCGGCGCGCAGCACAGCCAGAATTTCGGGCCATGGTACGCCAGCGTCCCGGGCCTGATCGTGATCGCGCCCTATGACGCGGCGGATGCCAAGGGACTGCTCAAAGCGGCGATCCGTTGCGAAGACCCCGTCGTCTTCCTTGAAAACGAGCTGCTCTACGGACGCAGCTTCGAGGTGCCAGCAGGTGACGTGGTCGTCCCCATCGGCAAAGCACGCATCATGCGGCCCGGCACCAGCGTGACGATCGTCAGCTACTCAATCGGCGTCGGCCTTGCGCTCGAAGCGGCGGAAAAGCTGGCGAGCGAGGGCATCGATGCCGAAGTTGTCGACCTTCGGACACTACGTCCGCTCGATACCGCCACGGTGCTAGCAAGCCTCAAGAAAACCAACCGCATGATCGTCGTCGAGGAAGGCTGGCCGGTCTGTTCGATCGCGTCGGAAATCTGTGCGGCGGCGATGGAGCAAGGCTTCGACGATCTCGACGCGCCAGTGCTGCGCGTGACCAACGAAGACGTCCCGATGCCCTATGCCGCGAACCTTGAAAAGGCGATGTTGGTCAACGCCGACCGCGTCGTCGCTGCGGCAAAGACGGTCTGCTACCGCTGACCGTCAACGCCGCCAATACGATAGCAATTAGCCCTTCGACATTGTCGCCGTTCCCCTGTTGTTGATCGCGTCTCGCGCCAATGCGGACGTGCGATGCGACCTTTGGAGGGCGTTGTCAGGCCTAGTAGTGACGGCGCGCGGTCAGCAGTTCTTGCGGACTCGTGCGGGCGTGTTCTGGAACAGGCCGAAGTCCCGATTATTGTCGGGTCCGGTCAGGTCAGAATCGCCCAGTTCGCGCGGATCGCGAACAATGAATGCGGCACGATAGGTGATCACCTGGTTGTTCACGCGCAGGCCGAAATACTGCAGCCCTTCAGCAAACGGCTGCACGATCGCGCGATAGTCATGCGCGATCTCGACGAAAATCACGGCGTTGTTTACCGGTGCCTGCACGCGTGCTGTCGTCGGCCCCATGCCGGGGAAATTCGTGTTGTTTTTGCCGTCGCCGCTGTTGCCATAAGTCGAGGCCCACGTCTTTTGCCCATAGCAGCGTTGCCAGGCGATCCATTGCCCGCCCTGCTTGTTTGTCTGCAATGACGAGACGATGATGCGCCCGCGCTGTTGCAGGTCGATCGGTACGCCCTGTAAGCGGGCGGCCTCGAACACATCGTCGATGTCGGACTCATAGGCTTTTTTGAGCGCGACGCCGCTTTCGCCGACACGCGCCATATTGTCGCCGACCATCATGCCGATCTGGCTGACTCGCATGCGCGTGACCGACAGATTGGCGATCTCGATGCCGCCAAGGCCGATGCCGAGTAACAACGGCAAGCCATAGGCAAATTCGATCATGGCGAGGCCCGAGGCATCGCGACCGAGGGCGCGTAGCCCGCGCCGGGGCGAGATTTTCAGCTTGCTCACGTGCAGTTCCTCGTCGGCCCGGTCGTGCGGGCATTCTGGTTCTGGTACGGCTGGTTGCGAAGCACGGTGCTCGCGCGGATGGTCTGGTATTGCTCGGCACCAAACAAAGAGTTCACCGGGAACAGCGATTTATGGCGCACTGCGACAGTATAAAGCACGGCATCGTTCGCGCCGCCCTGTCCGCCCATCGCGCCGTCATCCCATGTCCCGCTGTCGTTTTTGTCGACATAGGTGTAAATTGTTGCACCCGCGGGTGGCGCACACATGCCGCCGGGGCCGGTCGCCGGTTCCATC
>JANNVL010000105.1:0-64937 GCA_031408195.1 Sphingomonadales bacterium | reverse complement strand
GCAGCGGGATGATGGTGAACCCGTTGAGCGGGAGTACGATGACGCGTGTGCCGCCGGGTGGTGGTGGTAGCGTATTGGTGGGGGCATTGGCGACGACGACGCCTGCGCGGTTACCGGCGCGGTCGTAGCTCGTCTGGGCATCGACACCGCTCGCCGGACCGCCGCTGCGCTGCGTGCGGATCAGCCGCCCCAGCGCGTCATAGCTGTAGGTAACGACCTCGGCGGCGTGCGACACGGTCGGGACGAGCGCCAGAACGGTCGCGGCCCTCAGCAATAATCGCCACCTCGCCATCACTGTGTCTCCTCTTGGCCCGGCGCCAGCAGCGCCGGACCGCTATTGCGACGACCGTAGATCCTCATCCTTGCAGGGCAGCTGCACTACGGGTGCACGCTGCTCGGCTTGCACGGGCATTGTCTTGGGTGGCCTTAAGCCTTCGCCGCTCAGCACGCGTTGCGGAACGACCTTTGCACCTTTGCCGCGCGCTTCGGCCTCGGCCCGCATCGTGGTCAGTTGCGTGAGCGTGGGAAGGCACGACCGTGCCGAAACCGCGACAGGTGCAATCGAGATCGCCAACACGATCGCCAGAACCAGTGCGCGCATCGTCATTGCTTGCGGAGCATCATATAGCCCGGCGACGGCGCACCGTCGTAGGCAGGCACCGTCTGGCAGCTCGCGGCATCGTCGTAGAAGATGATCATCGGCTTGTCCGACAGGATCGCCGACATCGACAGCGCCTGCCACGTCCGGCACAGCTCGACGCTCACGCCTTTCCAGGGCGCATCCACATTGCAAATCTGAATATAGTCCTGACGGAATACCGCCCAGACGTAAACGTTACCGTAGCGATCGACGAAACTATGCTCGATCTTGCTCTGGCACCATTGCGGTGCCGCCATCGCCGGAACCGATACCAGCGCGCATGCTATCGCCAAACCTCGCCCGAGAATCCGCATGACGCCCCCGTTGCAACCGGCGACCAAGCGCCGATACATCGAAAAGAACAGTAAGCAAGAATTGAGTCAAGCCCGATTCTGCGACCACACGCCCACCTCCCATGCCGCCGGAATAAATTGCCACCACGCGTCTTGTCGCCAAGCTCAATGGTAGAGCAGAAGCCTTCCAAGCTTACGACGAGGGTTCGATTCCCTTCACCCGCTCCAAAGCGCAGCGCAGGCACGAAATAGCCTTTGGCTATTTCGCCCATGTGCCAGCTCGGACGGCAGTGCACAGCACTGACCGACGGCATGGGCTTCGCCCATTCCCGAATCGGCTCTATCTCATGGACAGCGCGGATCGCCTGGGCAGTTGGGGAGTCGTGCCAAGGCCTCGGCGCTGGGTTCTCCCGAACCGGCACCGCGGATCGGGCCGCCGGTTCCCGTTCCCGCCACGACCAGCGCCCCGTCGCTGGCGATCCGCAGCGAGGTCGAGCACGCCAGCGTCATCGCTTTCAACTCGCTGCATGCGAGCCAGATCTGCGGCTTTCCGGCGAGGCTGACGCGGACTTTCTTGCGTGTCAGATCCCAAGCAAAGACACGCGCAGCCGCATTGCCGGTCTGCTTGATGATGTAGGAGCGCGAGCCGCGGAACAATGGTTTGTCGTCGCCGTCGTAGATGACCGCGACCGACCCGGTCAGCTCGGCGGACTGGTCGAGCCCGCCGACGAACTGCACGACTTCGAGTGGATATGATTGTGCCGCAACAGGCGCGGCGGGCAGCAGAACGAGCGTAAAGGCCGCAAGGCTGGCGATCGCATGTTTCATGGACTTCTCCCCTCGACGATGTCGTAGCAGAGGCGTAACCCTATCGCATTCGCGCGGCAAGCGACGACGCGCGAACACGAACGACGGGGGCCGCCGATGATCGACGAAATCGCCACCTTCATGGCGGACGACGACAATGACAAAGTCCTCAGCCGCAAGGAACGCGAGGTCTGGTACCGACAGATTACCATCGGGGCCGCCGGGTTTTTCCTCGCGGTGTCGCTGGCGGCGATCAATGCGATCTCGGCGACGCGCGGATCGGTCATCGTCGTGCAGCCGCCGCAGCAGGTGACGCTTTACCGCGATGGCGAAGGGGACAAGGCGGTGCTGACGCTGGCGGTGCGCGTCGCAATGATCAACGCCGCTGACACATCGAACGGCGACGTCCTGATGGACGCGCGCCTGTCGCCGGTCGTGGGCGGTCCGGTGTTCGGTTATGCTGGCACGATGAAGCCGGTGTTCACCGACAATGCCGATGCCGACAAATGCGACGTGGGGGCGCGCTGTGTGGCGATGAAGGGGTTTCTGGCGATCGAACAGACCGACGAGATCGTCGATGTGCCCGGCGGTTCGGTGCGCGGGCCATATTTCTATTACCCCATCGCCGAATGGAATTGTGTCGAAGCGAAGGGCAAGTCGCCTGCATCGTGCAAGCAGTTCGCCAATTTCGATACGGCGGTGAACACGCTGGCGGCCAAGCCGCTGTCGCTTCGGATCGACATCGACCTGTTCCAGGACGGGTCGCGGCAAATCTATTGCACGGCGACCGCGCTCAACGCCGTTTATCTGAAGGATAAAGGCTGGACGACGATGAGTTGCGAAAGCGCCAAGGTGACGGGCGCTCCCTGGTTTTAGCGGAACAGCAAGAACGGGCGCACGGTCAGGCGGAACTGGAAGCCGCGGTCCTGCACGTCGCGGCTGCCGACCGGTACTGCATCGACGAGCGCCCGGGCATAGGTGACGCGCGCGGTGATCGCTTCCGACGGTGCCCATGCCAGCGACGCACCGATGCTGCCAAGCCGGTCGGGGACCGGTTGCGGATCGCGGCGGTTTTTCAACCAAGCGCCATCGGCGAACGCGGAAAGCGAGAACGCCCCCCAGTCGGTCCCTTTTGCGTCACGCCCGCTGCGCGACAGGCTGAACGGCTGGGCGAGTTCGACTGAGCCGATTGCCCCCGCATCGACTAACGCCAGCGTCTCGCGGTAGCCGCGCACGGTATATTCGCCGCCGACCGCCAGCCGCTCGCCCGAATAGAGCAAGCCGTCGGCCCATTGACCGGTCAGGCGCAGGCGGAGCTCAAGGCCGCCGGGGGTTAGCCGCCGTGCATGGCTGAGCTGGGCGAGATACGAGCGGAAGCCCGGATCGGGCGCAGCGACGCCGGGAAGGGGCGAGCGCGTGCCCGCCAGCCCCTGCGTGAGGGTGAACGACAGCGCGGTCACTTTGCTGATCCCACGCTCGATAAAGTCGGCGGTCAGGCGCAGCACTGTCAGGCGCGAGCGGCCATCGACCGAGCCGGGACTGAACGAGAAGGGCTGGCCGAGCAGGAAGGTTTCGGTTTCGCGGTGGCCGACGCGGACGCCCAAAGTCAGGCTGCGTGCTGCCCGCCAAATGCCCGGACCCGCCGGGGTCAGCGGCTCGGCGATCAGGCGGTAGGACAGCCCGCCCTCCACGCCGGTGTCGCGCGCGCGGATATCGAGGGGAACGAGCGGGCGGTCCACCACCGATGCCTCGTTGAGCGACGCGCGCACCGCGATCGACAGGCCGGGGGTAATGAACGGCGTTTCGTAGCTGCCCGACACATCGGGGCGGCGCGCGGTCAGGCCGCCCTCGACGCTGAAGACATCGCCTGCCGCGAACAAGTTGCGGATGTAGCCGCCGATGGCCACGCGCGTCCCGCCGATGGCGGGCGAGCGGCTGTTGCCATAGCTGATATAGGCATCGGCGCGGCGCGCAGGATCGACCGTGAGTGCGAGACCCGCCTCGCCCGGACGCGCGCCGGGAATCAGGTCGGCCTTGATTGTCGCAATCGCGGGGTCCTCAGCGAGCAGGCGAAAGCTGCGCTCGACCGCAACGGCATTGAGTGGCACGGCGTTGGCCGCGCGCATTCGCGCGGTGATATAATCGGCGGTCATGCCGCGTCGTTTGGTATTCCAACGGACGTCGGGCGGCGACGCGAGTCGACCGTGGACGAGCGTCAGCCGCAGCACAGCGTCGCCGGCTTCCCCGCCACCCGCAATCAGCACGCCCGAATTGAGATAGCCGTTCGCGGCGAACGCCAGGTTGATCGACTGCACCAGCGCCGTCACCCGGTCGAGCGTGATGTCCGCGCCGATGAGCTTGTTCGCAGCAAACTGCCGCCGTACCCAGTCGGCATCGAAGCCGGACGGTCCGGGCACATCGAGAGCCAGCCCGAGCACGGAATCTGTCACGGGCTGCCAACCGGGTTGTGGCGGCGCGTAGCCTGCCCCCTCGGCGCTGACGATGACATCGGTGAAGCGGACCGTGGTCCCAGCCGCCGGGGTGGTCTCCGCCGGTGGTGGTGCAAGCGGCAGAGGTGCAACCGGTTGCGAATAAGCGGGCAGCGGCGGCGGCACCGCATTCGGCCCGGTACGCTCCTGCGCGGCGCACGGCATCGCTGTTAGTGCCGCAACCGCCCCCCATGACGTCGCGCTTACCCGCATCGGGGCAAGCGGCGGCTGTTAAGCGAAATGGTCGGCCCGAGCGGCACCGGTCGCGCAAAGGGGACGTACGGACCCGTGATGCGGGTATTCAACTGGCTCACCCCGCCCGTCCGCGCCGCCGCACATTGGCCGCGCAACACCGACGACGCATCGAGGAACGACAGGTCGATGCTTTCGGAACCCGTCGACAGGTCGCCGACTTCCGAATCGACGATCAACCCGCCATCGACCGACAATCGGTTCACGCGGTCCGCCGAGCGGATGTAGAAATTGGAACTGATCAGCACGTCCGCACCGAACGCCCGCCCCTTGGCAAGGATCGCTCCGCCGTCGGACAGAATCAGATAGGGGCTGGCGATGGTGATGATGCCGCCCGTCCCCGGCCCCGACGACGTGGTGATGAACCCCGCCGCGCCGTTCCGCGCGCGCAGGAGAAGCGTCGAGGTAGCGGGCATCGAAATGGTGATATCGCCCGCTGCGCCGGTTGCCGAGTCGGTCGAGATACTGCCGCCGTCGAGCAGCCGCAGGTCGGCGCTCTCGATGACGATCGACCCCGCCCGACCGCCGCGTTGCGACCGGTTTTCGCTGGCGATGCGTGAAGCTGTCCCTTGGACGATCAGCTGTGCGGCCTCAATGCTGATTGCGCCCGCCGCGCCGGGGCTGAGCGAGGACGTTTCGATACTGCCGCCGTTGATCAGGTTCAGCGTATCGGCGACGATGGCTATCGATCCCGATGTTCCCGATGTCGTGCCATTGGCTGCCGAGGCAATCTCCGCGCCATCAAGGGTGATCGACCGCGCCGTGATCCCGATCTCGCCCGCCGTGCCGGTGTTGAAAATACTCGTGCTGATCGCAGCCCGCGTCGCAGGTGCGGCGTAGAGCGTGCCGGTAGTGATTGCGATGGAACCAGCATTGCCCGTGGCTTGGGCGTTGGCTTGCGACGACAAGATGCGCCCTGTCGAGTCGAGGCGGATATCGGTCGCGTTGATCACGATATTCCCGGCATTGCCCGACGCGCTGGTTGTCGATTGGATCACGCCGAGACTGCCAAGGCGGATCGTGTTCGCCCTTACGTCGATCAGCCCGGCTGCGCCGCTCGCGGTGGTCTGCGAAACGATACTGCCATCATTGATGATCGTCAGCGAGTCGGCGTCGAGATCGACGATTCCCGCCGCGCCCGCGCCATAGGTCGATGTGTTGATCAGGCCGCCGTCGAGAGTGATGTTTCGCGCTGTCACCGTCACAAGTCCGGCATCGCCGGTGCCGACCGTCGCCGAGGAAATCTCTGCGCGTGACGCCACTGTTAACGTGTTGGCGCGCACGGTGACCGTCCCGGCAAATCCCGCGCCACCGCCGAGCAGGTCGGACGAGATCATCGATCCCTGGCTCAGCGCGACCGTCGTCGCATCCACGACGACATCGCCGCCGATGCCTGGACCCAGTGTCGACGTAGCGACCAGCGAGGCGTTGGCCAGCGTAACCGAGCTCGCCCGGACCGCAATGTCGCCGCCGTCGCCCGTGCCCTCAGCTACCGACGTGATGAACGAATTGTCGAGCGTCAACGTATCGACCTGCACGTCGACCGCACCGGCCTGACCCGGTCCAAAACTGGACGACGTTATGATCGAGTCATTGGTCAGGCGCAGCAATGTGCCGGTAACGATGACCGCGCCGGCATCGCCGGTGGAGCCGGTTTCCGCTTCCGAGGCGATCCGACTCTGGGAAAGTCCGATCAACCCCGCACTTACGTCGATCAGACCGGCATCACCGCTACCGAAGGTCGAAACGGCAATCTCGCCGCCGTTGAATATGGCCAACCGTGCCGCGTCGATTTCGATGGCTCCCGCGTTGCCGGTCGACCCGATTTCCGCTTCCGAAGCGATTCGCGCATCCGAAATGGCTATGTCGCCGGTCGCACGCACGGTGACGTTCCCGGCGTTGCCGCTGCCGAAGGTGGAGGACTCGATTGCTGCACGGGTTCCCATCGACACCGTCGTCGCATCGATCGTGATCGACCCTGTCGCGGCGCTCCCGTAGGCGGAGGACGTGATCAGCCCGCCACGGTCCATCGTCAGCGCGCCGGTGCGGACGATGACGTTCCCCGCGTTGCCGGTTGCGGTACTGGCCGACTGCGAACTGATCGCCGCACCGCGAATGATGTCCAAGGTGTCGGACGTGATGCGGATCGTGCCGGCGTCGCCGCGTCCGAAAGCCGTCGAGGTGATCGATCCTGCGTCGATCAGCACGGCTCCTGCATTGATCGTCAGCGCACCCGCTGCGCCCTGTCCGTGACCGGAAGTGCCGATCAAGCCGCCGGTGGCGTTCACCGATCCGGCATTGATCGTCAGTGCCCCGCCTGCTCCGGTGGCGCCCGGCAGCGTGCGCGACCCGATGAAGCCGGCAGCCGATACCGTCACGCGCGTCGCAGCGATGGCGACATCGCCGCTGCGCCCTGAGCCCGTCACGCTCGAGGCAAGCGTGCCTCCGATGACATCGACGCTCTGCGCTGTAACGGTAACCGGTCCGGCGGCGGCACTGCCCGACGAAAACGATCCAACATAGCTTTGGGCGTCGATGCTGAGCGCGCCGCTGCGGAGCTGCAGCCCCCCGCCCGCGCGCCCATCCGAATTGCTGTAGAACGAGCTGCCGACGAAATTGGTAGTGGCGGCAAAGGTCCGGACAAGGCCGTTCCGCACTGCACCAGGCTGGCCGACGACGAGGCTGCCCGATACCAACAACAGCCCGTTGCCGAACGGATTCGTTACAGCCTGTGTCGGCGAGACCAGCCCGCTGCCACTGCCAACTGCGGCGAGATCGAGCGAGCCGGCAACGATCCTGGAACCGAAAATGCCGATGTTGGCCGCGCTGAGCGACAGGCCCGTTGATGCAGGGACCAAACGTCCGCTTGCCGAGCCGTTGACGGTGATATTGCCTTGATTGCCGAGGAACCCGAAGGCGGCGGGGGCCGCGACCGACAGCACCGACCCGCCCGGCGTTGTCACGGCAAACGTCGCGCCATCGGCGAAACGCAGCGCTCCGGCTGTCGAGAAATGCGCGGCATTGGGGACCGCAACCGACGCATTCGCCCCGAACACGATCCCCGCCGGATTGATGAACCAGAACTGTGCGTTCGGCATGTCCTGCGTCGCCAGTGTCCCGTCGATTGTCGAAGCAGCCCCACCGGTCACGCGGTTAACGATATGGGCAATGCTGGCGCCGTCGTTCGCGGCGCGGGTCCACAGCGCAAGGTCGCCGGTTGCCAGCGAGAAGCCGTTGAAACTATGGAACAAATTATTGCCGACACGCGTCCCGCCATCGATGACGGTCGTGGTGCCGACCGGCGTCGCGGTTGTCTCCATCGTTGCGGCAGCGGCGGTATCTGGCACGATCACCGTCTGCGCGTACGCAGGAGCGGCGCAACCAAGTGCCAGCGCGGTAAGGCACAGCCGCTTCACCGCCAGCCCCCAAGCAGGATGAACGCCGCCCAGATGCCCGGCTGGGCATTGGTACCTCCGCCTGAAATCATGGCGAGTTGGGCATTCCGCAGTGCCTCGGCCTTGCCCGCGCCTTGGCGATACTGGCCGTAAAACCCCTTCATCAGCGCGACGGTGCCGGTGTCATTGACCGACCAGAGCGAGGCGAGCGCGCTTTCGGCACCAGATTGCACCGCCGCCCCAGCCAGCCCCATGCTCGCCTCGTCATCGCCGACCGCCGTCTCGCAAGCACTGAGCACCAGCAGGTCGAGCTCGTCGCCGCGTGTCCGGTTCGCGCCAATCAGCCCGCGCAAATCGGCCAGCGGGATCGACTCGCCATTGGCGACAATGAACGACCGGTCCGACCGTCCGTTGAACGCGGCATGGGTTGCCAGATGCAGCACATCGACGCGCCCGTGCGACAGGGCCGCCCGCAAATCGGCCTCGCGGAAATCGGCGATGACGCGCCCGCCGGGGCCAGCCGCGACGCCCGCTTCGTCGGCGGTTCCTTCGAGCTTGGCAAAGGTGCCCGATGGCAGTGTCACCTCGCGCTGGAGCGATGCGGCGACAACGCTGAGCGCGCGGGTGCTGCGGTCGCTGCCGGGCTGCGAATAGGCGAGCGCGGGGGCCACCGCGAGGCGCGTGCGTTCGATCAAGAACTTGCCGTCGCCATCGGTCAGCGCGGCAAAAGGCAGCGCGCGCAACGCCCCGTCGGGCACGATGATTAGGGTTCCGGTGCTGCGGATACGGTCCTCGACCGGCTTGACGAGCAAGTCGTAGAGCGCGCGGCCCGCTGTCCGCCATTCTTCGTCGGTGCCGCGACTGGCCGACGCGACCATTTCATCGACCAACCGCGCCACCGCTTCGCGCGACGTCGGCGCGCCGCTCGGCAAGCGGACATAGGTCGATCCCGTTGCGCCGCCCGCAACCATTAGCAGTTCGACCCGGTCGTCGAGCAGGATTGGATAGAGCAGCACCTCGCCAGTCCGCAGCTTGGCCGGATCGACCGGATCGCGCGACGGCACGCAGTTCGAACCGAAGGCGTTCTGTAGCTCGGCTTGGCGATACGCCTCGACGATGCGCTGTGCCGAGGCAATCCGCGACTGTTCGCGCGCGCCGCCGGTTTCGGCGAGTTCGACCGCAACAGCAGCTTCGAACACCGGGCGCATCCGGATGCTGAACACCGACTCCTCAGTCACGGGGTCGAGCGCGGGGATCAACGCGCGCGTGGCCTCAAGCGCGCGATAGGCCTGAAGCGTCAACGCCTCGCGCCGCGCCGGTTCGGCCTCGGCCAGCAATAACAGCCACGTCGGCATCATCGATGGCTGCGCGCGCTGTCCCTCGATAAAGACGGCGCGCTGGAAGGCGACAGCGGCTGCGGAACGATTTCCGCCTGCAAGATCGAGACGCCCCTGCAACGCCGCCGCAAATGCCTTCGTTCCGGTATCGCCGCCGAGCGAGGCAATGGCGGTCGAAATCGCCGCCGCGTCGCTGCTCCCCGCATCGAGTGCCGCCTCGGCCAGCCGCGCGGTCAGGTCGCCGCGCAACGCCGGATCGGCAATGCCGCGCGCGTCGTCCAGCCCGTGAAGCGCGACCGGCACGACGCCCGCGCGCATCTGTCGCGCCCGCCCCGGTGTCGCGGCAGCCTGCGCGATCCCGAACCGCGTCAGCCGCAGCGAAGCCAGCGCCGCCAGTTCGGCGTCGCCTGCCGCCCGCGCCCGCACGATCGCACATTCGAGCGCTGTCCGCGCGGCGAAGCGTCCGGCGAGCCGGAGAAAACTCGGTCGATTGAGAACCGCGCATGGCCCTTCGCCTTCCGGTTCGGCGGATTCGGGCGTCACGACCGCGACCTGCTGCGCGCCGCGTGTTCCGGCCCCTGCGGCAGCATCGCCCGAGAGTGCCGCAAGGCCCAACCGGTAGGTCGCGCGCGCTGCCAACCGCGCTTCGCCGGCCGCTGTTGCTAACCGGGCCGCGGCGAACAGAAAGGATTTGGCTTGGGTCTGGTTGCCATCGGGCGCGACCCGCAATGTCTCTCCGGCAACCGCACAATAGCGCGCGCGGATAGCGTCCGTGGCGGTTTCGCTGCCTGTCACAGGCGCATCGAGCCATGCCGTATCGATGTTGGACGTCGCGCGCTGCGCCAGTGCTGCCTCACCGCGCGCGGTTGCGCTTTGCAAGGCCGCCACACTGACAGCCGGTGTCGGTGTACCGATCGCACAAAGCGATCCCGGCACCGCAGCCGCAACGGGCGAGGCCAGACCGACGAGCGCGCTGCCCGACGCTAACACCAGAACCGCCACAAAGTGTCTGATTGCCCTGCCCCTTATTTCACATTCGGTAACATGCGGGGCGAGAGGGGTAAAGGCGGTGCTTCAGGTCGCCGACGACCGCACACCGGTCTCTACAGAGAGGCTGCAAGCGCCCCGTTATTCCGCAACTTGCCAAGGGCAGCACTTTTGATCTGGCAAACGCGCGCGGCCCCCACATTGATGATCTGGCCGATTTCCTCGAGGTTCAGTTCTTCGAAAAAATAAAGCTGGAGGACCAACTGGCTGCGCTTGTCGAGCATCAGGATGGCGTCGCGCAACAATTCCTGACTCGCGGTCCGGTCCAGCATTTCGTCCTGGCCAACGGCTTCGTCGCAGAACACCATATTATCGTCGGCGTAGACATCGTCGAGCGGTTCGTGGGTGCCGGTGCGCGCGTCGGCTTGCATCGCAAAGTAACTGTCGAGCGAGACACCGAGCCACGCCGCGATATCGGGGGCCGTCGCCGGACCGGGTTGTGCCGTTTCAAGGGCGTTGCGCGCGGCCTCGATGGCCCGGCGCGCCGATGACGCGCCGCGCGACTGACCCGATCCGCGCCGCAGATGATCGATCATCGCACCCTTGATTCTTACCGAGGCATAGGTGGAAAACGCAAACCCCCGATCTTCGAACGCGCGCGCCGCCTCGACCAGCGCTATCATGCCGGCCTGGATCAGCTCCTCCAGCTCCGCGCCCGCCGAGACACGTCCATGGACATGCCAGGCAAGACGGCGAACGAGTTGCAGATGACTGTGGATCAGCACCTCGACATCGTCAGGCTCGCGGTCCGCGCGGTGCTTCAGGGCGGCGTAGGTCATGATGGGTCTCCGTCAGTAAAATCGGGAATCGAAGGTGCAGGCAGTGCCGGTTCGGCGGCATTGGATCCGACCACGGCAAGAACATCGACGGCGCGCGCCGCCGGAATTTCGAGGAACGACAGCACCGGCACATCGGTCATCTGCGTCCTGACCAGCCGCGACACCGCGGCTCGGCACGCCGGAGCCGTGACGATGGCAAAGGCCCGCGCCTCGGCAGTGAAAGACCGGGTTTCCGCCGCAAGCGCCGTAAGCAAACGGCTCGCCAGCTGTTGTTCGAATGGCCACATCGCCTCGGGCGCGACCCGCACCGCTTCGCTCAGCAATCGTTCGAGCTGGCCATCGAAGGTGATCACCGGCAAAGGCGTCCGGAGCGGCACCAGCGACTTGACGAGTAGCGAGCCGAGCCGCTGCCGAATGGCTTCGATAAGCGCGCTTTGCAGCAAGCCCTGCGGTGCCAGCTCGACCATCGCCTCGGCAACGCGGCGGAAATCGCGCAGCGGCACATTTTCGGCAAGGAGCGAGCGGCACACACCTGCGACGGCGGCAAGCGCATAAGGCTGCGGGCACAATGCCCCGGCAAGTTGCGGGCAAGCGTCCTTCAGCGCTTCGAGCAGCGCCTGTGTCTCGTCGAGGCCAAACAGCTCGGCGGCAGCGCTGGTCAGCAGGCTGTTGAGATGGGTGGCGACGACGGTTGGCGCATCGACGACGGTGTAGCCCGCGATAATCGCCTCGGCGCGATGCTCGGCGGAAATCCAGAGTGCTTCCAGACCAAAGCACGGATCGCGGACTTGCCGTCCCTCGGGTCCGGGCAGGCAATCGCCTGCGTCGAGTGCAAGCAACTCGTCGGGCCAGATGTCGTCTTCGCCCATCGTTACGCCACAAACGATGACGCGATAGGCATTGCCGCCGAGCGCGAGATTGTCCTTCACCTTGACCATCGGCAGCACGAAACCAAGATCGCGCGACAACTGGCGGCGCAGGCCGGTGATCCGCGCCATCAGCGGCGCGCCCTTGCGTTCGTCGATCAGGCCGATCAACGCATAGCCGATTTCGAGGACGATGGGTGCCGTCTCGCCGACATCGGCCCAGCCGATTTCGCGCGGCGCATCGTTGGCCGGAACGGGGGCAAGCACCAATGCGGCGCGGTCGCGTTTCATCAGCCGCCAACAGATCGTCGCGGCAATGGCGGCCCCTGCCATCAGTAACAGGTGCGGCATCCCGGGCAGCACGGCGAGGATCGCGGTGATTGCCGCGACCGGACCCCAGGCCCGGGCCGAGCCGAACTGCGACCCGATTTGCCCCGACAGGTCGAGCGGCGACGCGACGCGGGTGACGATGGCGGCAGCGGCAATCGACAGCAGCAACGCGGGCACTTGCGCGACCAGCGCATCGCCGATGGCGAGCATGATATAGGTTTTGGCAGCCTCGCCCAGCGCCATGTCATGGCTGACGACGCCGAGGATCAGGCCGCCGAAGATATTAACGAACAGGATCAGGATTCCGGCGACGGCATCGCCCTTTACGAATTTCGACGCGCCATCCATCGACCCGTAGAAATCGGCTTCGGTAGCAACTTCCTGACGACGGGCTTTGGCTTCGTCGGGGGTGATTAGCCCCGCATTCAGGTCGGCATCGACCGCCATTTGCTTGCCGGGCAGCGCATCGAGCGTGAACCGCGCCGACACTTCCGACACGCGCCCCGCGCCCTTGGTAATGACGACAAGGTTGATGATCATCAGCACGGCGAAAACGAGCAGCCCGACGATGTAATCGCCGCCGATCAGGAACGCGCCGAACGCTTCGATGACATGCCCTGCAGCATCGGCACCGGTGTGTCCGTCGACCAGCACGACCCGGGTCGAGGCGACGTTGAGCGCCAGCCGGAACAGCGTGGCAAGGAGCAACACGGTAGGAAACGCCGAGAAATCGAGCGGTTTGGCGGCGTTGAGCGCGATCATCAGCACCGCGATCGACAGCATGATGTTGGCGATGAAGCCGACGTCGAGCACGAACGTCGGCACCGGCACGATCATCAGGACAACAAGGGCGAGAATGGCGAACGGCAACATGCCGCCGCGCACGACATCGCCCCAAAGTTTGAGATTGAGCATCCGGCTCATGCGCCAAGTCCGGCAAGACGCTGGTACGCGCGGGCCGCATAGTCGAGCGACAGCCGCTGCGGCATCGGCTCGATCGATGCCAATTGCAGGGGTGCACGCGCGGTCGGCTCGACGCTGAAACGCTGCGTCCAATAATGCGGCGGCGCAGACGGGACCGCCGCCTGTGCGGGTGGCGGTAGCCCTTCGAGTTTGGCAGCAAAGCCGGCGCGGATCTGGTCGAGGCTGCGCGGTGCGCCACCCGGCCCATAGAATATCGTGCGGTTTGCCGCCGCCGCCGCCGGAACCAGCGGCGCGGCTGCGGCATCGGGATCGGCGTCGTGCGCCGACAGAAACTGGACGGCTCCCGCGCTTCCCAGAAAATGGGCGAGATAAAGATCGACCGACGCGGCACTGCGGCCAAGGCCCGATTCGAGGTGACGGCGGTTGTCGTCGGCAAACTCCGCCGCCATTGCCGAGGCAAATTCCGGATTATAGCGCAGATTGTCGATGGCGGCGCGAAGCTGCGGGTCGGCGACAGCGAGTCCCTTGCCGCGCCGCTCAATAGCGCTTGCCGCCCAGGCCGCGCCATGATCGCTGCCATGGTCCTTGACGACATTCAGCCAGGTCTGGCGGGTGAACTGGAACAGGCCTGCCGCGCTCGAAGTCCGTGCCTTTGCCTGCGGATCGAGGCTGCTTTCGAGACGGGCCTGATTGTAGAGATAGCCGAAATCGACACCCGTCCGCTCGGCGGCACCCGCAATCGCGGCGTGGACACGGGAGGATCGGGTATCGGTCGTGGTCGGAACTGAAGACATGGGCTTTCCGCATCGTTGCGGACCAACCACAGCAATCTGCGTGCCAGTTGCGGTTAGCCGCGATCCAGTGCGAATCGCCCTGCGGCGTTATAGGTCGGTGGCCGTTGTCCCCCACGTCGCTGGGCAAGTCGGTCGAGTCTTTGACGGGTACGGTCGGCCAGAAAATTGACGCGCGTCCGGGCGGCATCGGTCTGTTTCAAGGCGTGATCGACGCGCTTGGTACGGACGGTGACAACAGGACCGCCGGATTTCATCGCCGACAACAACTGTGACAGCGACGCGGTCGCCTGCTCGATAGCCGCGACATCCCCTGCATCGAGCGCCGCAATTAACGCAGCCTGTGCATCGATAACCTGTTCGATGTCGGCATCGGTCACGATCAGTCCTTCGCGGCAAAGCCGATGATGGCTTTGGCAAGGGCGTTGGCGTCTATCCTGTAGCTGCCGTCGGCAATCGCGCGGCGGACCTGGGCAATGCGGGCGTAATCGACCGGCGGTCCCGAATGCGCCAGCTCGGCAACAAGATCGAGCAGGCGGGGAAGCGAGGCGCTAGACGCGCTTGGCGTGCCCTGCACCGGACGCAAATCGTGCGGCGTCAACCGGCGGACTTCGGTTCCCTCGACCGCCGTCGTCGCGGCGCGGATAGCAATGGGCGTGACCGAACCCGTGCGGGCAGCTTCGACCATGACACACTTCCTTGGCTGGCCTGACGGAAAGTCGACAGGCCTTCACGAAGCGGTAACGGCATCGTCCCCGGGTTGTTTAGTCCGTTATCTCGACATTCCCGTTGTCCTGCACGCGCGCGGTCACACTGGCGGGACTTGTCGGCATTTTGACGCGGATAGTGCCGCCGCTCCTTCCGTCCTCTAGTGCCGTTGCGCCCGTCGTGAGCGCAAAGCCCGCCCCGGCATAGGACAGTTGCACCGCATCGCCGCGCCGGATGACAATCGCGCCCGCATCGATGGAGGTTACGGTAACCAGCGGGATATTCAGCCGCCAGCCCTTTGCCGGACAATAGGCGATAACGCTGCCTGCGTGCGGCGGCTCGAACAGCGCGCCTTCGGGGCAGCGCACCAGCCGCAACCGCCGGTCGATCCGCGTCGCCCGCAGTCCTGCGTCCGCAGCGGTGCCGCCGAGAAAAACCGCCACGCGCGCGTCGAGCAGGTCGAGGTCTTCGCCCTGTACCGCCGTCGCGTTTGCCGATGTGGTTGCAGCGAACAGCAAAGTGGGAAGGATCAGGTATCGCATCATCGGTCTCCGGACTGGGGTTGCCAACCGGACAGCAAAGGCCGTGCCACCCGCCGGGTTCAGCCACAACGATGTCCGCTGTCGGAAACCGGACACGCCCCGCAGCCCGCACGCCCGCCACAGACGGCAGAACCGCATTTGGCACGACAGTTGCTGCGGGGTGGCGGGCGGCTCGTGGTGAGTCCGTGATGGAGGTGCAGATGGCTGCTCCCGATCTGTTCGGTATTCATGGCACGGCGCTTGGCCTCCGGGCGCAGCGCATGGCGATTCTCGCGTCGAACATCGCCAATGCCTCGACGCCGAATTACAAAGCGCGCGACATCGACTTCGGCGACGCGCTGCGCCGGGCCGAAAGCGGACAGGACGCAAGCAGCGCCGTGCGCTACCGCGTGCCGCTGCAGGCGTCGCTCGATGGCAATACCGTCGAACTGTCGACCGAACAGACCGCCTTTGCCGAAAACGCCGTGGCCTATCGCACCACCCTGTCGTTCCTGTCGGGCCGCATCGCGACCTTGTCGCGCGCGCTGAAGGGCGAATGACCATGGCACAGGTCAACAATCGATCGCTGTCGATCTTCGAGATCAGCGGCCGCGCCATGGCGGCGCAACTCGTCCGGCTCAACACTACCGCATCGAACCTGGCCAATGCTGGATCGGTCGCGGGCAGCGAGGCCCAAGCCTTTCGGTCGCTCAAACCTGTATTCCGCGCCGTCACCGGTGCCGAGGGGCAAGCGACCGTGGCCGTCGACCGCATCGCGCAGTCGACGGCCAACCCGACCAAGCGTCACGATCCGAACAACCCGCTGGCCGATGCAAACGGCGACATCTGGGAGGCCGCCGTAGATAGCGCCGCCGAACTGGTCGAGATGATCGAGACGTCGCGGCAGTACCAGAACAATGTCCAGGTTTTGCAGACTGCCAAGTCGCTCACACTCGATACTTTGAGGATCGGCCAATGACGCTTTTGCCAATTAGCTCTCCCGCGATCGCCGCACCCGCCTCGCGGTCGCAGGCCGAACTCGGCACGACCGACTTTTTGCGATTGATGACCGAACAGTTGAAGCAGCAGGATCCGTTCGCGCCGACCGACAACACCCAGATGGTCGCGCAGATGGCGCAAATGTCGGCGTCGTCGGGCATCGCCGAGATGAATGCTTCGCTCAAAGCGATTGCAACGCAGATCGCCGACCAGACGGTGTTGCTCCAGTCGCTGTCAGCGCCGCCCGCGTCTGTGCCGACTGCGCCCTAACCCACAGCATTTCAAAGGAGACGACCGATGTCCTTCTACACCTCGTTATCGGGCTTGCGCGGCGCGCAGACCGACTTGTCCGCGATTTCGAACAACATCGCCAATGTCGGTTCGACCGGTTTCAAAAAGAGCCGCGCCGAATTCGGCGACCTGTTCGCCAGCGCCCCGACCCAGACGACCAAGATGATCGCCGGACAGGGCACACGCCTCAACGGCATCAAGCAGCAGTTCACCCAAGGGACGCTCGAGGCGACCGACAAGACGCTCGACCTGGGTATCGCAGGCGAAGGGTTTTTCGTCGTCGAGGGGTCCGCCCCCCGCCGTGAGGTCACCTATACCCGCAATGGCGCGTTCGGGATCGACCCGGGCCGCAATGTCGTCGACACGACCGACGCTAAGCTGAAACTGCTCCCGATCGACGCCAACCAGAACGTCACCTCGACCGCCTTTGCCGATATGCGCGATTTCGTGCTGCCTGCGAATGCACCCGGCAACCCTAGCGTCGCGCTGTCGAACATATCGGTCGGCATCGACGGGCTGGTCACCGCGACGTATGCGAATGGCTCGTCCGAGGCGCTGGGCAAGGTCGCCATGGCGAGCTTTGTCTCGCTCGAAGGACTACGCCCGGTCGGCGACGCGCACTGGCAATCGACGGGCGACAGCGGCCCGCCGGCGATCAACGCCGCGACCAACGGCTCGCTCGGCACGATCCGGTCGGGAACGCTCGAACGCGCCAATGTCGATGTGACCGAGGAACTGGTCGCGCTGATCGCGGCCCGCAGCCGCAGCAGCGGCGGGTGATCGGCAGGGACCGCCACGACCACTGACCGAGCCCGCGCCGCGCCGCCAAGCCGCGTTTCGACAAAATCGCTGACTTCGCGGCTGCGTTCGCCGATCAGGCCGATGACGACAACATCGCAATCGGTCCCGGCGATCATCTGGCCCATGAGCACCGATTTGCCGACACCCGACCCGGCAATAATCGCGATGCGTTGCCCTTCGCCCGCCGTCAGCAGCGCGTTGATCGAGCGGACGCCCAAATCCATCGGGCGGGTCACGCGCGCGCGGTCGAGGGGGTTGCTGCGCCGACCTCCGATCGGCCAGACGAACCGGCTGGCGACCGGACGGCGACCGTCGAGCGGCGCACCCCGGGCATCGATCACGCGACCGAGCAGCGCCGAGCCGCACGCGACATAGGCGGCATCGCCATCGGACTCGACGCGTGCCCCGGCCGAGAGCGCGACGCCATGGTCGAACGGCACGATCAGGCTCCGTGATCCCCTGAAACCGACGACTTCGCCGTGCGCGACTTGACCCGTTGGCGACACGATACGCGCGCCCGATCCGAGTGGCACGGCAAAGCCTTCGGCCTCGAGCATCTGGCCATCATGCGAGACCAATGTCCCGATCCGGCGCGGCGCCGAGGTGCAAGCGCTGGCAGCATCGAGCGCCATAGCGGCGCTTTTCATCAGACGACCGGTCACGCGTGCACCTCGATCCCGAGTGCGGCGCGCAAGGCTTCGAGGTGCAGCGAGCGGCTGTTCTCGATCCACCCGACCGAGCAGTCGATCCGCAGCGCGCCGCGCTCCATTGTGGTGTCGCGCTGAATATCGAGATCCGGCCCCGCTTCACCCAGCAGCGCCACATCGTCGGGATGCAGCCACAAGGTCCGGGCGGCATCGGCTTCCCCGATGAGGGCAACGGCGCGGTCGATCCGCGCGGTCAACCAGTCGCGCTCGACCGGCATCATGCCGACGAGTTCGGTGACAATCCGTTCGACCGTCATGGCGATCATTGCCGCCAATTCTTCGGATGGTTCGGGGACGAAAGTATCCGCTGCCGCAAAAAGCGCGCGTAGCGCGTCGCGTTCCGCTGCATGGGCTTCGACCGCCGCCCGGGCACCTTCAGCAACACCCAGCGCAAACGGATCGGGTTCGAGCGGCGCGGTTGCGGCGGCAACCACTACAAGCCGGGGACGCAGCGGACTGAACCCCGAAGCCGGGGCGCGGGCATCGCACAACGACACGCGGACGGCGGCGCAATCAGACATAATCGTCGTTCTTTCCACCGAGGTTGATATCGCCGCTCTCGGCCAGCTGCCGCGCCGTTGCCGCGATCTCCTTTTGCGCGGCCTCGACATCGGCCCGCTTGACGGGCGCGCTTTCGGCCATGTCGTCGCGGATCGTGTCGGCTGCCCGCGCCGACAGGCAGCCGAGCATCTTGTCCGTGGTTGCAGCCGCCGCCCCGCGCAGCGCCAGCGCCAGCACTTGCGCCTCGACCGACCGCAACAGCGCACCGAGACTCTTGGCATCGAGCGCGGCCAGATCGTCGAATACGAACATGTCGTCTTCGATTTCCTGGGCGAGAATTTTGTCGCGTTTCTTGAGGCGCTTGAGGACGCGCTGGTCGGTACCCTTGGGCAATTTGGTCACGATTTTGGCGGCATCGCTGCGCCCCCCGACCTTTATCGACGTGCCGGTCGTGTTGCTGCGGACATAGCGGTCGAGCAGATGTTCGAGGTCGCCCAGCGCATCGGCATGGACGCTGCGAAGCGAGGCAGCCCGATAGATCAGGTCGCTTTGGCGTTCCTCGTCGAACGCGGCGAGCGCCTGCGCGGCAATCTCTGGAGTCAGACAGGCAAGGATCAGCGCCCCGACTTGCGGGTGTTCGCCTGTCAGCGCGGCCGCAATCGCATCGACCGGCATCCAGCGCAGTTTTTTCGAGGGCACCGGCGCAGGTGCGCGGTGCGATCTCGGTCAGGATATTTTCGGCACGGACATTGCCGAGCGCGGCGGTGAACACCGACCGTACGCGCGGTTCGGCATCGATCCCCAGCCCCGTTGTCGCGCGGCTGCGCTCGACGAACATGTCGAGTGCCGCCTCGATATCGGCAGCACTGGCGGTGGCGACGCCCATCATCGCCGTGCCGATCCGCCGTGCCTCGTCGGGATTCAGCGAACCGAGCACCGCCGCTGCCTCGGCTTCGCCCAGCAACGTCAGCAGGATGGCCGCCGCCGTGTCACCATCGACGCAGATCGATAGAGGGCGGTCGAGAAGAGCCGTTTCAGCCATTGCCGTTCGCCATCAACTGGCGGACGACCGCCGCGGCCTTAACCGGATCCTGACGGACGAAGTCACGGACGAGATTGGCCCGCGCCTCATAGCCGGGTTCGGCCTCGATCATGTCGAGCGTGACCGGCGCTCTCTGTCCGGTTGCTCCGAGGAGGCTGGTTGCGATGCCCCCCTCTTCGCGGCTTCGCGCAGCGCGCGCGCGCATGGCGCGTAGCAGCGGTCGTCCGACCAGCAGGAAAGCGAGCAGCGCGGCAAGCAAAGCCCCGACCTGACGCGCCAGTGCCATGAACCACGGCTTGTCGTAAAAGGCGACAGCTTCGGCAGGGTCGGCTTCGGCGAAGGGCCGCGACGCGATGGCGACAGTGTCGCCGCGCGTGGCGTCGAAACCGACCGCGCCTTTCACCAATGCTTCGATACTCGCAAGTTCCTGCGCGGGCCGGGTTTTCGCGCCTTTAACATCGCGCAGCGCAACCGCGACGGTCAGACGGCGCAAGCGACCGACGGGCTGGCGTGTCACCGAAATCTCGCGCCCGACATCGAATGAGCGCGCATAGGTTTCGTCGCTCGAACCGGCACCCGCTGCCGGTGGCGTGGGCGCGCTCAGCGATGCCCCGGGTGTCGTGGCGACTTGGCTGGCGGGCGGGGGCTGGTTCGACAAAGCGCCCGGGATGCCGAATGCGGGCGGCGGCGTTGCCGACCCCGAGGTGCGGTTACCCTCTTCGCGGCGGAGCGCGCGGTCGTCTTTGGGATAGCTCTCGCGGGTCGACTGGCTTTCGGACGGGTCGAGATCGGCATGGATTTCAGCGGTGTAGTTGCCGCTGCCCACCATCGGACCGAGCAGAGCCGCCACCGCACGCCGCGCGCGGTCCTCGATCTGGATCTGCGCCGCCAGATTGCGGTCGTCAAGTGTATCGCGGGACGACAACAGCGCGCCGCTCTGGTCCACAATCGACACCTGCTCGTTCCCCAGACCCGGTACCGAGGACGCGACAAGGTGGCCGATCGCGCGCACCTGGGCCTCGCTGAGCGTGCGGCCGGTCTGGAGTGTGAGCATGACCGAGGCCGCAGGGGCCGACTGGTCGCGCAGGAAGGGGCTGGGTTCGGGCACTGCGAGGTGGATGCGGGCGGCCTTGACCGCGTCGATGGCCTCGATCGTCCGCGCCAGATCGGCCTCGCGCGCGCCACGCAAGGTCTCGCCCTCGACCGCGCGGCTCGCCCCCATCGGCAGGGCACCGAGCAGGGCATCGCCCGAGGGTGCGGCTTTGGGCAGCCCTTGCGCGGCAAGCAGCATCCGGGCCTTGTGAAAATCATTATCGCCGACCGTCACAGCACCGGTTGCCCGGTCGATGGCGTGGGCGATGCCAGCCGATTGCAGTGCCTCGGCGACCGCCGCTTTGTCGGTATCGGCAAGTCCGGCGAAGACCGCGCGCTGGGCAGGGGATTGAAAGCTGTACCAGGCAGCGCCCGCGAACAGCAACGCGGTCACGCCGCCGATAGCAGGAAGCGCGCGCTGGACGGCAGGCTGTGCGGCCATGTCGCGAAGCGTCGATAGACGGAACGGGGCGCTAGGGCGCGCAACATGGGGAACAGGAACCAACTCGCTCATATCAGACCGGCATGTTCATGATGTCGCGATAGGCACCGAGCAGCTTGTTGCGGACCTGCAGCGTTGCCTCGAACCCCAGCGATGCCTGTTGCCGGGCGAGCATGACGCCGACGATGTCGTTGGTATCGCCGCGCTCATAGGCGGCGGACGCTTCGCTTGCTTGTGTCTGTTGCGTGTTCACGGCCTTGACCGCGTCGAGCAGCGCATCGCCGAACCCACCGGCCTGAACGGGCGCGCCCGCTTTGCCAGCCGCACGCTGCAACGCGGCATTCTGGCCAAGCACCGTGCTCCGCAGCTGCAGCAGTGCTGAGGGGCTTACCGGGGTCATCGGTGCGCCTGACAGGGGTTCGGATTGGACATGCCGGACAATGAGCAAGGGCCGTGCCAACCCCGCAATGTCCCAGAGAACCAGCCTATGGTGTCGGATTACCGACAGCGTGGCCACAAACGGTTCTACCCCGCAATTAAAGTTCGCGCCGCGCCGCCGTTAACGCTGTCCGAGGCTGCCTTCCGATCTCCGGAGCTGCCCCACGGCGCTACCGCCAAGAAAGGACGACAAATGACTGTCATCAACACCAATGTAAGCGCGCTCCGGGCCCAGAACGGATCGCGTATGGCCGACAAGCAACTCTCGACCGCCATGGCCCGTTTGTCGAGCGGCAAGCGGATCAACAGCGGCAAGGACGACGCCGCCGGCCTCGCTATCGCCACCCGTATGGACGCCAACGTCCGCGGTTTCGGACAGGCGATCCGTAATGCCAACGACGGCATTTCGCTCGCCCAGACGGCGGAAGGTGCGCTGTCGGAAACGTCGAACATTCTCGTTCGCATGCGCGAACTTGCGGTGCAGTCGGCAAACGGCACGCTCGCCACATCGGACCGTGCCGCCGTACAGACCGAAGTCACGCAGCTGATCGCGCAGATCGGCGACATCGCCACCCGCACCAACTTCAACGGCACATCGCTGCTCACAGTGCGACAACGAGTATCAACGTGCAGACCGGCTTCGCCAGCGGCCAGAACGTCGCGATTGCTATCGGTGATATGTCGGCTACGGGTCTCGCAGTCGGTGTCGTCGACCTTTCGACGGCAGCGGGCGCATCGACGGCGCTCGGTTTGCTCGACACCGCAATCGACACCGTTGCGACTCAGCGAGCGAGCCTCGGTGCCGTTCAAAACCGCCTCGATGCCACCGTCAATAATCTGTCGTCGACTGTCACCAACCTTTCGGAATCGAAGTCGCGGATCGAAGACGCCGATTTCTCGGTCGAAACCACCAAGCTGGCAGCGGCGCAGATCCTGTCGCAGGCATCAACCGCGATGCTCGCCCAGGCCAACCAGAGCCAGCAGG
This sequence comes from Sphingomonadales bacterium, assembly GCA_031408195.1. Lineage (GTDB taxonomy): Bacteria > Pseudomonadota > Alphaproteobacteria > Sphingomonadales > Sphingomonadaceae > Sphingomonas_O. Next base: position 42,460 of record JANNVL010000105.1, on the reverse strand, counting down.
GGGTGATGAACCTGCTGCGTTAACGACCGGCCCTCACCCCGCACTGCCGCGTGCAGCTGCGGGGTGAGGCTCGTTTGCCTCCGCCGTTTCACCCGATCCCGGAAATCCGCCGCCGCCAAGCATCGGCCAGCGGCGGCAATGCTGCCAATTTGCGCAATGTCGCCGGATCGCGCTCCCGACCCGCAACGACAATGCCGGTGACACGCTCGACGGTCCATTCAGGATGCGGACGCGTGACCCGCACCAGCGCGTCGCCTGCCGTCACATGGCCCTCCTCGAGCACGCGGTAGTACCAGCCGGTGCGACCGCTTTTGACCATCATCGCGACAACCCGCTTGTCGCCGAGCCGGTGGGCCTGTTTCCAGCACGGCTGCCGCCCCTGACAAACCTCGACCAGCGCTGTGCCAAGGCGGAAACAGTCGCCGATGCAGACATCGCGTTCGGTCAGGCCGCGGGTCGAGATATTCTCGCCAAAGGCACCTGGTCCGTCGAACAGCGGCTGACCGGCCAGACGTTCCGCCCACCAGCCATAATGGTCGCGGGGGTAATGATGGATCGCCTTTTCGGGTCCGCCATGGACGCTGAGGTCGGCCTGCGCGTCGCCCGCGATCCCCAGCCATGTCACAGCGTACAGCCCCTCGACCGGCGTCTTCGCAATCGCGCTTGTCGCGCCATCATCGGTGAAGCGTGCCACTTTGCCGGTGAGCACCGCATCGATTGTCCACATCGCGGCTATTTCCCGCCCTGCTGCCAACCGCGCCTTAACCTTGTCGCGCTAGACTGGCCAGCTACCGAAAACGGGATATGCGGTTTTGCGTCTGAAGAGTCTCTTTTTGCTTCCGCTGGCGCTCATCGCGGCGTTCCCGGCCACGGCCGAGCAACCCTATTGGCAATGTGCCGCCTTTGCCCGCCAGTTTTCGGGCATCGAAATTCGCGGCGACGCCTGGACATGGTGGGGGCTGGCCGAGGGACGCTATGCAAAGGGAGATCGGCCCCGCGTTGGTGCCGTGCTGTCGTTCACGCCATCGGGCTCGATGCGGCTCGGCCATGTCGCAACCGTGACCCAAGTGCTCGGCGACCGCGAGATTGCCGTGACCCATGCCAATTGGTCGCGGATCAACGGCACACGCGGACAGATCGAGCGCGACGTTCTGGTCCGCGATGTGTCCGCTGCCGGTGACTGGAGCCGGGTGCGGGTGTGGTACGCGCCCCTCGGCGATCTCGGCACGACGGCGTGGCCGGTCGATGGCTTTATCTACGCGGGCGCAACCCCGAAACCGGCTGAGCCGAGGCTCGTTCTGGCCAGCGCGCCAGTCCGAGCAGTGCCGCGTCTGGTTTATGCGCCAGTTGGCGAACTGGTCGTCGGCGATGGAGCACCCCGCAAACTACGGCTGGGCAGCGACGTTATTCGGTTGGCGATGCTGGAGTCGCGTCAGCCGCACTAGCTTCGATGGAGTCGGTGGCTCCGGCATCGCGGAACCACACCTCGACCGGGCCGGTCAGCTTGATCGTCAGCGCCGCGCCCTTGCGGTCGACCTTTTTACCGAGCGCCACCCGGATCCAACCCTCGGACACGCAATATTCATCGACGTCGTGGCGTTCGGCACCCTTGAACCGGACCCCCACCCCGCGCTCCATGGCGGGTTCGTTGTGGAACGGCGAGGACGGGTGCGCGGCAAGGCGGTCGGGCGGCCCGGATGGGCCATTGCTTGGAGCTGTGTCGGTCATGCAGCGGCCATGCCCTGCCCCGTCAGCGACGTAAAGATGCAACGCGCGCAATCGACTCGTCCCGCGACTCCGGCAATCCGCCGCGTGACGCTTTCATGACGCAAGTGTCCCCGCCACACGACGATGCAAGAGTGGGGAAAAAGTTCCATGGGTCGCACCATAAAGTTTTTGAGCAAGTTTGCCTGCCTCGCGGGCGTGGCGCTTTCTGCCCCCGCCGAGGCGCGCGGATGGCAATGTGTGACATATGCCCGCACGATCACCGATGTGACGATCCGGGGCAATGCCAACACCTGGTGGGGCCAAGCCGCCGGACGCTACGAGCGCGGCAAGACCCCGACGGCAGGCGCAGTGCTCGCCTTCAAATCGATCCCCGGCATGCGGATGGGCCATGTCGCCGTCGTCAAGGATGTCGTCAGCGAACGTGAACTCGTCATCGACCACGCCAACTGGACCCGCCGCGGCGGCGTCGAGCGCAACGCCCGTGTCGTCGATGTGTCCGACGCCGGCGACTGGAGCGCGGTCAGGGTCAGCTATGGCAATGGCATGGGCACCCGGGTGAACCCGACCTTCGGCTTTATTTATCCAGGCGCGGCGGTTGCCGAGCGCTTCGTGCAAGAGATCACTCCCAGCCGCCGCCTCGCACCGCTCGGTGTCGAGATCGCGATGCTGGCAGCGGCTGAAATGGCTTCGACGCAATAAATTGACCTCATCGGCTCGGCAAAGCCGTGCCGTCGGTCCTCGCATGAGCGAGGCGGTCCGGTCGGGCCGCCGAAAAGCCCGACTCGGCTCCGCTAAATCGTCGGCGCGGCCCGACTAGGCCGCCAGCTTCGCCCGGCTCGCCTTCTTGCGCTCGTGCGGGTCCAAATACCGCTTCCGCAACCGGAGCGACTTCGGCGTCACTTCGACCATTTCGTCGTCGTCGATATAGGCAATCGCCTGTTCCAGCGTCATCCGTTTCGGCGGGGTCAGGCGGATCGCGTCGTCCTTGCCACCCGAGGCACGGAAGTTGGTCAGCTGTTTGGTCTTCATCGGATTGACTTCGAGGTCGTCGGGCTTGGCGTTTTCGCCGACGATCATCCCTTCGTAGAGTACTTCCTGGTGCGCGACGAACAAGATGCCGCGCTCTTCGAGGGGGCCGAGCGCGTAGGAGTTTGCTTCGCCCGATCCGTTCGAGATCAGCACACCGTTCTTGCGGCCCTCAATATGGCCCTTGTGCGGCCCGTATTTCTCGAACAGCCGGTTCATGATCCCGGTGCCGCGCGTGTCCGACAGGAACTCGCCGTGATAGCCGATCATCCCGCGCGCCGGCGCGCTGAACGTAATGCGCGTCTTGCCGCCGCCGCTGGGGCGCATGTCGGTCATTTCGGCTTTGCGGATGTTCATCTTGTCGACGACCGTCCCCGAATATTCCTCGTCGACGTCGATGATGACCGTTTCATAGGGTTCAGTACGCGCGCCGCTGTCGTCCTCGCCGAACAGTACGCGCGGGCGGCTGATGCCGAGCTCGAACCCTTCGCGGCGCATCGTTTCGATCAGCACGCCGAGCTGCAATTCGCCGCGCCCCGCGACTTCGTAGCTGTCGCGGTCCGACGCTTCGGTCACCTTGATCGCAACATTGCTTTCGGCTTCGCGGAACAGGCGGTCGCGGATCATGCGGCTCGTCACCTTGCTGCCCTCGCGGCCCGCCATCGGGCTGTCATTGACCGAAAAGCGCATCGACAAGGTCGGCGGATCGATGGCCTGCGCGTGGAGCGGATCGGTGACGCTAGGATCGCAGATCGTGTTCGACACTGTGGCAACGGTAAGCCCCGCCAGCGAGATGATGTCGCCCGCGTTCGCTTCGTCGGCCGGCACGCGCTCGAGCCCGCGGAACGTCATGATCTTCGACGCGCGACCCGTCTCGACGATCTTGCCGTCGTTATCGAGCGCGTGGATTTGCTGGTTGGTCTTGACCGAGCCGCTGAACACCAGCCCGGTCAGGATGCGCCCGAGGAAATTGTCGCGGTCGAGCAATGTCACCAGAAACTTGAACGGCCCATCGGGATCGGCCGAGGGCGCGGGGACGTGATCGACGATCTTCTGGAACAGCGGGGCCAGCGTGCCCTCGCGCGCATGATGATCGGTATTGGCATAGCCGTTGCGGCCCGAGGCGTAGAGCACGGGAAAGTCGAGCTGCTCGTCGCTGGCTTCGAGCGAGACGAACAGGTCGAATACCTCGTCGAGCACTTCCTGAATGCGCTCGTCGGGCCGGTCGACCTTGTTGACGACGACGATGGGGCGCAGGCCCAGCGCCAGCGCCTTGCCGGTCACGAACTTGGTCTGCGGCATCGCGCCTTCCGACGCATCGACCAGCAGAATGACGCCGTCGACCATCGACAGGATGCGCTCGACCTCGCCACCGAAATCGGCGTGGCCGGGCGTATCGACGATGTTGATCCGCGTCTTCGTGCCGTGCGTGTCGTCCCATTCGACCGACGTGCACTTGGCCAGAATCGTAATGCCGCGCTCTTTTTCGAGATCGTTCGAATCCATCGCGCGCTCTTCGATGCGCTGGTTGTCGCGGAACGTGCCCGACTGGCGGAACAGCTGGTCGACAAGGGTCGTCTTGCCATGATCGACGTGCGCGATGATGGCCACGTTGCGGAGGCTCATTGGATTTCCTGATTGTGCGAGAGCGGTGTTGGGCGCGCCCCTAGCCGAATTGCCGCAGTGCGGCAAGGATGAGGCGTGGAAGCTGTCAAAGCTGACGAGACGTCAGGGGGCATTTTCGCCCCCTTTGCCGAAATCTTCTCCGAATTCCCGCGCTTCGGCTTCAGCTTCGGCGCGCTTTCCCGCTTCTTCCTCGCGCTGCTGACGGATGCCGCGTTCGATGCGTCCTTCCCCCATTTCGACGTCGTGAAGCGACCTGGCCAGCCGTGTCGCCATGAATTCGTCGGTGCCGCGATACTCCAGCTTGTCGAGATCGCGACCGTAATGAAGCGGGTCGCGATAGCGCAGCAGGAACCGCGTGAGTGCGCTGTCATAGCGGCGGTGCTCGCCGACAAGTTCGCCCTTGTAATAATGCGGGATGACATCGCCATAGATCGCGCGGCTATACGCAACATCGGACAGCCGCCGGATCGCATAATCGAGCGCGGCATCCCAGGCGAGGCGGAACGGCTGGGCGTCGAAGCGTCGGCGCAGCTCATAAGCGGTGGTGGCCGACATACCGACCGACTTCGCCGCATCGGACACACATCCCGACGCAGCCAGAGCGTTGACGAAGTCAGTCTGCCGCTGAGGTGTCCACCCGTCGTGGCGTTCGCGCATCACGACGGGTTCGAAAGACAGGTCGGGAACATCGACGTCGGGCGGTCGCCGACGGCGCGAGCGAGCAGGTATACGAGGTGTCATGCGACTCGGAATAACCGGTCTGGTTGCTTGTAGGACAGCGAAAAATGTCGATATGGCGAAAAAAATTCGTTTTGTTCAGCGGTCGCTCCTTGGCCCGTACCCGAAAGTCAGGCTCGCAAAGACCGTGTCAAAATCGGCAGCAGGGTTGCCGGTCACAGGACGCGCATGGACGGCCATGATGAGCCAGCGTCCCCGGCGCGGGACGTCGAATTGCACGCGGCCTTCGGCGTCGGTGCGGCGCTTTTGCGGCTCGACGATTTTACTGCTGAGCGGGAGCAGCCGGACTTGTACGTCCGCAATCGGTCGTCCCTGAAACAGCACGCGTAATGGCAGCGCTGTGCCACCGCCGCGCGCATAGGGGTTCCGCAAGGGGACGATTTCGAGCGTCTGGCCGATCGGCTTGAGCACATTGTCGGTAGGCGTCGGGCCGACCTGCACCAGTGCCTTGGCGCGGCGCGAGTAGAATTCGACGCCCGGCGCCGCACTCTTGCCCGCCTGCGCGCGCAGGGCGATGATATTGTCGAGTCCTTCGGTCTTGGCATAATCGTTGAACTTCGCCGCCTCCAGCGTGCTGACCGAATGATAGGATTCAAGCACGACCATGTGGGTGCCCGGCTCCTTCAGGGTGATGACCGCATTGGGCATACCGTCCGTTGGCGGCACGATGAGTGCCGCTTGCTGATCGCTCACGCCAGCGGGTCCGTAGCTGCGAAACGAGTGAAAGCGTTCCCAAGGCGCTCGCCAGGTCTCCTCATCATCGGCATGGCCGACGCGCAACGAGATCGCCGATGTTTGCCCCGTCGCCATGCTGTAGGATTCGGGCTCGACCCACATATCGTGCGCGAGCGCTGGGGTGGTGGTGGCAATCAGCAAGGCGGCGCGCAGCAGAAATTTCATCGGTCGGTCTCCGGGGTGGGTCGTCAAGTTACGCGCTGGTTCGCCAGCAGTTGCGCCATCAACGCAAATACGAGGTGACAGGTCCGGCGGATGTCGTTTCGTCCGCAAATTTGTTTTGTGGATGTCTTGCGGGCCATTCGCACCGTATCACTTGAATAATACACCCGCCCGCGCCTATCTTGGCGCACTGTGGAGGACGAACTGATGGCGAGTGTGGCAATCGAGACTGTGGACATGACGCTGACCGCGCCCGAACCGGTCGCGCCGATTGCGGCGGAAAAGGCGAGCGGACTGGTGCCGCTGGAAGACGCGCAAAAGACGCAGCTCGATGCCAAGGCGGAGGCGTTCGTCGCCGACCTGATCGCGCAGGATGCCAATTCGCCCGAGTTCGGCCGCCGCGTCGACCTGATCGCCGATATGGGCCGCAACGAAATCGCGCAGGCGGCGGGCCAGTCGAACCGCTTCCTCGACCGTCCGGTGCGATCGATGGACAAGGAAAGCGGCGTCGGGAACGACCTGGCCGAACTGCGCCGCACCATCGAAGACTTGGACCCCGGCAAGCGCGGCTCGCTGACCGCGCCGAAGCGGCTGTTCGGGATAATCCCGTTCGGCAACAAGATGCGCGACTATTTCGACAGCTACAAAAGCTCGCAGCAGCATATCGCGTCGATCCTGACGCGGCTGGCGGGCGGCAAGGACGAGTTGCTCAAGGACAATGCCGCGATTTCGACCGAGCGGCAGTCGCTGTGGGCGGCGATGGGCCGTCTCGAACAGATGATCCATGTGTCGAAGGCGCTCGACGCCAAGCTGGAGAGCAAGGCCAACGAGATCGAGACGTCGGACCCGGTCAAGGCCAAAGCGATCCGCGAGACCGCGCTGTTCTATGTCCGCCAGCGCACCACCGATTTGCTGACCCAGATGGCAGTCAGCGTGCAGGGCTATCTTGCGCTCGATCTGGTCAAGAAGAACAATGTCGAGCTGATGAAGGGCGTCGACCGCGCATCGACCACCACCGTGTCGGCGCTGCGGACGGCCGTGACGGTGGCACAGGCGCTGACCAACCAGAAACTGGTGCTCGAACAGATTACGTCGCTCAACACGACGACCGCGAACATCATCGATTCGACTGGGACGCTGCTGAAATCGCAGACCGCGACGATCCACGAACAGGCGGCCTCGTCGACGATCCCGCTCGAAACGCTCAAGCGCGCGTTCCAGAATATCTACGACACGATGGATCAGGTCGATGCGTTCAAGGCCAAGGCTCTGGTGTCGATGAAGACGACCGTCGATGCGCTGACCACTGAAGTCGAGAAGTCGAAAGGCTATATCGCGCGGGCCGAAGGTGCCGCGCAGGGACGGTTGAGTGGCGCGGGGGCAGGTTTGGGGGCCGACAATCCGCTCGCCCCGGTGTCGTGAGCGCCTGAATGACCGCCGACGAAATCATCGCCAAGGCCGAAGTGCTGATCCAGCGCCATTCGGATTCGAAGCTGGCGGCACGGCGCGCGCGTGACCGGCGCGCGGCCCGGTTTGCGCGCAAGGTCAAGCAGATCGGCTGGGCGGCGCTTGCTATTGCGATTGCGACCTTTGCCGTCGGATTAGTAACACCCATCGGCACGACCGGCCTGATGATGGCAGTGCTGCTGTTCGTTATCGCCTCGCTCGCCATCCTGCTGCTCGGCGGCGATGCAGAGCCTACGGCGGAATCGCTGCCGACGACTCAACTCGCGCTGCTGCCGCTCAAGACCGAGGAATGGCTGTCGACGCAACGTCTCGCGCTTCCCGCGCCCGCCGCGCGGCTGGTCGACGGCATCGGGGTGAAGCTGGAGGCACTGGTGCCGCAACTGGCGACACTCGACGAACGCGAACCCGCCGCCGCCGCCGTCCGCCGTCTGATCGGCGACGAACTGCCCGAACTGGTCATGGGTTACACCCGCGTGCCGATGGCGCTGCGCCGCGTCGATACCGACGGGATCGTGCCCGAGCGGCAATTGCTCGAAGGGCTGGCGGTGGTCGATACCGAATTGTCGCGCATGAGCGAGCAACTGGCGCGCGGCGATCTGGAGCGGCTGGCGACACAGGGGAAATATCTGGAACTGAAGTATCAGGGCGGGGATATCTAACAATCCTCCCCGGAACCGGGAGGTGGCAGGCGAAGCCTGACGGAGGGGGTTCTCCGCGCGAGACGACCAAGTGTGGCGAGCCCCCTCCACCAGCTTCGCTGGTCCCCCTCCCCGTTCCGGGGAGGAATTATACTTTACACGCCCGTATCGCCGCCGGCTCGGGCCGCGTGCCGCTCGGCTCGAACGCCGCGAGATAGCCGCCCGCCGACGGCATCGGCTGGAAATCCACCTGTCTATACCCGACCGCCGCGAACTCGCATTTGAGCAGCGCGGGCGGGGTGCCGTGCTGGTTCGTCGGGCGGTCGGCGTCGACGACGATCACACGGCCCCCGCCGCGTGTCGCGGGACGCAGATGCCAGAGGAAGGCGTAGGGGCTTTCGATCTCGTGATACATATGGACAAGGAACACGCGGTCGAAGCTGTTTTCAGGCAACGCCGGATTATCGGGCGTGCCGAGTTTTACGCTGACATTGTCGAGGCGGTCGCGGCCCACGCGTTCGGCGAGCTTGTCGCGGACTTCGGGGACGATGTCCTGCGCCAGCACGCGACCCTTGGCCCCGATCCGCGCGGCCAGGCGGATCGTATAATAGCCTTCCCCCGCGCCGATGTCCGCCACGGTCATGCCGGGTTTGACGCCCGCGCGGTCCATCACCTCGACCGATTCGCCCGCCTTGTCGCGGCTGTCCTCGTCGGACCAGCGCGGGGAGACGATGTCGGCGACGGGGCGGGCAGCCGCGGGGAAGGCGGAGGGCTTGGGGGCCGGGGTGGCAGGCGAGGTGTTGCAGGCGGTGAGGAGGAGGGGGAGGAGGAGAAAGATTCCTCCTCGGGACGGGGAGGTGGCAGGCGAAGCCTGACGGAGGGGGTTCTCCACCCGAGATGAACCAAGTGCGGAGAGCCCCCTCCACCGCTTCGCGGTCCCCCTCCCCGTACCGGGGAGGAATTTAGGGGAGCGCATCAATCCACGTCCTCCACGACGACCTTCTCGCCGGTGACCCGCTGTGACAATGCCGCCGCCATGAACCGGTCGAGATCGCCGTCGAGCACATCGCTCGGCGAACTCGAGACCACACCCGTCCGCAAGTCCTTCACCATCTGGTACGGCTGCATGACGTAGGAGCGGATCTGGTGGCCCCAGCCGATGTCGGTTTTCGACGCGGCGTTGGCGCTCGCTTCGGCTTCGCGCTTTTGCAGTTCGGCCTCGTACAGCCGCGCGCGGAGCTGGTTCATCGCCTCCGCCTTGTTCTTGTGCTGGCTGCGCTGGTTTTGGCACTGGACGACGATGTTGGTCGGCAAATGCGTAATCCGCACCGCTGAATCGGTCGTGTTGATGTGCTGCCCGCCCGCACCCGACGCGCGGAATGTGTCGATGCGGAGTTCGCTTTCGACGATCTCGATATCGATATTCTCGTCGACGACCGGATAGACCCAGACACTGGCGAAACTGGTCTGGCGTTTGTCGCCGCTGCCGAACGGGCTAATCCGGACCAGCCGGTGCACGCCGCTTTCAGTCTTGGCATAGCCATAGGCGTTCTCGCCTTTCAGCAGATACGTCACTGACTTGATCCCGGCCTGGTCGCCCGCATGATAGTCGATGGTTTCGACCTTCATCTTGTGACGCTCGCCCCAGCGCATGTACATACGGCCGAGCATCTCGGCCCAGTCGTTGCTTTCGGTGCCGCCTGCGCCTGCATTGACCTCGATATAGGTGTCGTTGGCATCGGCCTCGCCCGCGAGGAGGGCGGCCACCTTGTCGCGTTCGGTGCGCTCGGCGAGCGTGGCGAGCGCAGCGACGCCTTCGTCGACCATCGCGGCGTCACCCTCGGCTTCGGCCATTTCCATCAGCTCGACAGTGTCGTCGAGTTCGGTCTTGATCGCGCGGGTCGCGTTGATCGCTTCTTCCAGCCGCCGCCGCTCGCGCATCACGACCTGCGCGGCTTTGGGATCGTTCCACAAAGCCTGGTCCTCGACCTGCGCGTTCAGTTCCTCGAGCCGCGCGAGCGCCACGTCCCAGTCGATGAAACGGCGGAGCAGCGCGAGGGCGGACTTGATCTGGTCGATATGGGCTTGCGCTTCGGCGCGCATAGGGTGTTCCTCAATGATGCTCCCCTCCACGACTTCGTGGAGGGGTTGGGGGTGGTTCTTCTTCTTTGGCAGTCGAACCTGCCGCACGAAGAAACCCGCCCCCAGCCCCTCCCGGAAGGCCGGGAGGGGAGAGAATGCGCGCAGTTAGTAAATCCCGCCCTGCCTTTGCAAGAAGTCGCTGTCCTGCCGTTGCTGGACCTGTGCTTTCGGCGCGGCCCGCTTCACGACTGTTGCTGCCGGAACCTCGTCATCGCGCAGCGAGCGGCGCGGCTCGCTTTCGGGCTTGAATGCTTCCCAGATCACGCCTGCCTTGGGATCGGCCCCGGTCGGCCAGCCGCTATAAACGCGCTTGCCCGAACTGCGGTCGATGCGGACCATGCGGATGCCTGGCGGCGCGCGGAACGGGACGACGGGCATCCCCTCGAACGCGGGCTTGGCAAACGCCTTGAAAATCGGGGCTGCAATGACGCCGCCCTGTGCGCCGCCGCCCATGCTGCGGGGGCGGTCGTAACCGAGGTAAACCCCCGCGACGATATCGGCGGACCCGCCGACGAACCACACATCCTTTGGCCCCGTGGTCGTGCCGGTCTTGCCGAACACAGGACGGTTGAGATCGCGCAGAACCGTCGCGGTGCCGCGCTGGATGACGCCTTCGGTGATGTGCACCATCTGGAACGCGGTCATGGCGTCCATCACTTGTTTGGTGCGGCTGGGGGGGCGGGGCATCGGCTTGCCGTCATAATCGGCCATGTTGCAGCGGTCGCAGGGCCGCGTGTCGGCGCGCAGGATGACCTTGCCTTTGCGGTCTTGGACAAAGTCTACGACGGTCGGCGTCGTCGCGCGGCCATTGTTGGCGAGGATCGAATAGGCGTTGACCATGCGCGCGACCGTCGTTTCGCCCGAGCCGAGCGCGACGGCGAGCACGGCCTGATAGGTCCGGCCCGGCGGGCTGATCCCGACCGCCTCGGCCATCTTCACGACCTTGTCCATGCCGGTCTGGCTGGCGGCGCGTACTGTCATCAAATTGCGCGATTGCTCCAACCCCCAGCGCATCGTCTGCGCGCCCGATCCGCCGCCGCCACCGAAATTGCGGAAGCATTTCCGCCCGAACCGCGCGCCCTGGTAGACACAGAACGGCCCGTCTACGATGATCGAGGCGGGGGTCATGCCGTTGTCGAGGGCTGCTGCATAAACGAACGGCTTGAAGCTCGATCCCGGCTGGCGCAGCGCCTGCGTCGCGCGGTTGAAACTGCCAAGCCCAGCGTCGAAGCCGCCCTGCATGGCAAGAATCTGTCCCGTGTGCGGGTTTTGCGCGACAAAACCGCCCGCGATTTCGGGGACACTGCGGAGCGACCAGTCGCTGCCTTCGGGTGCCACGACGACAACATCGCCCGGGTTCAGCCACGAAAACGCTGCGCCGCCGCCCTTGCGCGGGGTCGAGGCAGCATAGGATGGCAGCCGTCCCTCGGTGCCATCGACAAACCCCAGCCGCGCCGCGCCTTCGCCCTTTTCGAGCACAACGGCGGTGCGCCAGTCCTTGTACGAGACGGTCACATTGGCCGCGGCGAATGCCTGTTGCCAGTTACCGGCAATATCGATCTTGCCCGACGTGCCGCTCCAGCCACGTCCGCGGTCGAAGCGCAACAGGCCTTCGCGCAAGGCAGTTTCGGCATAACCCTGTAACCGGGTGTCGATCGAACTCCGCACCCACAGCCCGCCCGCATAAACCGAATAGGGGCCGTCCTTGGCGTTTTCGCCGAATTTCTCGATCAGCTGGCGACGGACTTCCTCGGTGAAATAGCCGCCGACACTGTCCTCCTTGACCTGCACGCGCGGCGTGGTGCCGAGCGGGGCGGCAACGGCGGTGTCATGCTGCGCCTGATCGATGAAATCGTTCTTCAGCATTTCGCCGAGCACCCAGTTCCGCCGCGCGATGGCGCGGTCGTAAAACCGCTCGGGGCGGTAGTTCGACGGCCCCTTGGGCAGGATGGCGAGATAGGCCATTTCGGGCAGCGCCAGATCCTGGGCGTCCTTGCCGAAATAGGCGAGCGCCGCCGACTGCACGCCGAACGCGTTCCGGCCGAGCGCGATCTGGTTGAGATAGAGTTCCAGAATCTGCGGTTTGGTCAGCGCCGCCTCGATCCGATAAGCGAGCAGCGCTTCCTTTAGCTTGCGCGAATAGGTGACGTCGTCGCCGATCAGCAGATTCTTGGCGACCTGTTGCGTGATCGTCGAGGCACCGACGGGGCGACCCGAACGGGTCAGGTTGCCGATGAACGCGCTAACGATGCCGGGATAATCGACGCCGCCGTGCTCGAAGAACGTCTTGTCCTCGGCCGCCAGATACGCCTTGACCAGCAGCGGCGGATATTCGTCATAGCTCAGCTGTACGCGGCGTTCGCGGGCGTAGGAATAGACCGGAGTCCCGTCCACCGAGCGGATATTGGTCGGCAACGGCGGCTCGTACTTCAGCAGCGCCGACGCATCGGGCAGCCCGCGCACGAGCGCGAACCAGAACAGGATAGAGGCCACCAATAGCACGCCAGCCGCATAGATCGCGCGCCGTCCCCAGCGGCTCGCCCAGATGCGGCGCGTGGCGTCGACGACCGCATTCGATTGCCGGGTCAGCGTCAGGCGCAGCGATTCGGGTTCGGCGACGTCGGTCATTATCGGCGGCGTTTAGACGGGTTCGGGAAGTTGGGAAAGCGGGAGATGATTTGCGTTCCGATGACGTCATGTTATATATAAATATAATTAAATTGAGGAAGTGATATGCACAGTGCGACACTACGCAAGGTTGGCGGCTCGATCATGGTCGCGATTCCGCCGGTCATGTTGAACGAACTCGATATGAAAGCAGGCGAAGACGTGCGTCTGGAAATCGATGGTGCCAATGTCGTCATCAAACCAGCCCCCCGCAAAGGGTGGGCGCTTGCCGCGCTTTTGATTGCGTCGGACTATGACGCGCCGATAACCGAAGAGGAGCGCGAATGGATCGACGCGCCGCGCGTAGGTGCTGAGTTGCTGTGAAGCGTGGCGACATTTACATGGTATCGCTCGATCCCACCCAAGGGCGCGAGCAACAAGGCCATCGTCCGGTCCTGATCGTTTCGGCGACCGCGTTTAATGCCGCCACGAAACTGCCGGTTGTACTGCCGATCATCACTGGCGGCGGATTTGTGCGCCGCATCGGCTTTGCGGTCGAGATTTCGGGTATCAAGACAACGGGTGTCGTCCGCTGCGATCAACCCCGGGTTCTGGATGTGATTGAGCGACATGGTCGCAAAGTCGACGAACTACCGCCCGAGATGCTTGACGAGGTACTTGGCAAACTCGTTACCATATTCGAGTAAGCGCCCTCTAGCGCGACGCCATCCGCCGTGCGAAGTGCACATCGACCGCGCGGCGCAATGTTTCGGCAATCGCGCGCTTTCCTTCGGGTGACGAGATGCGCGCGACGTCGCCGGGGCTGCTGATATAGCCCGCTTCGAACAGGATCGCAGGCATGTCGGGCGCTTTCAGCACGGCAAGGCCTGCCATCTGGTGATACTCGCGCTTGAACGGCACGCCGGTACTCTCGCGCTTGACCAGATCGGCAAAGCGGGCGCTGGCGTTCATCGTTTCACGCTGGGCGAGGTCGATGAGGATCGACGACACGTCTGACGATTCGGCCCCCAGATTGACGCCGTTGATGATGTCGGCGCGGTTCTCGCGCGCAGCGAGCGCGGCGGCGTTACGGCTCGAGGCGACTTCGGAGAGGGTATAGATCGTCGCCCCCGTCGCTTCGGTTCCCGGCGCGCTGTCGGCATGGACCGAGATGAACAAATCGCCCTTGATGCTGCGCGCTATCTTGGCGCGCTCGCCAAGCACGAGGAAGCGATCATCTTCGCGCGTCATCGCCACGCGGACGCGGCCCCCGGCAAGCAGCTCGTCGCGAATCGATTTGGCGATGGCGAGCGTCAGATCCTTTTCGCGCAGGCCGCTCGCCGTGATCGCGCCCGGATCGTAACCGCCATGCCCCGGATCGATCACGACGAGCGGTCGTCCGGCGGGCCCGAGAATGCGCGGACGTGGCAGTCCGGCCTGCATCGGCGGGATATCGACGGTCACGCTATAGCGACTGCGGGGCGGTGCCGCGCGGTGCGCCTCGGGCGGGAGATAGAGTTTGCGGGGCGCGGCGATAGCGCGCGACTGGCTATCCTCACCGAGCGGGGCAAGGTCGAGGACGAGCTCACGGCCATCGGCGGAAAAGCGTCCGCCGCGCACCGACTGCGGCGAGGACAGGTCGAACACGATGCGCGTCGTACCTGCCGCGAATGCCGCTTGCCGCACGCGCGAAACCGGCCCCGATCCCGCGACCGGCGCGCCCGGCTCACCGCCCTCGACATCGACGGCAATGCGGTCGGGCCCGGCCAGCACAAAGCTCGTCGCCTTGGCCACTGTCCCGTCGAAGCGCACGGTGATCCGGTCGTCGCCGATATCGACGCCCGAGACCTGGCCCGCCTGGGCCGGCGTTGCGATTGCCGCGAGGATCGGCAGAAGTGCGGACACAACTGCTCTTTGCCGCGCAACACCGTGCGCGGTCCACAAATATTGCATGGTGAACCGGTTTCCCGAAATTAACCCCTGTTGCGGGCAGAATTAGGGGTCGGCAGTCAAAACGCGGTTCAGGGGTGGGGTTAACGGCGGGTTTGCCACAATCTTGCGTGCGGCCCCTCCGCCAACTAACGCCGCGCATGGTTGTTGCCGTGGCGTGACGAGGCTGCTACGCCTGCATCCGGGACAGCTGCAGGCCTTCGCCTTTCGCGCAGCCACCCGACAGGTTGACGCTCTCATGATGCATGACATTCCGCATGACGCACTCACCGGACCCCGCGTCCGGTCGTGTGGGCGGACGTCTTTTCCGGCGGCATTCGCCGGACATGCTGCGGGAGCAGACGCGCTCACTTACCACCAACCACCCGCGGCAGCGGTGCGCGAGGAGCCGCGCCCATGAACTGCTGCAGGACATATGGCGCGCCCGCACGGCACAAAGTGCGGCGGCTGCGCGCCCGGAGAAACTTACATGACAATGCGTATGCTGATCGATGCGCGCCACCGGGAAGAAACCCGGGTCGCGGTCGTCAAGGGTAACCGGATCGAGGAATTCGATTTCGAATCTGCCGAGCACAAACAGCTCAAGGGAAATATCTACCTCGCCAAGGTAACCCGCGTCGAACCGTCGCTTCAGGCGGCGTTCGTCGATTACGGCGGCAACCGGCACGGCTTTCTGGCGTTCGCCGAAATCCATCCCGATTATTACCAGATCCCCAAGGAAGACCGCGAAGCCCTGCTCCGCGAAGAGGCCGAACATGCCGCCGAGGAAGAGCGGCTGCGCGCGGGCGACGACGATGATTATCACGGCGACGATGACGGGCACGATGATGACGGCCTCGACGCGCATCATGACGATGACGGCCGCGACAACGACCGGCCCGATATCGACGCGGAAGGCGACGACGGCGAGCATGACGACGACGCGCCGCCGCCCTCGACCGCGAGCGGCAATGGCATCGACGAAAAGGCTGCCGAGAATCTTCGCCAGAAGCGGATGAATCTACGGCGTCGCTACAAAATCCAGGACGTCATCCGCCGGCGGCAGGTGCTTCTGGTTCAGGTCGTCAAGGAAGAGCGCGGCAACAAGGGCGCGGCGCTGACCAGCTACCTCTCTCTGGCCGGGCGCTATTGCGTGCTGATGCCCAACACGTCGCACGGCGGCGGGATCAGCCGCAAGATTTCGAATGCGGCGGATCGCAAGCGGTTGAAGGTCATCATGGCCGAACTCGCGCTGCCCAAGACGATGGGCTGCATCGTTCGCACGGCGGGCCTCCAGCGCACCAAAATCGAGATCCGCCGCGATTTCGACTATCTCGCCCGCCTGTGGGACGAAATCCGCGACAACACGCTGGCGTCTGCCGCGCCCGCGCTGATCTATCAGGATAGCGACCTCATCAAGCGCGCGATCCGTGATATCTATAACAAGGATATCGACGAAGTCGTCATCGAGGGTGCCGAGGGCTATGCCCATGCCAAGCAGTATATGAAGCTGCTGATGCCCAGCCACGCCCGCCGCGTAAAACCCTATGCCGACACCGTGCCGCTGTTCCAGCGCAACAATGTCGAGGACCAGCTGGCGGCGATGTACCAGCCCGTCGTCCAGCTGAAATCGGGCGGCTATCTGGTCATCAACCCGACCGAAGCGTTGGTCAGCATCGACATCAACTCTGGGCGGTCGACGCGCGAGCACGGCATCGAAGCGACGGCAGTCAACACCAATTTGGAGGCCGCGCACGAAATCGCGCGCCAGTTGCGCCTGCGCGACATGGCCGGGCTTGTCGTCATCGATTTCATCGACATGGAATCGAACGGCAACATCCGCAAAGTCGAAAAGGCGATGAAGAACGCGCTGGCCGACGACCGCGCCCGCATTCAGGTTGGCCGCATCTCGTCGTTCGGGCTGATGGAAATGAGCCGCCAGCGCCTCCGCACCGGCGTGCTCGAAGCCTCGACCCGCCAGTGCCCGCATTGCGAGGGGACGGGCCTTGTCCGTACCGCGTCGTCCGCAGGCCTGTCGGCGCTGCGGATGCTCGAGGACGAGGCCGGTCGCGGCCGTGGCAGCCGCCTCGTGCTCACCGCGAGCAAGGAAGCCGCGCTCTATGTGCTCAACAAGAAGCGCGCCGAGCTTGCCGAGATCGAGGCACGTTACGGCGTGGTTATCGAAGTCGCGTCGGATAACGAGGACGAAGGCGCACGGATGACCGTCGAGGTGTCCGGCCCGCCGCCTGCGTTTACGCCGCGGATCGAAGCACCGGTCTTCGAGGAAGAGGACGACGAGGTCTTCGAGGAAGAGATCGACGAGGAGGAAGTCGCCGAGGACGAGAGTGATCGCGGCGAGCGTCGCCCCCGTGAGGCGCGCGAACGCAGCGAAGGCGAGAGCGAAGGGGGACGCAGCCGTCGTCGCCGTCGCGGACGTCGCGGTCGCCGTGACGAAGGGAGCGAAGGCACAGAACGTCCCGCCCGCGAAGCTGTCGAAGGCGAAGTTGCTGTCGACGACGACGGGGCCGAAACCCCCGAGCGCAGCGCCGAAACCGCACCGCGCGAAGAGGGCGACCGCAAGCGGCGCAACCGTCGCGGCGGACGTCGCCGGCGCGGACGCGGCGATGCCGACCGGACACCTGCCGAAGTGGCCGAGGACAATGCTGCCGATGCAGCTGACGGCGTTGGAGCGGCACCTGTCGAGGCTGAAGCCGCCCCCGCCAAACCGAAGCGGACCCGCAAGCCCAAGGCTGAAGCGGTCGCCGATGCCGAGCCGGTTGCTGCGGTCGAAGAGGCCGTAGCCGAAAAACCCAAGCGCACCCGCAAGGCGAAGGTCGTAGAAGCCGAGGCAGCGCCCGCTGCCGAAGCCGAACCCGCGCCTGCCGAAAAGCCGAAGCGGACCCGCAAGGCGAAGGCCGATCCGGTCGCCAAACCCGACGACGCTGCGGCAACCGGCGATACTGCGCCGAGCACCGAAGGCGCAGCTGGGGGCGACGTCGACGGCGCCCGCCGCGGTGGCTGGTGGCAGCGCACTTTCGGGGCAACCGAGTGATCATCCGGGCGGAGAATGTGCGGCGTTTCACGCGCCGTTCATCCTCCGCCCGCCAGAGTCGCGGATAATGCGCTTTTTCCAAAAGTTTGTGGCCGCGTTCGCTGCCGCCACTCTCATAGCCCAGCCCGTGCTGGCGCAGTCGATTCTGCGCGATGCCGAGACCGAGGCACTGTTCCGTGACATGTCCGCACCGATGGTCGCGGCGGCGGGTCTGAACCCGCGTAGCGTCGATATTGTCCTGATCGGTGACAATTCGATCAACGCCTTTGTAGCGGGCGGACAGGCGGTCTATCTCAATGCGGGGCTCATCCAGGCCGCCGACAACGCCAATGAAGTGCAGGGCGTCATCGCGCATGAACTCGGCCATGTCGCGGCGGGGGATGTCCTGCGGTCGAGCGCGGGCGCGAGCGAAGCGACCGGCATTACCCTTCTCAGCCTGCTCCTCGGTGCCGCAGCAATTGCGGCGGGCGCGGGCGATGCGGGTGCCGGTATCTTGATGGCGGGGCAGCAAGCGGCGCTTGGCAAATACCTCGCCTTTTCGCGCGCGGTCGAGGCAGGCGCGGACGAATCGGGGCGGCGCTTCCTGTCGAAGGCGGGGATCAGCGGCAAAGGCATGATCTCGTTCTTCAAAAAGCTGCAAAAGCAGGAATTCCGGCTGAGCCAGGAAAAAATCGACCCCTATTCGGTCACCCACCCGCTCAGCGGCGACCGTGTGTCTGTGCTGACCTCGACTTTGCAGGCAGACCCGGCATGGAACGCCCCGACCGATCCGCGCATCGAAGCGCGGTTCCAGCGGATCAAGGCCAAGCTGTTCGGCTTCACCAACGAGCCAAAGGACACGTTGAACCGCTTCCCGCCGTCGAACCTGTCCATCCCGGCGCGCTATGCCCGCGCCTATGCGTTCCACAAACAGTCGTTCGCTGACAAAGCGGTAGGCGAGGCCGACGGATTGCTGACGCTGGTTCCGCATGACCCCTATTTCAACGAGCTGAAGGGGCAGATCCTGCTCGAATCGGGACGTCCGAAAGAGGCGCTGCCGGTGCTGCGTGATGCAGTGCAGCGGACCAATTACCAGCCGCTGATCGCCGCGATGTTCGGTCATGCGCTTATCGCGACCGAAGACAGAGCGAACTATGCCGAGGCCAAGATCGTGCTCAAGAACGCGGTCCAGCGAGACCGCGAGAATCCGTTTGCCTGGTATCAACTTGGCACGATCTACGCGCAGGAGGGCGACACGGCCCGGGCTGCACTGGCGTCCGCCGAACGCTTCGACCTGATCGGACAATCGCCGCAGGCATTGTACAATGCCAAGATCGCGATGGCGGGGATTCCCAAGGGTTCGTCCGACTGGATTCGCGCACAGGACATTTTGATGGTCGCGGAAAGCCAGGTCGGCAAGGACGGCAAGCGCCGTAAGCCGCGTGAAAATTAAGGGACGCGACATCGTGATCGGATTGGGTGCGGCGGCGCTAGGTGCAGCGGCAGTGTTTGCGGCAACGACCGCCACATCTCCGGCGGTCAATGTGTCGGACAAAGCCGCGATCGAAAAAATCGTGCGCGACTATATCCTCGAACATCCCGAGATACTGCCCGAGGCCATGGACCGGCTGCAAGCCAAGGAAACGGCCAAAGCCGTCACCGCCAACCGCAAGGCCATCGAGACGCCCTATGCTGGCGCTTGGGAAGGAAATCCCAACGGCGATGTCACCCTCGTCCAGTTCTTCGACTATGCCTGTGGCTATTGCCGGACGAGCCTGCCCGATATCGAGCGGTTGCTGAAGGACGACCCCAAGCTCCGCATCGTCTATCGCGAAATGCCGGTGCTGGGGCCGGACAGCACGGCCGCAGCCGAACTCAGCTTGCGCGTAGCCAAGACCGGGCGTTATGCCGCGTTTCACCGTGCCGCCTATGCGACGCGCCCCGATGCAGCGGCACGGGCGAAGCTGGCGAAGCAGTTCGGCATCGATACGGATGCGAAGGACGCGGGCGGGGATGCCGAAATCATGGCCAATCTCCAGCTGCAAAACACGCTGCGCCTGACCGGCACGCCGAGCTGGGTGGTCGGCGACAAGATACTGGCAGGTGCGGTCGGCTATGACGCGCTCAAGTCAGCCATTGCCGAAGTGCGGGCAGGGAAAACCCGATAGCGCGGCAAAACCGGTCGGCGACACGTTGCGGGTTGGCCCCGCCCGCGACATTCTGATAGCCCACACCCATGCCCACTGCCGTCGCCTCCGCCCGCGAAATTCTGACCCGCCTGCACGAAGTTATGGCGGCGCGGACGGGCGCGCAGGCCAAGCTCAACCAGGTCGTCAACATTATCGGCGAAGCGATGGCGAGCGAGGTCTGCTCGATCTATCTGCTGCGCGATGGCCTGCTCGAATTGTTTGCGACGCGCGGGTTGAAGCAGGAGGCGGTCCACGTCACCCGCATGGCGCTGGGCGAGGGACTGGTTGGCACGATCGCACAGGACGTGGCGACGCTCAACCTCGACGAGGCGACCAGCCACCCCGATTTCGCCTATAAGCCCGAAACCGGTGAGGAATTGTTCCACTCGTTTGCAGGTGTGCCCATCGTGCGCCGCGAAAATGCTGTCGGCGTATTGTGCGTCCAGCATGCCGACCCGCGCCCTTATGCCGAAGTCGAGATCGAGGCGTTGCAGACCGTGGCGATGGTGCTGTCTGAACTGATTTCGAACGCCGGTCTTGTCGATGACAGCCGCGCCAACGCCACCCGCGCGCCGCAGACACAGGGGCAGCGGCTGTCGGGCCTGAAACTCGTCGAGGGCATGGGCCGCGGCTTTGCGGTCTATCATAACCCGCGCATCACCATCGAACACACGGTCGCCGAAGATACCGAAGCCGAGCGCGCGCGCGTCTATTCTGCCTTTGCCAAGATGCGCGAACAGATCGACAATATGGCGAGCCAAGCCGAATTCGGCGGCGACGGCGAACACCGCGAAGTGCTCGATACCTACCGGATGTTCGCCTATGACGAGGGCTGGGGCCGCCGCATCAACGAGGCGATTGACAGCGGCCTGACCGCAGAGGCCGCGATCGAACGCGTCCAGCAGCGCACCCGGATGCGGATGCGCCAGATCGATGACCCGCTGCTTGCCGACCGGATGCACGATCTGGAGGATCTGGCGAATCGGTTGCTGCGGATTGTGTCGGGGCAACTGGGCACGGCGGCATCACAGGGGCTGAAGCAGGACACGATCCTGATCGCGCGCAATCTGGGTCCGGCGGAATTGCTCGAATACGACCGGCGGCGGTTGAAGGGGGTAGTCCTTGAGGAAGGGTCGCTGACCGCGCATGTCACCATTGTGGCGCGCGCGATGGGCGTGCCGGTGCTGGGTCGGGTCAAGGACGTCCGCCAGCATGTTGTCGATGGCGATCTGTTACTGCTCGATGTGGGGCAAGCGAGCGTCGTCTGCCGTCCGACCACGGCTATCGAGGATGCGTTCGAAACGCGCCTCGCCATCGGGCAGAAACGTCGCGCGCAATTTCAGGCGCTGCGAGACGCGCCGCCGGTGTCAAGCGACGGCCACCGGATTACGCTGATGATGAATGCGGGGCTGCGCGATGACGTGGCGGCGCTCGATCCGACCGGGGCCGATGGCATCGGGCTGTTCCGCACCGAATTCCAGTTCCTCGTGTCGGCGACAATGCCCCAACGCGAACGCCAGCAGCGGCTGTACAAGGACGTCCTCGACGCGGCGGGCGAGCGTCCCGTCATCTTCCGCACGGTCGACATCGGCGGCGACAAAGCGCTGCCTTATCTGCGCGACGAGACCGAGGAAGAAGAAAACCCGGCGATGGGCTGGCGCGCACTGCGGGTTGCGCTCGAACGCGATGGCCTGATGAAGGCGCAGGCGCGGGCCTTGCTGGAGGCGGCAGCGGGGCGCACACTCAACGTCATGTTCCCGATGGTCAGCGAACCCTGGGAATTTGATCAGGCGCAGGCTATTTTTGAGGCGCAGCGGGCGTGGATGGCGGGACGGGGCAAGCGTTTGCCCAACATCATCCGATACGGGGCGATGCTCGAAGTGCCAGCGCTTGCCGAAGTGCTCGACATCTTGTGTCCAAAACTCGATTTCCTGTCGATCGGCACTAACGACCTGACCCAGTTCCTGTTTGCCGCCGACCGGGCGAACCCGAAACTTGCCGAGCGTTACGATTGGTTAAGCCCCGCCATCCTGCGGTTTCTGGCGCGCATCGTGCGCGAATGCGACGCGCACAAAGTGCAGGTAGGGGTCTGCGGCGAAATGGGCGGGCGGACGCTGGAGGCGATGGCGCTGATCGGACTCGGTATCGACAGGCTGTCGATTACGCCTGCTGCTATCGGCCCGGTCAAGGCGATGATCCGGTCGCTCGATGTCGCCGCCCTACGCGCATCTCTTCCCGCCGTGCTTGCGGCACCCCCTGCCGACATGCGCGGACACCTGACAGCCTGGGCACAGGCGGCAAATGTCGAACTGTCGTAAATGTTGCCTATTGTGACGGGGTGCCGCTCCGGTTGACACGGATGCAATCAATTGTGACACAGAAGGCCGGTCGAACGTCACGGGACGCAGGCGCCGACCCGGAGAGAAATACATGGTCGACAGCGAGACCGAAAGCGGGGCCGAGGCCGCCGGGCTGTTTCCGCACAGCGTCGGCGAACGACTGCTGGCGGCCCGCGTCGCCGCCGGTTTCGACCTAGGCGATATTGCAACCAAGACCCGCGTGCCGATGCGCCATCTCGAAGCGATCGAGCGGTCGGACTATGCCAGCCTGCCCTCGATCACCTATGCGATCGGATTTGCGCGGTCCTACGCGCGTGCAGTGGGGGCAAACGAAGCGGATTTGGCCCGCGACTTGCGCGCCGAGCTCGGGCGCGCGCCGCTCGAGGCTGCCGATGCCGCGCCCTATGAACCCGTCGATCCGACGCGGGTGCCGTCGCGGTTGCTGGCATGGACGGCGGCGGGCCTCGCTGTCGTCCTGCTGATCGGCTATTTCGTTTGGAAGAGCATGGCGTTCGGCGATGCAGGCGCGCCCGTTGTTGAGTCCGCAGCTCCATCCGTCGTTGCCACCGCGCCCGCCTCCCCTACACCGCCGCCTGCCGTTGCACCTTCGGCGACCGGACAGGTCGTGCTGACGGCGACTGCGGCAGCCTGGGTGCGGATTTACGACCGCAACGACAAAGTGCTGTTCGAAAAGGAAATGGCGGCAGGCGAAAGCTGGCCGGTTCCGGGCGACGCCGACACTCCGATGATCCGCACCGGTCGTGCCGATGCCATCAAGGTCACGATCGATGGCAAGGAAGTTGCGCCGCTCGGCCCCGCCGAACGGACGGTCCGTGACGTCGTGCTGAGCGCGGCAGCCCTTGTCGCGCGGCCCCCGGCTGTGGCAACAGTGCCGCCGACGGCAGCACCCCCGCTCAATGCGGCGGCGGCCGCCCCTAATTGAGCCGCGCAGGAGTGAGAATGACCCGAGCTGCCCCTGTCATCGCCGTCCTGCTGGCAAGTGCCGCCACTGCGGCGATCGCACAGACCACGACCGGCCAACTCGACCTGCGCGTCGGCAAGCTCGAAAAGGAGCTGAAGGCGGTCCAGCGCACCGTTTTCCCGCAAGGCATTCCGGTCCAGCCCGACCTGTCAGCGACGCCCTCCACGGCCACGCCAGCCGGTAATCCGGCGAGTGCGCCTCTCTCGGACCTGACAACGCGTATCGATGCACTGGAGAAATCGCTGTCAGCGCTCACCGGGACCGGCGAGCAAAACGGTTACCGAATCAAGCAACTCGAAGAAGCGCTCGCCAAGGTGCAGACGCGGCTAGTTGCGCTGGAAGGGGGCGGCACTCCCGCAGCGACGCCCCCTGCCGTGCCAGCCACCGGCGGCCCCGCTGTCTCTGCTACGCCAGTGCTTGCGACAGCCTCGACGATGCCGAAGCCGGCGACGCCCAAACCAGCGATCACGGCACCCAAGCCAGCGACGGCATCCGTTGCCGCCAAGCCCGACCCTGCGCGCAAAGCGGCGGTCGCGGCTGTCGAAATTCCCTCGACCGGCGACGCGGAAGAAGACAGCTACAGCTATGGGTTTCGTCTCTACACCGCCAAATTCTATCCCGAGGCCCAGGCCAAGCTGAAAGAATTCACCGCCAAATATTCGGCGACGGCCAAGCGCTGGAGCTACGCCCAGAATTTGCTCGGGCGCGCCTATCTCGACGAAGGCAAGCCCGCGCTGGCTAGCGTGGCGTTCTACGACAATTACCAGAAAGCCCCGCGCGGCGAGCGCGCTGCCGACAGCCTGACATGGCTTGGGCAGGCACTGGTCCGGCTGAAAAAGCCCGCCGACGCCTGCAAGGTGTTCGTCGAACTTAACGATGTCTACGCCGCCAAACTCACCGCCGATCAAAAGGCGCGCGCCGCCAAGGGCCGTGCCGACGCCAAATGTGCGGCTTGAGGCGCTCCCTGCCGACGTCGTTGCGCGGTTCCGGGACGATGTCGAAAGGCTGACCGGCGCAGGCGGGGCATTGCGGCTGGGCGTTGCCGTATCGGGCGGACCCGACAGCATGGCGATGCTGCTCCTTGCCCATGCAGCTTTCCCCGGCCGCGTCGAAGCCGCCACGGTCGATCATGGCTTGCGCGCGGAATCGGGCAGCGAGGCCGATCTCGTCGCCAGCACATGCGCCGCGCTTGGCGTCCCCCATGCGACGCTGGTGGTTACGGTCGGGCGTCGCGGCAATGTGTCGGCGAATGCCCGTGACGCGCGCTATGACGCGTTGGGCGGCTGGCGCCTCGCGCAGGGACTGGGGTGGCTCGCGACGGCGCACCATGCCGACGACCAGCTAGAAACCGTTATCATGCGGCTCAATCGCGGGTCGGGCGTGGGTGGGTTGGCGGGCATTCGCGCACGGAACGGCCCCATTATTCGCCCGCTGCTCCGCTGGCGGCGCAGCGAACTGGCGGCGGTTGTCGCGGCGGCGGGGGTGGCAAGTATCGACGATCCCAGCAACCGCGACGACCGCTACGACCGCGCGCGGCTGAGGAAGCTGTTGGCCGACGCCGACTGGCTCGATCCGGTCGCAGTGGCAACGAGCGCCGACAATCTGGCCGAGGCCGATGCGGCGCTTGCCGCAACCGTCGAGATCGCCCTGATCGAGCGGTTGTTTCCGCAACCCGACGGGTCGTGGGCCTTTGATGCCGAAGGACTGCCGCGCGAAATCGCCCGCCGCGCGCTGGTGCAATGCTTGCGCCGTATCGAACCCGGAGCGACGCCGCGCGGCGAAACTATCGATGCGGCGCTTGCCGCGCTCGCAACGGGGGTGGCAATCTCGCTCGGCACTGTGCTGGCATCAACAAAGGGCGGCAAATGGGTATTCCGCCCTGCCCCACCCCGCCGCGTTACTCAGCCGCCGCCTGCAACCGCCTGATATCCGCCAGATCCCTTGGCGGCGCTTTCCACAGCGGTGCGCTGGCCTCGATATAGTCGCGCAATGTCGCGGGCACATCTGCGTAGCGGTCGATCCGCCACGTCACGAGGTGCATGATCGACTTGCCGCCGCCCGCAAATCCCGGCGCGTCGCCATAGCGGACCCAGCTCAGCCGGTTCGCCGCGCCGCTGCGATAGGGCATTGGCACGAAGAAGTCGTAATTCTCGAACGCCTGATAGCGCGCACCGGCATTGCCCACTGGAAAATCGAGATAGACGGGCGCGGTATAGACTGCGCCGGCATCCCTGCCCGTACCGACCTGTCGTACGGCAATGTCGCGGCCCGGCCCGATCCGCCGCACCCCCTTCCCCGCGCCCTGTTCGACCCAGGTTTCGACCCCGCCGTCCTTCAACTCATAAGTGATATACTGATAGGGATAGGCGACCGGCTCGACGGGCTTGCCACCGCTTTGCGTGATGACCGCGTTGGTCGCGGCGTCGCGGTAGATATAGGTTTTGCGGTTGAACTGGCGGACGAGCGTCGGCGAGACCCGCTCCGACCGTGCCGTGTCATAGCCTTCGACCCGCGCCAGCAACTTGCCGTCGGGGTAGGAGCGCAGGGTGCCGACCGAATACCAGTAGACCGGCGCGCCGGTGCCGGTCCTGACTTTCGCCCACAGATCGAACAGTGCGGGGGTCCAGCGGCTGGTTTCGGCGCGCACGGGTGCCGCCGTAATCAGACCCGCCAGCGCCAGCATCACGATCATCCGCATGACTCGTCCCCTGTTCCATTGCCATTAATCCGTGAATGCCTATCTTGGCGTGTGAAAGGCTACCCCCGACCATGAACGACGACAAGCAGCCGACACCGAATCCTTGGATGAAAAGCCTGGCCATCTGGGCAGGCATTCTCGTGGCACTGGCTGCATTCGTCATGGTCTTTGGCGGGCAAAAACAGACGGCGGCGTCGACCGGGATCGCTTATTCCACCTTCTTGCAAAAGGTCGAGGAAGGGTCGGTCAAGGACGTCAAGATTTCGGGCACGGTCATTTCGGGCACGCTGTCGAACGGCGAAACCTTTAAGACCTATGCGGTCAACGACCCGACACTGACCGACAAGCTGACCAAGGCGAATGTCGTGTTTCAGGGCCAGCCCGAGGAAGGCGCGTCGATCTGGCTGATCCTGCTCTATCAGGCACTGCCGTTCGTGCTGATGATCGGCCTTGCCGTGTTCGTGATGCGCCAGATGCAGAAGAATTCGGGCGGCGGGGCGATGGGTTTCGGCAAGAGCCGCGCCAAAATGCTAACCGCGCGCGAGGGCCGCGTGACGTTCGAGGACGTCGCGGGCATCGACGAGGCGCGCGAGGAGCTGCAGGAAATCGTCGATTTCCTGAAGGATCCGACGAAATTTGCGCGCCTCGGCGGCAAGATTCCCAAGGGTGCTTTGCTTGTCGGTTCGCCCGGCACTGGCAAGACGCTGCTCGCCCGCGCCATCGCGGGTGAAGCGGGCGTGCCGTTCTTCACCATTTCTGGTTCGGATTTCGTCGAAATGTTCGTCGGGGTCGGCGCGAGCCGCGTCCGCGACATGTTCGCCGAGGCCAAGAAGCAGGCACCGTGTATCGTCTTTATCGACGAAATCGACGCTGTCGGTCGCCACCGTGGTGCAGGCCTTGGCAATGGCAATGACGAGCGTGAACAGACGCTCAACCAGCTGCTCGTCGAGATGGACGGCTTCGAGGCCAACGAAGGCATCATCATCGTTGCGGCGACCAACCGCCCCGACGTGCTCGACCCCGCGCTACTGCGTCCGGGCCGGTTCGACCGTCAGGTGACGGTGCCGCTGCCCGACATCGAGGGCCGCGAGAAGATTCTGGGCGTCCACGTCAAGAAACTGCCGCTCGCCCCCGATGTCGATATCCGCCGGATCGCGCGCGGAACGCCGGGCTTCTCAGGGGCCGATCTCGCCAATCTTGCCAATGAAGCGGCGCTGCTGGCAGCACGCCTCGGCAAGCGCCTCGTTG
Source organism: Sphingomonadales bacterium (assembly GCA_031408195.1). Taxonomy (GTDB): domain Bacteria; phylum Pseudomonadota; class Alphaproteobacteria; order Sphingomonadales; family Sphingomonadaceae; genus Sphingomonas_O. Next base: position 15,175 of record JANNVL010000105.1, on the reverse strand, counting down.
CCATGGCGCAGTTCGAATCGGCCAAGGACAAGGTGATGATGGGCACCGAATGGAAATCGCTCGTCATGACCGAAGACGAGAAAAAGATGACCGCGTTCCACGAGGCCGGCCATGCGCTGGTTTCGTATCATGAGGTCGCTTCGGACCCGATCCACAAGGCGACGATCATTCCGCGCGGACGTGCGCTGGGTATGGTCGTTCGGCTACCCGAGCGTGACAGCTATTCGTATCACCGTGACAAAATGTACGCGAATTTGTCGGTGTCGATGGGCGGTCGTGTCGCCGAGGAGCTGATCTTTGGGTACGACAAGGTGTCGTCGGGCGCTTCGGGCGATATCCAGCAGGCGACCAAGCTCGCCCGCTCGATGGTCACGCAATGGGGCATGTCGGATGCGCTTGGGCCGCTCCAGTATGAGGAGCAGCAGGGCGAGACCTTCCTCGGTTATTCGCAGACGCAGCGGCACAATATCTCGAACGAAACCGCGCTGTTGATCGACAAGGAAATCAAGCGGCTGGTCGACGAGGCCAATACGCGCGCGACGATGTTGCTGACCGACAACCGCAACCAGCTCGAAACGCTCGCCAATGCGCTACTCGAATATGAGACGCTGACCGGCGAGGAGATCGACGCGCTGCTCAAGGACGGCACCCAGCCCGATCGCACTGATCGTGACGCGGGCAAACCCAAGCCGACGGCAGGCGGATCGTCAGTGCCGAAGTCGAAGCGTCCCGGCGCAATCGGCGGCCCGGCGGCGCAAGGCGCATGATCGTGCGGCGAATCGTACTCGCGGGATTGGTGCTTGCGCTTCCCGTGGCGGCAAATGCGATGACGGTGGCCGAGTTTCTGACGCGCGCCAATGCGTTGAAGGCAAAGGGCATGATGGCGATGATGTCGTCCGATCTGCCCGTCATCCGCGGTGAGATGCAGGCGGCGACAGCGGCTTACCGCATCGATGTAGATGCCGCGCGGGCCAAGGGGCGCACCGATCTCGGCTGCCCCCCGCCCAAGGGGCAGGCCAAGATGAGTTCGGATGTCATCATGGCCGATCTGGCGGCGATCCCGAAACCGGTGCAGGCCAAGACGACGGTAAAGACCGCGCTCTACGACCTGATGCGGAAACGCTATCCCTGCAAATAGCTCAGCCGAGCACGCCGAGCGCCAACAGCGCGGCAGCAAACACCAGCAGCACCGTCGATGACACGACGAGCAACGCGATCGTGCGCCACAGGGTGCTTAACCAACCGAGCAGATAAGCCTGTTTCAGCTGGCGGAACATATGAACCGGCACCAGCAATAATGCCCAAGCGGTCGGCGCGCCGCCCGCCGCAAGCAGCGCCATTGCCACCAGCAGCACCATCACGAACGACAGCGAATAGGTGACGAAGACGGCGTGGTCGTACAGTTTGTACTGCCGCCGCCACGCGAACAGCAGCCACATGAACGGCAGCGACAACGGGATCAGCGCCCAGGCAAATTTATACGCCGATGACTGGAGTTTGTAGAGCAAGAGCTTGGGATTTTTGAGCGAAGCGCGAACCTTGTCATCGAAAACCTTGTCGCCGGTATCGATCTTGAGTCCTCGACCGATATTGCTCGTATCGACGCCGTTGGTCATCCCGTCGACGGCTGCCGATAGCCCTTCTGCGTCGCTCCGTTTGTCGGCAATTTGCCGCTCCAATTTGGCGCGCAGCGCGCTTTGTATCGGCAGACGCACAAGCTCGCCCTCAAGTGTAACAATCTCTTTTCGCAATGCATCGCGCCCGACGGCCATCTCGGTAATGGCTGATTTTGCTCCGTCGGAGTTGACCGTGGCATCGGACCTAATCGGCCCGCCGACGCTCTCAAACACCGCAAACATCAGGAACACGCTGAACAGAAACAGCGCGAGCGGCGAGACGAAACGCGCGCGTTGCCCGTGGATGTAGCGGCGCGTCATATCTCCCGGCTTCCACACCAGCATCGGCAGGGTACGCCACAGCTTGCCCTCGAAATGGAAAACGCCGTGCAGGATGTCGTGTCCGATAGCCCAGAGGGTCCGGTGGACATGCGCGTGCTGGCCACAGGTGTGACAATAGGCGCCGACCAGCGCGCTGCCGCAGTTCAGGCACGTCCGTTCGTGCGTCAGCCCATCCGCGCCGACCGCATCCTCGCCATGGTTCGGCTCAACGGCGCGCGCGATGACACCGCCGGTGATCGCGTCGCCCACTGCTTCCAATTCCCCGCTCATGACCCGGTGCTATCACAGGCAAGGCGTGGCGCAAGCGCGCCCTGCCTAGGGATTTTCGTTGGCCGTCGCGCGTGCTAGGTGTGCGGAAATGGCCGATGCAGAAACCGCCCCCGATCCCGTCGCTGTCATGACTGCCATGGCTGAACGCGCCCGCGCGGCATCGCGCGGCCTTGCGCGGATACCGACGGCGCGCAAATCGGCGGCGCTCCACGCTGCCGCCGCCGCAATCCGCCGCGCCGTACCCGCAATACTTGCGGCCAATGCCACCGACATGGCGCGGGGCCGCGATGCCGGTTTGTCGGGCGCGATGCTCGACCGGCTGATGCTCGATGAGGCACGCATTGCCGGGGTTGCCGATGCAGTCGATGCCGTTGCCGATTTGCGCGATCCGGTCGGCATGGTGATCGACGAAAGCGTGCGGCCCAACGGGCTACGCTTCACCCGCGTGCGGGTGCCGCTCGGCGTGATCGGTATCATTTTTGAAAGCCGCCCCAATGTGACGGCGGACGCAGGCGCGCTTTGCCTGAAATCGGGCAATGCCGTTATCCTGCGCGGCGGGTCGGAAGCCATCGATTCGAACCGTGCGATCCATGCTGCGATGGTCGAGGGAGTCGTCGCCGAAGGATTGCCTGCGGATGCAATCCAGCTGGTACCGTCTACAGACCGTGCGCTGGTCGGAGCCATGCTGGCCGCGCAGGGTCAGATCGACATCATCATCCCGCGCGGCGGCAAGACTTTGGTCAAACGCGTTCAGGACGATGCGCGTGTCCCCGTGCTCGCGCATCTGGAGGGTCTGGTTCATACCTATATCGATGGTGCCGCCGACCCCGAAAAGGCGCGCGACATTGCCGTCAATGCCAAGATGCGGCGCACCGGCGTGTGCGGCTCGACCGAAACATTGCTGATCGACCGCGCATTCGTCCCTGCTGCGTCGGTCATTGCAGCGCTGATCGATGCAGGCTGCGAAGTGCGCGGCACGCCCGAAATCATGGCGCTCGACCCGCGCGTTCGCGCGGTCGAAACGCAGGACTGGGACACCGAATATCTCGACAGCATCGTCTCTGCGTCGTTCGTCGAAGGGGTCGCGGGAGCCATTGCCCATATCGCCCGCCATGGGTCCGATCATACCGATGCGATCATTACCGAAGACACTGCGACCGCCGAACGCTTTCTGGCCGAAGTCGACAGCGCCATCGTCATGTGGAACGCCTCTACCCAGTTCGCCGATGGCGGCGAATTCGGGCTGGGTGCGGAAATCGGCATCGCCACGGGCCGTCTTCACGCGCGCGGCCCCGTTGCGCTGGAGGGGCTGACCACCTACAAATGGCAAGTACGCGGGACGGGGCAGGTGCGCGCTTGAGGAGGACGGAATGACGATTCCGACGAAAGTTCAATTAGCGGTCCCGGGCGATCTGCTAACCGATATCGACAAGCTGGCGACAACCTTCGGCGCTAGTCGCGAACATGTAATGTTGACCGCGCTGCATCGTTTTGTCGCTGACGAGGACGAATATGGTCAGCTGCAGTTGAACGACGGACTTGACGAGTTACTCAGGAAGGCGATCGACGACCTCGAGAATGGGCGTTGGGTAAGTCATGAAGAAGTCGTCCGGCAGTTCAACGAACGCACGCGTCGCGCCGCTTGATGGACGTCCGCTGGAGCGAGCGCGCCAGGGACGAGTTTTTTCGCGTCGGTCGATTATATGCCCGACGCGACCCGAGCTTTGAGGGTCGAGCGCAACGTCAAATCCTAGCGACGGTCGATCAGATCATCCGCTACCCTCAGGTAGGAACCGCGTTCAAAGGGGTAAGACGCCGCCGCGTCGGCGGCGCACCATTCTATGTCTTCTTCCGCCTGACCGATAATCGCATCGAGATCGTGCACGTTCTGCATCTCCGTTCTGACTGGCAGTCACTTTTCTGACCTTCACCGGAATCCTTGGCGGATCATTCAATCCGGCGCATCGCGGGCATCGCGCGATCAGCCTCGCGGCGCTCGACCAACTCGGACTCAGCGAGGTGTGGTGGCTGGTTTCCCCCGGCAATCCGCTCAAGCCCGCCAAGAATATGGCCCCGCTCGACGCGCGGCTCGGCGCGGCCCGCGCCATGGCTCGCCGCAGCCGCATTCGCCCAACTGCGATCGAGGCGCACCTCCACACGCGTTACACCATCGACACCGTCCGCGCGCTCGTGCGCCGCTTCCCGAAGCGCCGGTTTATCTGGATCATCGGGGCCGATATAATCGGTGAATTCCACCGCTGGCGCGACTGGCGGAGGCTGGCGGCGCTGGTGCCGATTGCGGTTGTGGTCCGTCCGGGGTATACGGGTCTTGTCGGCGCGACTCCTGCGTCGGCGTGGCTCAGGCGTTTCGTCCGGCACCTGGGCGAGCCGAATGACTGGACGAGGTGGAGACCGCCGACGCTCGTGCTGCTGCATGTCCGTCCCGATCCGACGTCCGCCACGGCAATCCGCCGGGCCTCGCCCGACTGGTATCGTCGATTTTCCAACCGCCCTGCCACCCGCGCCGCGATGAAACGGCGTCTGCCATGAAGGATGTTCTTTGCCCGCGACCGCACTCCGTTCAGTAGAGAAAATCGACCGAGTCGATGCCATGCACGAGATGATCCTCGCGCAGCTCGACGCAGACCAAGCGGTCGAGGCGATCTCGATTCCGCTGGCGGGCAAATCCTCGATTGCCGATCATATGGTCATCGCCAGTGGTCGCTCGACGCGGCAGGTTGCGTCGATGGCGGCCAAGATCGCCGAGCGGATCAAGCTCGAATTCGGGCGACAGGCGCGGATCGAGGGGCTACCGACCGCAGACTGGGTGCTGATCGATGCCGGTGACGTGATCGTCCATCTGTTCCGCCCGGAAGTCCGCTGCTTTTACAATCTGGAGCGCATGTGGGCGTTCGGCGACGCGCCGGTCGCGCCGACTACGCACTAGGTTGAAACTTCACATCGTCGCGCGAGGCCGAATCGGGCGCGGTCCCGAGGCGGAGCTGATTGCGCGCTACGAAAAGCGGATCGGCTGGCCGTTTGCCGTCACCGAATTGCCCGAAACAGGCGGACGCGTTGGCGACCCGCTTACACCCGTCAAAATTGTCGCCCTTGATGAAGACGGCGAGGCGCTTACGTCGGCTGCTTTCGCTAAACTCCTCGAAGGTTGGCGCGACAGTGGCATCCGAGAGGCGCGCTTCGTGATCGGCGCAGCCGACGGTCTGACAGCAGCTGAACGCATCAGTGCCGACAAAGTCCTGAGCTTCGGTAGCGCGACTTGGCCGCACCTGATGGTCCGCGCGATGCTCGCCGAACAACTCTACCGCGCGACGACGATCATCGCCGGACACCCGTATCACCGCGAGGGCTGACATGCGTACCGATGCCAATCTGACCACCGACCGCCCAACCTTCGTCACGCATCTCGAATGTTCGGAAACCGGCGAGCGGTACGAGGCAGACACGGTTCACGGTCTGTCGCGCGCCGGCAAACCTTTGCTTGTGCGCTACGACCTGCCGGGCGTGTCGGGGGCGCTGACTAAAGCCGCGCTCGCCGAACGCCCGCGCGACATGTGGCGGTGGCGCGAATTGCTCCCTGTCCGCAAGACCTCCGACATCGTGTCACTGGGCGAATGCGAGACACCGCTGATCGAGCTGCCGAAGCTGGGCAAACGCCACGGTGCGCGGGCACCCATCGTCAAGGACGAGGGCCGCCTGCCGACGGGATCGTTCAAGGCGCGCGGGCTGGTGATGGCAGTCAGCATGGCGAAGGCGTTCGGCATTACCCGCATCGCCATGCCGACCAACGGCAATGCCGGGGCGGCGATGGCCGCCTATTGCGCGCACGCCGGAATCGAAGCGTTCGTGTTCGCGCCAGACGACACACCCGAGATCAACCTTCGCGAGATCGCGTTGCAGGGCGCGAAGGTGTGGCGGGTCAACGGTCTGATCGGCGATTGCGGCGCGATTGTCGGCGCGGGGAAGGAACCGATGGGCTGGTTCGACTTCTCGACGCTCAAGGAACCCTATAGGATCGAGGGCAAGAAAACGATGGGGCTGGAACTGGTCGAACAGCTCGACTGGCATGTGCCCGATGTCATTTTCTATCCCACTGGCGGCGGCACCGGCTTGATCGGCATGTGGAAGGCGTTTGCCGAGCTGGAGGCCATCGGGTTGATCGGCCCCGCACGCCCACGCATGGTCGCGGTGCAGGCCTCGGGCTGCGCGCCCATCGTACGGGCTTACGAAGCAGGCGCGCGCCATGCCGAGAAATGGGAGGACGCCGCAACCGTTGCAGCGGGCATCCGCGTGCCGGGTGCCATCGGCGATTTCCTGATCCTCGACGCGGTGCGCGAATCCGGCGGCTTCGCCATCGCGGTGGGCGACCCCGCGATCATGGCCGCCCGCGACCGCATCGCGCGTGAAGATGGCCTGCTGCTCTGCCCCGAAGGCGCAGCGACGGCGGCGGCATGGGAGGTCGCGGTCGATACCGGCCTGATCGAAGACACCGACCGCTGTGTCCTGTTCAACTGCGCGACAGGGCTGAAATATCCGATGCCGGAGGCAAACGCGATGCTGGACCGTTTTGCGCCGGTCGACTGGGCCAGTTTCGCCGCAGGCGGCTAACCCGGACCAGCGGTCACGGTCGCCGCGCGCTCACCGATATGCCCGGATAGTCGCTGAACACCCCGTCCACACCGAGCGCGTAGAACTGGCGGATTTCGGCGGCCAGGTCGCCATGCCCCTCCTGCTCGCGCCCGACACGCAATTCAGCAGGCAGGAAGACATTTTCGGCACGGAACGTCCAGACATGGACTTTCAGTCCCGCCTTGTGCGCGTCGGCAACGAGGGTCAGCGGCTTGCCCGACCGCCCCGCCCCGTCGCGCGGCACGATCAGCGTCTTGGTCACGCCGATGGCATCGGCATAGCGAGCGATGTCGGCGAGGCCCGCCGGGGTCACCATGTTGCCTACGGGCAAATCGGGTCGGTCGGCAGGCGTACCGTTGCCGTCGATCAGCTGGACGAGCCGCAGCTTGGTAGCCTTGCGGAGCCGCTGGAGGTTGCCGACCTCGAACGACTGGATAAACACCGGGTCGCTCTTCTTGGTGTAACCCACCTTTTTCAAAGCAGCCAGCAACGGCTTTTCCATGTTGAGGCCGAGACGGTCGAAATAGGTGCCGTGCTTGATCTCGGGATAAATCCCGACCCGCTTGCCAGTCTTAGCCGCGAGCGCCAGCACCTCGTCGAACGTCGGCACCTCGAATTGCCCGTCATATTGCCGGTTCTGCGGACGCAGATCGGGCAGGCGTTCGCGGGCGCGCAATGTTTTCAATTCGGCCAGCGTGAAGTCTTCGGTGAACCAGCCGATATAGCTTTGCCCGTCGATGACCTTGGTCGCCTTGCGCGCGACGAACTCGGGCCGCGCCGCGACGTCTGTCGTCTCCGAAATCTCGTTTTCGTGGCGCGCCACCAGCACACGGTCTTTGGTCATCACAAGATCGGGTTCGATGAAATCCGCACCCTGATCGATCGCGAGCTGGTACGCCGCAATCGTGTGTTCGGGCCGCTCCCCGCTCGCGCCGCGATGGGCGATCACAAGCGGTTGCGTTGTCGAAAGGGCGGCAGCGGTAATCATCGCAATCCAGTCGAGCACGGTCGTCTCCCCTTGTCACGTCCAGACACGCGCGCCATGTCGCCCGTATGACAGTCACGCCCCCTATGCGCGCCGCGATTATCCCGGTCACGCCATTGCAGCAGAATTGCACCCTGTTCTGGTGCACCGCGACGATGCGCGGGGCGTTCGTCGATCCCGGCGGCGATTTGCCGAAACTAAAAGCCGCCGCAGCACAGGCGGGCGTCACCATCGAGAAAATCCTCATCACCCACGGCCATATCGACCATTGCGGCGAAGCGGGGACGCTGGCCAAGGAACTGGGCGTTATGATCGAGGGGCCGCACGAGGCCGACCGCTTCTGGATCAGCCGCCTCGAGGACGACGGCCGCAGCTACGGCGTCAATGGGAAAGTGTTCGAGCCCGACCGCTGGCTCGACAATGGCGACACGGTGACCGTCGGTAATCTGACGCTCGACGTCTATCATTGCCCCGGTCACACGCCGGGTCATGTCGTGTTCCATCATGCGCCGTCGGGCGTCGCGATGGTCGGCGACGTGCTATTCCAGGGTTCCATTGGCCGCACCGACTTCCCGATGGGCAACCATCAGGATTTGCTCGACGCCATCGTCACGCGGCTGTGGCCGCTTGGCGGACACACCAATTTCGTGCCGGGTCACGGGGCCATGTCGACCTTTGCCCATGAACGTGCGACCAACCCTTATGTCGCCGACCGGATTCTGGCCGCCGCCTGAGGGAGTCGCCATGAAACACCGCCTCGACAAGTTCTTCACCCGCATCTCGACCTGGATCGCTGATGCAGCAGGTCAGCCCGCGACGTTCGTCCTCGCGCTGCTGGTCGTCATCGTCTGGGCGGTCACTGGCCCGATGTTTGCGTTCAGCGAGACGTGGCAACTGGTCATCAACACCGGCACCACCATCGTCACCTTCCTGATGGTCTTCCTGATCCAGAACTCGGCGAACCGTGACACCGCGTCGATGCAGGCGAAACTCGACGAGCTGGTCCGCGCGGTCAAAGGCGCGCGCGAGAAGTTTATCGGGATCGAGCATCTGACCTCGCACGAGGTCGAGGCCATCCGCACCGGGCTGGAAAAGGAAATCGTCGATGATATTGGTCGCGCGATGGATAACAGCCTGAAGAAACTGGTGAAAAGGCTGTAGCGGCGCGCGACCGCTGCATTCTACCGCATATAGGGAATTGCAATCGCGACACCCGCCAGACCCAGCGTCACCAGCATCGTCACCAAAATACCGACAGGGCGTCCGGGCTTGAAACTGCCGGTCATGCCCAGTCCGTGCAGCACCCGCGCCAGCATATAAGCGCCCGATACGACCCACAGCCATGTCGGGCTGCCCCAGGCAAGTTCGACCAGCGCGAGCAGGATCAGCACAAAGGGCGTGTATTCGACATGGTTCGACTGCGCGCGCATGGCTGCAATCATCGCCTCGTTACCGCCGTCGCCCATATCGATCTTTTGCTTGGTGCGGACCTGGCCGCAGCGGATGGCGAGCCACAGGTTGATGAGCGCGGCACCCCCGGCGGCGGTCAAAGTAATCGGCAGAATGATCATGGTGTTGCTCCCCTTATTGCGCCGTGGCGTCTGGCACGCGCCGCGCGCGCTTGCAACGCGACGGTAAATCGGTATAGGCGCACGCCTTCGCTCGCGGGCCGCTTTGTCCCAGGCATATCGGGATTTCGTCTCCGGTGTGCCGAGAGCTGCGATACAGAATTTCAGGATTTAGACATGGCCGTTCCCAAAAGAAAAACCACGCCGTCGAAGCGCAACATGCGCCGCAGCCACGATTCGCTGACCCCGGCGTCGTATCAGGAATGCCCGAATTGCGGCGAACTGAAGCGTCCGCACAATCTTTGTGGTGCCTGCGGCCATTATAACGGGCGCGAGATTCTTTCGGTCGACGCCTAAACCGGAAGGACGGGGGCGCAGGTGACACAGGCCCGGCGAATCGCCATAGACGCGATGGGCGGTGACACCGGACCCGCTGTGATGATTGCCGGTGCCGCACAGGCCAAAGCACGCTGGCCCGCGCTTGAATTTGCGCTGGTCGGCGACGAGACCGCGATCCGTGCCGAGCTTGCCGCCCATCCGTCGCTGGCAACTGCGGACATCATCCATGCCGCCGATGTGATCGGTGGCGATGAAAAGCCCACTCAGGCAATCCGCCGCGCCAAGACGACCTCGATGGGCCTTGCTGTCAACGCGGTGAAAACAGGCACTGCCGCTGCTGCGGTGTCGGCGGGTAACACCGGCGCGCTGATGGCGATGGCGAAAATCGCGCTGCGGACGATGCCGGGGATCGACCGGCCAGCGCTCGCCGCGCTGCTGCCCAGCCTAGGCGAGACCGATCACGTCATGCTCGACCTCGGTGCGAATACCGAATGCGACACCCGCAATCTCGTCGAATTCGCGGTGATGGGTGCGGCGTATGCCCGCTGCGCGCTGGGCCTCGAAAACCCGCGCGTCAATTTGCTCAACATCGGCACCGAGGAACTGAAAGGGACCGAGGAAATCCGCGAGGCAGCAGCGCTCTTGCGTGAAGCGACCGACCTGCCGATGCGATTCGGCGGGTTTATCGAAGGAGACAAGATTTCGCGCGGCGAAACCGATGTCGTCGTCTGCGACGGGTTTTCGGGTAACATTTCGCTCAAGACGATGGAGGGCACCGCGCGCTTCGTCACCGACCTGCTGCGGATTGCCTTCACCAGCTCGATCCGCTCGAAATTCGGCTTTCTCGTCTCGAAGCCCGCCACCGAATTGCTCCGCCATCGGCTCGACCCGAACAATCACAACGGCGCGGTGTTTCTGGGCCTCAATGGCATTGTGGTGAAGAGCCATGGCAGTGCCAATGTGAAGGGCGTCGCCAACGCTATCGGTGTCGCGGCCAAGCTCGTCGCAAACGACATCACCCGGCGCATTACCGAGGATCTCGACCATTTCGCGGGACACCGCGCGCTGACGGCGCAGTCTGAGCCCGGCAAATGAGGCGCGCCGCCGTCTTCGGCACGGGGTCGGCGCTGCCGGTTCGCCGGGTGTCGAACGCGGAACTGGCCGAAACCGTCGACACGTCCGATGAATGGATCGTCGAGCGCAGCGGCATCCGGTTCCGCCATATTGCGGGCGAGGGCGAAACGACCTCCACGCTAGCGACCGAAGCCGCACGCCGCGCGCTCGTCTCGGCGGGCATGGCGGCAACCGACATCGACCTGATCGTGTTGGCGACCGCGACCCCCGACCAGACCTTTCCGGCGAGCGCGACGCTGGTGCAGGCAGCGCTCGGCATCGACGATTGCGTCGCGTTCGACGTCGGTGCGGTATGTTCGGGGTTTCTCTACGCGGTGTCAGTCGCAGAAAGCATGATCCGCGCCGGTTCGGCGACGAATGCGCTTGTCATCGGGTCGGAAACATTCAGCCGCATCCTTGACTGGGAAGACCGCGCGACGTGCGTATTGTTCGGCGACGGCGCGGGAGCGATTGTGCTGGGTGCGACCGATGATGCCAATGTGCCGGAACGCGGCGTATTGTCCGCCAAACTCCATGCCGACGGGCGGCACAACCAGCTGCTCTATGTCGATGGTGGACCCTCGACCACTGGCACCGTTGGCAAGGTCCGCATGAAGGGGCGCGAAGTGTTTCGCCACGCCGTTACCAATCTGGCAAGCGTGATGGGTGAGGCACTGGCGCTGGCGAACCTCACGACTGCCGACGTCGATTGGGTCGTCCCGCATCAGGCCAATGCGCGTATTCTCGACGCAACAGCGAAGAAGCTGGGCCTTGCGCCGGATAAAGTCGTCGTCACAGTTGCTGACCACGCCAACACCTCCGCCGCCTCAGTGCCGCTCGCGCTCGACACCGCTGTGCGCGACGGACGGATCAAAGCGGGCGACATTGTTGTGCTCGAAGCCATGGGTGGCGGTTTCACTTGGGGCGCGGCGGTTCTGCGCTGGTGATTTGACGGCGCGGCCCCGCTGGTTAAGATGCGGGTAATGTGCCAGAAACTCGGGGGAATATATGGCAAAGACCGGTAACTTGACCCGCGCGGACATCGCCGAATCGATCCATCGCAAGATCGGGCTGTCGCGCGCCGATTCGTCGGGGCTGGTCGAGGGCATTTTGCGCCATATGTGCGAGCCGCTGTCCAAAGGCGAGAATGTGAAGATTTCCGGCTTTGGCACTTTCATCCTGCGCGACAAGGCCGAGCGCGTCGGCCGCAATCCCAAGACAGGCATCGAAGTGCCGATCGCCCCGCGCCGCGTGCTTACTTTCCGCGCCAGCCAGATCATGCGTGATCGCATCGTCGAGGCAGGGTAACTGCATCTTGGCTGATTCCGGCAAGAGCGACAGCGCATTCCGCACCATCGGCGAATTGGCCGCCGAACTGGGGTTGCAGCAACATATCCTGCGCTATTGGGAAACCCGCTTCCCCCAGCTTCGCCCGCTGACCCGCGCGGGCAACCGCCGCTATTACCGGCCCGAAGACGTCGCGCTGGTCCGCCGCATTGCCACTGCGCTTGGTCGTGACGGCTATACGATCAAGGGCGTGCAGAAACTGCTGGCCGGGAAAGAAGTGGAGACAAGTCCGGCCTCCGTGTCGCCAGCGGCATCGGGCCACATCGGTTCGCTGCTTGCCGATCTGACCCGCATTCGCGGTGCGCTTGTGGCGGCGCTCGAAGATTAAAGCGTTTTGGCGAGGATAAAGTCCTCGCTCGTGTCGAACCCCTCGAACACCCAACGTCCGATGGTGTCGAACCCGCGCGACGCATAGAATTTCTGCGCGGAGATATTCTCGACATAGACGCTCAGCACCAGCCGTTGCGCGCCGCGCGCCCGCGCTTCGTCTTCTGCGGCTTTGAACAATTTCGCGCCCCAGCCGCCGCCATGCCATTTCGACAGCATGTAGATGCGCTTCAGCTCGACATCGGTCGCCGCATCGGTGCCGGGCAGCGCAGCGGGAATCGCCATTGCATAGCCGACCGGACAGCCGACCGCTTCCTCGACCAGCCATGCCGCCTTGGATGGATCGGACAGTTCGCGCGCATACCAGTCGGGCGACTGGTCGCTCGAAAGGTACCGCACGACTTCGTCACCATCATGGTCGTTGGCGAAACTCTCGATAAAGGTCGCGCACCCGATGAGACTCAGTTTCGCAGCATCGGCAACGCCCGCACGGCGCAACTGCATCAGTCGTCCGGCCCCAGCGCCGCGTCGAGATCGCGCGGACGGATAAAGCGCGTCAGATGTCCTTTGCCACTCGCCACATCGGCCCAGTGATCGACGTCGAAAGTCAGCTCTGCAATGCTGGCGGTCGGGAATTTCTCTTCAACATCGTCGCGCAAGCCGTCTTCGACATTGTCGGGCACGAGCATCAGAATCAAATCTTCGAGGCCCGGATTGTGGCCGCACATCAGCAGCCGCTCGACATCGTCCGGCTGGTCATGGACCACATCCAACAACGTCACGCCCGACGCCAAATAGATGCGCCGGTCCCATTTGGGATGCAGCGTCCGGCCATAGCCCTCCCACACCCCGTCGAGCGTATCGACACAGCGCACGGCAGGTGACGACACCACCGCGTCGAACGACAGACCGATCTGGCGCATATGCAACCCGACCGTCTTTGCCCCGCGCATCCCGCGCGGGTTGAGGGCGCGGTCGAAATCGCGCGCGACGGGATCGTCCCAGCCCGATTTGGCATGGCGGAGCAAAGTCAGGGTCTTCATTGCGCCTCCTGATGCACCAAGGGCGTGACGGTTGGAAGACGTAATGACACCCGCGCCACTGCCTCGTCGAGCGTCACCCGCGAGACCGGCGTCCCTTCCGGAAATGCGGTCAGCAGACGCGAGGGGACGGCGGCGGACAAAATGACGAACGTCCCGTGATCGTCCGCCCGCCGGATCAATCGCCCGAACGCCTGCGCCAGCCGCGCCCGCACGATCCGGTCGTCATGCGCGCTGCCCCCGTTGGCAGCACGGCGCGCGGCGTGGAGCACGGTCGGGCGCGGCCACGGAATGCCCTCCATCACGACGGTCCTGAGCGAATTTCCCGGAACATCGACCCCGTCGCGTAGAGCATCGGTGCCGATGAGGCTCGCGCGCGGGTCGTCGCGAAAGATATCGACGAGCGTTCCCGTATCGATCGGATCGACATGCTGGGCATAGAGCGGCAGCCCGTCTCGCGCGAGCCGGTCGGCAATGCGGGCGTGCACCGTCCGCAACCGCCGGATCGCGGTGAACAGCCCCAATGTTCCGCCGCCCGACGCCGCAATCAGCCGCGCATAGGCGTTCGCCAGCGCGCCCATATCGCCGCGCGTCACATCGGTGACGATCAGCACTTCGGACTGCGTGGCATAGTCGAACGGACTCTTCACCGTGAACACGGCGGGCGGATGATCGAGATGGTTGGTGCCGCTGAGCGCCTCGGCCTGCGCCCAGTCGCCGCCGCCGGTCAGCGTCGCCGAGGTCATCAGTACCCCGTGCGCGGGCTTCAGCACCGCATCAGCAAAGGGCCGCGTCGGGTCGAGCCAATGGCGGTGCAGCCCGATGTCGAGGTCGCGCCCCTCGATCCGGCTCACCGCCAGCCAATCGACAAAGTCGGGATCGGTTGGTCCGCCGACGCGCGCCAGCATCGCCAGCCATGCCGCAACCGTGTCGCGCCGCCAGCCGAGCGAGGCGATGGCCCCCTCGATCCGCGCACGCGCCGCGCTGTCGAGCCAATCGGGCGGGTCGTCGAGCACCGCTTCCAGCCGCCGCCCAAGCGCAACCAGCGGACGCAGCAGGCCGTCGAGCGCGGTCGCGGCAGCAGCAGCGGCCTCGATGGTCGGCCCGTCGAGTTCGGCGGCTTCGGTTTCCAGTCCATAACCTGCGTCTTCGGCGGTGCTGCGCGCATAGACGAGGCCGCGTACGGCAGAGAGCAACGTCTCTACCGGACCGAACGGCGACCCCTCGGCAATGCGCGCCAGCCACCCGTCGGAGGGCAGCGCCTGTGCCGCGACCGTCGCCGCCGCGATGGCGATCCCGCCCACCTCGTCGTAGCTTGCGACATCCGCCAGCCTCGCCGACAACCCGCGCCGCCGCCCGCGCGACGTCCCCTCCGGCCCGATCACCCAGCGGCGTAATTCGATCGCTTCCTGCCCGGTCAGCGCCGCCGAAAAGGTCGAATCGGCGGCATCGAAGACATGATGTCCCTCGTCGAACACGATCCGCGTCGGGCGGTTCGCCATTTCGCGGCCCCGCGCGGCGTTGATCATCACCAACGCGTGATTGGCGATGACGATATCGGCGTCCACACTCGCCCGCGCG
>JANNVL010000104.1:0-11266 GCA_031408195.1 Sphingomonadales bacterium | reverse complement strand
ACCCCCGGCTTCGCCGCCACCCCTCAAGGGGTGGATTGAGAGTAAGCAAATTCGCCCCTCAAGGGGCGGATTTAGAGTAAGCTAATTCGTCCCTCGGCGACGCGAATTTTGTGGTGCGCGTTCCTTTGCCCTCTCCACAACCGCGATTATCACGCCTTCCAGATTCCTCAGCACATCGCGTGCCGCGATCCGCATCGTCACGACCCCCATTGTCGCCAGCCACGCATCGCGCACCGCATCACGTTCCGGATTGTCGCCGCGTTCATGCGCTTCGCCATCGACCTCGAGGCACAGCCGCGCCACGTCGCAATAGAAATCGAGCTTATAGACTCCTGCCGGATGCTGATGCCGGAATTTGAACCCTTCGGGCCGCTGACGCTACCTGAAACCACAGGATGATTTCAGGTAGCGTCATTTCGCGGCGAAGCTGTCGCGCGCGGAGCACAGTGCGGCGTGGACCGGAAAGCATTGATAGAACATATAAAGAACATTACCCACACGCAATACAAAAATTCGCCCCTTGAGGGGCGACGCGCAGCGGGGGTGCGAAGACGCGCGCGGCAGCGCGCAGCCAGCTGCCGCTGGCTAACTTCGCACCCCCGGCTTCGCCGTCGCCCCTCAAGGGGCGAATTTGCATGGAGCGGATGAACATGCCGTTCATGCAACGAACCGCGCTGGCCGGTCGTTACAGCGCCGTTCCCCACGGAGAGAGACGATGAATATCAAGACGATTGCCATTTTATGCGCCACCGCGTCGATGGCCTGTGCCGCCCCCTCGGTTGCCCAGACCCGCGCCGACGATGCCCGCTTTGCCACCGCACAGGACCGCATGGACCGCGAACTCGCGCTGTTCCGTGCCGAATCGGACCGTTACCGCGCCGCGCGCAACAACGACCGTCGCGGCGGATATCGCAACCAGAATTACAATAACGGCCAGTACGATGACCGGTACAATGATGAGCGCGTCGAAACCGGGTACGAGCCCTCGCGCTATTACCGCGACGATCCGCGCTATCAAGAGCGTGTGATGGCGTCGGACGACCGCGTCTATCGTGGCAACGACGGGCGTTACTATTGCAAGCGCAGCGACGGTACGACCGGCCTCATCATCGGCGCAGCCGGTGGCGGTGTGCTCGGCAATGTCATCGACGGTGGCCGCTCGCGCACCGTCGGCACGCTGATCGGCGCGGCACTCGGCGGGTTGGCCGGACGTGCGATCGAGCGCAACCAGGCGGAAGTTCGGTGTCGCTAATCTGAGCGCCGATTTAGAGCGTGATGACGTCAGGTTGAACCAATTGGCGCCTCTCCACGACTTCGTGGAGAGACGGGGGGTGGCTTTTCTTCTTTTTCAAGAAGCACCGCTCGGCCACCCCTAACCCCTCCCGGAAGGCCGGGAGGGGAACCAGATCAATCAACCTCACGTCATCACCCGCTAGCGTGAGCTAAATCGAGCAGATCTGCGGCTCAACCGCCAGCGATTGCGGCACCAAATCTCTTGAAAAATAGGCCGTCATCGAGCGTATCACTCATCGCGATCCACGCCTCGTCGGTCATGCCTTCGCGCAAGCCGATGAACATATGTGCATCCTCGCCACACAATGTGCGGAAGGAGGTGGTGCGACCGCTGACGATATCGAGCACTGTGTTGGCCACCACCGTCGGGGGTGTGCCTTTTGCTGCATCGGCATTCAGGGCGACCATGCGCCCGCCGTGCGGATAGGCGCTGTCGGCGCGCGGCTTGGGCAGATTGGCGACGGCCATATCGGTCGCGGTGATCCCCGGCTCGACCAGCGCGATACGGACACCAAAGGGTGCGAGTTCCTGCGCCATTGCCTCACTGGCCGCTTCAAGCGCGTGTTTTGATGCCGTGTAGGCTCCTGACGCGAACGGCGCCATTCGCCCCGAGATCGACGAGATGTTGATGATCAGCCCGCTGCCGCGTGCGCGCATCGTCGGCACCACGGCTTTCATGCACCTGACCGCCCCGAAAAAATTGGTGTTCATGATCGCCTGCATGGTGGCGATGGTTTCATCCTCGATGGCGTTGATCGACAGGATGCCGGCATTGTTGATCAGGATGTCGATGGGTTCGGCGCTAGCGACCGACGTCGCAAAGAACCGGGCGACCGAAGCATCGTCATCGACGTCGAGGTCGGCAACGACAATCGAGAGATTCTCGCGGCGTGCGATATCGATCAAGTCGCAGCCGTCGGTGCGCCGCATCGTTGCGACGACCGCGTGGCCCTCACGCGCGAGCGACAAAGCGATCTCGCGACCGATTCCCCGTCGCGCCCCGGTAACTATTGCTCGTGCCATCGACGCCTCCATTCTGCCCCTTGCCTGCAACCGGTATAGTTGCCGAATTCAGGGCGTGTGAACAGACGGTCGGTTTTAGTGAGGCCGTCCTCGACCGGGAATGGCCGGTTTGTTATCGAAAGCCGCTCCCTAAACCCGCACCACCACACCCACATCGGGCGACGTCCGCCCCTCGACTGCCGCAACCCAGGCCGGGATCGCCGCCGCCAGCCCTGCGACTTCCTCCACCTTGACCAGCTTGGCCGCATCGCCCGCGAACGCGCGCCAGCGGTCGGCGACGGCGAGCTGGAAGCCCTTTGGCCCGAGTTCGGCAATCGTCGTTGCAATATGGTCGGGCGCGAAGAACAGGATTGGTTTGGGTCCGGTGATTTCCCGCGCACCGAATCCGCCGCGATGCTGCCAGTCGGTCACACCGACCAGGCACGAGTATTTCAGGTCATCGCCGACCGCCGCGTGCAGGCTGGCGAGCGTCGCACCATTGCCCGCGAAATCGACCGACACCGCGCTGCCGGCACCGATTTCGCCCATCTCGTCATAGCCGAGCACCCGGTCGTACAAGCCCGTCCGCTCGACAAAGCCGATGTTCTTGGCCGAGGTCAGCCCGATCCGCTCAATGTCCGGCGAAGCGGCACGCGCAACATGCGCCAGCGCCATTGCGGTCTTCGACGATGCGCTGGTGACAATCAGCCGCTGCGCGCCATGCCAGGCGTCCCCGTTTTCATTGGCGCGCCGGAACATCGCCTCGATCAGGAACGATGTCAGGAACAATGGCTCGAAAACGGCACGAACATCCTCGCCGCCCGCAACATGCCCCGGGTCGCCATCGAGGCGCCGGTACTGGTTGTACACTGCCGCCCGCGCCTGGCGGTGCGCCGCGCCATCGGTGAACCCGCCCGCGCTGGTCCGCACCGGCTCGACCACCAGATGCGTCGCCATCGGCAAATACCCGTAGACCCGCTCGCCCGCTGTCAGCCCGGTATCGCCCGCATCGGCGACCGTCGCATGGCCCCACACTGGCACGATACCCTGCCCGTCCGCACCTGCCGGAAAAAAGTCCCAGTAACCGAACGCATCGCCGATTGCCCCGTACGTCACATTATTGGACGTGATGGCAAACTGGTCGACCTTCAGCAGCGCCTGCCCGGAGGCGAGCACCGGCAAGGAAATTTCAGTCAGCGCGGTTTCGGCAATCGCGGCGCGGGTAACGGTGATCTGCTGCGGCATAAATTTCTCCCTATAACCGGTAGTAATCCGCCACCCGGTCGAGCGCCATCCCCAGCACCAGCCGCCCGCTGCGTGCCGGCCAGCCGAGCGTGCGTTCGGCATCGGGCATGCTCTCACACGCACACACCGTCCGCCACAGGATATCCGCCAGCCCCGCGCCCGCCGCCGCAATCGCGCCGTCGAACCGTTGCTTCGCTGCCAACTGCCCCGTCGTTCGGTCGGGGGCGTCCGGAGCAAGGCCACGCGCGCCGCGCACCCCGCTCGCGTCCCAGCGCATCGTCACGCTCGGCCCGAGCGACGCCCGCTCGAAATCGCCGCGCAGTTTCTCCCCCGCATCGAACTGGCGCGACGACACCAGCCCGCGTGCGCGCAACCAGCCGAGCGGACTTTCCGACAGGTTCATCGTCACGACGCGCGCCGATCCGGGAATCCGCTGATCTTTCAACTGTTGGGCCAGAGTCATTTATTGCTCCTCATTCGAATCACCAAATGGGCTTGCCACGAGTCGCAATCTGTAGGACAGAGGAAAAATCCGCACCGGTTAGGAGCCGCCAATATGATTACCCGCATCCGTGAAGTCCGCCGAGCCAAAAGGCTGACCTTGCTCGATGTGGCACTCGCTTGCGCGCCACCCACGACCGCACAGACCATCGGGCGGCTGGAGACCGGCACACGAACCGTATCGGTCGGCTGGCTCAACCGGATTGCGGCAGCATTGGGTGTGACGGCAGGCGACCTCGTCGAATTGCCCGACCGCGCCGATTTGCCCGTCATCGCGATCCTTACCCGCGACGGCGCGCTCGCCCCGCGCCGCGACGAAGTGGTCACCCCGCCGACCCCGACCGGCGATATGGTGGCCATAAAGGTCGATGACGGCATCGGCGATTACCGGCGCGGCGACGTGATCTGGTGCGCGAAAGTTGCGCCCGACGGTTACGCGGGGCTGCTCAACCGCGACGTCCTGTTGCCCAGACCGGCGGGCCGCTTCATCTTCGGCCGCCTGATCGGCCGCGAAGGGGACCGGTTGCAGATTCTCCCGCTCGAACCCGGCGGCAAGCAACAGATCGTCACTGACCCCGCATGGGCGGCAAGTGCGGTGAAACTGGTGAGGGAGCTATAATCATGGACCTCGAACGTATTTTCAGCCTGTGCTCGCTCCTCGCCCTCGCCGGCTGGGTCGCGCTCCTCGCCGCGCCGCTGGCCCGCGTCCCGCTCATCCGCACCGCGCGCATCCTGTCCGCCGTGCTTGCGCTGACGTATTTCATCCAGCTGTTCACGATCACCCAACCGGTCGATGGCGGCAGTTTTTCGACGCTCGCGGGCGTCTCGGCGCTGTTCACGATGCCTGGCAATGTCATGCTCGGCTGGACGCACTTCCTCGCCTTCGACCTGTTCACCGGCGCGTGGGTGGTCGAGGATGCGGGCAAGACCGGCATTCCCCACTGGGCGGTTATCGTGCCGCTGGTGCTGACCTTCCTGCTCGGCCCCATCGGCTTGCTGACCTATGGCGCGATCCGCACGGTGCATCTGCTGCGGACGACCGGGCGAATGTTCTGACGGGTTGATGCCGCCCGCGCTTTGCGGCAGGAGCATCGGCGTGGGCGCTTAGCTCAGTTGGTAGAGCATCTCGTTTACACCGAGAGGGTCGGCGGTTCGAGCCCGTCAGCGCCCACCATCCCCGCATCTGGCGCAACCGTCGCATAGTCGCTATGCGCGCGCACTCCCATGGCAACAATTCTCCCCACCCCGCCGCCCAAAATCCCTCTGGTCGGCATGGTTTCGCTCGGCTGTCCCAAGGCTTTGGTCGACAGCGAACGCATCCTGACCAAGCTGCGCGCCGACGGCTACGGCCTGTCGCCCGACTATGCCGGGGCCGATGTCGTGCTGGTCAACACCTGTGGCTTCCTCGATTCCGCCAAGGAGGAATCGCTCGAAGCCATCGGTGAGGCGCTGGCTGAAAACGGTCGCGTCATCGTGACGGGATGCCTCGGCAACGAAGCCGCGATGATCCGCGCGCGTTTTCCCAACGTCCTCGCGATCAGTGGCGCGCACCAATATGAGGCCGTCGTCGGCGCGGTCCATGAAGCGGCCCCGATGCCCGCCAATGCGTTCCTCAACCTCGTTCCCGACAGCGGCCTGAAACTCACCCCGCGCCACTATAGCTATCTGAAGATTTCGGAGGGCTGCAACCACCGCTGTTCGTTCTGCATCATCCCCAGCATCCGCGGCGACCTCGTTTCGCGCCGCCCCGACGCCATCCTGCGCGAAGCTGAAAAGCTGGTCGCGGCGGGCACGCGCGAGTTGCTGGTGATTTCGCAGGACACCTCGGCTTATGGCGTGGATATCCGTCACCAGCCGCGCGACTGGCACGGCCGCGAGGTGCGCGCGCACATGACCGATCTCGCGCGCGATCTGGGTTCGCTGGGAGCATGGGTCCGCCTCCACTATGTCTATCCCTACCCCCATGTCGATCAGGTCATCCCCCTGATGGCCGAGGGACTGGTCACGCCGTATCTCGACATCCCGTTCCAGCACGCCGCGCCCTCGGTGCTGCGCGCCATGAAGCGCCCCGCCAACGAAGCCAAAGTGCTCGAACGCATCCACCGCTGGCGCAAAATCTGCCCCGACATCGCCATTCGCTCGACCTTCGTCGTCGGCTTTCCCGGCGAGACCGAGGCCGATTTCCAGTATCTGATGGACTGGCTAACGGAGGCGCAGCTCGACCGCGTCGGGGCGTTCCGCTTCGAACCGGTCGAGGGAGCCGCCGCCAACGCGCTGCCCGACCAAGTGCCCGAAGCCGTCAAGGAAGAACGCTACGCCCGCCTGATGGAACTAACCGCGCGCATCAGCGCCGAAAAACTCAGCAGCAAAGTCGGTCGCACCCTCGACGTCATCATCGACGAAATCGACGAAGACGGCGGCGCAACGGGGCGCTCCCAAGCCGACGCCCCCGAAATCGACGGCAACGTCTTCCTCCGCGATGCGGGTGGCCTGACACAAGGCGACATCGCGCCCGTGCTGATCGAGGACGCCGACGACCACGACCTGTTCGGCGTGCCGGCTTGAACGATTTTGCCACCTTGCTTCAAGCAGACCGGGGACAGCCCGCGCGCAAAATCCATTTCATCGACAAGAACTGCTTCGATGCTTGGTTTGCCGCGCAACCCGCCCGCGCGCGCGTTGCCGCCACCGCACAAAAGCTGAAACCGACCGGCTATGCCAGCGCGATCCTGCCGGGCGATGATGCCGATGATTGGTCGGTCGTCACTGTGGTCGCCAACATCGACGGCCTCTCGTCGTGGTGCCTCGCCAAACTCGCCGAGACGTTGCCCGAGGGAAGCTATCGCCTTGCCAGCGGTTCACCCGGCCCCGCACCGCTCGGCTGGTTGCTCGCTCAATACAGGTTCGACCGCTATAAGAAGGAGGACAAAGCCACCGGCCCGCGCATCCTGTTGAGCGACGAACCCGCCCGGATCGAGAGCTTCGTCCAGATCGCTGAAGCCGTCGCGCTGGTCCGCGATCTGGTCAACACCCCCGCTGCCGATATGGGGCCGCCGCAGTTGGAGGCCGAAGCCGCGCAGCTTGCCAAGACCTATGACGCGACGCTGACCGTCACGCGCGGCGGCGAACTCGAGACCGGCTTTCCGATGATCCACGCCGTCGGGCTTGCCGCCGCCCGCGACTTTGCCCCGCGCCTGATCGAGCTCGAATGGGGCGATCCCGCCAACCCGCGCCTCGCCATCATCGGCAAGGGCGTCTGCTTCGACAGCGGTGGCCTCGACATCAAGCCGTCATCGGGAATGCGCCTGATGAAGAAAGACATGGGTGGCGCAGCCCATGCGCTGGCACTCGCGCAACTGGTCATTGCCGCGCGGCTACCGGTCCGGCTGCACCTGCTCATCCCCGCCGTCGAAAACGCCATTGCCGGCAATGCCTTTCGCCCCGGCGACGTGCTGACCAGCCGTCAGGGACTGACCGTCGAAATCGCCAACACCGATGCCGAGGGACGGCTCGTGCTCGCCGACGCACTGACCAGGGCATCTGAGAGCAACCCAGCCCTGATGATCGACTTCGCCACCCTCACCGGTGCCGCCCGCGTCGCGCTCGGCCCCGATCTGCCTGCAACCTTCGCCAATGACGACGACCTCGCCGCATCGGTGCTTGCCGCTGGTCTCGCCACCGATGATCCGCTGTGGCGCTTGCCGCTCCACGCCGGTTACGAAGACATGCTCAAATCGGACATCGCCGATCTCAACAATTCGCCCGACGGCGGTTTCGCAGGCGCGGTAACGGCGGCGCTGTTCCTGCAGCGCTTCGTACCCGATGTGATACCGTGGCTGCATCTCGACACATTTGCCTGGAGGCCAGCCGCCAAGCCCGGACGCCCGAAAGGCGGCGAGGCGCTCGGGCTGCGCGCGGTCTGGGCAATGCTGCAAGCGCGCTTCGGGTAAGCGCACGACGCAACCGTTTCGCCCGCCGCACGTTCTTCCCCGATAAACCGCCTTTGTATTAACTGGGGCATCCGAGGAATTACCTGTGCCGCGATCTATGCTGACCGACTGGATGAACACCCTGCTGGACTATGTTCGCTCGGGCCACCCCGATCTTACCAACCGACAGATGGCGCTGCTGATGGTCGTCTACGAAACGCCCGGCCCTCATACGGTGCGTGGTTTGGCGCGCGATTTGAGCGTCTCGAAACCAGTCGTCACACGCGCCTTGAACAGGTTAGGCGCTCTCGGCTATCTGGCGCGCCAGCGTGACGAGAACGACCGGCGAAATGTCTTCGTCGCGCAGACAAGGGCGGGGACAGATTTTCTTGGCGAATTCGGACGACTTGTCAGCGGCGAGAACAGCCGCCGCGCCGCGTAAGCAGGTTCGTTTGACAGGGCCAACGGTCGCGCTGGAGGCTGGTCGGCACGCCGTCCGCCGCGATCTCGCCGAACTCGAAGTCGCCGGTCGCGTGTTCGCCCAGCACTATGCCGAACCAATGGCGGTCGTCGCACGCGCCGATGCCGTTATCAATGCCCATCCGGATAGAACGAGCGCCGCCGTTGCCAGCCTGACCAAAGGCGATGTCTTTCACCTCGTCGACATCGGCCAGAGCTGGGCATGGGGGCGCGGCGATGCCGCAGGATCGGTCGGCTATGTCGACGCGGCAGCGCTCGACCTGCCATGATGCGTGTGTTCATCGACGGCGCGGCAGGGACGACTGGCTTGGAAATCGAGGCCCGTCTCGCGGGCCGCGCAGAATTCGACCTGATCCAGCTCGATGATACCCGTCGCAAGGATGCAGACGCGCGACGAGCCGCGCTGAACGCCGCCGATGTCGTTATCCTGTGCCTGCCCGACGACGCCGCGCGCGAAGCGGTCGCGCTGATAGACAATCCCGGCACCCGCGTGATCGATGCCTCGACCGCACACCGGACCGCCAAGGACTGGACGTTCGGCTTCCCCGAACTCGTCGGCCGCGACACCGTGGCGCAGGCCAAGCGGGTGTCGAACCCCGGCTGCTATTCGACCGGATTCGTTGCACTCGTCGCGCCGTTGGTCCGCGCCAGCCTGATCGGCGGCGGCGCGCGGCTCAGCTGCTATGCCGTGTCGGGGTATTCGGGTGGCGGCAAGGCAATGATTGCCGAATTCGAAAGCGGCGCGGCACCGACCGCATGGCGCACCTATGCGCTGACCTTGGCACATAAACATGTGCCGGAAATGCTGCGCCACACGGGCCTGACCCACGCGCCGCTGTTCGCGCCGTCGGTCGCGGCGACGCATCGCGGCATGATCGTCGATATACCCCTGTTCGGCGTCGATGCTGCGAAGGCGCGCGACACGCTTTCTTGGTTTTACGAAGGGTCAAAAATCGTGCGGGCGCGCGAATTCGACGAGGCCAACCTGACCGTCGAGCATATGGCGAACAGCGATGGCATGGAGCTGTTCGTCTTCGGCAATGCGGAGGGCACCCAATGCCGCCTCGTCGCCGCACTCGACAACCTCGGCAAGGGCGCAAGCGGTGCTGCCGTGCAGAGCCTCAATCTGATGGCGGGCCTTCCCGAAGCAACCGGCCTGCGGCTTTAGACGGCGCGCATCACCAGCGACGCATTGGTCCCGCCGAACCCGAAACTATTGTTGAGCACCGCCTTCACGCGGCGCTTCTTGGCGACATGCGGCACCAGGTCCACACCGACACAGCTCTCACTTGGGTTGTCGAGGTTGAGCGTCGGCGGCACGATCTGGTCGCGAATCGCCAAGATGCAGAAGATGCTCTCGACCGCGCCTGCGCCGCCAAGCAGATGCCCGATGGCGGACTTGGTGGAGGACATCGACATCGTCTCCAGTGCCGGGCCGAACAGCCGCCGCACTGCACCGAGTTCGAGCTCGTCACCGAGCGGCGTCGAAGTGCCATGCGCGTTGACATAGTCGATCTCGGCCAGGCTCAGTCCCGATTTCTTCATCGCCATTTCCATCGCGCGATACGCGCCCGATCCTTCGGGATGCGGTGCGGTCACATGATAGGCATCGCCCGACAGGCCATAGCCAAGGATTTCAGCGTAAATCTTCGCGCCGCGCGCCTTGGCATGCTCGTATTCTTCGAGGATCACGACGCCCGCGCCCTCGCCCATGACGAAACCGTCGCGGCCCTGATCGTAGGGGCGCGAAGCCTTTTCGGGTGTGTCGTTATACCCCGTCGACAGCGCCCGCGCCTGCGCGAAACCCGCAATGCCGAGGGGACAGATCGCGCCTTCGGACCCGCCCGCGACCATCACATCGGCGTCGTCCATCATGATCATCCGCGCGGCGTCGCCGATGGAATGCACACCGGTCGCACACGCCGTGACGACCGCGTGGTTCGGCCCCATCAGCCCGTATTTGATGCTGACCTGCCCCGAAATCAGGTTGATGAGGCGACCGTGGACGAAATGCGGCGACACCCGACCCGGCCCTTTTTCGGCCAAAACCAGCGACTCGCTCGCGATGCCCGGCAAGCCGCCGATGCCCGAGCCGATCGAACATCCGATCCGCAGCCGCATTTCCTCGCTCGCGTCGGTCAGCCCTGCGTCCTCGAGCGCCTGACCGGCGGCATCGATGCCATAGATGATGAACGGATCGACCTGGCGCTGGACCTTGTGATCGACGCGCTTGTCGGGGTCGAAGCCATAAGGATGATCGGCGGGCTTCACTTCGCACGCGATGGTGCATTTATAGCCTTCGGGATCGAACCGCGTGATCCGCGCCGCGCCCGATTTCGACGCCAGGATGTTGGCCCAACTCGTCTCGACATCGCCGCCGAGCGGTGTGACGAGGCCGAGGCCGGTTACGACGACACGACGCATCTTCAATCCCCCAAATGCAAACAGGCCCGACCCTGTCCGGGCCGAGCCTGTTCAAGCCGTGAATCAGCCTGTGGCAGGGTCAGGCCTTGTTCGAATCGATAAACGATATCGCGTCCTTCACGGTCGAAATCTTTTCCGCCGCATCGTCGGGAATTTCGACGCCGAATTCTTCTTCGAACGCCATCACCAACTCGACGATGTCGAGGCTGTCCGCGCCCAGATCGTCGATGAAGCTCGACTCTTCGGTCACCTTGTCCGCGTCGACGCCGAGGTGCTCGACGACAATCTTCTTCACCCGGTCGGCGGTCTCGCTCATGAAGAATCCTTCTCGTTCATATGAGGGTAAGTTCGGCAATCAGCCCTAATGAGGGCGAAAGGGGCGCGCAAGGGGG
>JANNVL010000103.1:0-4171 GCA_031408195.1 Sphingomonadales bacterium | reverse complement strand
CGGTTTGAGAGAGCTGCTCCCCCACCCGACTTGGCTGAGCTTGTCGAAGCCCTTCCCTTCTTTCTCCCCTTCCCGCTAAAGCCGCGCCATGACCGAATACCAGTCCGACCTGCTCCGCACCCTATCGTCGCGAGGCTATATCCACCAGATCACCGATGCGGGCGCGCTCGATGCGCTCGCGCAGACGTCGGTCGTGCCTGGGTACATCGGTTTCGACGCGACCGCACCTAGCCTGCACGTCGGCAGCCTCGTCCAGATCATGATGCTGCGCCGCCTGCAATTGAGCGGGCACAAGCCCGTCGTCATCATGGGCGGCGGCACGACCAAGATCGGCGACCCGTCGGGCAAGGATGAGTCGCGCAAAATCCTGACTAACGACGATATCGCGGCCAACATTGCCGGCATCCGTCGCGTGTTCGAACGCTTTCTGACGTTTGGCGACGGGCCGACCGATGCGGTCATGATCGACAACGCCGACTGGCTCGATACCCTGGAATATGTCCCGTTCCTGCGCGATGTCGGCAAGCATTTCACGATCAACCGGATGCTGACCTTCGATTCGGTCAAACTGCGGCTGGAGCGCGAACAGCCGCTGACCTTCCTCGAATTCAACTATATGATCCTGCAGGCGTACGACTTTCTCGAACTGTCGCGCCGCACCGGGTGTCGGCT
Source organism: Sphingomonadales bacterium (assembly GCA_031408195.1). Lineage (GTDB taxonomy): Bacteria > Pseudomonadota > Alphaproteobacteria > Sphingomonadales > Sphingomonadaceae > Sphingomonas_O. The sequence continues at coordinate 3,499 of JANNVL010000103.1, read as the reverse complement.
CCAGATGGGCGGCAGCGACCAATGGGGGAATATCGTCAACGGGATCGAGCTGACGCGGCGGATCGATTCGACGCAGTTGTTCGGGCTGACGACGCCGCTGATCACGACAGCGGACGGCGGCAAGATGGGCAAAACCGCGTCGGGTGCGGTGTGGCTGAACGCCGATGCGCTGTCACCCTATGATTACTGGCAGTTCTGGCGGAACACGGCGGACGGCGATGTCGGGCGCTTCATGCGGCTGTTCACCGATTTGCCGCTGGGCGAGATCGAGCGGCACGAAGAGCTGCAGGGTGCGGAGATCAACGGGGCGAAGCGCCTCCTCGCCTATGAAGCGACTGCAATGGCGCATGGGGTTCCGGCAGCCAAGATGGCAGAGCTTACGGCGGACGCGACCTTTGCGGGCGGGCATGGCGACGACCTGCCCAGCCACGCCATTGCCACCGAAGTCATCAACATCGTCGATGCACTGGTTGCGTTGAAATTCGCCGCGTCAAAGGGCGAGGCACGTCGTCTGATCGCTGGTGGCGGCGCGCGGATCGACGGGGAGAAGGTCACTGACGAGACGGCGTTGATCGCGCCGGGAGCCGAACCCGTGAAGGTGTCGGCGGGGAAGAAGCAGCACGGACTGATCGTCCGCTGACAGGGTAAACACCTTTTCAACATTGATTCTTCACGAAAAAATCGTTGCACGGGCGCAACCCTGCACAACCATGCAGACCGCCACCGCCGAACCGCTCGCCGCGCACATCGCACATATCAACCGCCGCCGTGCCGCGCGTGAGGACATCCGGGCCGACACGCTGATGACTGACCGTGAAGGGCGGCTGTCAGGGGTTCGGTTGCTCAACCTGTCCGAGGACGGATTCATGGCGATCACCGATATGGACCAGTGCGAACGCGAACCGATCCGCATCGACATGCCGGTGGTCGGCTGGGTGCGCGCCGATATCGTCTGGGTATTGGGCGAACGCATAGGCGCGGCGTTCCGCGAACCGCTTACGCCCTTGCAGATGGGTGCGGTCGTACGGGACGTGTCGCGCTAACCCGCCCGCAACAGCCCCACTGCCGCATCGCGTTCGAACAGATAGAGCGCCGTCCGCGCCGCCTGCCCACGCGGCCCGTCCAAGCCGCCGTCCCGATCCACCAACAACCGCGCATCGTCGGTCGCGGTCGCGATCATCGCGGTCATTTGCTCGATGCTGGCGAGCCTAAACCGCGCTTCGCCCGACTGGCGCGTGCCAAGCACTTCGCCGCCACCGCGCAGGCGCAAGTCCTCCTCGGCGATGCGAAAGCCATCGTTGGTTTCGCGCATCAGCGCGAGGCGGGCGCGCGACGTTTCAGACAGGGCATTGCCGCGCAGCAACAGGCAGACCGAGCGCTCGGCCCCGCGCCCTACCCGCCCGCGCAACTGGTGAAGCTGGGCGAGGCCGAAGCGGTCGGCTTCTTCGATGACGATGAGCGACGCATTGGGGACATCGACCCCCACTTCGATCACGGTGGTGGCGACCAGTACCGAGAGCTGCCCAGATGAGAACGCGGCCATGACTGCGTCCTTTTCGGGCGGCTTCATCCGTCCGTGAACGAGGCCGATGCGGTCGCCGAAGCGCAGTTTCAGCCCCGCAGCGCGAGCCTCCGCCGCCGCACGGTCGCTGATCTCGCTTTCCTCGACGAGCGGGCAGACCCAATAGGCCTGCTTGCCGTCCGATATATGCCGCGCCAGCCCCTCGACCACCTCGTCGATCCGCTCGCCCGAAATCACCCGCGTTTCGACTGGCGTCCGCCCCGGCGGCATTTCGTCCAACCGGCTGACATCCATTTCGCCATAGGTGGTCAGGGTCAGCGTGCGCGGGATGGGCGTCGCGGTCATCACCAGCAAATGCGGCGGGGTTTCGGCCTTGGCGGTCAGCAACATGCGTTGCGCGACGCCGAAGCGGTGCTGTTCATCGACCACCGCCAGCCCGAGCTGCCGGTAGCTCACGGCTTCCTGAAAGATGGCGTGGGTGCCGACGAGGATGTCGATGCTGCCGTCGGCCAACCCCATCAGCGTAGCCTCGCGCACCCGCCCCTTGTCGCGGCCGGTCAGCACCGCGATCCGCACATCGATGCCCGACAGCATCCGCGACAAGGTATCGTAATGCTGGCGCGCGAGGATTTCGGTAGGCGCAAGCATTGCGGCCTGTGCGCCCGCCTCGACCGCGACCAGCATGGCGTTGAGCGCGACTAAGGTCTTGCCCGACCCAACATCGCCCTGCAACAGGCGCACCATCGGTGTGGCTTGGCGCATATCGCCCTCGATCTCGCCGATGGTGCGTGTCTGCGCGCCGGTTGGCGCATAAGGTAGTTTCAGCGCGTCGCGCAGCCGCCCGTCGCCGATCAGCGGTGTTCCGCGCCGTCGCCGCGTCGAGGCGCGGACCAACATCAGTGCGAGCTGGTTGGCAAAAATCTCGTCATAGGCGAGCCGGTCGCGCGGCAGCGTGTCGTCGGGGTCGGTATGCGCGGTCGCTATCGCTTCGTGCCAGGATGGCCAGCCACGCGTCGCCAGCAGACCCGGCTCGATCCATTCACCAAGGCCGGGTGCCCGTTCGAGCGCCTGTGCCGCAAGCTGGTTAAGCTTCTTGCCCGTCAGCCCCTCGGAAAGCGGATAGATCGCCTCGCGCAGTGCCATCGCCTCGTCGGCCCCGCCGATTTCGGGATGCACGATCTGGCGCATCTCGCCATAAAGTTCGAGCTTGCCCGACACGAGGCGCGGTTCGCCCAGCGGCAACAGCTTTTTGGCGTAGCCGGTGTTCGATCCGAAATAGGTGAGGCTGATATAATCGCCCGCCGCATCGACTGCATGCACGTTCATCGGGCTGCGCGGACTGCGCCCGCCGCGATAATCTACCGGCGTCACGACGATGGCCACCGTCTCCCCCGGCACCGCATCGTCGAGCCGTTCGACCCGGTGGCGCGTCACCGACCCGGTCGGTAGATGGAACAGCACATCGACGACGCGCGACAGGCCGAGGCGTTCGAGCGGTTTCGCCAGCGCAGGGCCGACGCCTTTCAGCGCGGCAATCTCGGCAAACAACGGGTTGAGCAGGTCGGGACGCATGGCTAGGGGGTGCCTATCACGAAGTCGGCAGGCAATGAAAATGCCCGCCGACCATTTGGCGTTTGGCCAAGAAAAAGGAAAAATGAGTTGGACCGCGAAATCCGCCTGAAACGCCTGCGCTTTCGCAGCTGGCATCGCGGCACCAAGGAAGCCGACATGATGGTCGGCGGGTTTTTCGACCGGTTTTCGGACAGCTGGGATGACGTCGAGCTTAGCTGGTACGAAATGCTGATGGACGAACAGGACGTCGACATCATGGCTTGGGCAACGGGCGCGAGTGCGCCGCCGCCGCATGTCGCGGGACCGATGCTGTCCGCGATGCAGCGGCTCGACTACATCGTGGTGCCGAAGTGAGCGACACTCGTAAGCCCCTCCCCCTCGGGGGAGGGGTTGGGGTGGGGCAGT
>JANNVL010000102.1:0-10534 GCA_031408195.1 Sphingomonadales bacterium | reverse complement strand
TTGCGACCCCATGCCTCGCGGTCGGGGTTGATGTCGACGCCGACGATCATGTTCGCGCCCGCCATCCGCGCGCCCTGCAGGACGTTCAGGCCGATGCCGCCCAGCCCGAAGACAATCACATTGTCGCCTGGCGCGACCTTGGCCGTGTTTACGACCGCGCCAACACCGGTGGTGACGCCGCAGCCGATATAGCAGCTCGTCGCGAACGGCACGTCGGTGCGGATTTTGGCGACCGCGATTTCGGGGATGACGGTGAAGTTCGAGAAGGTCGAGCAGCCCATATAGTGAAAGATCGGCTGCCCCTTGTAGCTGAACCGCGACGTACCGTCGGGCATTACTCCCTTGCCCTGCGTCGCGCGGATCGCGGTGCACAGGTTGGTCTTGCCGCTAAGACACGATTTACACTGGCGGCATTCGGGCGTGTAGAGCGGGATGACGTGGTCGCCAGGCGCGACGCTGGTGACGCCTGCGCCGACCTCGCGGACGATGCCCGCGCCTTCATGGCCGAGGATGCTGGGGAAGATGCCCTCCGAGTCCAGCCCGTCGAGCGTATAGGCATCGGTGTGGCAAATGCCGGTCGCTTTCAGCTCGACCAGCACTTCGCCCGCGCGCGGGCCGTCGAGATCGACTTCGACGATTTCAAGCGGCTGCTTGGCTTCGAACGCGACGGCGGCACGGGTTTTCATGAGTGGGCGGCTCCGGTGAGGTCGGTTGCGCTTTCGCCGACGCGGGGGCGGGGTGCAAGGGGCTTCGGGAGCATCTGCAACGAGAGCATAAGGCGTCTGGCGGTCTAAAAGCCCTCCCCCTTGAGGGGGAGGGTTGGGTGGGGGTGGACCGCACTCGCATCTTGAGTGCCGACGCGCGCTTTGCGCGCTCCCCCGCCCCCAACCCCTCCCCGCCGGGGAGGGGGGAGTTTACCTAACGTCGTTTACCTCTAGAAATCCTTTCTAACCTTCTGTCGCCTCCACCCGCACCAGCACCGCATCGACCTGCACCTGCGCGCCGGTCTCCGCATTGAGTTCGGCCACCACCCCGTCGAACGGCGCGGTGAGGCTGTGTTCCATCTTCATCGCTTCGAGCGTGACGAGTTTCTGGCCCTTAGCGACGGTGTCCCCCGCCGCGACCTCGACCGCAATGATGCGGCCCGGCATGGGGGAGAGGATGGTGCCGTCACTGACACCGCCAGCCGCGCTGCCCCGTGTGGATTGCAGCTGAAAAAAGAAGAGTTGTCCGTCGTCATTCGACACCACAACCCCGTCACCGTGCCAATCTATCGTGCCGGCGATGTTCCCACCGTTGTCGCCTAGCGGCGCGGCAATCTTTTGGCCGTCGACCAAGATGCTCATGGTGGTCAGCGCTGGTCGATTTAAGCGGAAACCGGTTTGGTGTTCACGGCGTATCTCCGTTCCGCGCTGCGGGCGGCGTGCTCGTTGAGGATTGACCGAGCGCCTCAACAGTTCATTCGCGCCGATTGCCAAAGTTACTCTGTCAAGGGGCGCCGATGCCACGAGACTTTCCTGGTTCCGTGCAATGAGGCCGGTATCCAGCGCACCGGCGGCAAAGTCGGCATCGCGCAAGCACCTCAACAAAAAGCCGCTGTTGGTTTTGACCGGCCAGACGGCCGCACTCGATGCCGAATAGCTGAGACGTTCGACAGCATCGGTTCGATCTTCACCGTGAACGATGAGCTTGGCAATCATAGGATCATAGTATGGGGAAACGACATCGCCTTGAGCGCAGCCCGTTTCCACACGGCATTCGTATTCGTTCAACAAGAATAACTCGAGCCGCCCGATACTTGGCAGAAAACCGGTCGCCGGATCCTCCGCATACAACCGCGCTTCCATCGCCCAGCCGTTGATCGACAGTTCGTCCTGCCGCTTCGGCAACGGCTCGCCACTGGCGACCCGCAACTGCCATTCCACCAGATCAACCCCGGTGATCTCCTCGGTCACCGGATGTTCGACCTGCAACCGCGTGTTCATTTCCATGAACCAGATGCGGTCGGCGCGCAGGCCTTCGGACGCGTCGGCGATGAACTCGATCGTGCCCGCGCCGACATAGTCGACGGCCTTTGCCGCCTTCACCGCCGCCGCGCAGAGTTGTTCGCGCGTTGTTTCGTCCATGCCCGGTGCGGGAGCTTCCTCGATCACTTTCTGGTGGCGGCGCTGGAGCGAGCAATCGCGTTCGAACAGATGGACGATGTTGCCGTGGGTGTCGCCGAAGACCTGCACCTCGATATGGCGCGGGCGCTGGATGTATTTTTCGATCAGGACATGCGCGTTGCCGAACGAGGCGGTGGCCTCGCGTTGGCAGGAGGCGAGCGCATCGGCGAAGTCGGCCGCGTCCTCGACCTTCCGCATCCCCTTCCCGCCGCCGCCCGCGACCGCCTTAATTAGGACGGGATAACCGATTTCGGCGGCTTGTTGGCCAAGGAAATTCGGGTCTTGGTTCTCGCCCATATAGCCGGGGGTGACGGGCACGCCCGCCTCGGCCATCAATTTCTTGGCCGCATCCTTCAGCCCCATTGCGGTGATGCTGGCAGGAGCAGGGCCGACCCAGACCAGCCCCGCATCGATCACGGCCTGCGCGAACTCGGCATTTTCGGACAGGAAGCCATAGCCCGGGTGGATCGCGTCTGCCTTGGTGGCGAGCGCGGCGGCGATAATCTTCTCGCCCACCAGATAGCTCTCGCGCGCTGGAGACGCCCCGATATGCACCGCCTTATCGGCTTGGCGGACATGGAGCGCCTTGGCATCGGCATCCGAATAAACCGCGACCGTGCGAATGCCCAGCGCCCGCGCCGTGCGGATGATCCGGCAAGCGATCTCACCCCGGTTGGCTATGAGGAGGGAGTGGATCATTCGTGTCCTCCAAGGGAGTAAGTGTTTCTCACCCGCCTCGATTTCAGTAGGTAGGCGGTCCAGAGGGCAGTCAGGATCGCTGATGCCGCAACAGTTCCGAGCGGGATCGAAGGCTTGGGCAAAATCCACCAAAATATGCCCATGGCGATCGGTCCTGAAACCCACAAGGCTTGAACGACTGTTGAAACCGCAGACTTTTTGCGACTTAAAACTAGCAATAACCCAGCCCACAGCGACATGCCGACGTAAAGAGCGACAGCTACAAAAATCACAACTGCACTCGGGGACACAGTAAAGTCAGGCGAGCGAGACAATGCAGAAAGCGTTGTCAGAAACGAAAGTGCAAGAATTATCGGCCCGATGAAGCAACCGGCCACTAGCAACAATAACCATCCGCCTACACCGCTTGGCCCCATTTTAGGCATGTAAGCGACGCTGGCTGATAGCTCCGCTGAGGGATTGTCCTGCAAAGTTTGTTGCTCGCGTGGCGTTAGACCGTTCATAAATATCCTTATTTGTTAGGGCAGAACGATCATGTGACGGTCATGCAGTTAATGTTTCACATCCGGAACACCCCAAACCGGGGTGCCTCCTCGACCGGCGCGTTCAGCGCCGCACCCAGCGCCAACCCCAGCACATCGCGCGTCTGCGCCGGGTCGATGATGCCGTCATCCCACAGCCGCGCGGTCGCGTGATAGGGATTGCCTTCGTCTTCATATTTCTGGCGGATCGGGGCCTTGAAGGCTTCGGCTTCTTCCGGCGTCCAGCGCTCCGCGTCGCGGTGCACCGTCGCCAGCACGCTTGCCGCTTGTTCGCCGCCCATCACGCTGATCCGCGCATTGGGCCAGGTGAACAGGAAGCGTGGCGAATAGGCCCGCCCGCACATGCCGTAATTGCCCGCGCCAAAGCTGCCGCCGATCAGCACGGTGATCTTGGGCACGCTCGCGGTGGCGACTGCGGTGACGAGTTTTGCGCCGTGCTTGGCGATGCCCTCCGCCTCATATTTGCCGCCGACCATGAAGCCGCTGATATTCTGGAGGAACAACAGGGGTATCCGCCGCTGGCAGGCGAGCTCGATGAAATGCGCGCCCTTTTGCGCGCTTTCGCTGAACAGCACGCCGTTGTTGGCGAGAATCGCGACCGGCATCCCCCAGATATGCGCGAAGCCGCAGACGAGCGTGATGCCGTAGAGCGATTTGAATTCGTGAAACTCGCTGCCGTCGACGATGCGCGCGATGACCTCATGCACGTCATAGGGCGCGCGGACGTCATCGGGGATGATGCCGTAGAGGTCTTCGGCGTCGTATTTGGGAGGGCGGGATTCCCTCAAATTCAAACCGACCTGGCTGAGCTTGTCGAAGTCCCTTCTTTCTCCTGTGCCCAAGAAAGAAGAAGAGCCCTTCGACAAGCTCAGGGAAGGCGGGAGGGTGGAAACAATATCCCTGCAAATCGTCAGCGCGTGCTCGTCATTCTCTGCAACATGGTCGACCACGCCAGATTTGCGCCCGTGCGTATCCGCGCCGCCCAGTTCCTCGGCGCTGATGACTTCGCCGGTCGCCGCCTTTACCAGCGGCGGGCCGGCGAGGAAAATCGTCCCCTGTCCGCGCACGATGACGGTTTCGTCGGACATGGCAGGGACGTACGCCCCACCCGCCGTGCAGCTGCCCATGACGCAGGCGATCTGCGGAATGCCCTTGGCACTCATGTTCGCCTGATTGAAAAAGATGCGCCCGAAATGGTCGCGGTCGGGGAAGACCTCGTCCTGATGCGGCAAATTCGCGCCGCCGCTGTCGACGAGGTAGATGCAGGGCAGATGGTTCTCCATCGCGATTTCCTGCGCGCGAAGGTGCTTCTTGACGGTCAGCGGGTAGTAAGTGCCGCCCTTCACCGTCGCGTCGTTGCACACGATCATGCACTGGCGGCCCGACACACGCCCGATGCCCGCTATCACGCCCGCGCCGGGGATTTCGCCGTCGTAAAGGTCGTTCGCGGCGAGCTGGCCGATTTCGAGGAACGGCGAGCCGGGGTCGAGGAGGCGTTCCACCCGTTCGCGGGGGAGGAGCTTACCCCGCGACGTGTGCCGCTCACGCGATTTCTCGTTGCCGCCGAGCGCGGCGGTCGCGACCTTTGCCCAGAGTTCGTCGCGCAGTGCTCGATTGTGCGCGGCGTTGCTGAGGAACGTGTCGCTGTCTGGGTTGGCAGCGGTGGGGAGAACGGGGGCGGTCATCAAATCCTCCCCTGAGCTTGCTCAGGGGAGGGGGACCGCGCGAAGCGTGGTGGAGGGGCGGCTGAATTTGCAAACGGTGCGCTGCCACCGCGAATGTGCTCGCCCCTCCACCGGCTGCGCCGGTCCCCCTCCCCTGCGTCTGCGCGCAGGGGAGGATTGAAGCGCGCGCTCACGCCCCGCCCCCGATCAATTCCCGCCCGATCAACATCCGTCGTATCTCATTCGTCCCCGCACCGATATCGAGCAGCTTGGCGTCGCGGTAGAAGCGCTCGACCGGCCAGTCTTTGGTATAGCCCGCGCCGCCCAATGCCTGAATTGCCTCATTGGCGACACGCACCGCGCTCTCGCTCGCCAGCAATATCGCCCCTGCGGCGTCGAAGCGCGTCGTGCGGCCCGCGTCGCAATTCCGCGCGACCTGATAGACGTACGCCCGCGCGGAATTCAGCGCGACATACATATCGGCGACCTTGCCCTGCATCAGCTGGAACGACCCGATGGCTTTGCCGAACTGCTTGCGCTCACGCACGAACGGCAGGACGACGTCGAGGCAGGCCTGCATGATGCCGAGCTGGATACCGGCAAGCACCGTGCGTTCGTAATCGAGGCCGCTCATCAAGATGCCGACCCCGCCGTGGACCGCCCCCATGACGTTTTCGTCAGGGACTTCGCAGTCGGTGAATACCAGTTCGGCCGTCGGCGAACCGCGCATCCCCATCTTGTCGATCTTCTGTCCGATGGCGAAGCCGGGCATGTCGCGCTCGATCAGGAAAGTGGTGATGCCTCCTGAGCCGTCTCCGGTCTTGGCATAGACCACCAGCGTGTCGGCATAGGCCGCGTTGGTAATCCAGAATTTCGTGCCGTTCAGGACGTAACCGCCCTGCACCTTTTCGGCCTTGAGCTTCATCGACACGACATCGCTGCCCGCGCCTGCCTCCGACATGGCCAGACTGCCGACATGCTCGCCGCTGATGAGCTTGGGCAGATATTTGGCCTTTTGCTCAGGCGACGCCCAGCGCGCGATCTGGTTGACGCATAGGTTGGAGTGCGCGCCATAGCTGAGGCCGACGCTGGCCGACGCGCGCGCCACTTCCTCTTGTGCGACGACATGTTCGAGATACCCCAGACCCAGACCGCCGTCCTCTTCCTTGACGGTGATACCGTGCAGCCCGAGCGCGCCCATTTCGGGCCATAGTTCGCGCGGGAAACGGTCATTGGCGTCAATCTCTGCCGCCATCGGCGCGATCCGGTCGGCGGCAAAGCGCGCGGTCGTGTCGCGGATCATGTCCGCCATCTCGCCCAGCGCAAAATCGAATTCGGCCACTCAGGTGTTCCTTTTGTCCAGACCGATTACGCCCGAGAAGTCTTTGCTTCCCTGTCCGGCATCGGCGAGCGCCTGATAGCGTTCGGCGGCGATGCTGGCCACCGGCACCGCTGTCCCGCCTGCCTGCGCTGCATCGAGCGCGAGGCGCATGTCTTTCAGCATCAGCGCGCCCGCGAACCCGCCTTCATAGCCCCGGTCGGCGGGTGTTTCGGGACCGACGCCGGGGACGGGGCAATAGCTGGTCAGCGACCAGCTCTGCCCCGACGAAACGCTGGCAATGTCGTAGAACGCCTGCGCGTCGAGGCCGAGCGCGGCGGCGAGATTGAACGCCTCGGTCGTCACCGCCATCGTCGCGCCAAGGATCATGTTGTTGCAGATTTTCGCCGCCTGCCCTGCGCCGTTCGCGCCCGCATGGATGACCGCTTTGCCCATGTCGGCCAGAACCGGCTGCGCGCGCGCAAATGCCTCGGCACTGCCGCCGACCATGAAGGTCAGCGTGCCGCCGTTCGCCGCCGCAATCCCGCCCGATACGGGGGCATCGACAGCGGTTAGCCCCTTGGTCTCGGCCTGCGCCGCAACCTCACGCGCGGTGGCAACGTCGATGGTCGAACAGTCGATCAGCAGCGTGTTGGGCTTTGCCGTCGTGAGAATCGTCTCGTCATAAACTTGCGCGACATGTTTGCCCGCAGGCAGCATCGTGACGACGACATCGGCATCGGTCACAGCCTCCACAGCGGTCGCCGATGCCAGACAGCCATTGGCCTGCGCCGTCGCCAGCGCATCCGTCGACAAATCGAAGGCTCGGACGTCATGCCCCGCTTTGGCAAGGTTCGCGGCCATCCCGCCGCCCATATGGCCGAGGCCGATGAAAGCTATGGTGGTCATTTTTTCAATCCAAATAGCCCTTGTGCCTTAGCCACCCTCGCATCACGCCGATGATGAGGCAAAGGATTGCTAATCCGGGAAACACCCAACCAGCCGTAAGCCAGAAGCATAACTGCAAGATCACATTGCGGTCGTCGTATTGAGCGTCTGAGAGCACTGCGATAGCAAAAACGAGAAGACCAACACCAGCTAAAGCAGCGGTAGCGACAAGCGTGCGCTTGCTAACGATGCTCGCTAAATTCAACTTCCGCTCCAGTTGCCGGGCCGCTTCTCCACAAACGCGGCCATGCCTTCGCTCTGGTCGTCGGTGCCGAACATGCCATGAAACAGGCGACGCTCGAAGAGTATCCCTTGCGCCAGCGTCGTTTCGTACGCGGCGTTGACCATCTCCTTGGTCGCGATCGCCGCGAGTGGCGGCATCGCAGCGATGGCGGTCGCGGTCTTCAGCGCCTCATCGACCAGATCGGCGGCGGGGACGACGCGGGCGACAAGGCCGCTGCGCTCGGCCTCCTCGGCCCCCATCATGCGGCCGGTCAGGCACATTTCCATCGCTTTGGCCTTGCCGATGGCGCGGGTCAGGCGCTGCGATCCGCCCATACCGGGGGTGACCGCGAGCTTGATCTCGGGCTGGCCGAACTTGGCATTGTCGCCCGCAATGATGAAGTCCGCCATCATCGCAACCTCACACCCGCCGCCTAGCGCAAAGCCGTTAACGGCGGCGATCCACGGCTTGCGGGTCGCGGTGATCCTTTCCCAGCCCGCGAAGAAATTGCTCGCGTACATCGAGGCGAACGACTGGTCGGACATTTCCTTGATGTCCGCCCCCGCCGCGAACGCCTTTTCGCTGCCGGTGAGCACCAAACAGCGCTGGCCGGGGTCGGCGTCGTAAGCTTGGAAGGCTTCTGTCAGGTCGGCGAGAATCTGGCTGTTGAGCGCGTTCAACGCCTGTGGCCGGTTGAGGGTCACCAGCGTCACAGCATCGCGGGTTTCGATGAGGATCGTTTCGTGGGTCATTAAATTCTCCGTCACCCCGGACGCGATCCGGGGCTTGGCTTCTTCGTCGTGAAGCCAACAAGGGGAAGCCTAACCCCGGGTCAAGCCCGGGGGGTATAGTGATAGGCGGCTCATGCGGCATATTTGACCACATTGTGAGCCGTTGATCGGGCTACATTTTTGTCTGGCACGAAATCAGGCCGCATAAGACGACGACGCAGGCCCGAGATAGGCGGACCTCGCACTGGCCGCTGCTCGCACTGCCGCCCGAACTTCGGGCTTCTTCAAATCGAGGACGCGAAGGTTGGCGTCCACCTCGGCGATAGCCTCGATACGCCGGTAAACTGCGCCGCTTTGCTCGGCATAATCGGCAAGACCGCGCAACTTGGGCAGGGAGTCAGCTAGGTGATGCCCATGCGGGTCAACAATGTCGGCGTCGATGCTGCCATCGGCTTGATCGCTAAAGAACACGAAATCGGGCCGAACAATCCGGTGCTCGTCGGCGTCGTTATAGACGATGCCCAACGAATCCTGACTGGCGCGGGGCGGATTGCGATACCATGCTATGCAACCGTCCTTAGCCGTCTCGGCTTGAAGGACCGCCCGCTCCCAAACATTCAGCTCAGCAGGAAACTTTCCATCTGCATCGCAGAGCATGTGCTTTTCGTAACGGGGTAATGGCGTCTCAACGCCGTTCTCCCTCGCGGTTGCGGGCTGCAACCAAGCACTAGGTCGGGCAAGCGACACGTCGAGCGGGTGGGCGCTCAATTCGCGGATTTGACGATAGACTTCCTGCCGTTCGTCGGAAAGCGCGGCTATCGCTTCCCGATAGTCGCCCAGCCACTCGTTGGATAAGGCTTCGGCGGCGGCCTCAAGATCGCCTTGGATTTCAGGAATCAAACCTATTGCAGCAACCAAAGTGTGTGCGTCGATTAGAGCCTCTTCATCGTCTTCCGCAGCTTCGATTTCACTGGCCAGGTGCTCGCTGTAGCTAGTGGCAAGATCGGGACTGATAATCCTCCCCGCCCGTCTGTAAGCGTCTTCGATGACCGCATAATCTGCCGTCTCGACAAACTGGTTAAACGTCATCCCGTTTGTCGCAACGTCGGTCGTGAGCGTCTGACCTTCGACGGTAAGCACAGCATCGCGCATCGCCGTTATCTTTATGTCGTATTGCGTCCGGGCTTGATCGAGCACCATGTGCATCTCGGCATGTGCCTTCTTACCGGCATCGGGAAGCAAACCGTCAACGGCCAATTCGTGGGCGAGCGCAGTTAACCGCTTGACCGGGCGAGCTTGTCGCTTGGGCAGGGTTTGCGATGGCAAGGATAACAGTTTTTCCCACACCGTTTCGGGAATGATCGGATTGGGCACCAATTCCACCGGATTAATGAGCACGCGGCGCAATGGAAGGTCTTCGCCCGCATCGCCGCCACTCATTAGGGCATTCACAACTGCTTCAACTGAGGCTTTGTCGAAACGGGGCAACAGGCAATCGACCGCATTTAGCCGATCATTGCCGGGGATGCGTCGGGCTAACGGGGCACGAACCATGCGGCCTAGCAATTGAGTTATGTGTGTCCTGTCGCTAGCCGACCGGAACGAAACCATTACCTCGGCGCGAGGGCAATCCCAACCGGTGCTAATTGCGTCCTTGGCAACAAGGATGCGGACATCATAGGCTTCCTGCACGCGCTCGGGGGCAATGTAAGCTGCGTTGCGGCTCCCGAAACTTTCGGCTTTGTGCTCGCCAAAGACGTTGCGGACGCAATCATGGGGCAAGTCGGGCCACGCCTCAAAGATGACATCGAGCCAAGATCCAATTTCGTTGTGGTTTGGCGAATTCGGAACCTGAAGCACCATTAGCGGATGGACGGTATCGGCATCGTCCTGTTGCTTTTTGTATTCGGCCCACGCCTCGGATATCTCGCGGAGCTTCGTCGTCCCGCGCCGCAGTAGCACGGTGGCAAAGTCGCCAACCTCATCCGGCACGTCGAGATTGATCGTGTCTTTGATAAGACCCGAGTCCTGCACTTTCGTTGAATCGACAATGACGTTGGGTAGCGTGCCATGCCCCTGCATTCCGGCGATGGCGTCGTTAAAGCGTTGCACGGTGGCGGAGATGCCCCAGACAACAGGAATGCCGGGAACGCCGCCGGTGCCGTTGATAAGCTGTCGCACAATGGTCGGTTTGCCGGTGACGGTCGCACTCCCATTTTCTTTCATGCCGCGATGCGCTTCGTC
>JANNVL010000101.1:0-73867 GCA_031408195.1 Sphingomonadales bacterium | reverse complement strand
CGGCGCGTCGGCGATCTATGGGACCGATGCCATCGGCGGGGTGCTGAACTTCATCACGAAAAAGAATTTCAAGGGCATCACCGCCAACGCCTTCACCGATTTCACCACGCGTGGCGGCGGCAATATTTACCGCCTTTCGCTCACGGCGGGCTATGGCGACCTTGAGGAACAGGGTTTCAACATCATGGGTGCGGTCAGCCGCAGCGTGAACGATATCCTGCGCGGATCGGACCGCGCCTTCGTCAATACCAACCAGCCGTCACGCGGCCTGTCGGTCGATACGCGCGGCACGCCAATTGCGACGATGTTTCCAAATGGTGTCAACGCGCTGTTCGCGCCGACGGGATCGCTGCTGAGCGGGGTCACGCTCGTCGAGCCGGGAACCACCAATGCAGCGGCCAGTGCGGGATTGAACTATCTCGACTTGCCGGGCGGTGCCGGTTGCGCGTCGGTCGATGGCGGTTTGGCGTATGACGAACAATTGTGGGCGAACGCGAATGCACGCCTCGCCTGTGCGTGGGACACCGGTCGTGCGGCTGTGCTGCAACAGCCGATCAACACGCTGACTTATTATGGCCGCGCGACGGCCAAATTCGGCGACCACGAAATTTATGCCGAACTGACCGGATCGAACGCGAAATCGTCGAAGATTTTCTCGAACAACCAGTATTCGGGTAATGCCACGACGTTGCCGCTCTATTATCCGCGCAACGCGCTGACGGCACCGGTCTACGATGACATCTACAACCGCCTGGTGGCGGTATTCCCTCAGATCTCGGTCAACAACGGCAAACCGATTGCGTACCGCTGGCGCTGTATCGCGTGCGGCAACCGCGAATATGCGACGACGACGAACACCATCCGCGTGGCGCTAGGCGCCGAGGGGCCGTTGTTCGCAGGGTGGGATTACCGCGCGGGCGGCTCCTATGCCAAGAGCGACTCCTCGTCGCTGCTCGGCACTGGTTATCACTATCGGGGCATTTTTTCATCGACGCTGGCGGCGCAGCAGTCGGGCGTTGTCGGTGCGGTGTCAGGCGGACTCGACCCGCGCGCACCGACCGCGCCGGGTGCGACCGCACCGGGGATCGTCGGACTGCTCAACAGCGGCATCCTCAACCCGTTTTCGGTCAGCCAGACCGCAGCGGGACTTGCCGGTCTGAACGCGCTGTCGGCGCAGGGCACGACGCTCTACGGCGGCAAATACGAAGTCTATCAGGCCGATGTGGCGATCACCGGATCGCTGTTCGAATTGCCCGGCGGCATGGTTAAAGTCGCCATCGGGGCAGATTACCGGCGCGAGCGGTATAGCTTTAACGGCTCGGCAGCGGCTGCGCTCACCCAGCCAGAAATCTTCAACGTCGCGTTCGACAACATCAACGCGCTGACACCCAAGACACGAGACGTGAAAGCGATCTACGGTGAAGTCCTCATCCCGGTGTTCGAACCGCTCGAGATCACCGTCGCGGCGCGTTATGACAGCTACACAGGCTTTGGGGGCACGTTCAATCCCAAGATTTCGGCCAAGTTCAAGCCGATCGACTGGCTGATGTTCCGCGGTTCCTACAACACCGGATTCCGCGTGCCGTCGTTCAACCAGATCTTCAACGGCGTGACCCAGTCGTCCAACCCCGGCAATACACTCGTCGATCCGACGACCTGCGCGACCGGCGTGGTCAACCCGCTGATTGCCGGATGTACCGCGATCACACCCGACTCGCTGTCGGGCGGGAACCTAAACCTCGGGCCGGAAACATCGAAACAGTATAGCATCGGTGTCGTGCTCCAGCCCGCGCGCCGGTTCAGCGCTTCGTTCGATTTCTGGTCGATCTCGGTCGACAACACCATCGGCGCGCTCACCGTTCCGCAGTTGCTTGCCAACCAGGCTTTGTTCCCCGACCGCATCGGGCGGACGAACGGCGTCATCACCTTGCTCGATCTGCGCTCCGACAACATCGGGTCGCGGCGTACGCAGGGGCTCGAAGTCATGCTGCGCGGCGGGTTCGACGCTTTCGGTGGCGTGGTTACTGCAGGGCTCGACGGCACATATCTGCTGAAGAAAACCGAGCGGTTCCTTGCGAACTCGCCGTTCGGGCCGAGCCTGATCGGGGTCTTCACCTACACCGGCGATCTCGGCCTCAAGTGGAAGCACAATGCCTTTGTCACCTATACAAACGACAACGTCACGCTGAGCGTCTCGCAAATCTACCGCGACGGCTATCTGAACAACGCGACAATTCCGGGCAGTTCGGCGCGGCCCGATTTCAACGTGCGGGTGAGCCCCTACGTCACTTACAATCTGTCGGCGGGGGTCCGCATCCAGAAGAACCTGAGTCTGACCTTCGGCGTCCGCAACGTGTTTGACAAGGATCCGCCGTTCGCGATCACCTATGACAGCAACACGGGTGCCGGCAGTTCGTGGGAACCGCGTGTCGCCGACCCGCGCGGGCGCAGCATAACGGTAAGCGCGGAAGTTAAGTTCTAGGCGTTCGTGATTGCAGGTTGATTACCCTGTTCCCCCGGCATGGCGGGGGAACAGGGTCACAAACCTGTTCTCAGCAAAGTCAGCCGCCGAACACCCCGCGATACGCCTCGACCATCGCCCGCACATCAACGCGCGCTTTCAATCGCGCGGCAAGCAGCGCCGTCCCGCTGATCTTGCGCTGCACGAACAACGTATCGACCGGCGGAATGTGCCACGCCTCTCGGTCTTCGGCGATTTCGATCCCCTGATCGCGCAACACCGAGACGAAGGCACGGTCGCCGAAGTCGAACGGGCCGGGCTTGTTCATTTCGGCCATCACAACATCCATCATCCGGTCGATGGCAGTGCGGTGACGGGTCGCGGTCAGGTTGTTGAGGAAGCCTGCCACCACTGCCGCCGTACGCGCAGCATCGCGGTCGTTGTCGAGACCCGCCATTAACAGTGCATGATAGCCGCGCGCAGTTGCAGGATCGACCGCGCGGACCGCACCGAAATCGAGTAGCACGAGCTTGCCGGTGTCACGCTGATACCGGAAATTGGCGAAATTGGGATCGGTTTGCATGCATCCGAATTCGAACATTTCGCGCAAGACCAGCTCGATCAGGCTGTGCATCACCCGGTCACGCTCTTCCTGCGGCGCATCGACCAGGCTCTCGATGGAACTACCTGCGACAAAGCTCATCGCCAGCACCCGGTCACCCGAAAATTCAGGATCGAGCACCGGCACGACGAACTGCGGCGCATCGGCGAGCAGCGCGGCGAAGCGGGCCATCTGTTCGCCCTCGCGGACGTAATCGGCCTCTTCGTGTAGCTGGCGCTTGGCCTCGACCAGCAGCGGCGCGACATCGATTGCCTTCGGCAGCAGTCCGGAAATTCGCAGCAGCGTGGCGACATTGTCGACATCGGCGTCGATGCTTTCGCGCACGCCCGGGTATTGCACCTTAATCGCCAGCTCGCGCCCGTCATGCGTCAGCGCCTTGTGCACCTGCCCAATGGAGGCCGCCGCAATCGGGCTTGCGCCGAAGCGCGCGAAACGCCGCCGCCAGTCCTTGCCCCACTGCGCCGCCAGCACCGTCTGCAATTGAGCAGGCGGCATATGATAGGCCTGGTTCCGCAGGCGCGAGAGGATGTCGGTCAGTTCCTTGGGCAGAATATCTCCCGCGTCCATCGAGATCATCTGGCCGAGCTTCATCGCCGCGCCGCGCAGGTTCGACAACTGATCGGTGACGCGCGTGACGTTGGCGGGCGTGAGCAGCAAGTCGCTCATCTGCGGCCGCTCGCCCGCTGCCAGCCGCCGTGCGCCCTCTGCCACCACACCGCCCGCGACCCCGCCCGCCATCCGACCGAACGCCCCGAGGCGCGACAGCCGCCCGCTGGGGACCGCCCGGCCCTTGCCGTCGAAATCTGTTGCCAAAACACTGCTCCCGAAACCGACGAAATGTCCGGGAACAGGACCACCGTCTAGGCATTGGATATGGCGCGCGGCGCGGCGGAAACAAGCGCCGCCGAACGCCTTACGAGCGGGTCAGTGCCCTTTCCACGTCGGTGCCCGCTTCTCGGCAAAGGCACGCGGCCCCTCCTGCGCGTCATCGCTCATATAAGTATATTCAGATGCCGCTCGCGCGGCCTGAAGCGCAGCGGCGCGGCCCATTTCGGTCGCCAGCATCACGGTGTCGCGGCCTGCCTTCACCGACAGCGGCGCGCCGTCGAGGATTTCTCGGGCAAGCTCCAGCGCGGTGTCCATCAGGGTGTCGGGATCGGCGAGGCGATTGACGAGGCCGATGTCATAAGCGCGCTGCGCGGTGATCGGTTTGCCGGTCAGTATGATCTCCATCATGATCCGCTGCGGGATCATGTGAATGAGCGGTGCCGCCCAAGGCGAACTGCGCCCGACCTTCACCTCGGTGATGGCGAATTTGGCCGACGTACTCGCCACGCACAGGTCGCACGCCTGCGCGATCATCCAGCCGCCCGCAAAAGCCACACCGTTGACAGCGGCAATCGTCGGTTTGGAGATTTCGATGCTGTCATAGGGCAGCGGGAAGAAATCGCGCGGCGGCACCTGCATCCCGTCGGCAACCATCGCCTTTAAATCGCCGCCCGCGCAAAAGGCTTTATCGCCTGCGCCGGTTAAAATGGCGACACGCAGGGCAGGATCGCGTTCGAACAGCTCCCACGCCACGCGCAGTCCGTCGCGGACTTCGGCACTCAGCGCATTGCGCGTGTCGGGCCGGTTGAGCGTGATGACCGCGATACCGTCGGCTCGCGCGTCGAAGAGTACTGCATCGCTCATTCGATATACCATTCAGCGGATGACAACTGCTGGCCTTTGATGAGTGAAAAATACACGCGCAGTAACCTTGCCGATCCGTTCCCGGGACTAAGGTGGTAGGCCTCGCGCCGCAGTGAGACAACCGGAGCGTTCACATATGTCGGTATGTCGAAACATCCGGCATGTATTTCTGCGCGCGCATCGCCTAGCCGATGCGAAATGAGCGTAGAAAAGCAGCAAGCCAAGAGCGGCCCTCTCTCCGGCATCCGCGTCGTCGACCTGACCAGCATGGTGATGGGTCCGTATGCGACACAAATCATGGCCGACATGGGCGCCGATGTCATCAAGGTCGAGCCGCCGCAGGGCGACGACACACGCAACATCTCGGTCGGCCCTGCGCCGGGGCTTGCGGGCGTGTTCGTCAACGTCAACCGCGGCAAGCGCAGCGTCGTCCTCGATCTGAAGAGCGAGGCGGGCAAGGTGGCGCTCCGCGAACTCATCGCGCGCGCCGATGTGTTCATCCATTCGATGCGCGCAAAAGCCATCGACCGGCTAGGCTTCGACTATGCGTCGGTCTCCGCGATCAACCCGTCGATCGTTTATACCAATTGCTATGGCTACGGACGGCGCGGCCCGGATGCCGACAAGCCCGCTTATGACGATACCATTCAGGCGGAGTGCGGCCTTCCTGCGGTGCAGGAAATGCTGACTGGAGAAGCGAGCTTTGTCGGCACGATCATGGCCGATAAGGTTTCGGGAATAACCGCGCTCTATGCGACCGTCATGGCGTTGTTCCACCGCGAACGGACTGGCGAGGGCCAGGAGGTCGAGGTTGGCATGTTCGAGACAATGGCCTCGTTCATGCTGGTCGAACACGCGAACGGCGCATTGTTTCAGCCACCGCTCGGCCCCGCGCATTACCCGCGTGTCGTCGCACGCAACCGCAAGCCTTACCGGACACAGGACGGCCATGTTGCGGCACTAATCTATAACGACAAGCACTGGGCGCTGTTCGTCGATGCGGTGAAACCGTCATGGGCGGGGCCGGAACTGGCGAGACTCGAACAGCGGGCGCAACAGACCGAGCGACTGTACGGCTTGCTCGGCGAGACTTTCCTTGAGCGCACGACGCAAGAGTGGCTCGACCTGCTCGGTTCGCTGGGCATTCCCGCTGCACCGTTGCGGACGCCCGATGAATTGCTAACCAATCCGCATCTCGAGGCAGTCGGGTTCTTCGAAACCGTCGACTCGCTGCAAGGGCCGATCCGTTTTCCCGGCGTCCCGACCTGGTTTTCGAAGACGCCGGGCAAGGTCCACGGGCCGACCCCGTCTTTGGGCGAGCACACCGGCGAAATACTTGACGAAATCGGACTTGGGAATGGCGCGAAATGACGCCACAAAACTTGGCGGCGCTAAAGATAAAGCAAGTTGCGCTCGACCATTTGCTGGTCGCAAGCGGTAATACCAAGCTTTGCGATATCATGTGGCTGAAATCTGAAATCGCGGCAGTCGAGGCGGCCCAAAAATGACCAAGGCGCTATGACCAGGATCCTGACCCATCTCGAACGACTCGAAGCCGAGAGCATCCATATCATGCGAGAGGTGGTGGCCGAGGCCGAAAAGCCGGTGATGCTCTACAGCGTCGGCAAGGATTCGGCGGTGATGCTGCATCTGGCGCGCAAGGCATTCTACCCCTCGCCGCCGCCGTTTCCGCTGCTCCACGTCGATACGACCTGGAAGTTCAAGGCGATGTACGCGCTGCGCGAGAAAGCCGCGCGCGACGCAGGCGTGGAGTTGCTCGTTTACAAGAACCCCGAAGCCATCGAGCGCGGCATCAACCCGTTCGACCATGGCTCGCTGCACACCGACATGTGGAAGACCGAGGGGCTGAAGCAGGCGCTCGACAAGTACGGCTTCGATGTCGCGTTCGGCGGTGCACGCCGCGACGAGGAAAAGAGCCGCGCCAAGGAGCGCATCTTCAGCTTCCGTACCGCGACACACGGCTGGGACCCCAAGAACCAGCGGCCCGAGCTATGGAACCTCTACAATGCGCGGAAAGCCAAAGGCGAAAGCATCCGCGTCTTCCCAATCTCGAACTGGACCGAGCTCGACATCTGGCAATATATCCACCTTGAAAATATCGAGATCGTGCCGCTGTATTTCAGCGCACCGCGCCCGACCTATATGCACGAGGGGCAGCTGTTCATGTCCGACGATATCGACCGCCTCGAGCGCGTGATGGGCAAGAAGCCCGAGATCGTCGAGCGCTCGATCCGTTTTCGCACACTCGGCTGCTCACCGCTCACCGGCGCGGTCGAAAGCATGGCCGCGACCCTGCCCGAAGTCATTCAGGAGATGCTGCTAACCACCACATCCGAGCGCCAAGGCCGTGTCATCGACCACGATCAGGCCGCGAGCATGGAGAAGAAAAAGCAGGAAGGTTACTTCTGATGCCAAATTCCTCAGAAGACTCCGTCATCTACAAAACCGACGACCTGATTGCGTCGGACATCGACGCGTATCTTGAAGTGCACCAGCACAAGTCGCTTTTGCGCTTCATCACCTGCGGCTCGGTCGACGACGGCAAATCCACGCTGATCGGGCGCTTGCTCTACGATTCAAAGATGATCTTCGAGGATCAGCTCGCCACCCTTGAAGCCGACAGCAAGCGGATGGGGACGCAGGGGCAGGAGATCGATTTCGCGCTGCTCGTCGATGGCCTCGCTGCAGAGCGCGAGCAGGGCATCACCATCGACGTCGCCTACCGCTTCTTCGCGACCGAAAAGCGAAAGTTCATCGTCGCCGATTGCCCCGGGCACGAACAGTACACCCGTAACATGGTGACTGGCGCCTCGACCGCCGACCTCGCCGTTATCCTGATCGACGCGCGCAAGGGCGTGCTCGTCCAGACGCGGCGGCACAGCTATCTCACTAAGCTGCTCGGCATCCGCAACATCGTGCTCGCCGTCAACAAGATGGATCTGATCGGCTACGACCGCGACCACTACAATGCGATTTGCGACGATTACCGTTCGTTCGCCGCAAGCGTCGGGATCGACGAATTCACCTGCGTGCCCGTATCGGGGTTCAAGGGCGACAACATCACAACCAAGTCCGCGAACACGCCGTGGTTCGGCGGCGATCCGTTGATGACGCATCTGGAAACGGTCGATCTCGTTGTGACTACCGACCAAGCCAAGCCGCTGAGGATGGCAGTGCAATGCGTCAACCGCCCCAACCTCGATTTCCGCGGGTTCAGCGGCCAGATCGCGACCGGCACCGTCCGTCCGGGCGACGCCATCCGCGTGCTGCCGTCAGGCAAGACCTCAACGATCAGCAAGATCGTCACGCTGAGTGGCGAGCTCGCCGAGGCGGTCGCGGGCCAGTCGGTCACATTATGCTTCGCCGACGAAGTCGATTGTTCGCGCGGCGATGTGATCGCAGCGGCGGACGCGCCGCCCGAAGTCTCCGATCAGTTTGAGTCGACAATTGTGTGGCTCGCAGACGACGCGCTGATCCCGGGCCGCGCCTATTGGCTCAAGCTCGGCACACAGATGGTGTCGGCGACGGTTCAAGCCCCCAAATACACCGTCAACGTGAACACGATGGAACAGATGGCGGCGAAAACGCTCGACCTGAACGCCATCGGAGTCGCCGAAATCGCGACCGACAAGCCCATCGTGTTCGAGGCCTATGCCGACAATCACAGTCTCGGCGGCTTCATCCTGATCGACAAGATCACCAACCGCACCGTCGGCGCCGGGATGCTGCATTTCAGCCTGCGCCGCGCGCAAAACGTGCATTGGCAGGCGACCGACATCGGGCGCGAGGCCCATGCCGCGCTCAAGAACCAGAAGGCGCGCGTGCTGTGGTTCACCGGTCTGTCGGGCTCGGGCAAATCGACCATCGCCAACGAGGTCGAAAAGTCGCTGAACCTGATGAACCGCCACACCTTCCTGCTCGACGGCGACAATGTCCGCCACGGGCTGAACAAGGATCTGGGCTTTACCGAGGCCGACCGCATCGAAAACATCCGCCGCGTCGGCGAAGTCGCCAAGCTGATGGCCGATGCGGGCCTGATCGTGCTCACCGCGTTCATCAGCCCGTTCCGCGCCGAACGCGACATGGTCCGGTCGATGCTCCAAGCCGATGGGCGGGATGGCGAGTTCGTCGAGATTTTCGTCGATACCCCGCTTGAAGTCGCCGAGGCGCGCGACGTGAAGGGGCTGTACAAAAAAGCGCGCGCCGGACAGCTCAAGAACTTCACCGGCATCGACAGCCCGTACGAACCGCCGCTTGCGGCGGAAATCCGGGTCAACACGGTTGAGATGACCCCCGCCGAAGCCGCCGAGTTCATCGTCCGCCAGATCATGCCGCTTAAATGACGAAAGGCTCAGCCTTTCGTCACCCTGAACTTGTTTCAGGGTCCACCCATCCGCACGACCGGCGGCTTTTGTGGAGGGGTGGATGCTGAAACAAGTTCAGCATGACGGCAATCGGAAGGAAAGCGCATGTCCCTGACCGACGCCGAACTCGCCGCGCATCTGGCGGACGTCGCGGGCAAGCTGCTCCTGCAAGTCCGCGCCTGTGGCACGATGACGGGCAAGACGCTCGGCAAGGCGGGCGACAACACCGCCAACCAGTATCTCATCCATGCGATTGCCGAACAGCGCCCCGATGACGGGCTGTTGTCGGAGGAGAGCAAGGACACCGACGCGCGCCTGTCGAAATCGCGTGTCTGGATCATCGATCCGGTCGATGGCACCCGCGAATACGGCGAAGCGCGGACAGACTGGGCGGTGCATGTCGCGCTGGCGGTTGACGGCGTGGCGACCATCGGCGCGGTTGCGCTCCCCGGCCTCGATCTCGTCCTCCGCAGCGACCGCCCTTCCCCCCTGCCCGCCATGCACACCCCGCCGCGCATGGTCGTCAGCCGCACCCGCCCCGCTACCGAAGCATTGGCAGTCGCCGATGCCATCGGGGCCGAACTTGTCCCGATGGGCAGCGCCGGTGCCAAAGCGATGGCCATCGTGCGTGGCGAGGCCGAAATCTACCTCCACACCGGCGGGCAATATGAATGGGACAGCTGTGCCCCTGTCGCCGTCGCCGCCGCGCACGGCCTGCACACCAGCCGCGCCGACGGCTCGCCGCTGATCTACAACCGGCACAACACCTATATGCCCGACCTGCTGATCTGCCGCCCCGAATGGACGGCACGGGTACTGGCGGCAGTTCCCCGCTGACACAGCCGACAGTGGCAATGCGCCCCTTGTTCTGCTTAGGGAGCATCGCATGACAGGACCGCTTCACGGATTACGCATCGTCGAACTTGCCGGGATCGGCCCCGGCCCGTTCTGCGGTATGATGCTCGCCGATCACGGCGCGGAGGTTATCCGCATCGACCGCCCCGGTGGCACGCGCGGCGGCATTGCGGGCGACGCCAGCCTCGATCCGCTGCAGCGGTCGCGCAAGTCTATCGGTGTCGATCTGAAGCACCCTGACGGTATCGCGGTCGTGCGCGATCTGTGCCGCAGCGCCGATGGCCTGATCGAGGGGTTCCGCCCCGGCGTCATGGAACGGCTTGGCCTCGGGCCCGATGTGCTGCTTGCCGATAATCCGCGTCTCGTTTTCGGACGGATGACGGGCTGGGGACAGACCGGTCCCTATGCCAAGGTCGCAGGGCACGATATCAACTATATCGCGCTGGCGGGTGCGCTTCATGCCTTTGGCCGCGCGGGCGAAAAGCCGACGCCGCCGATCAACATGGTCGGCGATTTCGGCGGCGGCGGGATGCTGCTCGCGTTCGGCATGGTCTCGGCGATCCTGTCGGCGCAGAAATCGGGTGTCGGACAGGTCATCGATTGCGCGATGGTCGATGGCAGCGCGTTGCTGATGAGCATGATCTGGGGATTCCGCGCGCAGGGCATCTGGCGCGACGAACGCGGCGTCAATCTGCTCGATACCGGCGCGCATTTCTATGACACTTATGAGTGCGCCGATGGCGGCTATGTATCGGTCGGTGCCATCGAGCCGCAATTCTATGCCGAATTGCGGCGGCTGTCGGGCCTGACAGACGATCCCGATTTCGACGCGCAAATGGACCCGCGCGGCTGGGGCGGGTTGTCGGCGAAGATGACTGCGCTGTTCAAGACCAAGACGCGCGACGAGTGGTGCAACATTCTCGAACTATCCGACGCCTGTTTCGCCCCGGTGCTGTCGATGGCCGAAGCTCCCCAGCATCCGCACAACGCCGCACGACGCACCTTCGATACCGTGGGCGCGGCGATGCAGCCGATGCCCGCGCCCCGCTATTCGGCAACACCGACTGCCGATCCGGTCGCGGCAGGGGCAGCCGGGGCGGACGGAGACGCCTTGCTGACGGATTTGGGCTATGATGCGGCGCGCATTGCCACGCTGCGCCAAGATGGTGCGCTGGGTTAGAGCGTGATGACATTAGGTTGCGCTGTTCCCCCGCGAAGGCGGGGGTCCAGTCCTATGTCGAAAGACTCTTTGTCATAGGGCTGGACCCCCGCCTTCGCGGGGGAACAACAATAACCAACCTGATGTCATCAGAGTCTAGAGCATTTTTCGAGGTTGCTGACTCGATTGGCGATTCCCAGGATTGAAGTTTTCTGATTCACGATTCCTGCTGGTGAGGGAGGCCAGTGGGGGACGGACCTTGCGAAATCGCCTCTCCAACGGTCGCGCCAGACCTGCGGAACCAGCGCCTCTGCTTCGGCGGCGATCCCGATTTCAGCACCCCTGTCCGGAACCGCCGCGCGGCGAAGCGGACGATCAGGAACACCCATAGCCCCTGCCAGACGAGCGCGAGCAGATGCGGCCAGAGCACCCCGTCCTGTGCGGCGCGCGCGATCATCGTCAGGGGCGACGTCAGCGGAAAGAGAGCGGCGAGCAGACCCATCGGCTTGTCGAGATCGTTGACCACTGCGGACCCTGCCGCAAAGATCGCGATCTGTGCCATCGTGATCGGCATCGACAACGTCTGGACGTCGCGCACGGTCGCTGCCTGTGATCCGATACCGAGGAACAGCCCGCCGAGGATCATGTAATTCATGATGTAATAGGCTGCCCCCAGCGCGATGAACATTGGCCAGCCGGTCGCGGGATAGGGGATGGTGCCACCCTGAAACGCCGCCGCAACGCCGCCGCCGATCAGGCTGCCCCAGATGGTGATTCCGGTCAGCGATACGCCGAGCATCGCAATCAGCTTGCCGAGGAAAATCGCATCGACCGGGACTGCGGCAGCAAGCACCTCGATCACCTTGTTCGATTTCTCCTCGACAAGGTTCGACAGCAACATGCCCGCGAGCAGAATCGTGAGCACGAACAAAATCGTCTGAGCCGCGCGCGCCAGCACATAGCGGTTGGTCGAGGTCGTGCCACCCGAAGGGCTGACGAGGTCGAAGGCAACGTCCAATGGCGGTCGCGCACTGCCGAGTTCCGCCAACCGCTGGTCCGACAGCGAATCCTCCATAATGAGGCGTACCATCGGCGACAGTGCATCGACTTGGCGCACCGGCCCGGTAATGCGCGGCGACGCGGGCCAGCCGGTCAGGACCAGTGCGACGTTACGTCCAGTGTCGGCAAGAAGCGCCTTGGCTTGGTCCGCAGGCGCGCCGGACGGACGCACGAACTGCACCTTGGGCAAATCATCGACGCGATTGTCGAGGCGCAAATAAGAAGCTTTCAGCGTCTGTTCGCCCGCGCCATCGACGACCGCGACGATGATCGGTTGTAGCGCGACGCTGTCGGTCCGGTTGCCGACCTGTCCCAACAGCCCGCCGAACAGCGCGGCAATCATCGGGCCGAGCAGGAAAAGCAGGAACGACCGCGACCAGACGGTGGCGACATAATCGCGCCGCGCGATCACCGATGCCGCCTCGACCAAACGACGCATGCGGTTGGTGGATATGGTCATAGCGCCGCCTCCTTGGCCGTCGGTTCTTCGAGCGCGGCAGCGGCTTCTGCACCCGCGATGGCGACGAACGCATCATGCAGCCCGGGGCGCTCGATCGACAGGCTGTCGATCCCGGCATTGCCGTCGACCAGCGCCTTCAACAGCGGTTCGATGCCAGAAGACGGCAGTTCGAAGCGCCAGTCGGGCCCGGTGCCTGCGTCGGCGGGCAGCGCCGCGCGCCATGGCCCATCGCTCGCCCGCGTCCGCAGCCGGACAACGGGGCGCAAGCGATTGCGCGCCTCATCGACCGCGCCTTCGAACCGCACCTTGCCGCCCGCGATGATTGCGATCCGCTCGCACAGCCGTTCGGCGTGCGCGATGACGTGCGTCGAAAACAGGATGGTGGCCCCTGCTGCTGCCTGCCCACGGATCAGCGTTTCGAGCCGCCCCTGGTTGAGCGCATCCAGCCCGGAGAAGGGTTCGTCGAGAACGATAACCTTGGGCTTGTGGATCAAGGTGCCGAGCAACTGCACGGTCTGCGCCATCCCCTTCGACAAGGTCCGCACGGTCTTTTTGGCGGCGTGGCCGAGGTTGTGTTCTTCGAGCAACACGTCCGCCCGTCGGCGGCCCTCCGCCAGCGGCAGGCCGCGCAGCGCGCCCATGAACGCAATCGCCTCGCGCGCGGTCATCGACGGATACAGTCCGCGCTCCTCGGGCAGATAACCGACCAAGGGCGCGGCCTCGATGGGGCGAGCGTAACCAAGCACATGGCGATGGCCTGCGTCGGGGTCGATGATGCCGAGCAACATGCGAAGCGTCGTGGTCTTGCCCGCGCCATTGGGGCCGAGAACGCCATAGATGCTCCCTGCAGGCACGCTCAGATCTATCCCGTCGACGGCGCGGGTGGACCCGAAACTCTTGACGAGGCCAAAGGCTTCGATGGCGGGGGAGGCTGTCATGGGCTGGACCATAGCCGCAGCAGACTGCTCTTGTCGAAGCACTGTTCTTACCTTGTGATGAAGCGGCTAGACTATGTGCTATGCCTAGCGCGTCATCTCTCACCAAAGCCCTAAAGGCCGAAGCCTTGCGCCTGGGTTTCGCAACGTGTGGCATCGCCCGCGCCGACGCGCATAACGGGCGCGGTGCACTGTCCGAATGGCTGGATGCTGGACACCACGGCACCATGGAGTGGATGGAAGCCCGCGCCGACCAGCGTGCCACCCCGCAGGCGCTGTGGCCCGAGGCACGGTCGGTGATTGCGCTCGGCATGAGCTATGCCCCTGCCGAAGACCCGCTGCGGTTGGCTGACGCGACCGGCATCGGGCGGATATCAGTCTACGCACAGGGGGCCGATTATCACGACGTCGTGAAGCGCAATCTGAAGACGCTCGCCCGGTGGCTGGTCGAGCACGCGGGCGGCGAGCTAAAGGTGTTCGTCGACACTGCGCCGGTCATGGAAAAGCCGCTAGGCGAAGCAGCAGGGATCGGTTGGCAAGGCAAGCACACCAATCTCGTCTCGACCGAACATGGCAGCTGGCTGTTCCTCGGTGCGATCATGACGACCCTCGATCTGGAACCCGACACGCCGCATCCCGACCGCTGCGGCAGTTGTGATGCGTGTCAGCGGGCGTGCCCGACCAATGCGTTTCCCGCGCCCTATCGCCTTGATGCGCGGCGCTGCATTTCGTATCTGACCATCGAGCACAAGGGGTCGATCCCGATCGAATTCCGCCGTGCGATCGGCAACCGCATCTATGGCTGCGACGACTGTCTGGCGGTGTGTCCGTGGAACAAGTTTGCTGATGCGGCCGCCGGCAACAAGGCGTTCGTGGCACGCGCCGAAATGGCCGCGCCCAAACTGACTGACTTGCTTGCGCTCGACGATGCGAGATTTCGCGCGGTGTTTTCGGGCTCCCCGATTAAGCGCATTGGACGCGACCGGATGGTCCGCAATGCTTGCATTGCGGCGGGGAACAGCGGCGATTTGGCGTTGCTGCCAGTGCTGAAAAAGCTGTCGAACGACGAGAGCGAGGTCGTCGCCGAAGCAGCGGCATGGGCGCTAAGCGAATTCAGCGCGCCTCTTTGCGCCGCGTAAGCGCCGCCACACAACTCGCGCGGTCGATGTCACGCCCGTCGGGTTGGCGCGCATCGACATAGGTCACTTCGCCCTCGCCTCCGCTGCGGGGCGCGTAGAGATAGGCGTCGAGGATGCAGATCGGCCCCGCGAATTGCATCCGCCGCGCGCCTTGGGCTTCCTTCACATCCTGATCCGCCTCGCCGAACAGCGCCGTCAGTCCGCGGGCAGTTTGGCCTAGGACACGGTCGAGACCGGTCTTCGCCATCGGCGGGCTGCGGGTGACAGCGACCGGCGGCGGTGGCGGAGGAACAGTGGTCGCGCATCCGGCAGCAAGCAGCGGCAACAGGGGAAGGACATAACGCATGTCGCCGTGCTGGCCCGCCGCGCTCTTGCCGTCAACAGCCTGCGCGGTTAGGCGGCGCGCTTTCCAAGGGCGGAGACGGGCATGACGACGAATACGCGGTACGATGTAGTGGCAATCGGCAATGCCATCGTCGATGTGCTTGCCAATACAACGCCCGAATTCCTCGCTGCCGAAGGTCTCGAAAGCGGGTCGATGCGGCTGATCGACGGCGACGCCGCCGTCGCGCTCTACGGCCGCATGGGGCCGGCGCGCGAGATTTCTGGCGGCTCGGCAGCCAATTCGCTCGCGGGACTCGCCGCGCTCGGTCACGCTTGCGCGTTCATCGGGCAGGTTGCCGACGATCAGCTCGGCGAAGTGTTCACCCACGACATGCGCGCGACGGGGATTGCTTTCGACGTGCCGCCGATGCCCGCTCCGCCGCCGACTGCGCGCTGCCTGATCCTGATCGCCCCCGATGGCGAGCGGACGATGAACACTGCGCTTGCCGCGGCGCATTATCTGCCCGCCAGCGCTATCGACGAGGAGATGATTGCAGGGGCGCGTTATCTGCTGATCGAGGGGTATCTGTGGGATGCGGCCGAGCCGCAGGCAGCAATCAAACGCGCGATGGCAGCGGCCAAGCGCGGCGGCTGCAAGGTGTTCTTTGCGCTCTCGGCGCTTTATCTCATGGGCCTTTACCGCGACGATTTCCTCGCGCTGGTCGCCGACGGCACCATCGATACGCTGTTCTGCAACGACGAAGAAGTCGCGGCGCTGATGCAGACCGACGACCTAGAAAGCGCGATCACCGAACTCGCCGCGCAGGTGCCGACCTTGGTCGTGACGCGCGGCGGCAATGGTGCGCTGGCGGTTCAGGGCGGCGTGCGCGCCGAAGTCGCTGCCGAACCGGTGGCGCGCGTTGTGGACACGACGGGCGCGGGCGACACCTTTACCAGCGGGTTCCTTGCCGGACAGTTGCAGGGCAAATCGCTGGCCGACAGCCTGACGATGGGGGCTGTTTGTGCGGCCGAATGCATCGGCCATTACGGTCCGCGCCCCGAGGGAGACCTGAAGGCATTGGTCGAAGCGCGGCTGGGCTAAGCGCGAACAAACTGGGTTGCGCCGCGGCAAAGCCGCGTCGTCAGTCCCGTTCTTTGACCGGGCTGGCCGGGTTTGCGCTAGGGCGGGCTAACGCCGTTAGCACGTGCCCGCGCTACACCGTTCCAGGCGTCGCCGGAATATCCGCATCGTCCTCATGCACTTCCATGTGTCCCTGCCCGACATGGCTCGCGCGGTAGCCATAGGCGTAATAGATCACGAGGCCGACCGCTGCCCATAGCGGGAGGACGATCATCGCTTCGAACGGCAGGTTGAGGAACAGGAAGATACAGCCCGCAATCGTCGCCG
The DNA here is from genome assembly GCA_031408195.1 of Sphingomonadales bacterium. GTDB lineage: Bacteria > Pseudomonadota > Alphaproteobacteria > Sphingomonadales > Sphingomonadaceae > Sphingomonas_O. The sequence continues at coordinate 57,368 of JANNVL010000101.1, read as the reverse complement.
GACCGACCAGCCACAACATCGGCGTCTTGAAGCTGCGGACGCGGTTCGGTTCGGTCTTGCGGAGCATCATCACAGCGATGGCGACCATCATGAACGCATAGAGAGTGCCTGCGTTGGCGATATCGGCGAGCGCCCCGACCGGCAGAAATGCGGCGGCAAACGCCACGACGGCACCGGTGATCGCGGTCACGACATAGGGCGTCTTCCACTTGGGATGGATTTTCGACAGCACCGGCGGCAGCAGCCCGTCACGCGACATCACGAAGAAGATGCGCGTCTGGCCGAACAGCAGCACCAGAATGACCGACGGCAGCGCCACGAACGCCGCGATACCGAGCATATTGCCGACCGTACCGAAGCCAATGGTGCGGAGCACATGCGCCAGCGCCTCGTTCGAACACACCAGCATTTCGGAATACAGCGGCAGCGCGCACTGGCGGGCGAGTTCTTCCGAACCGGCGGGGAAAGGAACGCCGTTCGGCCCCATGATCGGCTGGCCGCCGATAGTGCCGACTGCGCCTGCCGCGACGAGAATGTAGAAGATCGTACAGAAACCGAGCGAGCCGATCAGCCCGATGGGGACGTTACGCTGCGGATCCTTGGTTTCTTCCGCTGCCGTCGAGACCGCGTCAAAGCCGACATAGGCGAAGAAGATCGTCGCCGCAGCGCCGACCGCGCCGACCCCTGAACCGAATCCGCCGAACACCCCTGCGGGCAGGAACGGGTTGAAATTGGCCATCTCGGCCTTGGGTAAGGTCAGGACGATAAACACGGTCAGCGCGGTGACTTTGATTGCCACCAGCACGGCGTTGAACTTTGCCGATTCACTGGTGCCGATCATCAGTAGCCAGGTGACGAGGCCCGCAATCACGACGGCGGGCAGGTTGATGAACCCGCCGGGTGCGCCGCCGAGTGCGAGCGGCCCTGCCGCGAGATAAGCAGGCAGTTGGAATCCGAAAAATTCGTTCAATATCGTGCCCGAGAAATAGCCCGACCACCCGACCGATACCGCGCTTGCCGCGACGGCATATTCGAGGACGAGCGCCCAGCCGACGGTCCAAGCGAGCAGCTCGCCCATGACCGAGTAGGTGTAGGTATAGGCCGAGCCCGCCACCGGCAGCATCGACGCGATTTCGGCGTAGCACAGCGCCGCCACGATGCAGATCGCGCCCGCAATCGCAAAGGCAAGCATCAGGCCGGGTCCGGCCTTTTGCGCGCCCGCGGCCGTCAGCACGAAGATACCCGTGCCGATCACGCAGCCAATGCCGAACAGGGTCAGCTGGAACGCACCAAGCGTGCGGTGCAACGACTTCTTTTCGGCGGCTGCCAAAATGGCGTCGATCGATTTGACACGGCCAAACTTCATGAATGCATCCCTTTGGGCGGCGCGCGCCTGTTGACGCTTGCGCTGAGTTACGTTGCTGCGAAGCCTAACCGCTTATGCCCCCCGCGCAATCCCCTTAAATCGCGGCTAACGCGCCAGCATCGGGCCGAGCGGCTGACCGCCGAAGATATGCACATGCAAGTGCGGCACTTCCTGATGACCGTGCTGGCCGATATTGGCGAGCAACCGGTAGCCGGGTTCGACCAGCCCCGCCTCGCGCGCGACATGGCCGACCGCGCGGATAAACCCCGCGATTTCGGCGTCGGAGCCCCGCGCGCTGAAATCGTCCCACGACACATAGGCACCCTTGGGGATCACCAGAATGTGGACCGGTGCCTGCGGATTGATGTCGTGAAAGGCGAGCGCGAAGTCGTCCTCGTACACCGTCCGGTTGGGAATCTCGCCACGCAGAATTTTGGCGAAGATATTCTGGCCGTCATAGGGTGCGGTCGCATCAATCGGCATGGGAGTGGCTCCTTGCACGGTCGGCGATCGCAGTCAGCAGCGCCATCGTCGCCCTTGTGTCCGCACCACGGGTCGCAACGGGGGTACCGTGCAGCACGGCATCGCGAAAGGCCTCGAGCTGGTTCGAATAGGTCGAGCGACCGGGAAATTGCTCCTCGCGTGCAATGCCGTCGACCGTCAGCACGAACCGGTGACCCTGCGGTAAATGCGGCGCGAGCGGATTGACGATGTCGAGCGAGCCGCGCGCCCCGTCGAAACGGATTGCCGCCGAAAACGGTGCTGCCATGTCACAGGCGAGATGCACCGGCGCGCCATTAGCGAGCCGCAAATTGGCTTCGGTGGCAATATCTGCCCCGCTGGCGTGAAGGCGTTGCCGTGCCGACACAAGTTGCGGCTCCTCGCCCGTTGCAGACCGGATCCAGTACGCCGGATAGACGCCGAGATCCCATAAAGCGCCGCCGCCGACGTCGGGCAAATAACGCAATTCGTCGCCGGTATCCGGCACTAGTGCCGAAAAATGCGCGGCGACACGCAGAAGTTTGCCGAGCATCCCGTCCTGCACGACGGCACGCATTCGCGCCGCCAGCGGATGATAGTGCGAATGCTGTGCCTCCATCAGCAGCACCCCCGACCGCGCTTCGGCGTCGAGCATTACGTCGACATCGGCCATTGTCAGCGCAAACGGCTTTTCGCACAGCACCGGCTTGCCGGCGTTCAGGGCCGCAATCGACCAGAACGCGTGGAGATTCGGCGGCAACGCCACATAGACCGCGTCAATGTCCGGCGAAGCAATCAGATCATCATAGTCGGCAAAAACCCGGGCGATCCCGTGCTGGTCGGCATAGGCGCGCGCCCGCACCGGGTCGCGCGCCGCAAGTCCTGCGACCATCACTCCGTCAACGTCTCGGGCAGCATCGATCATGGCATAGGTGGCGACACGGGCCGCACCCAACATGCCGATACGCAACGTCACGCCGTCCGTGCCGATTTCTCGACAACCCCCGACACGCCCTCGCGCCGGTCGAGTTCGGCGAGGACATCGGCGAGCGGCACGCCGCGCGTTTCGAGCAGGACAAGCAAGTGGAACAATAGATCGGCGGCCTCTGCCGCCAGATCGCCCGCATCACTCGACAGTGCGGCAACGACCGTTTCGACGGCTTCCTCGCCCAGCTTGCGTGCGGCGAGCGGCGGGCCGCCTCGGAGCAGCTTGGCCACATAGGACGACGCGGGGTCGCTCCCCCGACGGGCTGCAATGGTCGCAGCGAGCTTTGCGAGGGTATTGGTCACGCGCCTGTTAAGCGGCGGCGCATGGCCCGCGTCAAGCTTGGGTGTCGTCCGGCGCGTCGTCGCGCTTCGGCGCGCGGCGTGAGGCATGGCGCCCGAGGATCAGCCCGACCACCGCAACCACGAACAACGCGGCATCGCCGGGCTCGGGAATCTGGATGCCGCCGCTCTGGGCGAGGGCAGGGGCTGCCATCGACACAATCAGAACAGCAAATGCAGTACGGGCGAACACTACGGGCGACTCCATGACGACAGCAGCGTTTCTGCCAGAATGCTGCGGTGCCATACAGACGGTTTCCTGAACGGTAAGGCTCCGATTCGGGACAGTTTACAAATGATGACGAACGGGGAAGCCCGCCGCCGCCAGCGCCCGGTGCGCGTCGCCGATGCTGGCTTCGCCGAAGTGGAAGATCGAGGCGGCGAGGACCGCATCGGCATGGCCGTCGCGGACCCCCGCGACCAAGTGATCGAGCGTGCCGACCCCACCCGACGCAATTACTGGCACCGCGACCGCATCGGCAATCGTGCGGGTGAGGTCGAGGTCGTAACCGATTTTCGTCCCGTCGCGGTCCATCGAGGTGACGAGCAGTTCGCCCGCGCCCAATTCGGCGAGGCGGATGGCATGGGCGACGGCGTCGATGCCCGTCGCGCGGCGACCGCCATGGGTAAAGACTTCCCAATGACTATCGACCTTGCGGGCGTCGACCGAGGCGACGACGCACTGGCTGCCGAAGCGCGCGGCGATATCGGCGACGAGTTCGGGTCGCGCGACCGCCGCCGAATTGACCGCAACCTTGTCCGCACCCGCCAGCAACAGCGCGCGGGCATCGTCGGCGCTCCGCACCCCGCCGCCGACGGTCAGCGGCATGAAACACACTTCGGCGGTGCGCCGAACGACGTCGATAATCGTGTCGCGCCCCTCATGGCTCGCGCCGATATCGAGGAAGCACAGCTCGTCCGCCCCTGCCGCGTCGTACGCCCGTGCCGCCTCGACCGGATCGCCTGCGTCACGCAGTTCGACGAAATTCACGCCCTTCACGACGCGCCCGTTCTGCACATCGAGGCAGGGGATGACGCGGACGCGGACTGTCACGCGGCCCTCGCCACCGCCAGCGCCGCCGCCAGATCGAGCCGTCCGTCGTACAGCGCCCGCCCGGTAATCACCCCCTCGATCCCGTCCTTGGCAAACAGGCTCAGCATCCGGATATCGGCAATCCCCGCCACGCCGCCGCTGGCGATCACCGGAATGTCGGTCGCGCGCGCCAGATCGACGGTCGCCTGCACGTTGCACCCTTTCAGCATCCCGTCGCGCCCGACATCGGTGAAGAGCAGCGCGGCAACACCCGCGTCCTCGAAACGGCGCGCCATGTCGAGGACGGGGACGTCGGAGACATCGGCCCAGCCCTGCGTCGCCACAAACCCGTCGCGCGCATCGACGCCGACGACAACGCCGCCGGGGAACGCGGTTGCGGCATCGCGCACCAATTCTGGGTCGGTCAGTGCTGCGGTGCCGATGATGATGCGTGCGACACCCCGTTCGAACCAGCCCTCGACTGACGCCATGGTCCGGATACCGCCGCCGACCTGCACATGGCCGGGGAAAGTATCGACGATGGAGGCCACCGCATCGCCATTGACCGCGCGGCCCGCGAATGCGCCATCGAGATCGACAACGTGGAGGTGCTGTGCGCCCGCATTGGCAAACAGCATTGCCTGTGCGGCGGGATCGTCGCCGTACACGGTGGCCCGGTCCATATCGCCCTCTGCGAGTCGCACGACCTGGCCGCCCTTTAGATCGATCGCGGGGAAAACGATGAGGATCATGGCCGCCATTTCAGGAACCTCTTCAACGTCGCAATGCCATAGACCTGGCTCTTTTCGGGGTGGAATTGCACCCCCGCCAAATTGTCGCGCCCGATGGCCGCAACCACGCTGCCGCCATGGTCGGTTGTCGCCAGCACATCGCTGCCTTCGAATGCATAGCCGTGCAGGAAATACGCCTCGCCCGACTCGATCAACGGATGCGGCACTATCGGCACGACGTCGTTCCAGCCCATATGCGGGATTTTCAGCCCCGGTGCGGCGGCAAGCGGCGCGACACGACCGGCGATCCAGCCAAGCCCTTTGGTCACGCCATGCTCATGCCCCTCATCGGCCATCAATTGCATGCCGACGCAGATGCCGAGAAAAGGCCGTCCGCGCTCTATCACGCTTTCGGTCAGCGCATCGATCATGCCCGGAATCGCCGACAGCGCCCCCATGCAATGTGCGAACGCTCCGACACCGGGGAGGACGATACGCTTTGCTGCCGCGACATCTGCCGGGTCTGCCGTCACCGCAATATCGCTCGCCCCAGCCGCTTTGAGCGCATTAAGCACCGACTGGAGGTTACCCGCGCCGTAATCGATCAGCGCAACCCCACTCACAAAACGCCCTTGGTCGAGGGGATCGAGTCGGCCTTGCGCGAGTCGATCTCGACCGCTTCGCGCAGCGCCCGCGCCAGCCCTTTGAATGCGCTTTCGGCGATATGGTGATTGTTCGACCCGTACAGCGTCTCGACGTGCAGGGTCAGCCCCGCCGTCTGCGCGAACGAATGAAAGAAATGTTCGAACATCTCGGTATCCATTTCGCCGAGCCGCTTTTGCGAAAATTCGGCTTTCCACACCAGAAACGGCCGCCCCGAAATGTCGAGCGCGACACGGGTCAGCGTCTCGTCCATGGGCGACAGCGCATCGGCATAGCGGCGGATGCCGCGCTTCTCGCCGAGCGCCTGCGCCACCGCTTCGCCGATCGCGAGGCCGGTATCCTCGACAGTGTGATGCTGGTCGATGTGCAGGTCGCCAACGGTCTTTACGTCCATGTCGATCAGCGAATGGCGCGACAATTGTTCGAGCATATGGTCGAAAAACCCGATGCCGGTCGACACGTTATACGCGCCCGTCCCGTCGAGATCGACGCGGACGTCGATGCTTGTTTCCGCCGTTGCGCGGTGAACCGTGCCTGTTCGCATGATGGGCTGCCTATAGTCGCCCCGCCGCGTGGTGCAACGCGTCTTGACCGAAGGCGACGCGCCGTCCACCAACGCGGCGATGAGCGACGATCAACCCGACAGCCTGATTCCCTATGACGAAATCGTGCAGGAGGCACTGCGCGCGGTTGTGGGCCGTGTGCTAGGGCAGATCGGCTCCGACGGCGACCTGCCCGGGGCGCACCATTTCTATATCACCTTTAAGACCGGCGCGGCGGGCGTAGAAATTCCGCAGCACCTGACCGTGCGCTTTCCCGACGAAATGACGATCGTGCTCCAGAACAAGTTCTGGGATTTGAAAGTGCATCCCGACGCGTTTCAGGTCGGACTGACGTTCGGCGGCATTCCGGCAAAGCTTCACATTCCGTTCGCGGCGGTCACGGCGTTCGTCGACCCTGCCGTCGATTTCGCGCTGCAGTTTCAGGTTTCGGGCGACGGTGAAGGTCCGGCAGCGCATGACGCCGCACAGAATGACGGACCGATTGCCGAACCCATCGAGGATGGGTCGAACGTCGTCGCGGTAGATTTCAAGCGCAAAAAATAACGCCGGGAGGGCGCATGACCCGCACCGAAACCGACAGCTTCGGCCCTATCGAAGTCCCCGCGACCGCCTATTGGGGCGCGCAGACGCAGCGGAGCATTGCGAACTTCCCCTTCGGCGACCGCGAGCGGATGCCGGTCGAAATCGTCCATGCGCTGGCGCTGGTGAAGCAGGCAGCGTCTCGGGTGAACCGGAGGCACGGGCTTGATGCCAAGATTGCCGATGCCATCGAAACTGCCGCGGCGGCGGTCGCGGCGGGCCAGCATGACGACCAGTTCCCGCTCGTCATCTGGCAGACCGGCAGCGGCACCCAGACCAATATGAACGTGAACGAGGTGATCGCAGGCCTCGCTAACGAAGCGCTAACCGGCACACGCGGCGGGAAGTCGCCGGTGCATCCCAACGACCACGTCAATATGAGCCAGTCGTCGAATGACAGCTTTCCGACCGCGCTGCATGTGGCGGTTGCACTCGCAGTGCGAAGAAGGCTCACGCCAGCAATGCAACGGCTGAGGGCAGAACTCGACCGCAAGACAAGCGATTGGCAAGACATCGTCAAGATCGGGCGCACGCATTTGCAGGACGCAACGCCGATTACTTTGGGGCAGGAATTTTCGGCCTACGCCTATCAAGTGTCGATGGCGCAGCTGGGCATTGAAAGCTCGACCGAGGGTGGCATCTATGGCCTCGCACAGGGTGGAACCGCCGTTGGCACCGGGCTTAACGCCCCCGCCGGGTTCGGTGTCGATACTGCTGCCGAATTGAGCGCACTGACCGAGCTGGAATTCCGCACCGCCGAGAATAAGTTCGAAGCACTGGCGACACATGACGCGCTGGTCGAGCTGTCCGGGCAGCTCAACACCCTCGCCGTTGCCCTCACCAAAATCGCCAACGACATTCGCCTGCTCGGCAGCGGCCCCCGCTCGGGCCTCGGCGAACTCATGCTGCCCGAAAACGAACCCGGCAGTTCGATTATGCCGGGCAAGGTCAACCCGACCCAGTGCGAGATGCTGACGATGGTCGCGGCGCAAGTGATGGGCAATCACGTCGCTGTCACTATCGGCGGGATGCAGGGGCACCTCGAACTCAATGTCTTCAAGCCGCTGATCGGCGCAAACGTCCTACGCTCGATCAATCTACTCAGCATCGGCATGACGAGTTTCGCCGAACGCTGTGTCGCGGGCATCGAACCCAACCGCGCGCGCATTGCCGAACTCGTCGACCGCTCGCTGATGCTCGTCACCGCGCTGGCCCCCGAGATCGGCTATGACAACGCCGCGAAAATCGCCAAATACGCGCATCACGAAAATCTGACCCTGCGCGAGGCCGCATTGGCGCTGGGACTTGTCGACGATGCAACTTTCGACCGTCTCGTGCGTCCTGAAGCGATGACCGGCCGATAGCGCGCCGGACAGCACAGGGAATTCGGACATGATCGGCAATATCGTGGGTGCATTGATTGGCAGCGCTATCGACCGCAGCGATGGCGAGGGCGGCCTGACCGGCGCGGCACTGGGCGTGGCAAGTGTTGCCGTGCTGAAGCGCGTCGTACCGCTGGCGCTGCTCATCGGCGGGGCGTTCGTCCTGAAAGGCGCGCTGGACCGCCGCAACGCGGTACCCACTGCCGCAGAATAGCGCGACGCAACGGCGTTGACGCTGCGCGCGGGTAACGGCATGAGCGGCCATGCCCGTGCACTTGCCGTTCACCCGTCGTGGAGTCCTTTTCGTGCTGTCGAGCCCGTCCGGGGCGGGTAAATCGACGATTGCGCGCAAGCTTCTCGCGTCCGACAACAACCTAGCCATGTCGGTGTCGGCCACGACGCGTCCGATGCGCCCCGGCGAAGTCGACGGGGTCGATTACCATTTCGTCAGTGTTGAACGCTTCCGTGAAATGGTTGCCGATCACGAATTCCTCGAATGGGCGCATGTGTTCGGCCACCGTTACGGGACACCCAAAGCGCCGGTCGAGGCGATGCTCGCCAAGGGCTGCGACGTGCTGTTCGATATTGACTGGCAGGGGGCGCAGCAGTTGTTCCAGCAAGCGGGCGGTGATGTCGTTCGCACCTTCGTGTTTCCACCGTCGATGGAGGAACTTGAGCGCCGTCTGCGCGCGCGCGGCACCGATTCGGACGAAGTGATCGACGCCCGCATGGCGCGTGCCGCCAACGAGATCAGTCATTGGGACGGTTACGACTATGTGCTGGTCAACGACGATGTCGAACGCTGTTTCCGCGATGTCGCCTCCATTCTCGAATCGGAACGGCTGAAGCGCAGCCGCCAGACCAGCCTGATCGGTTTTGTCCGCAGTTTGACGCGCGGCGGCTGAACGCTAGTCTCCTCTTACTCAGGGGAGAGACGTCATGATCCGTTTGCTCATCGGCAGCATTGCTGCCGGCCTCGTCCAGTTCATCGTCGGTGCCATCGCATGGGTGTCACCGACCGGAAAGCTGGCTTTCACCGCACTCGACGACACGCAAACCGCACAAGTTCAGGCCGCACTCGCCAGCGGGCTGGGCGCGACCGGCACCGGTACCTATTTTATCCCGACACCCGAAACGGCGGCGGGGACCGAAATGCTTGGGCGCGGGCCGGTTGCGCTTATTCACTTTAATTCGAGCGGCTTTCCGCCGATGGACATGGGTGCGCTGCTGACCGGCCTAGTCATGTCGATTATAACGATGCTGCTCGTCGGCTTGGCAGTTCAACGCCTGCCCGATTTCGCAAGTCGGATGCGGACAGCGGTGTTGTTCGGGGCCGCGACCGTGCTCTATTTCGTCTTCGCGATGCCGGTATTCAACACCTATATGCCGTGGAACTGGTGGGTGTTCCTCGGCGTCGAGGAGTTCATCGGCTTTACGGTCGGCGCGTTCGTGCTGATCCGCTGGTTCATGCCGCGCGAAGCAGCGCCAGCATCCGTCCTGAACTAACGAAGTCGGCGCGGCGCAGAGCGCGCGCGTCGGCGGCCATCCATTCCTCGCCCCACAGCTCGGCCTGCCACAGCTCGTCGAGATGGGTGGCGTCGAAGGCGGCGTCAGGGGTGATCGCGTCCTCGGCGAGCATGAGCGCGACGACAAGCGACCCGCCGATGCTGACGACGGGCGACAGCGCCGCAAGTTCGAATGGGCTGCGCGCGGTAATGGCGCTCGATAGGCGCACCAGGGTTTCGAGCGGTTGCGCGCGGTGAACGATCCCTGATGTGACCACGAACGCGATGTCGTAGCGCGCCCGCGCCCAGTCGAGCAGCTGATCCCATACTGCCGCCTGCCGCGCCGCCAGCTCGGGCGGATTTTCGGCGCGATAGCAAAGCAAATCGGTTTCGCCATAGATCGCCAATCCGGCAGCAAAGCCCGCCACATCGGGCGCAACCTTGTCGATGGCAGCATTGCTGAACCCGGTCAGCGGCATCGCGCGCGGGTCGATTTTCTCCTCGACCGCGCGCCATTCTTCGCCGACCGCGTCGGCCAACGCGACCGTCGGGAGCACCAACGGCGCACGGGCTGGGGTCAGGACTGCCCGCCCGTCGAGCAGGATTTGCCTGCCCTCGACCGCGACGTCTTTCCAGAATCGCTTCATCTCATTCCCTGGTCCGCCAGCTCCGCATCAGCAGCACCGGCAGCACGATGACTTCGAAAGCGCCGATAGCGATCAGCGCGGTCCCGATAATGTCGGCGGGTTCAATCAGCCGCTTCATCACGACCGCAATCCCGAAAAAGGCGATGATGACCCCCGACAGGCGGATACCCGCGAGCAGGAAAAAGCGTTGTTTGGCCTGTTCTTCGGTCATGCAGCCTCCAGTAACCCGACCAGATCGGACGGATGCCGCGCAATTGCATGGGCACCCGCGCGGACGAGATCAGTCGTATCGTGATAGCCCCATGCCACGCCCACGGCCCGCGTCCCCGCATTCAGCGCCATTGCGATGTCGAAACTGGTATCGCCGATGACAACGGTGTCGGCCGGCCCCGCGCCCGCATCGGCCATCGCGGTCATGACCATCGAGGGGTGCGGTTTCGACGGATGGCGGTCAGCGGTCTGGAGGGTGACGAAACAGTCCGTCAGGCCGTGATGAACGAGCGCGAGTGCAAGGCCGCGATCAGACTTACCGGTGGCAACGCCGAGCAGCCAGCCCTCTTCGGCGAGTTGCGTCAGCAAATCGGCTATGCCGTCGAACAGTGGCTCGTCGATCAGCCCGTCGGCGCGCAAATCCCAGAACGCCTGTTTATAGTCGGCGGCGACACGGGCGTGGAGTGCGCCGTCCACCTCGGGCAGCAGCTCGGCAACCGCTTCGACCAAGCTCAACCCGACAATGCGGCGGATGCTCGCGCGGGGCGGGGCAGCGATGCCCGAGCGCGCGAACGCCCCCTCCATCGCCAGACAGATGCTGATCTGGCTGTCGATCAGCGTTCCGTCGCAGTCGAACACCGCGAGGCGGGTCATGTGCGGACTGCCCGGATCGCCTCGGCCATCGACTGCGCGTCATTGGCTTCCATACCGTTCAGCACACCGGCAACTTCGTCACCCGACTTGTTCTGGCTGAGCTTTCGCGTCCCCCTCAGATCGTCGATCCGCAATTCGAACGCGGTGATCGCGCCGAGCATCGCCTCGAACCGCGCAGGCTCCATCTTGGCGCGGGTCCAGTTCTCGCCCACTTTCGGCTCCATCCGCGCCGTCAACGTATCGACCAGATCGATCAGCGCTGCGCGGTCGAGGCGCCGCACCGGCCCTTCGCATTCGACCGCCGTATAGTTCCACGTCGGCACCGCGCCGCGCACATCGACATACCAGTTGGCGCTGACATAAGCGTTCGGCCCCTCGGTCAGGGAAAGTGCGACCTGCCCGTCGAGAGCCTTTGTCAGCGCATTGTTGTTGGCGAGGTGAAATCGCAGTGCCGGACCTTCGCACACCAGCACCGGGACATGGGCGACGCGCGGACCGTCATCGGTCGCGGCGAAGATGCGGGTAAAGGCGGTGTGGCCGACCATGTCGAGCATCGCTGCGGCGTCGTCCCAGCGAAAGATCTTGTTCGGGTGCATCGGCTGGTCCGTGCGCTACTTGGGCTTGGTCTGGCCGCGCGAGCGGCGCTCGCCCTTGCGCTCCTTGCGCGCGGCCTTGGCGATGTTCGACGCGAGACGTTTCTTGCCCTCGGGTGTTTCGGAGAACTTCACCTCGTCGAGCGGCAGGGCATCCCCGTGCGCGACGGTGAAGCCCAGATCGATCATGGTCGCGGCGAAATGTTCGGGCAGCTCTGCGCGCATGTCGATCTGCCCGCCATCGGGGTGGTCGACGCGGATGCGACGCGCATGAAGGTGCATCTTGCGGCTGATCGTGCCGGTCAGGAACGCTTCCTTCCCGCCGTATTTACCGTCGCCAACAATGGGATGGCCAATGGCAGCCATATGGACGCGCAACTGGTGGGTGCGGCCGGTGTGCGGTTGCAGTTCAACCCATGCCGCGCGATTGCCGACGCGGTCGACGACACGGTATCGGGTGCGCGCCGCGCTGCCTTCTTTGGTATCGACGTGCATTTTCTCGCCACCGGTGCCCGGTTGCTTGCCGATGGGCAGGTCGATCCAGCCGTCGTTTACCACCGGAATACCGACGACAATCGCCCAATAGACCTTGCGTGCGGTGCGGCTGGAGAACGCCTTGGCGAAATGCGCCGCTGCACGCGACGACCGCGCGACGAGCAACGCGCCCGACGTATCCTTGTCGAGCCGGTGGACGAGCTTGGGGCGTCCTTCGGCGTCGAACATCAGCGCGTCGAGCAGCCCGTCGACATGTTCTGTGGTGCCGGTCCCGCCCTGCGTCGCCAGCCCCGGTGGTTTGTTGAGAACCAGCGCCTGCGCGTCGCGGTGGATGACCATGCTCTGGGCGAATTCGGTCTGGTCGGCGCTCAGCGGGTTCACCGGGCGCTTCGGTTTTGGCGCGCGCTCGGTTTGCGCCGTGCCATCCGCTGGCGGGACGCGGATCACCTGGCCCGTCACCACCCGGTCGCCGGGCGTCGCACGCGCGCCATCGAGGCGGAGCTGCCCGGTGCGCGCCCAGCGCGAAACGATGTTGAAATTGGCCTCGGGCAAATGCCGCTGGAACCAGCGGTCGAGCCGGATGCCATCATCGTCATAGCCGATGGTGAATTGACGGACGGTGTCGCTGGCCTTGCTCATCCCGCCCCCGTAGCGCGAAGGCGCGCGCGCGGCTAGCGGCCCCGGTTGGTGACGAAGTCGACGGCGCTGCCGCCATCGCCCGCAGCAACCGTTGCGATGAACGCGCCACCGTCGCGGCGGGTGCCGGTCACGATGGTGGCGTTTGTTGCCGATGCCTCGGTCAGGGCATAGCCCGATGCCTTTGCGGTGCGGCGATAATTCTCGAGCACGGTTTCTGGCGATAGCAAAGCCGACCAGGCGACAAGGCGCAGCGCGCAACCCTTGGCATCGCTTCCTGCCGCCTCGGCAACCTCGGCCTCGGCGGGGAGATTCAGATCGACCGGTAACGCGGCAGCCCAGCCATAGCTGTAGCGCACCGCCCGGTCGCACGTCGCAAACGCAGGCATGGTCGCCATCGCGGGCGTGGCGCGGGCGAGAACGGTCGGCGGTGCAGACCCGCGCAGCGCGCTCGGTGCGCTCGGCGGAACCATCGCGCGCAGCGGCTCGTCGGCAGGGCGCAGGACATCGCGGTTGGCGCGTCCGTCAAGCTCGGGATCGGTCAGGATAGGATCGGCAAGCGCGGCAGTAATGGCGGGATCGCGCTGATTACTGTTGGTCGTGTCGGTCGCAGCTGGGCCGCACGCGGAAACGAGCATGAATGGCAGCAGGAGAATGGCTCGCGGCATAGGCTTGCCCTAGCAGAACGTCGTCAGCGGCACAGCCCTGCGCCGGGTGTCACAGGATCGCGTTGATCTGGTCGAGCGTCAGCGGCTCCAGAAAAGCAATGCCGACATGGCCGTCGCGCAGCCAGGCAACGCGACCGGCGATCTTGCCCAATCCCGCCATCGCGACCGTCACGGGACGCCCGGGCACCAGCTGCACAGCCATTTCAGCCATGACACCATGCGCCGAAACATTGTGCACGATCACCGAATAGGTGCGCCCCGGACCCGCATCGATGGTGGCGGGCAAATGAATATCTGTGCGCCGCGAGCGGCGATCGTCCTGTGGTGCGGTATTGGTCTGGTTCTTCACGACGGTCGGATTCCCATTTGGTCGATGAGTGTGGATAGCCGATAATAGTGAACAATTTCAGAACAATTCAATCGTGAACTAGTGTCAACGGAAGGCCGTCGCGGGGCTTCGGAATCGGCCACGCCTGCCATTCGACACCCGATGTTGCCGCGACATCCAAACGGTGCGCGCGCAGCATATGCCACAGCAGGATCTTCACCTGCATATAGGCGAAATGCAGCCCCAAACACATATGCGCGCCGCCGCCGAACGGTGCCCACGCATATTTGTGCCGCCCGCGCGTCTCCTCGGGCGAAAAGCGCATCGGGTCGAATTTTTCGGGCTCGGGCCAATGTTCGGCCATATGGTGGACGAAATGGGTGTTGATTCCGACGAACGTCCCTGCGGGAAATTTATGGCCGCGAAACTCGAAGTCCTTGATTGCGCGGCGCGGGATCGATGGCACTGGCGGCAATAGCCGCATCGATTCCTTAAAGGCATAGTCGGTCAGGACAAGGTCGCCCAATCGGTCATAGGGCAAGTCCTCGCCATTGACACCAAGGCCCATCATTTCCTCGCGCAGTTTCGCCTGCCACTCGGGATTGCGTCCGAGCAGCATCATGAGCGACGTCGCCGAAGACGTGATCGTGTCGTGCGCGGCCATCATCAGGAAATTCATGTGATCGACGATCTCGTCGACCGACAATTGCGACCCGTCCTCATGGGTGGCGCGGCAGATTTGCGAGAACATGTCCTCGGCACTGCCCGCGCGGCGTTTCGGCACTTCGGCCCCGAAAAACTCGACCAGATATTTGCGCCCCGCAACGCCGCGCCCCATCGCCGTGCCCGGAATCGGCGCGCGGATGACCGCGATCGACGCCTGTACCATATCGACGAAGGCCTGGTTGATCTTCGCTGCTTCAGGCCCGAACGGGATGCCCAGAAACGAGGTCGCGGCCAGATCGAGCGTCAATTCCTTGATCGCCGGATAAAAGGCGAAATTTTTGCCCGACCATTCGGCGATACGGGTGCGGATGCCCTCGTTCAGTGCTTCGGCATAAAGCTTCATCGGTTCGGGCTTGAACGCGACCGACAAAGTCCGCCGGTGGACACGGTGCTTTTCGAAATCCATCAGCATCAACCCGCGCGGGAACAACAAGTTGAGCATCGGCCCCCAGCCCTGCTCCGACGAGAATATCTTGTCGCGGTCGAACAGCACCAGTTCATTGGCATCAGGGCCGAGCAGGGTCACATTACGCCCGCCGAAACTCTTGTGCCGGTACACCGGGCCATATTTCGCATGCATCCGGCGGACATAGCCGGGCGGATCGGCAAGCAGTTTCAGGGTCGTGCCGAGGATCGGCATCCAGCCGTCTTCGCCGGGGATATGGTCGAGGCTGCGCGAAGGCAGCATCGGCAACCAGTGCGGATTCGCGGTGAATCGGTCGGCGCGCGCCATTTTCGTCCCCTTACTTACACGGGTATAAATAGGGTGCAGCCGATACGAAGCAATCGTAAACTATGGCGTGGCGTTTCGTAATATATTATGCTCGGGCAATGCGGGTACAGCCCCCTCCCCCCCTCGACGGGCGCGTGGCGGAACGAAAGCCGGTCGGTATCGCCGCCCATTTGCGCGAGCTGGGCGGTTCGCGGCTCGAACTCGAGGTCCATGACCTGTCGCGTACCGGCTTTCGGGCGGCGTGTATTTACAACGTGCCGGTCGGCGCGCGGGTGTTCCTGACGATCCCGAGCTTTTCGGCGTTCGAGGCCGAAGTGGCGTGGCGCGACAAGCAGGGGTTCGGGTGCAAGTTCGTCCAGCCGCTGCACCCGGCCGTGTTCGACATGATTGCGAAGCGCCATCCCGGCTGATCCAGCACATTCTGCACCGAAAGAACCAGTCCGCACAGCAGCGCGGATTGTGCTCGCGCTCGCCTATCTGGTCGCGGGGGCCGCGCATGTCGCAGCGCCCGCAGGTTTTGTGAAGATCACCCCTAGCTGGGTCGCTGCGCCCGATGCGGTCGTGCTGGCCACGGGTCTTTGCGAAATTGCCGGTGCGATCACCCTGCTGTTCGTGCCGTCGCTGCACCGCGCGGCGGGCTTTGCCTTTGCCGCCTATGCAATCTGCGTATTTCCGGCGAATATTAATCACGCGCTGAACGGGATTGTGGTCGGCGGTACGTATCTGGGCTGGGGGTATCACGGTCCGCGCCTCGCGCTGCAGCCAGTGATAATCTGGTGGGCGCTCTGGGCGACCCGCATTACCGACTGGCCGTTCCGCCGCCGGTAGAAATGGCAACGACCGGTGACGGAGCATATCGCCCCGCCACCGTGCCGTTACCGGGACGTCAGCCCCTGAAATCAGCCGATGTGCTTGCTGACGGCAGCCGTCATTTTGAACATCGAAATCGGTGTGGTGCCGATAACCTTGCCGAGCAGCGCGTCGGGATTGATCGTGCGCTTGTCCTTGGCATCCTGCAGATTGTGCTTCTTGATATATTCCCAGACCTTCGACGTGATCTGGCTGCGCGGCATCGGACCCTGGCCGGTGATCGCGGCGAGATCTCCCGAGACCTTGACCGGCGTCATCAGCGCATTGGGTTTCTTGTCAGCCATGTTTTGTTTCCTCCCTCACGAAATTCGTCGCTCGAATACAGTCAGGCACGACGCCTGCGGTGCCATGCTGGCGCAGTCGTAGAGCGAATACAAGACGTTGGCGATACTCTGTGCACACGGAGGTGCACGCAAGCGATTGGCCAAGCGCCGCCGATTGCCCTAACGCCGCGCCCAGAGGAGAATTGCGATGGCCAAAAGCCAGAAGAAATCAAACAAGGAAGTCCGCAAGCCCAAGGCCGAAAAAGCGCCGAAAACCAACGCTTCGAACCCGTCTAGCAAGACGGGGACGTCCGGTCTGGTCACCCTCAAGCAATAGCGGCGCAGGCAAAGAAATGGCGGTTGCCGGCCAAGATCGCGTCCATGATGAAAAACCGGGTTTGGCCGCGCGGCTGGTCCGGCGTCTGCTGGTCATGCTGTACCGGCGCGGTGGCTGGACGTCGGTCGGGACAGTGCCCGAACCACAGCGTTTCGTCCTGATCGCCGCGCCACACACCAGCAACTGGGACTTTCCCAATTTTCTGGGCGTCACCCAGTCGCTTGGCATTCGGACGCATTTCATTGCAAAGGCGTCGCTGTTTCGCTGGCCGATGGGCGGGTTCATGCGGCAAGTCGGTGGCGTCCGCCTCGACCGCGCGACGGCCAAGGACACTGTGCAACAAATGGCCGATGAATTCGCCCGCCGTGACGATTTCGTCCTGACTATCGCGCCAGAGGGGACGCGCAACGCCGTCACCAAATGGCGCACCGGATTTTACCAGATTGCGCTCGCCGCCGGTGTCCCCATTGTTTGCGGTTTCATGGATTATCCGACACGGACGTCGGGACTGGGACCGGTGATCGTGCCGACCGGCGATTACGAAGCCGATATGGCCCCTGTGTTCGCATTCTATCGCGGCATCACCGGCAAACACCCGGCAAAGAACATCGCGGCGTGACCGCCATGCTGTCGCTGGTGGCGTTCACCGACGATCTGGCTGCCGATTTCCACCGGATCAACGCCGAATGGATCGAGGCCATGTTCGTGATGGAGCCGACCGACCGCGATGTGCTCGAAAATCCGCGCGCGCGGATTATCGATACCGGCGGCGCAATCCTGTTCGTCCGTGACGAGAACGACGGCATCATTGGCACCTGTGCACTGAAAAAGACCGGCGACGCCGCGTTCGAACTGACCAAAATGGGCGTGACCGATGCGGCGCGGGGCAAAAAGGCGGGCGAGTTCCTGCTTGCCCATGTGATCGCCCAAGCAAAGGACATGGGCGCACGCGAACTCTACTTGCTGACAAGCCGCAAATGCGAAGCTGCGGTCCATTTGTACGAAAAGCTCGGCTTTGTGCATTGCGCGCAAGTCATGGCGAAATACAGTGCGACATACGACCGCCGCAACGTCGCGATGGCCTATCCGCTCCCTGCCGCCGCGCTTCACAGTTAACACGATGTTAGCACCCGCCGCCCTAGCACGCCGATCGAAGGCGATGGGGATCGACAGGTGGCGATACGGACCGGGCATCCACCAGAATGGCGCGCGCGCCTGGCGCGTGCCGTAGCCCCGTTTCCCGAAGAGGCGCCGTCCACAGTTCGTGCGCCGCTGATCCAGCTTCAGTACGAACGGCTCCATGCACTCACACCGCTGCTCTGCCTGGTCATCGCCGCCAATACCGTAGCGATGGCGCTGGCGGTGATGGGTGAGCTGCCGGTGTGGCAACAGGCGATCCCGCCTGCGATCCTGCTCTGTGTTACCCTGTGGTATGCCGCGCGCTGGCGACCGTTGCGCGGCACCATCGATCCCGGGCCGGCGCACCGTCGGTTGCAGCAATCGGTGTTTGTCGCGGGCGGACTCGGGCTGGTGTCGGGCATCTGGACTGTCAATGCCTTTCGCGAAACGGAGCAATATTATTGCGTCGTCGCGCCCGTCTTTCTGGCGCTGTCGGCGCTGGTCAGTGCCAATTGCCTGAGCAGCGTCCCGCGCGCGGCGAGCATTGCGATGGCCACCGCGCTGGCTCCGATTGTCGTGCGGATGCTCGCCTTCGACAATCTCGGTATTCGCACCATGGCGGTGATGCTGGTCCTCATCGCCGCGCTTCAACACCGGCTGGTGCTGGCCAAGTTCCACGAAACCGTCCGGATGCTGACGCTCCAGCACGAAATCGTGCAGCTTGCCGAGGCGGATGCGCTGACCGGCCTAGCCAACCGCCGCGCGTTCGGCACGCGGCTTGAGGCGCTTTTGGCGGCAGGCATGCCAGTAACATTGGCCATGATCGACCTTGACGGTTTCAAGGCGGCGAACGACACACATGGCCATCACGCGGGTGATGCGGTGCTGGTGGGGGTGGCCGAGCGTATGCGTGCGGTTGCAGGCGACGCGCTGTGCATCGCGCGGCTGGGCGGCGACGAGTTCGCGCTGGTTGTCGACGGCGATAGTGACGCGGTCGGGCGGATCGAGGCGCTGCGCGCGCTGATCGCCCTGCCCCACAGCGTGGGCGATGCCATCGTGTCGGTCCCGGCCAGCATCGGTGTGGCGCACAGTTCTGTCGACACCACCAGCGTCTCGGCGCTCATGCAAGCCGCCGACCGCGCACTCTATGCCGAAAAGCGGGGCAAGCAGCCGGCCAGAACCCGCCGCAGCGCCTGATCGCAGGACGGAAAATTCGCCATGGCACGGATTCCGCCCACCGATTAAAGCGCGGCTACGCGTTGCATCCGGTACGCGGCGGAACCGACCCGAATATGACGACACTTGCTATCGATCGCCGCGCCGGGCGAACACCGACAATCATATTCCTGCCGGGCTATGCCTCGGACAAGACGGGGTCGAAGGTGGTGGCGCTCGACGCGTGGGCGGCGCGCACCGGTCGCGCGTTCATCCGTTTCGACTTTCGTGGCTGCGGCGAGAGCGCGGGGGCGTTCGAGGATTTCACGCTGGAGAACTGGCGCGACGATGCGTTGGCGGTGATTGACAGTGTGACGGGTCCAGTGGTGCTGGTCGGATCGTCGATGGGCGGTTGGATCATGTTGCTCGCGGCGCTGGCGCGGCCCGAACGGATCGTGGCGCTGGTCGGGATTGCGGCGGCGCCCGATTTCACCGAATGGGGGTTCGACGACGCGCAAAAGGCGGTTCTGGCGACCAACGGGCGGATCGAGGAGGTTTCCCGTTATGGCGCGCCGATGGTCACGACGATCGGCTTTTGGGAGGCGGGGCAGCGCAATTTGTTGCTGGGCAGCGAGATCGCCATCGATGCTCCGGTGCGGCTCTTGCAAGGCCAGTGCGATGCCGATGTGCCGTGGCAGACGGCCCTCACGCTGACCGCGCGGCTGCGTTCGGCGGACGTTCAGGTCACGCTCGTCAAGGACGGCGATCACCGCCTGTCGCGCCCGCAGGACATCGACCTGCTGATTGCGACTATCGAAAGTCTGTCATGATTGCCCTGTTGCTCCTTGCCGCTGCCCAAGCCGCAGCCGCTCCCTTGCCCGCGCCGACTGTACCTGCGCCCCCGCTCCAGCTCAACGACGAGCAGCGTTTTACGGCGTGCACTGCGCTGGTCGATACCGATCCGGTGCGCGCGCTCGACCAAGCGGGGGCATGGCGGGTCAATGGCGGCGGGTTACTTGCGCGGCATTGCGAGGCGCTTGCCTATGTCGCGCAAAAGCGGTGGATACCGGCGGCAACCGCGTTCGAAAATGCGGCACGCGACGCCGATACCAAGGGCGACGGGCGCGCCGCCAATTTCTGGGTGCAGGCGGGCAATGCCGCGCTTGCGGCTAGCGATCCTGCGCGTGCGCGCATTGCGTTCGACGCGGCGTTGGTGCGCGGGCAGATTGCCGGGGCCGATTTGGGCGAGGTCTATCTCGACCGCGCCCGCGCGCGGTTCGGCACGAACGACAAAAAGGGTGCGCGCGACGATATCGATGCGGCGTTGAAACTGGTGCCCGCCGATCCGCTGGCATGGCTGCTGTCGGCGACACTCGCCCGCCAATCGGGCGATCTGGCGCGCGCGGCGACCGATATCGGCGAGGCCGCGACCCGCTCGCCCGACGACGCGCAGGTCGCGCTGGAGGCAGGCAATATCGCGATCCTGTCGGGCCGCGACGAAGCTGCCCGTACCGCCTGGACCGCAGCTGCAAAGAACGCGCCCGAAAGCGCCGCCGGAAAAGCAGCGGCCGATGCACTGGCAAGACTGGGACCGGCGTCTTAAGTAGCGGTCATGAAGTACCTCCACACCATGATCCGCGTGTCCGATCCGGATGCGACCATCCGCTTTTTCGAGCTGCTGGGTCTGAAGGAACTCAAACGGTTCGACAATCCGGCGGGGCGCTTCACGCTCATCTTCCTCGCCGCGCCCGGTGACGAGGAGGCGCAGGTCGAACTCACCCATAACTGGGACGAGAGCGGCTATAATGAGGGCCGCAATTTTGGGCATCTCGCTTACCGCGTCGATGACATTTACGCGACCTGCCAGCGGCTGATGGACTCAGGCGTCACGATCAACCGCCCGCCGCGCGACGGCCATATGGCGTTCGTCCGCTCTCCCGATAACATCTCGGTCGAATTATTGCAGGACGGCAGTTTGCCGCCGCAGGAACCCTGGGCGTCGATGCCGAATACGGGGCATTGGTAGGATGGCTCTAGAAGTCGTCCGCATTCCGGTGCTCAGCGACAACTATATCTGGCTGGTCCACGAACCCGACAGCGGTGCAACGATGGTCGTTGATCCCGCTGTCGCAGCGCCGGTGCTCGCCGAGGCCGAAGCGCGCGGATGGACGATCACCGATATCTGGAACACGCACTGGCACCCCGACCACACCGGCGGGAATGCCGAGATCAAGACGGCGACAGGGTGCACGATCACTGGCCCCGCAGCGGAAGCCGACCGCATTCCGACGCTCGATGTGCTGGTGACAGGCGGCGATGTCGTGCGGATAGGCACTGTCGAGGCGGCCGTCATCGACGTCCCGGCGCATACCGCAGGACACATCGCCTATCATTTCGCCAGCGAGGAAGCCGCCTTCGTTGGCGACACCCTGTTCGCCATGGGCTGCGGGCGGTTGTTCGAGGGCACGGCGGCGCAAATGTTCGACAATATGGCCAAGCTGGCGGCGCTGCCCGACGCGACGACGGTCTATTGCGCGCATGAATATACCCAATCGAATGGGCGTTACGCGCTGGTCGCCGAGCCAGACAATGCTGCGCTCGTCGCCCGCATGGTCCAGGTCGATGCCATGCGGCTGCGCGGGGAAGCTACCGTGCCGACCACCATTGGCCTCGAACGCGCAACCAACCCGTTCATGCGCGCATCGTCGGTCGAACAACTCGCCGAACGACGCGCTGCCAAAGACAATTTCAGGGGCTGAACCAACAATGTGCGGACCCGACGAATATCTGATCATGCCCCAACCGATTGCGACGACTGGCACCGGCATTGCCAATAACGAGGCGGAAATGCTCGGGCGGCTAAAGCCCGGCACGGTATTCATGATGGGCGACAACCCCGCGCTGCCCAAAATGCCTGAACGTCCGACACTCGTCGATTTCTTTGAACGGCGCGGCTCCGACATTACGGTCCGGCACCTGTTGTCGAGCGCGACCCGCGCTGCCGCCGCCGACCAGCCCGACAAGGTCGTGATGGCCTGCCTGCTCCACGATATCTCGAACATGTGCCTGATCCGTGCCGACCACGGGTATTGGGGCGCACAGATGATAGCCCCTTATGTCGATCCCGAAATTGCCTGGGCGGTCGAGAAGCATCAGGCGCTGCGCTATTTCGCCGACGAGTCGGTCGGCTACGCCTATCCCGACAGCTATGTGAAGTTCTTCGGCCCCGATTATGTCCCGCCCGCCTACATCCGGGCGGAGGCCGAAGCTGCGCGCAACCACAAATGGTATATGACCGCGCGCCTCGTCACACTTTATGATATCTACTTTTTCGACGACGCGACGACTCCGCCGATCGAACCGCTGCTCGATGTGATCGGGCGGTGTTTCCGCCAGCCCGAACAAGGGCTGGGCTTCGACGGTTCCCCGGTCGCACATATGTGGCGGACAATGATATGGCCGAACAACTTTCTATGATCCGGATGGCGGCCTTGCTGCCGGTGATGGCGCTCATGGCGTCATGCGCGACTATGACGCCGCGCGACGACAGCGCCGAACTTGCCAAGGAAACGGCAGGCCAAGTCGCCGAGAAACCGCGCAGCTGCATCGCGCTCACCGATGCTAATGGGGCTAAAGTCTTCAACGACGCCATTGTCTATCGGGCGAGCCGTCGCTTGACTTATGTCAACGCGGCCAAAGGTTGCAATTCGTTCGACCCTGACCCGATCTTCGTCAACGAAGTGCGCGGCAGCCAATTGTGCCGGGGCGATGTCGTGAAGCTGGTGTCGCGCGTCGGCGGCATAGCGGGACCGTTCTGTATCCTCGGCGATTTTACGCCTTACCGGACGCCGAAGTAGGCGAGACCAAACCGTCGACTACTGTAAACCAACTCGCGCCCTTGCCCACCCCCGCAAAGGGTTCACGCTCGGTTCCGGTGAGCCATACCTGACCGCCACCCCCGCTCAGCCGGTCGAACAGTGCGGCACGTCGGACAGGGTCGAGGTGCGCCGCAACCTCGTCGAGCAACAGGATCGGGCGACGGCCCTGGGCTTCGGCAACAAGATCGGCATGGGCGAGGACGATGCCGATCAGCAGCGCTTTTTGCTCGCCGGTCGAACTCGATGCGGCGGCAACACCTTTGCCGAGGTGCGTCACGATCAAATCCTGCCGGTGCGGCCCTGCCAGCGTCCGGTTGGCGGCGGCATCGCGGCCCCGATTTGCCCGCAACGCATCCGCCAGATCCTCTGCCGTATCGAGCCCCTCCAGCACCAGCCCCGCCCGCGCAAACGGCCCCGCCGGTTCGGCTGCCATTTGTGCGCCAAGGCTTTCCACCAAACTTGCCCGCCGCGCCGCTATCGCTGCACCATGCTCGACCATCGCTGCTTCCAGCGCGCCCAGCCAGTCGCCATCGGGATGATCGTCGGCTAGCAACCGGTTGCGCTGGCGCATGGCGGCTTCGTAACGGCTCGAATCATGCGCGTGCGCGGGATCAAGCGCCAGCACCAACCGGTCGAGAAACCGCCGCCGCGACCCGGCACTTTCGGCGAAAAGGCGGTCCTGTGTCGGGGTAAGCCAGACCAGCGACAGCCATTCGCCGAGCGCGGTAGCCGACGCGCTTGCACCGTTTATCCGGACAACGCGACGCTCGGGGCTGGCGGCTAGGGTGCCGGTGCCGAGTTCGACGTCGCCCAACCGCGCACTCACCCCGAACCCGCCGTTGCCGCCGTGCCGGGCCATCTCGCCGAGCGCGCTCCCGCGCAGCCCGCGCCCCGGCGTCAGCAGAGAAATCGCCTCAAGCACATTGGTCTTGCCCGCGCCATTGTCGCCGGTCAGCACCACGAATCCCGGCCCCGGTGCGATCAACGCATCAGTGTAGGACCGGAAATCGGTCAGCGAGAGACGGGTGATCGGCACGCAGGCGTTGCTAGCGGGTTCGCCGCACCCTGCAAGCACGCGGACACATTGCGGCCCTGAAGCGTTTACCTCTCAAGTTTATGGGGAATCAAAAAATGCGTGTGATTATTCTGTTGGGCGCGATGGCGCTGGCCAGCGCCGCGACCTCCCGTCCGCAAAAGGCCGAACCTGCGCCGCCGGGGCCGCCCAAGGAGAAAGCCGGGCAAGTCATGGGCGACATCGCCACCCAGCCGCTGCAGGACCTGAACGTCAAGAACAAGCGCATCCCCGAAGTGCTCGAACTGGCGCGCGGCAATCCCTATGGTATCGAAGGTCTGCGGAGCTGCACGGTCATCAACCGCAACATCGCCGCGCTCAGCAATGTGCTCGGTATCGATATCGATACACCGGAGGATCGCCGTCCCGACCGTGGTCGTCAGGCGGCGAACGTCGGCAAATCGGTCGTCCAAGGCTTGATCCCGTTCCGCGGCGTCATCCGCGAAATGACGGGTGCGGCGGGCGCGCAACGCGAATGGGATGCAGCAATTGATGCGGGAATCGCGCGGCGGGGGTTTTTACGGGGTGTAGGGCGGATGCGCGGGTGCCGGGTGGCGGGCTAGCGCAAAATCTACAATCTACAGATCGTCCTTCGTTGCGCGCCGAGTGAGCTCCAGAGCGCCGATGTTGGCGAATGTTGCGAGCGTTTTCCAAGCAAGTAATTGGTCAGAACGACCAGCGAGCACGGCAAGAATACCAATAACGATGAATAATCCGGAGGCGAGCCACACAAACCCTCGCAGCCAGAAATCAGAATATCGCGCACTGTCTAACCAATGATGCGAAGCCAACAAGCAAACATATGCCCCTGCAGCGCCTTGAATTGCGGCAAGGGCTGACCCAGCAGGCATCTCGTAAGCTAGGTTTTTCCAGCCCCAGATGGACGTTATGATCCATCCCAGCACATTGCCTGCGAAGATCCCAGCAATGGAAATTAGCAAACCGAGAAAATATGCAAACGCCACTTGGGGTTTGCCCTCCACTGCGTCAGACCCGCATCGGCATCAGGACGTACAGCGCCTCGGCCTTGTCGTTTTCGCGAATCAGCGTCGGCGCGGCGGCGTCGGCCAGATGAACTTCGACGGTATCCGATTCGATCTGCGACAGGATATCGGAGAGATATTTCGCGTTGAAGCCGATTTCGAAGCCCGCCGCGCTGTAATCGCCGGGGACTTCCTCGGTCGCGGTGCCGTTTTCGGGTGACGTTACTGACAGCGTAATCTTGTCACGGTCGAGCGCCATTTTCACAGCGCGGGTCTTTTCGCTGGCAATCGTCGCCACGCGGTCGACGCCCTGCAGAAAGCTCTTGGGGTCGATGGTCAGCAGCTTGTCGTTGCCGGTCGGGATAACGCGGCTGTAATCGGGGAAGGTGCCGTCGATCAGCTTCGAGGTCAGCACCGCGTGCCCCAGCGTGAAGCGGATCTTCGACGCCGACAGCGACACTGCGACCGAGCCGTCAACCTCGTCGAGCAGCTTGCGAAGCTCGCCGATGCACTTACGCGGCACGATGATGTCGGGCATCCCCTGTGCGCCTTCGGGGCGGGCAATGGTGACGCGCGCCAGCCGGTGGCCGTCGGTCGCCGCCGCCTTCAGCACATCGTCGGCGACATGCATGAAAATGCCGTTGAGATAGTAGCGGGTTTCCTCGGTCGAAATCGCAAAGCGCGTCTTGTCGATGATCTGGCGTAGTTTCGCGGCGGGCAGTTCGAAGCTCGTCGGCAGTTCGCCCTCGGCAATGATCGGAAAATCGTCGCGCGGCAGCGTCGGCAGGTTCGACTTGTAACGGCTGGCGGCAATGTGCAGCCGTCCTTCGGCAGCCGACAGCGAGACCTGCGACCCTTCGGGCAGCTTGCGGACGATTTCGAACAGGGTGTGCGCCGACACCGTCGTTGTGCCCGCTTGGTCGATGGCGGCTTCGGCCTCGTCGACGATCTGCAGGTCGAGGTCGGTCGCCATGAAGCGCATCGTGCCGTTTTCGCCCGCTTCGATCAGGACGTTCGACAGAATCGGGATAGTGTTGCGGCGCTCGACCACTGACTGGACATGGCCCAGGCTCTTTAGCAGTGCCGCGCGTTCGATCGTCGCCTTCATTCTCTACGTCCCACCCCGGTGTTCAGGTTCGGCCTGTGTCATGGCGGCGTTTCACGGCCCCTGCAAGGGGGAGCAGGCCGCTATCTGACGACAGCCGTCGCCGCGCGGCTCGCCAGTCGTTCGACGGCGGCGGCATGGATGCCCGGTGCACAGGCTAGCACCCCGAACATCTCGCCCTTGGTCGAGTTGAATCGTAGCTTACGACCCAGCGCATCGGTGACGGTCGCGCCCGCTTCCTCCGCGATCAGCGCAGCCGCCGCGATGTCCCATTCATGGCCCCATCGCATCGCGGCGAGCAGATCGGCCGCGCCGTTCGCCACCATCGCCATGCGGAGCGCAATCGAGTTGGGCTTTTCGACCATGACGAGGTCGGTGTCGGCCTTTGGGAGGATGTCCGCAGGAACGCGCGCGCCCACAAGGTTCGTCCGCGTGCTGGCCCGGACTGGCGCACCGTTGAGGGTCGCGCCTTCACCGACTGCCGCCGCCCAATGTTCGTCGCGTGCCGGAGCGTCGAGCACACCGACAATCGAGCGCCCGCCCTCGACCAGTGCCACCGATACCGCCCAGCCGCGCCGCCCGCGCACGAAGTCGCGGGTGCCATCGATGGGGTCGACAACCCACACGCGCGGGACCAGCAGGCGCTCGGCGCTGTCGACGGTTTCCTCCGACAACCAGCCCGCCTCGGGATCGATGCCGCCCAGCCGTTCGATCAGCAGCGCATCGAGTTCGAGGTCGAGGTCGCAGACGACTTCACCAGGCACCTTGTCCCAATGCGCGAATTCGCCCCGCCACCGCGCCATCGCCACCTGTCCCGCCTCACGGGCAGCCGCGGATACCGCCTCGAGCAGTTCGCTACTCACCGGCGAGCGTCATCCCGTCGATGCGGATTGTCGGCGCATTCGTGGCGTAGCGGAAAACCAAATCGTCGGCGGGAATCAGGGTGGTGAACATATCCTTCAGATTGCCCGCAATCGTGACTTCCGCAACCGGTCCCGCGACTTCGCCGTTCAAGATGCGAAAGCCCGACGCGCCGCGGCTGTAATCGCCGGTCAGGCCGTTGACGCCCATGCCGATCAGTTCGGTGACATAGAATCCGTCGGCAATGTCGGCGATCAGCGCGGCGGGCGATAGCGACCCCGCCGCCATGTGGACATTGCTCAGCCCCGCCCCCGGTGCCCCGGACACGCCGCGCCAGGCATGGCCGGTCGGCTCGATGCCGAGCTGGCGCGCGGCAGCGACGTCGGCGATCCACTGGGTGAGCACGCCATTGTCGATCAATGCCGTTGGCTTCGTCGCCAGCCCCTCGCCGTCGAACGCGCGGCTCCGCATTCCCCGTTGACGCCACGGATCGTCGATGATCGACACGCCAGGTGCAAAGACGGGTTGGCCGAGTTTGTCGATCAGGAAACTCGTCTTGCGCGCAATTGCGGCACCGGTGATCGCGCCTGCCAGATGCCCGAGCATCGAACCGGCAACGCGCGGCGCGAACACCACGGTCATCGGCCCGCTTTTCAGTTTCGCCGGATCGAGCCGCGCCACGGCGCGCCGTCCGGCCTCCGCGCCGATGGCGCTGGCGGCATCAAGATCGCTCAAATGGCGTGCCGAATGGCTGTAATAATCGCGCTGCATCCGCGTGCCTTCGCCTGCGAGCACACTTGCCGAAACGCCGTGGCTGCTGCCCTCGCGCGCGCCGCCGAAACCGGTCGAGGTCGCAATTGCAGTGATGCCGGTGCCGTGGCTTGCGCCGCCGCCTTCGCTGTTCGTAACGCCTTCGATGGCGCGGGCAGCGTCTTCAGCTTCCAGCGCGCGCCATTTCAACGCTTCGGGTTCGACGTCGAGTCTGTCGTCGCCGTCGAAATCGTCGAACGGGCCGGTCGCCAGCCGCTCTTTCGGGGCTAATGCGGCGAACGGGTCTTCGGGGGCCAGTCGCGCCATCGCGACGGTCCGTTCGACCAGCGCGTCCAGCGCCGCGCGCGACAGATCGCTGGTCGACGCGCTCGCCGAGCGCGACCCAACGAAGACGCGCAGACCCATATCGCCCGATTCGGAGCGCTGGATATCCTCGACCTTGCCCAGCCGTACCGACACTTCGGTCGAGCCGCTGGAGACGACGACACTGTCGGCAGAATCCGCCCCGGCACGGGTTGCGCGCGTGACGATATCGGTGGCGTAGTCGAGGGCTTGTTCGGGGGTCAGCATGGTTTGCGCTTAGGCAGGCTATCCGGAGAGGTCAAAGCCGACGACAAGACAGGCGAGCGCGACCAGCAATCCGGTCATACGGTTGCTGCGGAAACGGGCGAGAGCGTTCGATCCATCGGCAGGATCGAGTGTCGCAACCTGCCAAACCAGATGCACCGCTGCTGGGGCCAGCGCCACGAACACCAGAGGATCAGGCCTGACCAGCCAGAAAGCTCCGGCCCACAGGACCAACGCCAGCGCGTAGAACAATGCCACGCCCTCACGCACCCGTGCGCCCATCCGCCGCGCCGAAGATCGCACCCCGATCAGCGCATCGTCCTCAACATCCTGCAGCGCATAGATCGTGTCATAGCCGATCACCCACGCAATGCTTCCAGCATAGAGCAGCCACATCGCCGGGTCAGCGCGGCCCGTCACAGCAGTCCAGCCGACCAGCGCGCCCCAGCTGAATACGATGCCGAGCCACGCCTGCGGCCACCAGGTGATGCGCTTCATGAAAGGATAGGCGGCGACCGGCGCGAGGCTGGCTAGTGCGACCATTGCCGCAAATGGCGTCAGTTGGAGGAGGACGATCAGGCCGATCAGGCTGAGCAGCACCAGCCAGACCCAAGCCGCGCGCAGTGTGACCGCCCCGCTCGGCAACGGCCGACTCCGCGTCCGCGCCACCGACGCGTCGAGATCGCGGTCGACGATATCGTTGTAGACACACCCCGCGCCGCGCATCGCGATGGCACCGAGCGCAAACCACAGCAGCAACGGCCAGTCGCTGGTCAGACCGCCGGGTAAAAGGACTGCCCAAGCGCAGGGCCAGTACAGTAACTGCCATCCGATCGGACGGTCGAAGCGGGCAAGCAGCGCGAAGGGGCGCAACGCGGGGGGGAGTGCGCCGACAAATCCCTTCAATTCGGTATCAGGAACCATCTACACTTTCCGTCATGCTGAACTTGTTTCAGCATCCACCCTTTGGCGTGTACCGCGGCTCTTGTGGATGGGTGGACCCTGAAACAAGTTCAGGGTGACGGAAAGAGGAAACGTGAATTGCCCGCAACCCCCGCCTGGCCACCGCAAAGCGCCGTCCGCCTGTTCGTCGAAACGCCGCTGTCACAGGACGCGGTGCTGACCATCGGCGGCGCGCAGGCGCATTACCTCCTCAACGTCATGAGGATGAAGGTCGGAACGGTCCTGAAACTCTTCGACGACACAAGCGGCGAATGGGCCGCCGAAGTTGTCGCCACCGCCAAACGCGACATCACGCTGTCGGTCACCACCCACCTTCGCCCGCGCGAACCCGTGCCCGATTTGTGGCTGGGAGCCGCCCCGATCCGCCGTGCGCGGTTCGATTTTCTGGCGGGAAAAGCATGCGAACTCGGCGTCGCGCGCTTCACGCCCGTCCTTACCCGCCGCGCCGTCGTCGACAAGGTAAAGCCCGAGCGTCTCCGCCTGCAAATGATCGAGGCAGCCGAACAATGCGGCCGCACGGCGCTGCCCGCGCTCGATCCCGAAACCAAACTCGCCGACTGGCTGGAAATGCTTGGCGACCGCATCTTGTTCTTTGCCGATGAAGAAGGCGGAGCCCCCGCCGCCGCCAGTTTCGCCGCGCACCCCGGCCCCGCCGCGATACTGATCGGTCCCGAGGGCGGGTTCGACGCGCAGGAACGTGCATTCGTCCGCGCCAATCCGCGCGCCATCGCCATCACACTCGGGCCACGCATCCTGCGCGCAGAAACGGCCGCGCTGACCGCTGTCGCCGTCTGGATGGCGACCGCTGGCGACGGGCACAAAAGCTGACCCGTCCGTTGCGTTTTGCCACTGGATAGCCTGGTTCGACATCGCTAGGGCAGCGTTCATGAGCACGCGCACTGCATCCGCTGCGAACGATCCGGTGATCGAGACGCGCGCCGACCTGATCGAGGTGTTCGCCAAGGGCGAAAAACCCCGCGACGCTTGGCGGATCGGCACCGAGCACGAGAAATTTGTTTATTTCACCGAGAGCCACCGCGCACCGAGTTATGAGGAAAAAGGCGGCATCCACGCGCTGCTGATCGGCCTGACGCGCTATGGCTGGGAACCGGTGTACGAGGGCGAGACGATCATTGCGCTGTCGGGCAAGGACGGCAGTGTCAGTCTGGAACCGGCCGGCCAGTTCGAACTGTCGGGCGCGCCGCTGGAGAATCTCCACCAGACTTGCGCCGAGACCGGACGTCACCTGCAACAGGTGAAAGAAGTCGGCGAGATGCTCGGCCTCGGCTTTCTCGGCCTTGGCCTCTGGCCCGACAAGCGCCGTGACGAGCTGCCGATCATGCCCAAGGGGCGTTACAAGATCATGCTCGACCATATGCCGCGCGTCGGCACGATGGGCCTCGACATGATGCTGCGGACTTGCACCATTCAGACCAACCTCGATTATTCGAGCGAGGCCGACATGGTGAAAAAATTCCGCGTGTCGCTCGCGCTGCAACCGCTCGCGACCGCGCTGTTCGCCAATTCACCGTTTCTGGAAGGGAAACCGAACGGCTATCTCAGCTACCGTAGCCATATTTGGACCGATACCGATCCGCACCGCACGGGGATGCTGCCGTTCGTGTTCGACGAGGGGTTCGGGTATGAGCGTTACGCCGATTACATGCTTGATGTGCCAATGTATTTCGTCTTTCGCGACGGCGGCTACGTCGATGCGGCGGGGCTGGATTTCAAGGATTTCCTGCAAGGTAAACTGAGCGTCCGGCCGGGCGAAAAGCCGACCAAGGACGACTGGAACGACCATCTCTCGACCGCTTTCCCCGAGGTCCGGCTGAAGAGCTTCCTCGAAATGCGTGGTGCTGACGGCGGGCCGTGGAACACGATCTGCGCGCTGCCTGCGTTCTGGGTGGGCATCCTCTACGACCAGACCGCGCTCGATGCGGCTTGGGATCTGTCAAGGACTGGAGCATCGAGGAGCAGCAGCGATTGCGCGACGACGTCCCTCGTTTGGCGCTCGATGCGCGCGCACCGGGTGGACAGTCGCTGCACGAGATTGCGCGCGAGGTGATGAAAATCGCCGATGCGGGCCTCAAGTCACGCGCGCGGCTTAATGGCGCGGGCGACAGCGAGCAGAGCTTTCTCAATCCGCTCCACGACATTGTTGCCTCGGGCAAAGTCCCCGCGCAACGCTTGCTCGACCGTTATCACGGCGAATGGAACGGCGATTTATCACGAATTTACGGTGATATGAGCTTTTAGAGCCTGCGGCCAACCGAACGAGATTTCACCTGACATTCATTCTCGGTCAGCGCAGACTATCGACAAAATAAGGAGAGGTCGTGTGGTCAAGTCGCGTATCGTCCATGCCAGTGTCGCGTTTGCACTCATTCTTTCGGGATGCGGCGGCAGCGATGGCGGGGGCAGCACCGCAACAGCGGTCACGCCGACCCCAACCCCGACACCGACTGGCACGAGCTGTTCGCTGGTCGACCGCCAGAACTGGGCATTCGGACAGATGAACGAATGGTACCTCTTCCCCGAAACTTTGCCAGCGAGCCTCGATCCTGCGCCGTTCACCACCGTCAACGCCTATATCGACGCGCTGACCGCGACTGCGCGTGGCCAGAACCGTGACCGTTTCTTCACCTATGTCACCTCCATCGCACAGGAAAACGCATTCTTCTCCTCGGGGTCGAGCGCCGGTTTCGGCTTTCGCGTGGCCAGCGACACGACCGCGCGCCGCAGTTTCATTATGGAGTCGTTCGAGGGCACATCGGCACTGGCCGCGGGCATCGACCGCGGCGACGAACTCCTTGCCATCGGCGACACGCCGACGACACTCCGCAACGTCACCGATATTATCGCGGCGGAAGGATCCGCAGGTGTGACCAATGCGCTGGGACCGAGCACGGTGGGCGTGACGCGGACATTGCGTGTCACTGGCGCGGCGGGTGCCCGGACGGTGACGATCACCAAGACCGATTATACCCTGACGCCCGTCTCGTCGCGCTATGGGGCGCAAGTCATCACCGATGCGGGTTTGCGGGTCGGCTACATCAATTTACGGACGTTCATTTCGACCGCCGATCCGGCGCTGCAGACCGCGTTCAGCAATTTCCGTTCGCAGGGCATCACCAATTTCATCATCGATTTCCGTTATAATGGCGGCGGGCTGGTTTCGACGGCCGAACTGATGGGCGATTTGCTTGGGGGCAACCGCAATGCGTCGGAGGTGTTCTCGCTGACCAGCTTCCGCGCCTCGAAATCGTCTCAAAACTCCACGCGCCGTTTTGCGCCGGGCGGTCAGTCGGTTTCACCGGTCAAAGTCGCCTTTATCGGCACGGGCGCGACGGCATCCGCCAGCGAGCTCGTCATCAATTCGTTCATCCCGTATCTGGGCACCAACATGGCGCTGGTCGGGACGAATACGTTCGGGAAACCGGTCGGCCAGATCGCGCTCGACCGCGCGGCGTGCGACGACAGGTTGCGGGTGGTGGCGTTCTCGACGAAGAATTCAGCCAATTCGGACAGCTATTTCAACGGGCTCGCCAGCACGGTGCCGGTCACCTGCCGCGCGACCGACGATTACACCAAGCCATTGGGCAACGCTGCGGAAGGATCTACCCGCGCCGCGCTCGACTTCCTGCAGGGGCGGGCGTGTACGGCGATTTCGGCAGTGGACGATAAGGCAGTTGCAGGGCGCAGCCTTGTGCGGGAACCAAAGCTCGAAATGCTGACGCCCGACGCGCCGAGTCCGGCCCAACGCGAAGTGCCGGGGGCGTTTTAGAGTCGCTGTGCTCCTGCTAAAGCAGGAGCCCTGCCGACACGGGCTGGGGTTCACGTCGCCAGAGCTCCTGCTTTCGCTGGAGCACAGCACGCTTCCCCCATCCCCCACAACCCTCTACGGCCACCCCATGACCCGTGCCCTCACCTGCGATCTCGCCATCACCGGCGGCGGCCTTGCGGGCGGATTACTTGCCTATGCCTTGTCGGTGAAGCGCCCTGAATTAGCAGTTCGCCTGATCGAACCCGAAGAGCATTTCGGCGGCAACCATGTCTGGTCGTTCTTTTCCGCCGATATCGCGCCAGAGGACCGCTGGATTGTCGCGCCGTTCATCGACCACGAATGGGACGGCTATGACGTCCGCTTTCCCAAACACCGGCGGCGCTTCGACACCGGCTATGCCTCGATTCGCTCGGAAAATTTCGACACAAAGCTGCGCGCGCTGCTGCCCGCCGATTGGCCAGTGAAGGCGGGCGCAGTCGATCTGTCGCCGACGCGGGTGTCGCTCGATACGCAAGTTACCGTCGAAGCAACCGGCGTCATCGATGCGCGCGGGGCCGCCGATGGGCGCTTCCTCGATGTCGGCTGGCAGAAATTTCTCGGGCAGGAACTGCAACTGTCTGCGCCGCACGGCCTGACCGCGCCGATCATCATGGACGCCAGTGTCCGGCAACTCGACGGCTTTCGCTTCGTCTACACCCTGCCGCTCGGTCCCGACCGGGTCTTTATCGAGGACACCTATTACAGCGACGGTGCCGCGATCGACCGCGACATGCTCGCCGCGCTGATCGCCGAGTACGCCAAAAGCCAAGGCTGGGACGTCACCGCAATCCTCAGCGAGGAGAGCGGCGCGCTGCCTGTCACCATGGGTGGCGATTTCGAAGGCTATTGGGCGTCGGGCGGCGACGCGGCCAAGATCGGGATGCGCGCAGGGATGTTTCAGGCCGCTACCGGCTATTCGCTGCCGCTCGCGGTTCGCACCGCTGCAAAAATAGTTTCGATGCAGGACTTGTCGGGTGACGTGCTGGCGCGCGAGCTGCACGCCTTTGCCGCCGCCGAGTGGCAGACAGGCAAATTCTACCGCCTTCTCAATCGCATGGCCTTCCGCGCTGCCGAACCGCTTGAGCGCTTTTTGATCTACCAGCGCTTCTACACACTTCGCCCAAAGCTCATCGAACGCTTTTATGCGGGTAAATCGACCCTATTTGATAAGGCACGCATCTTGGCGGGCAAGCCTCCAGTCCCTATCGGGCGTGCGTTGAAGGTTCTTCAGGAGACTTGAGTTGAAGCGCGCGGTAGTGATCGGGGCCGGATTTGGCGGCCTCGCACTGGCAATCCGGCTGCAATCGGCCGGCATCGAAACCACCATCGTCGAATCGCGGGATAAACCGGGCGGGCGTGCCTATCACTGGGTGAAGGACGGCTTCACGTTCGACGCCGGACCGACGGTCATCACCGACCCCGATTGTCTCGAACAGCTCTGGGCGTTGTCCGGGCGCAAGATGTCCGACGACGTGACCTTGTTGCCGGTGTTTCCGTTCTACCGGATCAACTGGCCCGACGGCACCAATTTCGATTATTCGAACCGCGAGGACGACCTGCGCGCCGAGATCGCCAAGCTCGATCCCGAAGATGTCGCCGGATACGAGCGTTTCCTCGAATATTCGTCCTATGTGTATGAGGAGGGCTATAAAAAGCTCGGCACCGTCGCCTTCCTCGATTTCAAATCGATGATCGCCGCCAGCCCCGCGCTGATCAAGGCACAGGCGTGGCAATCGGTCTATTCGCTCGTCTCCAAATTCGTGAAGAACGAAAAACTGCGCGAAGTGCTCAGCTTCCACACGTTGCTCGTCGGCGGCAATCCGATGGAAACCAGCAGCATCTACGCGCTGATCCACAAGCTGGAAAAGGTCGGTGGCGTGTGGTTCGCCAAGGGCGGCACCCAGGCGCTGATCGCAGGGATGGTCACCCATTTCGAGCGGCTGGGCGGCGTCGTCCGGCTGGACGACGGCGTCGATGAAATCCAGACACAGGGCGACAAGGTCGTGGGCGTCCGGACGCTGAGCGGCTTCGAGATCGCCACCGACGCGGTCGCTTCGAATGCCGACGTCGTCCACACCTATCGCGACCTGATGAAGACCTCGAACCGGGCGCAGCGCGCGACGAAATCGCTGTTGAAAAAGCGTTATTCGCCGTCGCTGTTTGTCGTCCATTTCGGCTTGAAGGGTGCATGGCCGGGCATTCCGCACCATGTCATCATGATGGGGCCGCGCTACGCCGGACTGCTCAAGGACATCTACAAGCACGGCGTGCTCAGCGAGGACTTTTCGCTCTATCTGCACCACCCGACGGTCACTGATCCGAGCCTTGCGCCCGAGGGATGCTCGACCTTCTACGTCCTGTGCCCGGTGCCGCACATGGGCCAGTTCCCCGCCGATTGGGACGGCCATGTCGGCGAAACACTCAAGGAACGCATTCTCGACGAAATCGAAAAGCGCTTCGTGCCCGATATCCGTAGCCGGATCGTGACCGAATTCTATTACGCACCGACTGATTTCGGGCGCGACCTGAACGCGCATCTCGGCAGCGCCTTTTCGCTCGAGCCCATCCTGACGCAAAGCGCGTGGTTCCGCGTCCATAACCGTGACGATGCAATCCCGAACCTGTATTTCGTGGGCGCAGGCACGCATCCGGGTGCGGGAATTCCGGGCGTCGTTGGTAGTGCCAAGGCCACGGCGGCGCTGATGCTCGAAGACCTCAGGTGAAACGCCTCGCGGTCTATTGCGGCTCGGCGACACCTGCTGACCCGGTCTATGTTGAGGCCGCACGCGCGGTCGGCCATGCACTGGCGACGCGCGGGATCGGCGTTGTCTATGGCGGCGGGCGGCTCGGGCTGATGGGCGCAATCGCTGACGCCGCGCTGGCGGCGGGCGGCGAGGTCATCGGCATCATCCCGCAGGCGCTGGTCGATGCCGAGGTGGCGCATCGCGGCTGCACCGAGCTCCGCGTCGTATCGGGCATGCATGAGCGCAAGGCACTATTCACCGATCTATCCGACGGCTTCGTCACGCTCCCCGGCGGCGTCGGGACGATGGACGAACTGTGGGAAGCGATTAGC
Source organism: Sphingomonadales bacterium (assembly GCA_031408195.1). GTDB lineage: Bacteria > Pseudomonadota > Alphaproteobacteria > Sphingomonadales > Sphingomonadaceae > Sphingomonas_O. Next base: position 21,204 of record JANNVL010000101.1, on the reverse strand, counting down.
TGGGCACAGCTCGGCTATCACGAAAAGCCGGTGGGGGTACTCAACGTCGCGGGCTTCTACGACGGGTTGATCGCGTTCAACGCGCATATGATCGAGGTCGGGTTTATCCGCCCGCAGCACGCCGGGGTCATGCTCGCGGACAGCAACCTCGACACCCTGCTCGACCGCATGGCGGCGTACGAGCCGCATGACACGATCTTCAAGATGACGGCGGCGCAGCTGTGATCCCTTCTTCCCCGAGCGAAGACGAGGGGCGCTGCCGAGCGAAGTCGAGGCCTCTTTCCGCGTGGACAGGCTTCTCGACTGCGCTCGAAGGGGCTCCTCGTCTTCGCTCGGAAAAGAGCGTGTGACTGTGCGCCCTGACCGCGCCGCCATCGTCGCCGCGTCCGCCGACTCGATCGCGCGCGGCTCCAAATCCTTCGCGCTCGCCTCCAAGCTCTTCGACCACACGACCCGCGAGCGCGCCTGGCTGCTCTACAGCTGGTGCCGCCGCTGCGACGATCTTGCGGACGGGCAGGACCATGGCGGCGAGCGGCAGGTCGTGGTCGATCCGATGGCGCGGCTCGGCACGATCCGGTTCCTGACCGACGCGGCGCTCGACGGACAGGCGACCGGCGACGCCGCGTTCGACGCGCTCGGCATTGTCGCGCGCGAGTGCCACATCCCGCGCCGCTTCATCGACGACCATATCGCCGGGTTCGCGCTCGATGCCGAAGACTGGCAGCCCCGTACCGAGGACGATCTCCTGCGCTATTGCTATCATGTCGCGGGCGTCGTCGGCTGCATGATGGCGGTCGTGATGGGCGTGTCGCCGGACGACGACGAAACGCTAGACCGCGCTTGCGACCTGGGCCTTGCTTTCCAGCTCGCCAATATTGCCCGCGACATCAGCGAGGACGACGCGGTCGGGCGCTGCTACCTGCCGGTCGACTGGCTGGTGGAGGCCGACATGCAGCCCGGTGAGCACATGCGCCCGCATTTCCGCAGCCGCCTCGCCGATATGGCGTGGTGGCTGGCGAATATGGTGGGCGAATATGAGGCGTCGGCGCGGGTCGGTGCGGCGCGCCTCCCTTTCCGCGCGCGCTGGGCGGTGCTGGCGGCGGCTGGCATCTATGGCGATATTGCCCGGAAAGTAGATGCGCTCGACCATGCTGCGTGGGACCACCGCGTGATGACGAGCAAGAGCGAAAAAGCCGGTTGGGTCGCGCGTGCCCTCGGGCAGGCGGTGGTCAACCGCCCGAAACTGGTCAGCCGCGACGGGCTGTGGCAGCGGCCCCGATAGCGGCAACGGTGTTGCGGCATTCGTGGCTGCGGAGGGTGACCGGCGCGTCGATGGGGTCACGGTCCTGCAATGCACCCAGATCTTCCAGCTTCACCCGCGCCAGCATCCGCCCCGCAGGAGTCCGAGCGACGACGGCGGCCGCCGACGGTAGCCCCTTTGCCATCGTCACGGTGTAGCTCTCGACCACTCCCTCACCGTCGCCCGTCACGGGTTCGGGCAAGTCGCTCGCATGAAGTTCGCGCTGGGCAGCGGCGCTCGACACCGGCTGCCACTTAGCGGGCGGCGACGCGGCATATACGCCCACAGCCGCTTTGCTCAGAAATCCGCCATTGGCAAGTACCAGCCCGAACGCGACAGGGTCGGCGCGCAGCCGTTCGACCATGGTCGCGATCGCATGCAGCGAATAGCTATTCCCCGGCCCGCCGAAGAACGGCAGCCCGCCGGTCACCGTCGTCGCGCGGGCCTCCGGGTCGTCGATCCCCAGCGCCGCCGCGCCGAGCAGCACTGCACAGGGAAAGCAGCTGTAGATGTCGAGATGGGCGATGTCCGCGCCTGTCCTGCCCGACGCCGCCAGCGCCAGCCGGACCGCCCCGTCGAACGCGCGCGACCGCGACAGGTCGGGCCGTTGCATCACCGGCGCGTCCGCCAGCGCGGCATGGTCGTGGAGGAACACGAACTTCGCCGACTCGATCCCGCGCGCCATCGCCTCGCCGACCGTCGTCACCACCACCGCCGCGCCTTGGTTCACCGCATCCTGCGCGACATGCCATTTGAGATAGGGATCGGCGACGGCGTAATTATCGGCGCTTTCGGTGGCGAGGAAATCTGCCGACCGGGCCACAGGGAATTGCGAATAGGGATTGCCTGCCGCGATGCCCGACATCGGTGCGAGCACCGCGGCCATCCGCTTTCGATACGCCGCCCGGTCAAGGCCGAGCCGCGCACGCAGGGCATGTTCGAACACTGGATATGTCGTCACCGGCATCCCCAGCCCATTGGCGATCTCGTACGACGTCAATAGCATCGCGCCGTACCCGCGATCTTCGAAATCGCTGTCCGCGCTGTCCGACCAGTCGAGCGCCAGTCCCGACCGCATCGCCAGCTTCGCCGCCGCCGTCGCCTCGCCGCTCGCGATTAGCACCGCCCGTGCCTCACCCGAATGCACCGCCGCCGCCGCTTCCGCGACCAGCGCCTGCGGCTGGTCGCCCCCCGTCACCGAATAGATATGCGCTGCACCTGCAATCCCCAGCTGCGCCGCGACCGTCCCCGGCGGATTGGCACAGCGCCCAAACGGCCCGCCGCTCGTCGACAGTGAGTCCGCCATCGTGCGGACAACGACAACTCGGTCGACGGCCGCCGCTATGTTTGCAATGCCAGTATCGCCAAGCGCCGCAGTGGCCGCGCGCACCGCCATCCGGACGGGGCTTGGCGCACTCGCCGCCACATCTCCCGCCCAATGCTCGACCGCTTGTCCGACCCCGACCAGCACCGGAGTGCGCGGATCGATCATGCCGTCGCCGGGGCCAGTTGCCGCCGCAGCACGATTTTCAACACGACAAAAACCAATCCCGCCGCGCCCGCACAGCCTGCGTGGATCAGCCAGAACTGCGTCACCGGCATCGCCTCCAGCCAGCCGCCGATATATCCGACCGCCGAATTGCCCGCGAAGAACGCGAGGTAATACAGCCCGATCACCGTCGCGTTGATGCTGCGCGGGGCAAGTCGTGCGAACAGCGCAAGGCTGACCGGCAACAGATTGGCAAAGCCGATCGAGTTCAGGACATGGAACATCACCGGCCAGAACAGCCCGATCTTGCCGCCCGCCGGTTGCGTCGCCGCTGCCATGACAAGGCACAGCGCACCCGCCAGCGAGAACGCCGATCCGATGATCATCTTGCCCAACTCGTCAGGCTCGCGGCGGCGCTTACCGTACCAGCGCCAGAACAGCGCGACGATGGCAAGGAAACTGACCGACACCACCGCATCGAGCGTGACAAGCCATGTCGTCGGCAAGGTCGTACCGCCGAACTTCAGGTCGAAATTCGTGTCGCCCCAGACCAGATAGGCGTTGAAGATCTGGTTGTTCGGGATGATCGCCACCGCCATTACCGGAATGAGGAACAGCAGCGCGATCAATGCGCTCCAGTCGTCGCCGCTAAGCCCTGCCTTGGGCGCAGCCACTGTCGCACGCGGCTCCTCCGGTGGCAGATATTTCTGCCCCGCCAAATAGATCGTGAGGCCGATCAGCATCCCCACGCCCGCCGCGCCAAAGCCCCAGTGCCAGCCGATCTTTTCGCCCAAAGTCCCGACGATCAGCGGCGCGGCGATCACACCGGCGTTGATGCCGAGATAGAAAATCTGGAACGCGTCGGCGCGGCGCAGATCCTCGGGCTTGTAGAGCGCGCCCACCTGGCTCGCGATATTGCCCTTGAACAACCCGACTCCGATGACGAGCGCGAGCAGCGCGAACAGGAACAGCGGTTCCGACGCCATCATGAAATGGCCGGCCGCCATCGTCAGCGCACCGAGCAACACCGTCACGCGTTTCCCCAGCCAGCGGTCGGCAATCAGCCCGCCCGCAATCGGCGTCAGATAGACGAGCGCAAAATAGCCGCCGGTAATCGCGCTCGCCAGCGGCTGCCCGTCCATCCCGCCGAAAAACGCGCGGACGTGTTCGAAACCGATAACGTGGCGGATGCGGTCAGGCTCAAGCAGATATTTGACCATGTAGAGCGCGAGCAGCGCCTGCATCCCGTAATAGCTGAACCGCTCCCACGCCTCGGTAAAGGCGAGATACCACAGCCCCGGCGGGTGACCGAAAAAGTCCTTCGCCTCGATGGGGTTGTCCACGGCAGGCGCGGTGCTGTCGGCAATGCTCATCCGGCTATCCCCATGACGTCGTCGCGAACAGCCAATGGCCGAGCAGGCGGTTGAACGGGAAGGTGAAGAACCCCGCAATCAGCAGCGCGCCCAGCACCATCGCGCGCACCCCGCGCCGGTGCCGCGCCACATTATGGGTGCGTGCCGTCCACGCGATCACCGGCACCTGAATCAACGTCCACGCCGACAATATGTGGATGAAACTGAAATTGCCGCCGTTGACGTGGCGGATGGCAAACGTGATCGATGCGCTCAGGATCATCGCCGTGACCCATATCCAGCCCAGTCGGCGATGGAGCACATCGCCGCGCCGACGCAGCATCATGACCGGGGTCAGCGCGAGTGCAACGGTAATAGTAACGATATGCGCCCAAATTTCAGGAGGAACGATCGACCACTCGGCGCGCCCCCTGAACAGCGCCACCACCACAGCGGTCAGCAGAACTGCCGCGCCGGTCGCCAGCGCGCGTTCTACCATATCTGGCGCGAGCGTGGTCGAGCGCGGTGGCGCCAGCGTCGCCATGAACGAATTCCCCCTGTCTTTGTCTGCACCTTGGGCTAGCATCGGGCCATGCTCAAGAGCCTTTTCAGCGCGCTCGCGCTTCTCGCTGCCGTCCCTGCCACGGCCACCCCTTCAACCGACCTCCGCGCGCTGATCGACGCGCATTGGGACTGGGCGATGAGCGAGAGCCCGACCTATGCCTCGGTGCTCGGGGACCGGCGCGGCGATGGCAAGCTCGGCGATATCAGCCTGACCGCCGCCGACCGTTCGGCGGCGCGCGCGGCGGCATTCGCCAAGCAACTCGCCGCCATCCCCGACACCGGCCTCAGCGGCCCCGAACGCACCAACAAGGCGATTCTGCTGCGGATGCTGACCGAACAGGTCGAGGGCAACGCCTTCGGCCAGCGGATGATGTTGTTCACCACCTATGCCGGCTGGCACCAGCAATTCGCGGGGCTGGGTGAAAATTCGCCGTTCAACAGTTTTGCCGATTACGACAGCTACCTCGCCCGCCTCGCCGCCTATCCCGCGCTCAATGCCGAGGCGATCAAGGTCACGCGACAGGCGGTGGCGGCGGGTTACGCGCAACCCTGCGCGGTGCTTGGCAATGTCGAGGCGTCGATTACCGGTTTGATCGCGCCGAAGATCGAGAATTCGCGCTTCTACAAACCCTTTCTCGGCAACGCGCCGCAGGGCGTGTCACCCGCCGACTGGGCCGCGATGAAGGCGCGCGCCGCAGCGCTCATCCGGGGCACCGTTGAGCCCGAATACCGCAAGTTCGCCGACTATTACGCCAAGGACTACAAACCCAATTGCCGCGCGACAGTGGGCATTTCGGCGACGCCACAGGGCAGTGCCTATTACGCGCTGCAAGTCCGCGTCCACACGACGACAGCGCTGACCCCCGACGCGATCCACGCCATCGGCCTGTCCGAAGTCGCGCGCATCCGCGCCGAGATGGAAACGCTGGCGACCAGCGCAGGCTTTCCCGACCGCGCGGCATACATCCGCGAACTTCGCACCAACCCCAAATATTTCGCGAAGACCCCCGACGAGCTGCTGGCAGCAGCCGCGCGTCAGGCCAAGACCATCGACGGCCTGATGCCGCGCCTGTTCGGCAAACTCCCGCGCCTGCCCTACGGCATCCGCGCCATCCCGGCGGAAACGGCGGAGGGCACGACGACGGCCTATTACAACGCCGGCTCGCCGCCCGCGGGCATTGCCGGTTTCTACTACGTCAACACGTCGAAACTCGACCAGCGCCCGTTGTGGGAACTCCCGGCGCTGACCGCGCATGAGGCCGTGCCCGGCCACCACAACCAGATCGCGCTGCAACAGGAAATGGAGCTGCCGAAATTCCGCCGCTACCTCGCGGGGTTTACGGCCTATACCGAGGGCTGGGGACTCTACAGCGAGCACCTCGGCATCGAACTCGGTCTGTACGATACGCCGGACAAGAACATGGGTCGGCTAAGCTACGAAATGTGGCGCGCGTGCCGTCTGGTCGTCGATACCGGCCTGCATTCGAAGGGGTGGACCAAGACACAGGCCGTCGCCTTCATGCGCGACAACACCGCGCTGACCGACGCGAATATCGAGGCAGAGGTGAACCGCTACATCTCATGGCCGGGGCAGGCGCTGGGCTATAAATTGGGCGAACTGAAACTAAAGGAACTGCGCGCGCGGGCGGAAAAGGCACTGGGGGCAAAGTTCGATCTGCGTGCGTTTCACGACATGGTGCTGGCGTCGGGCGCGGTGCCGCTCGATGTGCTGGAAGCGAATGTGGTGGCGTGGGTGACGGGACAGGGGTGAAGCGACAGGAGCAAGTACGCTGCCATCGTATCACCCGGTCACCTGTTTCGCAGCGGACGCGCCATTTCAGTGATAGGATTACGTTCATGTCTGTTCCCATTGCCCTCGATATCCCCCACAAACTGGGCAAGGCCGCCGCGCATGACCGGCTCGACCGCGGCATCGGGCGGATCGGCGAGATGATTCCCGGCGGCGGGCAAGTATCGCACAGCTGGGCGGGCGAGACGATGACCTTCACCGTTACTGCGCTCGGCCAGACAATGAACTGCACCGCTACGGTGTTCGACGACAAGGTTCACGCCGTCGTCGACCTGCCGCCGATGCTGAGCCTGTTCGCGGGCAAGATCAGGGATGCGCTGGGCGCCGGGTTGCCGAAACTGCTCAAATGAGCGCACCGCAAAGGTCACGAAAGTCCCACGAGTTCGCCGGAAAATTCCGGTGAAGCGTTCCTATTTGCCGGTGAAATTTCGGCGGGATGATCGACGGTGCAAAGAGCCGCGCCCTATGTAATGCGTCGAGGTCGTGTAGAACAGGGTGGGTGTTATCGCCTGCCTGCTTCGCAAGCGGCGCGGCCTGTGTTTGCCAAGCCAGCTTCCTTATGCAAAAAAACTGCATGGCCTCGCGCATCGTCATTAATCCGGAAGTATGCGGCGGTCGCCCCGTCGTGGCGGGAACGCGGGTGCGCGTTGCCGACATTCTGGCGATGCTTGCAGGCGGCGCGAGCGAGGCCGAGGTGCTGGCTGATTTTCCCTATTTGAATGCCGAGGATATTCGGGCGAGCCTGACCTATGCGGCGCAGGCGGTGGACCATAGCGTCATCCAAGCTGCTGCATGAAGTTTCTGGTCGACGCGCAACTGCCGCCGGGGTTGTGCCGGTGGCTGGAAGCGCAGGGGCATTGGTGAGTGGCTGTTTCGCTTCGATCAAAGCACCGGAACCCCTCACCCCGCCGCGCTTCGCGCGTGTCGCCCTCTCCCATTGGGAGAGGGAATTAAGTAAACTGTCCCCTGAATTCCCAGAGGGAGAGGGGGCTAAGCGATGGTATCAGCTTGTATGGCAATGTCTGAAAAGAGCTGAACAGACACACGCTCCAATGTGTCTAGATCGTTACTCAACATCGCTTGCCATTCGTTATCTTCGTGGCGAAAGGCCCACCCGTACGATGAGATTTCACGTATCAAACGACCCGTGAGCGCAATCAAACCCGCCATGCCCGACACATCAAGAGACCAACCCATCGGAGCAAAATGCACGAACTGATTACGGACATCATCATGCAACCGGCTTAACCAGCTTAGCTCCCGATCGCTCAATGCTATCCGTGACCCCTGACCGCTATCGCCAGCCGAATTGACCTTCCGAATGCGTTTCAAGAGTTCAGGTAAGGAAGCTAGGATCGTCTTTGGGCAGGCTACGGTTAAATCGTCGCGGCTGAGATCGAAATACTCAAGCCACTCGCCCGTGTTCTGCTTGGTTAGCGCGCCAATGGGGTGCGCGGTGGTGCTCAGATGACACACGCAGGCTCCTTGGAGGGCCGAATGCAATGATAAAATAACCCATTTCCACGCTGCGTGATCCTGACGGGATAAATCCACTGCGGCTATGCAGTGCCGCACAGAACCCGCAACATCGTCACTCTCGTCAAGCCGTATCCAAAAGCCGTTCGAACGGTCGCTCAATAAACCCGCGCCTTCGGCTTGATATACTCGATCTCATCGGTGAGCGTATAATCATGCACCGGCCGGTAATCGATCTTCACGTCTGAACCGCTCGTCCACAACAGCGTGTGCTTCATCCACTCCGCATCGTTCCGGTCGGGATAGCTTTCGTGCATGTGCGCGCCCCGGCTCTCATGCCGGTTGCTCGCGCCGTGGACGGTGACGACGGCTTGGGGCAGCATGTTGTCCAACTCCAGCGTCTCGATCAGGTCGGTGTTCCAGACCAGACTGCGGTCGGCGACTTTCACGTCGGCCATGCGCGCGGCGACGCGGTCGATGGCGGTCTTGCCTTCGTCGAGCAGCTCGGTGTCGCGGAACACCGCTGCGTGCTTTTGCATCGTGCGCTGCATGTCGAGGCGGATTTCGGCGGTCGGGGTTGCGCCATCGGCGTGGCGGAAGCGGTCGACGCGGGTCAGCGCCATTTCCTCGTTGCCCGCCGGTAGCGGCTTGTGCGCGGTGCCGGGCACGATCAGTTCGGCGAGGCGCTTGCCGGTCGCGCGGCCGAAGACGACGAGGTCGATCAGGCTGTTCGAGCCGAGCCGGTTCGCGCCGTGGACGCTGACGCAGGCAGCTTCCCCAATGGCAAACAGGCCGGGGACGATGCTGTCGGGGTTGCCGTCCTTCAACGTCACGACTTCGCCGTGGAAATTGCACGGGATGCCGCCCATGTTGTAATGGACAGTCGGCGCGACCGGCAGCGGCTGGCGCGTCAGGTCGACACCCGCGAAGACCTTGCCGGTTTCGGTGATACCCGGCAGGCGTTCGGCCAGCACTTTCGGATCGATATGGTCGAGGTGCAGGTAGATATGGTCCTTGTGCTCGCCGACGCCGCGCCCTTCGCGGATTTCGGCGGCCATCGAGCGCGATACGACGTCACGCGAGGCGAGATCCTTGGCGCTGGGGGCATAGCGTTCCATGAACCGCTCGCCCTCGCTGTTGGTCAGGTATCCGCCCTCGCCGCGCGCGCCCTCGGTAATCAGCACGCCTGCACCGTAGATGCCGGTCGGGTGGAACTGGACGAACTCCATATCCTGCAACGGAAGGCCCGCACGCAGCACCATCCCGCCGCCGTCGCCGGTGCAGGTGTGCGCCGAGGTGGCGGAGAACCAGCAGCGGCCATAGCCGCCGGTGGCGAGCACGACGCTGTGGCTGCGGAAACGGTGGATGCTGCCATCCTCCATGCACATGGCGATGACGCCGCGGCATTCAGGTCCATTGGCCCCGTTTTCCATAATCAGGTCGAGCGCGAAATATTCGATGTAGAAATCGGCGTCGTACTTCAGGCTCTGCTGATAGAGCGCGTGGAGCATCGCATGGCCGGTGCGGTCGGCAGCAGCACAGGTGCGCTGCGCGGGCGGCCCGGCGCCCATGTTCTGCATCATGCCGCCGAACGGGCGCTGGTAGATTTTGCCTTCCGCCGTGCGGCTGAACGGGACACCGGCGTGCTCGAGTTCATAGACTGCGGCGGGGGCTTCGCGCACCAGATATTCGATGGCGTCCTGATCGCCGAGCCAGTCGCTGCCCTTGACCGTGTCGTACATATGCCAGGTCCAGTGATCCGGACCCATGTTGCCGAGCGATGCGGCAATCCCACCCTGTGCGGCGACCGTATGGCTGCGCGTCGGAAACACCTTGGTAATGCACGCGGTTTTCAGGCCGTTCTGCGCGGCCTCCATGACGGCGCGAAGGCCGCTGCCGCCCGCGCCGACGATGACGGCATCATAGCTGTGGTCGATGATCTTATAGGCAGGGTCGAACATTTAGGCGGGCGTCCCTGTGACGGCGATTTTCAGGATAGAAAACAGGGCGAGTGCCCCGGCGCCGAAGGTAAAGATGTTAAGCAGGCCGAGAAATACAACCCGCGACGCGCCGTGCTGGTAATCCTCGATCACCACCTGCAGCCCCATTTTGAAATGCCAGAAGGTGTTAAGGACGATGAGCGCAAGCGGCACCGCGACGAACGGAGACTGCATCCAGCCGCGCACAAGGCCATAGTCGAGGTTGGGCAACCGCACGAGCGACACGACCAGCCAGAGCATCAGGATGATGTTGACGAACGCGGTCATGCGCTGTTGCCACCAATGGCCCGCGCCGTGTTTCGCCGAGCCGAGGCCGCGGACGCGCTTGATATCGCTGCCGCCCTTCATGCTGCGATCCCTTTGGTCATGATATAGGCCCATGTCAGCGCGGTCGCGGTCAGGCTGAACGCGATGGTGGCGAGCGCGCCGAGGCGGTTGATCTTCAATTCATAGCCCGCGCCGATATCGAGGATGAAATGGCGGATGCCGTTGGCCAGATGCTGAAAGAACGCCCAGGTCAGGCCGATGGCCGTGACTTTTGCTAAACCATTGGCAAAAAAGGTCAGCCAGGTTTTCTCCGTCCGTTCCACGATCCAATAGTGAAAACTGGCATAGCTGTCCGGCCCGCCTGCAAGCGCCGCCAGCCACCACACGAACATGACCGTGCCCACGGTCGCCATCCCGACACCCAGAACACGGTTCAGAATCGAGACCAGCATATGCGGCCCCCATTTCCAGATGGTCAGATGCGGCGATAGCGGGCGGCTTTGCGGCCGCGCGGTGGATTGGCTCATGCTTTGCCCTCGAAACGCGTCATGCGGTGCTGGCTGGCGTCCTTACGCCGATGGATTTGCGATGCAACCGGTTGGTCGCTTGAGTGCGCCATTCTAACGCTTCGTTAACCAGACGCGCCTAGCGTTGCGCCGACACCCGACGTCCACGCCGACCAGCAGGAACATGCCGCCACATGAGCACCCCGATCCACACCGATCGCCACGACGACATGTCGCATAAATCGGGCGATGTCCGTATTCTTGTCGCCGACCGGTTGAAATATTTCGACCGCGACGGTTCGCTCGCCGACGATTGTGCGGTCGTGCGCGACGCGATCAAAGGGCGCGAAGCCGAAATTACCGCCGCGTTCTGGGAACAATATAATGCCTGTGGCGGGGTTGCGGCCAAGCTGAACGAGCGGGACCGGGAAGCGGTTGTCAAAGGCGGTGTCGCTTACACGATCGAAAAATACGAACGCCCGACCGACCAGCGCTGGGCCGATCTGGCGCGCGACCATGCGCGGCTGTCGTACCGGGCGGGCGACGATATCGCGCTGATCCTGTCGTCGTTCGAAGTCGGTCACCGCATGACCGTCCGCATCCTGCGCGAAGTCGTCGGCGAGGACCGCGACCTCAACAAGCGCGGCGGCAGCGCGGTTTTCCGCATGGCGATGCTCGAGGCCGAAATTATGTCGGCGACGATCAACGCGCTGAAAGCCAAGGAAGTCGAAGGCGTGCGGCTGGAACGCGCCGATGTGTTTCGCGAAAAAATTGCCGCCGAGCTGACCAGTGCGTCGGATCTGGGCACGCAGTTGCGCGGGCAAGCCGCTGATGCATCGGGTGCCACACGCGGGATGCTGGGCAAGGCGTCCGAAGTTGCCGCTGCTGCCGAACAATCCGCCGTTGCGATGCGCGATGCGGCGCATACTGCGGCAGGGCTGATCCGCGCGATCGAGGAAGCACGCGGCGAAGTCGAGGTTGCAGCGGACATTGCGACGCGGGCTTCGGAGCAGGCAGCGGATGCGGTGAAAGTGTCGCAGGCGCTGTCGGAAACCGCGAAATCCATCGAATCGATTCTGGGCCTGATCCGCGATGTCGCCGGGCAGACCAATCTGCTGGCGCTGAACGCGACCATCGAAGCGGCCCGCGCTGGCGACGCCGGACGCGGGTTTGCGGTCGTGGCGCAGGAAGTGAAGTCGCTCGCCAACCAGACCGCACGCGCGACCGACGACATCGCGTCCAAGATCGCGGCGATCCAGTCGGCAACGCAATCGACGGTAATGACGAACGACTCGATCCGCGCGACGGTGGCCGAAGTGCAGCTATCGGCAACGCGTATCCGCAAGGCGATGGAGACGCAGGCGCAGACAGTGACGATGATTACGGCGGCGGTGGACGAAACCGCGCTGGCGGCGGACACGATGTCCTCGACGATTGCGGCGATCCGGTCGGACACCGAGACGGTTGCGACCGAGATCGACGAGCTGGAAACCGGGTTCGAAAGCGTGAACCGCAAACTGGCGATGCTGCAGGATGCGGCGGGGGATTATGTGAGGCTGGTGGCTTAGTTTTCTTTAATCCTCTCCCTCTGGGGAGAGGATACGGAGACTTGGTCTCGCCGCTTGGCGAGACTTAGTCGCAGTTGGTGAGGGAACTTCGGTGCTCCAATTGCAGCAGCACCCCGTCCCTCACCCCGCCGCGCCTATGGGGCGCGTGTCGCCCTCTCCCCAAAGGGAGAGGGAGAAGAGTTGCCGCATTCGCCGTTCTGCGCGACTAGGCTCCCCATGAACATCCTCCTCACTGGTGGCACGCGCGGGATCGGCGCGGCCATTGCCACCCGCCTGTACGACCATAATGTCTTCTCTACAGGCAGCGCCGACGGCGATTTCGCCGACCCCGCGACCCCTGCCCGCCTCTGGGCCACCGCGCTCGACCGGTTCGGCGGGCGCATCGATGTGCTCGTCAATAACGCGGGCGTGTTCGAAGCCACCCCCATCGACGTGTCCGATGCCCACTGGTCCGCCGGATGGAACCGCACGATGCAGGTCAATCTGACAGCAAGCGCCGAGCTCTGCCGGTTTGCGGTGAAGCATTTCCTCGCCACCGGCGGTGGACGTATCGTCAACATCGCCAGCCGCGCGGCGCATCGCGGCGACAGCCCCGCGCACTGGCATTATGCCGCGTCGAAGGCGGGCATGGTCGCGATGACCAAAACCATCGCCCGCGCCTATGCCGCGCAAGGAGTCTATGCCTTTGCGGTCTGCCCCGGTTTCACGATGACCGGCATGGCGGAAGACTATCTCAGCAGTCGGGGCGGCGATAAATTGCTCGCCGACATCCCGCTCGGGCGCGTAGCCGACCCAGACGAAGTCGCCGAGATCGCGGCGTTCTGTGCGCTGAGCGCGCCGCCGTCGATGACCGGCGCGGTGCTCGACGTGAACGGGGCGAGCTACGTCCGATAATTGGACAGCCCTTGGTTAACAACCGATTGCCGTTTGCGTGGCGAAATGGAATGCTGCCGCGATGGATCGCGCGCCGTGAAGCTGTTGCAGTATGTGTTCGGACTGGTTGCCCTGATGGCAGCGACAGCCGCAACGTCGCAATCTTTGGTCGGAAATCCGGCGCTCGACGAAGCGGCGGCGACGATGCGACCCGGTCAGTTCGTGCTCGACGACGACCGCGCGAGACCGGGGTTCGCCACTATGGGGTTCCCGACCGATGCGCCGGTCACGCTTGCGGTCAGCATCGCGATGCAGCGGCTGTATGTTTATCGCGGCAATGAACTGGTCGCGGTCACGACGGTGTCGACCGGCAAGCCCGGCAAGCGCACGCCGCTGGGCGACTTTACGATCCTGCAAAAGCGCCGCTTCCACCGCTCGAACATCTACAGCAACGCCCCGATGCCGTTCATGCAGCGGCTGACCTGGACCGGCATCGCGATCCATGCGGGGCATTTACCCGGCTATCCCGCGTCGCACGGCTGTATCCGGGTGCCGCTGAGTTTCGCGCGCGCCCTGTTCGGGATGACGGCGCTGGGTGAAGCGGTATCGGTCGGCGACTGGCCGCCGCATACGCCGGTGTATCTGGAGGTCGACTGGGGCGGTGTGACGGGGGTCGGATTGCCTGCCGCTGGCCCGGTGTTGTTCCGCCTCGAATACGACCTGCGGGTAATTGCTTTCAAATCAGGGGCGTAACGCTATGCGGGCGTAATGACCGAGATCTGGAAACTCACCCTGCCCTGCAACCGCGCCGATGCCGAGCGGATGAGCGGCGATTTGCCCGACCTCGCCGACCTCGACCCGATGCCTGTCATCGTCGCTTCGGAGCCCGATGCCGCGACCCCAGACCGCTGGCAAGTCGATGCCTATTTCGAGGGCAAACCGTCGCGCGATGTGCTCCGCCGGATCGCTGCGCTGGTACCGAGCGCGCGCGAGAAAGAGCCGCGTGCGAAGCCGTTGCCGAACGAGGACTGGGTGACGATGAGCCAGGCCGGGATCGAACCGTTGAGCGTCGGGCGGTTCTATGTCCGCACCCCCGATTATCCGCCACTCGCCGGTGCTGTAGATCTCGTCATTCCGGCGGGGCTGGCGTTCGGGACGGGGCAACATGCCACGACATCGGGGTGTCTGGGGGTGCTCGACGGGCTGAAGCGGCGCGGCAAGGTGTTCCGCAATGTGCTCGATCTGGGCACCGGAACCGGGCTGCTCGCATTCGCGGCGGCACGGCTGTGGCCCGCCGCGCGGCTGACGGCGTCGGATATCGATCCGGTTTCGATCGACGTCGTTCGCGAAAACGCCGTGATGAACGAGGTGCGTGGCCTGAAGCTCGTCGTGGCCGATGCGCTGTCGCACCGCGATCTCGTGTCGCGCGCACCCTATGATCTGGTCATTGCCAATATTCTGGCGCAGCCGCTGATCGATATGGCCCCTTGGGTCGCCGCGAGCGTTGCGCCGGGAGGGACGCTCATTCTGGCAGGCTTGCTCGACACGCAGGCGGCGGCAGTGGCGCGGGCCTATGTCGAACAGAATATGCGGCTGGTGGCGACCGGGGATAGCGAGTGGCCGGTGCTGACGTTAGTTGCGCGGACGGGGTGGCGGTGAGCGGTCTTTCCCGAGCGAAGTCGAGGGACTAGTTCGAGCGAAGCCGAGAACGACAGTCTCGCGGCAAAGCACCTCGACTTCGCTCGGGAAATGACAGTTGGCAGGGCTACCCCCTAGCGCGGTCCGCCAACCAAACCAGAAGCGCCACTGCCGCGCCGATGCCAATCCCGCCCGCCAGTCCCAATATCGCCTGCCCGTTGGCCACACCCCAGAACCCGCCGACCAGCGCGCCAAGGCCGATGGCGAAGCCGCCCGAGACGGGATTGCGTGTTTGCTTCATCCGCCCGCTTTGGCAGCGCAAATCTTGTGGTCAAGGAAAGCTTCACCATTTCGGTGCGCCAAGCCGAAACCCGATTGTGTCAGAACATGGCTTCACCAGCGAAAGCCCTACATTGATCCAGCATCCCTTTGTTGCCGACCGTGCCTCTGCGCTCGATGCTGCCCGCCTGCTCGCCGAGCTGGGCGACGACGCTGCGGCGGCTGCGAAAGCGCGCGCCGAGGTCAGCCGCGAGCGCGGAAACGTCATCCATTTTTGCCGGTGGCGCCAGATCGAGCGGCTGATCGGGGTTCTCGCTGAAGTCGATTCGGAACAAACCCGCCACTGAACGATTTCGCCGTGACACGTCCGCGTGTCAGGGGGTAGCGGAACGATCATGGGTTCGGGTTTAATTTACAGTGCCGTTTTCGCCGTTGCGGTGCTGGTGTCAGGTGCCGCGCTGGCCCAACAACCTGCGTCCCCTGCCCCGCCACCGGTTTCCAATCCGGGCGACCTCGATCCCGAAACGCCGCTTGCGCCGCTGCCCGGCCTCGGCGTCGATTGGCCCGATCTCAACACCACCGATCCTTTGGAGGCCGCGCCCGACACTGCCGTTGCGCGGCCCGACGAGACGCCACGCTATGCGGTGCGACTGGCGGGTGCCGATGATTTGCCCAAAGTCCGCGAGCGGTTCGACGCGCTGTCGGTGCTGCGCGCCAATGACGGCAAACCAGCAAACGTCGCACAGATCGACCGGCGCGCGCGCGACGACGCCGAATTGCTCGATGCGATCATGCGGTCGGAGGGCTATTACGACGCCACAGTGACGACCGACATCGCCCCCGCAACCGAAGGCGCGCGAGTCACGGTCACGCTGACCGTGATACCAGGCGAGCAGTTCAAGTTTACGCAGGTCGATCTGAACGGCGTCACGGCAACGGGCGAGAAGCCTGCGCTTGAAACCGCGTTCGGCGTTGCGCCGACGACGCCGGTCGTGGCCGAAACCGTGATCGCCGGACAGGCGGCATTGCTCGATAAGCTCGGGCGCACCGGTTACCCCTTTGCCAAGGTCGGCGAGCCCTCGGTCGTCGTCGATCACGAAACCCGCGGCGCGACGCTCGACCTCAACATTAACCCCGGCGGCGAGCGTAATTTCGGCGCGATCCGTTATGACGGGGGCAAGCCGCCCTTCAACGCCAAACATGCCGAAGTGATCGCGCGCTGGAATCCGGGCGACCTCTACGACAGCTATCTGGTCGACGATTTTCGCCGCGCGGTTGTCGCCACAGGCCTCGTCTCGCAAGTGCGGGTGACGCCGGTGGAGGGTGCGACGCCCGGCACTGTCGACATGCAGACCGTGCTCGACCCCGCGCCGTTCCGCACGATCGCGGGCGAAGCAGGCTATGGCACCGGCGAGGGGTTCCGTGTCGAGGCCAGCTGGCAGCACCGCAACCTCATCCAGCCCGAGGGGGCCGTTACCCTGCGCGGGATTGTCGGCACCCGCGAGCAATTGCTCGGCGCGACGCTCCGCATGGGCAATTTCCGGCGGCGCGACCAGGTGCTCAACGCGCGGCTGCTGGCCAGCCACAACAACAAGGCCGCGTACGACGCCTATACCTTCGAGCTGGCGGGCAGCATCGAGCGCCAGACGACGATCATCTGGCAAAAACCATGGTCGTACAGTCTGGGTGGCGAGCTCCTCTATTCGAGCGAGCGCAATCTCGATCCGTTGCGCGGCGCGCTGGTCCGGCGGAATTTCTACATCGGTGCGCTGCCGGTGACCCTGTCGTACGACGGGTCGAACGACCTGCTCGATCCGACGACCGGGTTCCGCCTTGCCGCGCGGCTCTCGCCTGAAATATCGCTGGAGGCCAAGACGTTCGGCTATGTTAAGGTCCAGCTCGACGGCAGTTACTACCAGCCGCTCGGCGCGCGCGTGGTGATCGCGGGCCGTGCGCGGCTCGGCGGCATTGCGGGCGCGTCGCAAAGCACGATTGCGCCGTCGCGGCTGTTCTATGCAGGTGGCGGCGGGTCGATCCGGGGCTTTGGCTATCAACTCATCGGGCCGCTCAACGCACTCAACCAGCCGACCGGGGGCCGCTCGCTTGCCGAATTCTCGCTGGAGGCGCGGGTGCGCTTGCCGATGTTCGGCGGCAATTTCGGGGTGGTGCCGTTTATCGACGCGGGCAATGTCTACGAGAAATCACTGCCCGATTTCAAGGGGATGCGCGTCGGCGTCGGGGTCGGTCTGCGCTATTATTCGAACTTCGGGCCGATCCGCATCGATGTCGGCATGCCGCTCGCGCGTCGTCCGAAAGAATCGCGCGTGTCGATTCAGGTGTCGCTGGGGCAGGCGTTTTGAGGACGCTTCTGCGCTGGGCCGGAGCGCTGCTCGTGCTGGCGCTGATCGGCGTCGCCGTGCTCGCCTATGTCGCCGACACCAGCGTCGGCCATCGCTACATCGCCGACCGGATTGCGGCGCTCAAACCCGCCAACGGGCTTCGCATCAAGGTCGGCCGGATCGAAGGGTCGATCTATGGCGCAACCAAGGTCCGCGATCTGCGACTTTACGATACCAAGGGGCAGTTCCTGTCGGTGCCCGCCGCGTCGCTCGACTGGTCGCCGCTGGCGTGGCTGTCGAACCGCGTCGATATCGACCGGCTGGTTGCGCCCGCCGCCACGCTCGACCGCCTGCCTGCGCTGGTGCCGAGCAAGACCGTGCAGCCGATATTGCCGTCGTTCGATATCCGCATCGGCGAGCTGAAGATCGAGCGGATGACCTTTGGCGCGGGCATCGTAAAGCCCGCGCGTGTCGCCCGGATCGAGGGCAAAGCCGACATCCGTGACGGCCGCGCGCTGGTCGATCTGAACGGCCTATCGCGCGGCGGCGACCGGCTGGTCCTCAAACTCGACAGCGCGCCCGACCGCAATGTGTTCGATGTCGCCGCCGCCGTGGATGCGCCGAAGGGTGGCGTCATCGCCGGAATGCTCGGCGCGACCCAGCCGCTGGCGCTGCGGATCGAAGGCGATGGCAGCTGGAAGGACTGGAAAGGCGGGCTGATCGCGCGCGCGGGCACGGACGAACTCGCGCGGTTGGCGCTGACGGCCAAGTCGGGACGATACGACCTCAACGGCGTGGCGCGGCCCGCGCTGGTTACCACCGGGCGGATTGCGCGGCTGACCGGCCCCGAGATGCGCGTCACCGGCAATGCGATGCTCGCCAACCGCCAGCTCGACACGCATATCGGGCTGGTCTCGCCTGCGCTGGCGCTCTCGGCCAACGGCTTTGTCGATCTGGCGCGAAGCAGCTTTGACGCGATGCGGATGGAGATGCGGTTGCGCCAGCCGCAAGCGCTGATTCCGAACCTGACCGGCCGCGACATTGCCGCGCTGGTCGTGCTCGACGGGCCGTTCGGGACCGCGAATTTCGACTATCGCATCACCGCCCCGCGTATCGCCTTCGACGCGACGGGGTTCGACGACGTGCGGGTGATCGGGCGCGGGAAACTGTCGCCGGAACCTGTGATCGTGCCGATTGCGCTCTCAGCGCGGCGGGTGACCGGTGTCGGCGATATCGCAGGCGGCATCCTCAACAATCTGCGCGTCGACGGGCTGTTGCGCGTCACGTCGAAGCTGGTCACCGGCGACGGGCTGAAGGTGCGTTCGGACAAGCTCAACGGCACGGTATCGGTGCTCTTCGACCTTGCCACCGGGCGCTACGACGTCGGGCTGTCGGGCCAGCTCAACCGCTATCTCATCCCCGGCCTCGGCATCGTCGATGTGAAGTCGGTGCTGAAGGTCGTTCCCGATGCGCGCGGGGGCGTCCGCATCCTCGGGCGCGGGCAGGTGTGGGTGCGCCGCCTCGACAACAGCTTCCTCGCGGGCCTTGCGGGCGGATTGCCCTATATCGACACCGCGCTCGAACGCGGTGCCGACGGCGTGATCCGCTTCACTGGCCTGAAACTCACCGCGCGCGACATCGCGGTTACCGGCAGCGGCTATCGACGGCTCGACGGGACATTCTTTTTCGAAGGGTCGGGGCGACAGCGGCAATACGGCCCGGTGCGGTTGCGGATCGATGGCAATATTGCGCGGCCCAAGGTCGATCTCATCCTCGCCAGCCCCCTGCCCTCGGCGGGCTTGCGCGATGTGCGGGCATCTCTGGTGCCAACCGCGCAAGGATTCGACTGGACCGCGACCGGCGGCTCGCGGCTGGGGCCGTTCCGCGGCAACGGCCAGATATTGCTGCCGAATGGCGGCCAAGCAATCATCCGCATCGCGGCACTGACCGCGTCGGGTGTGACCGCGCGCGGCGATCTGCGTGCGGCGACAGGCGGACTGGTCGGGCAAGTCGCTGTCACCGGCGGCGGCCTGACCGGCGATGTCATCTTCGGCATCGAGCGCGGCATTCAACGTGTCGAAGCGCATTTGAACGCCCGCGACGTGAAACTGGTCGGACCGCCGCTCATCGTGGTCCAGCGCGGGCGGCTCGACGTTGTCGCGCTGCTCGATCCGCGCAAGACCGATATCGACGCGACATTCGTCGGGCAAGGGTTGCGCTATGGCGAGTTCGCCTTTGCCCGCGCGGCAGGGAACGCCCAGCTAATCGACGGGGTGGGCCAGGTGAAAGCCAATCTCGCCGGATCGCGCGGGCGAGGGTTCGATATTCGCGCCGTCGCCGACGTCTCGCCCAACCGCTTTGTCGTCAATGCCGAGGGGACCGTCGACAAGCGCGCGATCAAGCTGAACTCGCCCGCCGTCATCACCCGCGACGGCGATTCGTGGCGGCTTGCCCCCACGGCAGTGGCGTTCGCGGGGGGCAGCGCGACCATCGGCGGTCGCTTCGGCGGCGCCGCGACCGAACTCGATGCCACGGTCGAGCGGCTGCCGCTGACTGTGCTCGACATCGTCCAGCCCGATCTCGGCCTTGGCGGATCGGCGAGCGGGCGCGTGACTTTCCGCCAGCCGACCGGCGGCGGGGTGCCGACGGGTAGCGCAAACTTACGCGTACGCAACCTCACCCGCGCCGGATTGCTCCTCGTCTCGACCCCGGTCGATGCCGGGGTCAACGCGATCCTCGACGGCAAAGGACTGGCCGTCCGCGCGATTGCGGTATCGGCGGGCAAGACCATCGGCCAGATGCAGGCGCGGATCGCACCGCTTGGCGGCGGATCGCTGGCCGACCGGCTGACGCGCGCGCCGCTGTTCGCGCAGCTGCGCTACAATGGGCCTGCCGACACCTTGTGGCGGTTGACCGGGGTCGAGAGTTTCGATGTGTCGGGGCCGCTCGCCATCGGCGCGGATGTGAGCGGCAGCATCGACCGCCCTGTCATTCGCGGATCGCTCCGTACCGAGAATCTGCGGCTCGAAAGCCCGGTCAGCGGCACCGTGCTGACCGGCCTCAAGGCATTCGGGCGCTTCGACCAGTCGCGCCTCGTCATCGACCAATTCACCGGCAATGCCGGACGCGGAACGGTATCGGGCAAGGCGAGTTTCGATCTGGCGGGCGCGAACGGCTTCGGGATCGACCTGACGCTCGACGCCAAGCAAGCTTCGCTGATCGCGCGCGACGATTTCGCCGCGACCGTCACCGGGCCGCTCCGCATCGTATCGAACGGACCCGACGGACGGATCAGCGGCAATGTCGTGCTCGACCGGGGGGCGTTCCGGCTGGGACAGGCAACTGCCGCCGCGCAGGTGCCGACGTTGCGCGTCCGCGAAATCAACCGTCCGTTCGGCACCCCGCGCGTCCGCGCCGCGCCGACATTCTGGGCGCTCGACGTCAAGGCGCGCGCCGACAGCCAGCTCGCAGTCACCGGCCTCGGCCTCGACAGCGAATGGAGCGCCGACCTGAGCGTGACCGGCTCGCTCGACGCGCCGCGCATTCTCGGGCGCGCCGATGTTGTGCGGGGCGGTTACGAGTTCGCAGGCAAGCGCTTCGAACTGACGCGCGGCGTCATCCGGTTCCAGGGCGCATTTCCGCCGGATCCGGTGCTCGATATCGTCGCGACGTCCAACATCCAGTCGCTCAACTCGACCGTTTCGGTCACCGGCACCGGCCAGAAACCGGTCATCGCCTTCACC
>JANNVL010000100.1:0-13055 GCA_031408195.1 Sphingomonadales bacterium | reverse complement strand
GTATGGTGGGCGTGGCAAGGATTGAACTTGCGACCCCTGCGATGTCAACACAGTGCTCTACCACTGAGCTACACGCCCACTCGTACGGGGTAAGGCGGCGTCCCTAGCGACGCGAACGCCGCGTTGCAAGCCGTCAAAGACGGCCCGCGCTGGCCCCTTCGAACATGCGATCGACCTCGAGTACGAGGTCGCGGAGATGAAACGGCTTCGACAGGACTTTGGCTTGCGGCAGGGCTTCGCCTGCGCGCAGCGTGACAGCGGAAAAGCCGGTGATGAACATGACCCGCGTTTCGGGCGCGATGACCGAGACTTTCTGGGCAAGTTCGATCCCGTCCATGCCCGGCATGACGATATCGGTCAGCAGCAGGTCATAGCGTTCGCCGCGCTGCACCAAGTCGAGCGCTTCCAGCCCGTCGCCGACGCCGACGACAGCATAGCCGGTACGTTCGAGCGCGCGCATCAAATGCGCGCGCATTGCCTCGTCGTCTTCGGCCAGCAGAATACGGATCATCATCGGTCCCGAACGCGCGCGACAGCCCTGCGATGCCGCACGCCGCTTGTATGCCGACACCGGTTAAGAAATTCCAGTGCGCGCAACGTCCATTATGGTTAGGCACACCCAATGGGCGAACCATTCGACAGCTTTAACGAAAAAGGACGCAGCCCCGTCGTCGTGACCGTGCCTCATGCCGGACGCGACTATCCGGCAGATCTCGCCGACCGGCTCGCTGTGCCACTCGACTGCATCCGGCCGCTTGAGGATCGCTACGCCGATCTGCTGGTCGAGGGTGTCGTGGCGGCGGGTTATCATGTGCTGGTGGCGCGCACGCCACGCCTGATGATCGATCTCAACCGGGGCGAAACCGATTTCACGGCGGCGGCGGTCAGCGGCGTACGCAGTCCGGCCCCCCGTCCTTCGCACCGCGCGCGCGGCGGATTGGGACTGGTGCCGGACCGGCTTGGTACGACACAGCTATGGAAGGCACCGACCAAAGCCAGCGACCTCGCGCAGCGGCTCGCCCATATGCACCGTCCTTGGCATGTGGCGGTTGCGGCTGCGCTATCGAAAGCCCACGCGAGGCACGGGTGTGCCGTCCTTATCGACATCCACTCGATGCCACCGCTCTTAGGACAGCAAGCGGCGCAAGTCGTGATCGGCGACCGGCACGGCGCAAGTGCCAAGCCCGATGTCATGGCAGCGGCAGCCGATGTGTTCCGCGCGGAGGGCTTGCGAGTCGCCCTGAATGCCCCCTATGCTGGTGCCTATATACTCGAACGCCATGGTGCACCCGCGCAGGGCATTTCGGCACTGCAGATCGAGGTTGATCGCCAGCTGTATCTGGATGCCGCACTGGACCGGCCCGGACCCGGCCTTGCTGCCGTTAGCAGGATTCTCGTCCGGCTTGCCGAACGTCTCGCCACCCTCGAATCGACAGCTGGATGGTTGCTCGCCGCCGAATGACGCAAGCCGGATAAAGCACCACCGCGTGTTTTCACACGCGGTGGCCAGGTTCAGGGAGGAGGCGCATCCCAAAGGACGCACCGACCGCGCGCGAAAGGGGGAACGCGCAAGCGGCTAGGCAACAGATAGTGCAATGCAACCCACGCCACAAGGGCATGGCGTAGACGGTACAGACAAATTTAGGCTGTTGTGCGCTGTCTAGGCAGCGGCGGGAATAACCGTCTTGCCCTGTGCGACCTGACGCCCGAAAATCTCGCGCATCGTCTGCAAAGAAAACAAATGCGCGTGGACCAAAGGCAACATGCCCGACTGCATCATCTTGCGAAGCACATCGCCGCGCAGGTCGCGGAGCTTGGTTTCGTCGACCATCTGGAAGCCGCGATAGATGAACGGCTGGGCGTCGCCCTCGGGCTGGATCGACACTTCGCCGTCCATCAGCAGGCCGTGTTCGGCCAATTCGGCCATGAACTGGCCGGTCTTCATCCCCGATTCCTCGAACTCCTGACAAAAGCTGAGGATGCGCGTCACCGATTCGGTCGGCTTGTCATCGGCGAACAGCGGCTCGCCGTCGTCGAAAGCGCCGAGCGCCTCGGTGGCCGGATCGAAGCACAACGACAACTCTTCGGCATCGGGCCGCAACCGCGCGAGCAGGAACGGATAGCGCCGGATATAAGCGGGCAGATAAACCGCTTCGGTCACTTTGCCGTCGTCGTCGATGAAGGTGTTGACCCCCTCGTTCAGACCCATCAGCGCGAGCGGCACCGGATTATCGCCAACCGAAAAGACGATAGGGTAATGGCGCTGCGCCAGCGCGAACTCGTCGACCGTCACCGGAATGGCATGATCGTTCTTGGCGAACGCGATCTGGTCGAGGCCGCGCATCTTCCACGTCGCATGATCGACCGAGGACAGCGGCACGAGGTCAGTGTAAAGCAGCGGCAGGCCGGCATTCTGGGGGGCCGTGCTGGCCATAGTGTCTCTCCGAAAGATGTCAGGTGAAGTTGCGCGCGTCCCTAGTGTCCGCGATGCGCGCGCGCAAGGTAGCGGAACTGGCGCAGGCGACACGAGCGTGATAGCCTTGGCGGCATGAACGACCTTACTCGCAAAGATTATGGCGTACAGTCGCCTGCGCTGTTCAGCGTCGTGGAGTTCCAGCAAATCGTTGATACCGGTGTTTTTGCAGGAAGCCGGGTAGAACTTGTTGAAGGGATGGTGGTTCGCATGAGCCCAGCAATGTCGCGCCATATGCGTATCCAGCGTCAGCTTGCGTTCGATCTACATGCAATCTTCAGTGATGGTATCAATGGTTGGGTTGCGACGTTCGAAGCATCCGTGCAGTTTGCGGCCCAAACCTTGCGCGACCTCGACGTGGCTATTGTCAGGGGTCTCGCGGAAACCGAGACATACCTCGATCCGGCGAATGTTCTGCTCGCGGTCGAAGTCTCATCGACGACACTGCGTTACGATCTCGACGACAAACGCATCGAATATGCCAGGGGCGGCATCCCGCATTACTGGGTGGTCGATGTTGCTACCGAGTCCGTGCACGTCTTCGGCGACCCCATCGACGGCGATTACACCGCGCGCCGCCGCGTTCCGTTCGGTGAACCGCTAGTCGTGCCTGGCAGCGATGGCACGGTGACCATCCGTTAGAGCAACTTCCCCGGGTTCATGATGCCCAGCGGGTCGAGCGCGTGCTTGATCGCGCGCAAAGTCTTCATCCGCACGGGGTCGGACAGGCGCGCGAGTTCGTCGCGCTTCATCTGGCCGATGCCGTGTTCGGCAGAGATCGACCCGCCTGCCGCGTTGACGAGGTCGTGCACCATATGACTCGCCGCATAACCGACATCGCGACGCCAGCTGTCCGCATCCGACGCAGCAGGTGCGCGGACGTGGAAATGGACATTGCCGTCGCCTAGATGCCCGAACGCGCTCGCAACAGTCCCGGGAAACGCCGCCTCCACTGCCCGCGCCGCCTCGATCATAAAGCGTGGCATCGTATCGACCGGCACCGAAATGTCGTGCTGCATTGCTGGACCCGCCGCACGCTCGGCCTCCGAAATCGAATCGCGCAAGTGCCAGAAGGCGTTGGCTTGTGTGTCGTTGGCGGCAATCGTCGCGTCGCGGATCAACCCTGCTTCGAAGGCTTCCGCAATCATGGGTTCAAATTCAGCGGTCGCCTCGCGGTCGGCAACCAGTTCGACCAGCACATGCCAGGGGTGCGGCCCTTCCAGCGGGCTGCGAGTCCCCGGGACGTGCGCCAGCACCAGCCCCAGCGTATCGGCAGGCACGATCTCGAATCCCTCGACCCCGCGCGTCTGCCTTTCAATCCGGCGCAACAGTTGCAGCGCGATCTCGGGCGTTTCAACGCCGATCCACGCCACTGCGCGGTCGCCGATGGCGGGCACCAGCTTCAATGTTGCCGCGGTCACCACACCCAGCGTCCCCTCCGCCCCGATCAGCAATTGGTCGATGTCGTACCCGCGGTTATCCTTCTTGAGTACTTCGAGGCCGTGCCAGATGCCCCCATCGGGCAGCACCGCCTCCACGCCCGCGACCAGCGACCGCATCGTCCCGAAGCGCAGCACCTGTGTGCCGCCCGCATTGGTCGACACCAGCCCGCCGATGGTCGCCGATCCGCGCGCGCCCAGCGTCAACGGAAACCGCATCCCCCGTTCGGCGACGGTCTCCTGCAAGGTCTGGAGCACCACGCCTGCCTCGACGACCGCGAACCCCGCCGCTGCATCGATGGTGCGAATCCGGTTCATCCGCCGCAGCGATAGCAACAGCGCCGACCCGTCGGCAGGCGGCGTCGCCCCGCCGACCATGCCGGTATTCCCGCCCTGCGGCACCAGCGGCACCCGGTGCTCGGCGGCCAGCGCGACCACAAAGGCGACTTCCTCCACCGTCGCAGGCGACAGCACCGCCGCCGCAGTGCCATGATAGCGCCCGCGCCAATCGGTCAGCCACGGCGCGATATCCTGTGGCGCGGTTGCCACACCCTTGGCACCAAATCGTTCGGTGGCGGCAGTAATCACTGCCTCGACAGCTGTAGGTTGCACGATTAATCGCCTGTTCAAGCCCGTCCAGCCAACGCCCGGAGCACGATGGAACCGACTGCGTGACCCTGATTGCCTATGGCCTGCTTGTGGCGGCGACAAGTGTTGCACCTGCGCTCGCACGTCCGGCGGAGGACGCTGCACCGCGTATCGAGATCACCCAGATGATGATCCAGCAGCGCATCATCATCCGCGTACCCGCAATGAATCCGCCACCGCCGCCACCGCGCCCGATCA
This sequence comes from Sphingomonadales bacterium, assembly GCA_031408195.1. GTDB lineage: Bacteria > Pseudomonadota > Alphaproteobacteria > Sphingomonadales > Sphingomonadaceae > Sphingomonas_O. The sequence goes on along the minus strand of JANNVL010000100.1, from coordinate 8,297 downwards.
AATGGAAGGAGGTAAAAGGGCCGAAATGCGTGGCTTTGAACCAGCTCGCAGGCGCAGCGATCGGGCCGAATAGCGTCGTCGACCTGTACTTGCGCGGTGGCACGCGGCTGCGCGCGCAGCTCGACGACGATTGCCCGGCGCTCGATTATTATTCGGGCTTCTACATCAGTCCGCAGGCAGATGGGCAGGTTTGCCAGCGGCGCGACATGTTGCACACCCGCGCCGGACAGCAGTGCCGCATCGAGCGATTCCGGATGCTGGTGCCCGACCGCTAGGCCGGTTTGCGCCGCCGCGCTTCCCCTTGACTCACACGTCCCCGCGCCACAGGCGGGCGGCATGAGCTTTGCCGACCTCGGACTCTCCGACGAACTCCTCCGCGCCATCGATGAATCGGGCTATACCGAGCCGACCGCCATCCAGGCGCAGGCCATCCCGCCCGTCCTGATGATGCGTGACCTGATCGGCATCGCGCAGACCGGCACCGGCAAGACCGCCGCCTTCGTGCTCCCGATGATCGATATTCTCGGCCACGGTCGCAGCCGCGCGCGCATGCCACGCAGCCTCATCCTCGAACCAACGCGCGAACTCGCCGCGCAGGTCGCAGAGAATTTTGAGAAATATGGCAAATACCACAAACTCAGCATGGCGCTGCTCATCGGCGGCGTGCAGATGGGCGATCAGGTGAAGGCGCTGGAGAAGGGCGTCGATGTGCTCATCGCCACCCCCGGCCGCCTGATGGATTTGTTCGGGCGCGGCAAGATCATGCTCAACGATTGCACCCTGCTGGTGATCGACGAGGCCGACCGGATGCTCGACATGGGGTTTATCCCCGACATCGAGGAAATCTGCACCAAACTGCCCGCCAGCCGCCAGACCTTGCTGTTTTCGGCAACGATGCCGGGGCCGATCAAAAAGCTCGCCGACAAATTCCTGTCGAACCCCAAACAGATCGAAGTCGCACGGCCAGCGTCCGCCAACCTCAACATCGAGGCGCGGCTTGTCGAGTGCACGTCGCGGACCAAGAAAGACACGCTGATCGGCCTGCTGCGCGCCGAAGACGTCAGCAGCGCAATCATCTTTTCGAACCGCAAAACGACGGTGCGCGATCTGGCCAAAGACCTGTCGCGCGCCGGGTTCAAGGCCGGGCAGATCCAGGGCGACATGGACCAAAGCGAACGCATCCGCGAGCTCGACCGGTTCAAGACCGGCGACATCGCCTTGCTCGTCGCGTCCGACGTCGCCGCGCGCGGCCTCGACGTGAAGGGCGTCAGCCACGTCTTCAACTATGACGTGCCCTGGCATCCGGACGATTACGTCCACCGCATCGGCCGCACCGGTCGCGCGGGCGCGACGGGCAAGGCGTTCACGCTCGCCACGCCCGACGATGCCGAAGCGGTTGCCAATATCGAGAAGCTGACCGGTGTGAAAATCGAGCGCACCGGGGGTGCAACCAAGGCTGCACCGCGCACGGACGCCAAGCGGGACGAGGAAAAGCCCAAGCGCACAGCTCGCGCCAAGCCCGAGCCGAAAGCGGCCCCCGCCCCACGCGCCAAAACCGAGCCAAAAGCCGAACCCGCGCCGCGCCCGGAACGCGTGCCCCGTCCCGCCCCGGCTCCGCGTGTCGCGCAACATCCGCATCACGACGACGAACCGGATGACGGCTGGAACGGCCCGATGCCAGGGTTTCTAGGCGTGAAGCTGGGCTAGCGCTGGAGTTGTGCGGTTTCCATGCCGTCGACTGCCTTGCTGACCAGCACGTTGACAGCGACACGGCGGTTCTGCGCCTTGCCCACGGCTGTGTCATTGGGCGCTGCCGGATCGGCCTCGGCCATGCCGGTCGGGGTCATCACGCGATAGGGTTTCCAGCGGCACGCCTGTTGCAGATGGTTGATGACCCGGGCCGCGCGCTTCTCGCTCAGCTGCTGGTTATAGTCCTGATCGCCGACCGAATCGGTGTATCCGACAACCAGCAACAGCGCGTTGCTGACGCCATCGGCTTCGGTTGCCGTGCTGCACAATTCGGCCTGCGCCTTTGGTGACAGCACAGCTTTGCCGGTTTCGAAATAGACGTTCGTCGTCCGCTTGATATTGTAATTGTCGATATCGCCGACACGCCCGCGCAATGCCGCTGTTGCCGCCGTCTGTTCGGCAAAGCCCTGCGCGGTGCCGTTGCGGATCATGTTCGCGGTCTTCAGGTCGCCGCCACTCACCTTGACCTGATTCGCCAGCAGGACGTTGCCTGCCTGCATCGTCTTGACGGTTACCGGTAAGCCGTTGAGCAGCGCTGCGGCGTCGACCTTGCGACCGCCGCCCAACAGGCCGCCGGTCCTGATCCGTGTGGCTTCGTTGACGAAGACGATCGTATTCGTGCCACCGGCATCCGTCACCTGCAGCTTTTCGCCACGCCGCGCGGTAATAATACCCTTGATCTCCGGCCCCGGCGTCATCGCGGACGCATCGGGAAGCGCATCGCCGGTGACGACGATATTGGGACTGGGTGGTTCCGTTTGCTGCGCTGCCAAACCCACTGGCATCGCCAGTGCACCAAGTAACAGACAAACAGATGACTTTTCGAAGACGTGATGCATTGTCTTGCTCCTTTGCATCTTCCCCCGCGTCCCCTGCGTGTTCAGCCGAACCTTTCGCGCAGATGAACGGCACCGCTCTTGTCGGCTACGAGCCGCCGATGCGAGCGGCCCGCGCGGCAAACCGTTTCGGGCGCGGGCATATCCGACGTAATGCCGGAGCGGTTGCCTTGGGGGCCAGCTGTCCCTAGCGCCGCCGCATGTCCCTCCCTCCGGCTCCTTGGCGCACCGAAGCGCGCGCGCTGTTCGTGCTCGCCTTGCCGATCATCCTCGGCAATCTGGCGCAGTCAGTTATTCAGGCGACCGACCTGATCCTGCTCGGACGGCTGAGCGCCGACGCGCTGGCGGCAGGGTCGCTGGGGTTCAACCTGTTCGTGCCATTCCTTGTTGTCGGCATTGGTCTGATGGCTGCCGTTTCGCCGGTCGTGGCGGCGGAGCGGGGGCGCAAGCGGCATTCGGTGCGCGACGTGCGCCGCACAGTGCGACAGGGAATGTGGCTCGCGGTCACCTTGACCCTGCCATGCTGGGCGATCCTGTGGAACGCGCCGCGCTTGCTCCTCTTGCTGGGGCAGGAGCCCGATCTTGCGGCAGCCGCTGGCGGATTCGTGCGGATCGTGATGTGGAGCCTGCTCCCGATCAACCTGTTCTTCGCGCTCCGCAATTTCATCGCCGGGATCGAGCGACCGAATTGGGGCGCGGGCGTGCTAGTGGGGCAGGTGATCGTCAATGCACTGCTCGGCTGGGTGCTGATCTTCGGGAAGTTCGGCTTTCCCGCGATGGGCGTTAATGGCGCGGCGCTCGCCAGCGCGCTCGCCAACACGCTGGTGTTCGTGGCGCTCGCGCTCGTCGTTGGCTTTGCCCGCCCGTTCCGACGCTATGCTATTTTTGGGCGGTTCTGGCGGGCCGACTGGCCGCGTTTTGTCGATTTGGCCAAAATCGGTGTGCCGATTGCCGTGACGTTGCTCTTCGAGGTTTCGGTGTTCGCCTGCGCCGTGTTCCTGATGGGCCTGATCGGGCGCGAGTCCATTGCCGCGCATGCCATCGCGCTGCAAATTGCCGCCGCGACGTTCATGGTCCCGCTCGGCCTCGCGCAGGCGGGAACAGTGCGCGTCGGCCTATTCTACGGCGCAGGCGACCGTATCGGGGTCGGTCGCGCGGGCTGGACGGCGATTGTACTCGGCGTCGGCTTCATGGCAGTGATGGCACTGACCCTGCTCGCGTTCCCGCGTGTGTTCATCGGCGTCTTCATCGACATTGCCGACCCGGCGAACGCTCGGGTCGTTGCGCTTGCTACGACGTTCCTCGTCGTCGCCGCCGTTTTCCAGATCGTCGATGGCGCGCAGGTCGTCGGCGCAGGTGTGCTGCGCGGGCTGCAGGATACGCGCTGGGCAATGATCTATGCGCTATTCGGTTATTGGGTGGTGGGCTTGGGTGTTGGCATTGCGCTGGCGTTTCCGCTCAAAATGGAGGGGCTAGGAATTTGGATCGGCCTCGCCAGCGGGTTAGCGGTCGTCGCCGCACTCATGATCGGGCGCTGGACGCGGCGTGATGCGCTGGGGCTGACGGTTCAGAGGTAGTCTGCGAGCACAAACTTGCGTTCACTGACGATACCGTCGCGGCGGATCGACAGAGCGATCTCTCGCCCCGCCTCGCCCTCAACCAATTTGATTGTTTCTGCCAGTGTCGCGGGCGTCACGACAACGTCGCCGGCGACGACACCGGCTTTCTCGGCAGGGCTGCCCTTGCCGACCGCAGCTACTACCGTATCGCTGCCCTTGCGTGCGAACCATAACCCGCCGCGACCATAGGGGTCGGCTGTCGGCTTGAGCGTATTGCGCGCCAGCCAAAGCCTGCCGGGTTGCGCCTGCGTGGAGATGTCAAACAAAGAAATCAGCGGTAACCCGAGGACACCGTCAACGTCGAACGGCGTCGTCTGCGCCGGATCCATCAGGGTTACGAACGGTCGTTTCAGCGCCAGTGGCCCAAGCTGCAACCGCTCTGCCCGGACTTTGCGCGACAGCCGCGACGCCGCCCCGCCAAAGCCGCGTGTTGCCTGTGGCGCGAAATTGCGCCCCTCGAATAACCCGCTGCGTGCCGAGGCACGCGGGAACAGCAGCAACGCCCCCGGCGCTCCGGTATCGACCAGCAGGCGATAGGGTTTGCCGTCGATCATCGCCGTCACATACATGCGCTCGCTGCCGCGTCGTCCGCCCAGCAGGGTGATCGCCGAATCGTCGAGCTTCACACCCTTTGGCGCACCATCGCGGCCCTTGGGCCAGATGCGCCATGTTCCGCCCGCGAAATCGAGGTCGGTATCGAGTTCGGTAAACAGTCCCGCCGCGAACAGTCCTGCTGCATCATCGGGCAGGCCGCGCCCGAAATCATAAGTGCTGAACAATGCGCGCTTCTGGCGCATGACCCCGCCAATGGCGACCTCGCGCGCCTCAACAACGCCGGTGTTCGCGGTCCGGCCCCCGACGCCGCCGACCATGCCCGCATCGATAACGGGCAAGTTGTATTTCTTCGCCAATTCGGGCCGCAGGAAGTTTCCCGCAGCACCCGTATCGACGATGAACATCAATGGCTCATTGCCGTTAACCGTCGCCGCAACCCACAGCCGCCGGTCTTCGACCATGAACTTCGCTTCGATGGGTATCGATGCAGCACGCGCGCCCGCCGGAACAAATCCCAAAGCGGAAAGCCCCGCCACCACAACCCGCCGCGACGGTGTAAAAATCATCTTGTCCATCGCGGATGGCTAGGCGGCAGCGGGGTCTCGCGCAAGGTTAGACCCCAACGACGCCGCCGTCGTTCTTGGTGATAACGATCGTCGCCGAACGCGGACGCGACACTGCCGCCGCATTGGTCTGGCTCGCAGGCCAGTTCGACGGGAAGGTGTTCGGGAAGCCCGTCGTCGTATCCTCGCCCGGGTGCTGGATGTTGACGAAGACCGTGCGCCCGTCGGGCGTCGAATCGATGCCGGTGATCTCGCACTCTTTCGGACCGACGAGGAAGCGTCGCAGCTGCGTTCCTGGGAGCGCTCCCACGATTGTCGGCTGCGAGCGGGTGGTGCCATCGGCGAGCGTGTTCACGATCGTTTTCGTGCCACCATCGCCGACTACACCCGGCTGGCCGACCAGCATCATGCAGTTGGTGACATCGGTGAACGCGCCGTCGTCGGTCTGCACCCACAGCAGCGGATTGCCGACACCGCCTGCGTTCTGGGTGCGCGAGAACCACAGGCCATCGGGCGACGACATGTCGTTGTCGGCGGTCAGCCCCGAGACGTTGATATTGGCCGCTTCGAGATCGGACCCTGCCGCGAACACATAAATGTCCCAGGTGAACGCCAGCGCTTCGGTCGTATCGCCGGTTTCGCGCAGCCGGATGATGTGGCCATTGCGGTTGGCGCGCGCAGTGCTCGGCGGATCGACATAGGCGCGCGGGTTCGCTGCATCGGTCGTCGTCCCGGTGCGCGATCCGTTGTTGGTCAGCGTCAGATACATCTCGCCGGTCTTGGGATTGACCGCCGTCCATTCCGGACGGTCCATCCGCGTTGCCCCAACCGCATCGGCGGCAAGGCGCGAATTGATTGCGACATCGCCCGCATCGCTGAACGAGTAAGCGGTATTTGCCGCTGTCACCGGCCCCGTGCCGAAGACGAGCGGCAACCACACGCCGGTGCCGTTGGCGTCGAAGCGCGCGACGTACAGCGTACCGTTGTCGAGATATTTGTCGCCGATCGCCATGCGGTTGGTCGCGGTCGCATCGGCGGGCGCCCAAGCGGGAGCCGACACGAATTTGTAGAGATACTCATTCTGCGCGTCGCAGCCCATGTACCAGGCCGGCTTGACCCCGGCGATGAAGCGGCCCGGCCATGCACCCTCGTGGTTCATCCGGCCCATTGCGGTGCGCTTGCGCGGAACCGCAGTCGGATCATAGGGATCGATTTCGACATTCCAGCCGTACTGGTTGATCTCGTTGCGGAAGTCGCCGGTGCCGTCGGCGGGTGCCGCCGGGTTGATTGTGATATTGAATTTGGCAAAGCGCGTGTCGCCCGCAACAACCGGTGTTGCGGTCGCCCAGCCGTTGTTGCCGCCCGACGCCGCCCCGCGCCCGTAACGCGCAAGCGACACTGCCGATTTGGTGCCCACGCGGGCCGTGACGTCGCTGGCATCGCGGCGGAAATATCCCGTCCAGTTTTCCTCGCACGTTAAATAGGTTCCCCATGGCGTGAACCCGTTGGCGCAATTGTTGATCGTGCCACGCCCTTCGGTCCCCGCAGGGGAATAGAGCGTCCGCATCAACGGATGGCCACGCGCGGGTCCGCTGATCTGGGTTGGTGTGAACGGCGTAATCCGCCGGTTGAGCGCCGAATTTTGAACATAGCTCCACGCTCCCGAAGTGCCCGCGCGCGTGACTTCGATCACGCTGACGCCGTGGCACTCGATCTCTTTGGTAGCCTCTGCAACGGGACGAGCGCCGCCGACAGTCGTCGCGCCAGAGGGATGAAGGTAACGGCTCGTGATGTTCTCGTGGTTGATGCACAAGATGCCGCGCGTATTGCTGTTCTGATCGGGCGCGTTGCCCGTCGCTGCCAGCCCGAAATAGTACATGCCGTCGTGATGGTCGCCCGAACGGCTGGCATAATCGGTGTCGTTGCCGACATTGCCATAGGCCGAAGTCGCCGCATTGATCGGGTCGCCAAGGCGGTAGAGCACACTCACCGTGTAGCCCGCAGGCACGGTCACAATGTCATTCAGATTTTTTGGAACAGCAGTAAAGCCAAGCACAGCGGGCGTGAGTGTCACGGTCGATTGGGTCGATGTGCCACCGCCAACGACGCCCGCCGAAAACTGGAACACCAGCGGCGTAGGTATGCTCACACCTGGGGCTACAAAGCTAGGCGTTGCGGTGTCGGCACCGACGAGTGCCACGGTCGGCCCCGAGACTTGAGTCCAGTTGAACGAAACCGGCGTTCCCCCGCTGGTCGCGCCTGCCAGGCCGACGACGCGGCCAGCACTGCTTGACGGGTTACTCGCTGAAACAGCAAAATTGCCCACGGGGTTATCGGCAACGCCGCCGCAGCCCGACAGGGCAAGCCCCGGAATAATGGCAGCAGACGAAGCGGTCAGACCCGAGAAAAGCGCTTGGCGGCGCGAGTAACGCGCCGTCACGATTTCCTCGAGCGAGACCCCGTTTGTCGAGGCGTTCGTATCGATATCGCCATCGCTGTAGCTGAAGTCCGCGCCGTCCATCTTGCTGTCCCCTTCGTTCAAAACGAAAGGCGAGTCGCCCCGCCCTTGAGACGAGCCGTGACAGGCGGATGTAACGAAACGGCGGCATTTCGGTGACGGAATGCAGTCGTATTTAAGTCGATTGAGTGACTTGGGTGTAGCGTGCGCGAAACGCGGTCGCCCATTGTGACAGTGTTCCCGCCGCAATCGCCTCACGCAGGCCCGCCATGACCTGTTGATAGAACCACAGATTATGTTCGGTCATCAACATCGCGCCGAGCATTTCACCCGAGCGGACGAGGTGGTGCAGGTAGGATTTGCTCCACGCAGCGACTGGCGACGCAGAATCAAGCGGCGTCGTGTCCTCGGCGAATTTGGCGTTGCGGATGTTGATCGGGCCGTCCCAGGTAAACGCCTGTCCGTTGCGCCCTGACCGTGTCGGCAGCACGCAGTCGAACATGTCGATCCCGCGCTC
>JANNVL010000099.1:0-6266 GCA_031408195.1 Sphingomonadales bacterium | reverse complement strand
GCGTCGAGAGTGAAGAGTTCGGTCACGGCCCGACTTGTTCCGCATCGCCGGAGGCGGCGCAAGCGCAGAAGCGTTGTGCTGCCTGAAAGCACAGCTATTCGGTTGGGTTTGAAATTGAGACCGTGCAGTCCTAAATCTTTTCGACAACGTGCCAGGGAGGCACTCGCTATGTCCGGCCTGATTTCCTATCTCAACTCGATCAAGGCGCGCGATCCCGCCGCGCGTTCGCGCTGGGAAGTGCTGCTCTACCCGGGTGCCTGGGCGCTCGCGTTCCACCGGCTGGCGCATTGGCTTTATGTCGGCGAGCTGTTCTGGGCGGCGCGGCTGGTCAACCACATCGGGCGCTTCTTTACCGCCATCGATATCCATCCGGGCGCGAAGATCGGACGCAATTTCTTCATCGACCACGGCTTTACCGTCATCGGCGAGACGGCGGAAATCGGCGACGATGTGACGATCTACCAATGCGTGACATTGGGCGGCACCAATCCTGCCGACGGCATCCCCGGCAAGCGCCACCCGACAATTTCGGACGGCGTTATCATCGGGTCGGGCGCGCAGGTGCTGGGCCCGATCACCGTCGGCCCGCGCGCGCGCATCGGCGCAAACTCGGTGGTGACTAAGGATGTGGCGGAAGGAGCGACGATGGTCGGTATCCCGGCGCGGTCGACGCTGATCGAGGCCAACGCCTATCAGAACAATTTCATGCCCTATGGCACGCCGTGCAGCGAGCGCTTTGACCCTGCAACGCAGCAGCTCGAAATTCTGAGGTGCGAGGTGGAAACGCTGCGAGCGAAACTGGCCGCCTATGTCGACGAGCGGGAAGAAGGACGTAAATCCGCTTGAGCGTCGTTCCCTTTCCCACCCGAACCCCGTTTCAGGTCGGCTACGACCGCACCGAATTGACCCGCATCCTCGATCTCTACGGTCGTATGGTCGCCGCTGGTCACTGGAAGGATTATGCCATCGACCTTCAAGCCGACGCAGCCATTTTCAGCGCTTTTCGCCGCGCCGCCGAACGTCCCGAGTATCGTATCGAAAAGCGCCCCGCCCTGCGGGACCGCCAGGGGCAATGGGCGCTGATCGGCGAAGGCGGTAGTGTGCTCAAACGAGGGCACGACCTCGGACCTGTGCTGGCACCGGTCGAACGGCGGCTTATGAAGCTGGTGAGCAACTCAATGTAAATCAAATATTGATCAGCTTGCTTATGCTCGCTACCCTTTTACTCGGGGGATAGTTTTGCAGCGTTGCTATTGCATTTTTGAGGGAGGAGGCGCGCGAGGCGTTGCCCACCTTGGCGTGCTTGCTGCGATAGAAGAAGCCAAGGGTCTCACGCTTTGTGGCTATGCAGGGTCGTCTGCAGGCGCGATTGTCGCGGCACTCGCTGCTGTTGGTTACCGATCAAACGAGATCATAGGCCCTGACGATACCTTGTTCGACCGTATCCGGCTCGGTCCGCCTTACAGACCGAAGTTGTCCGTTGAACCGATGCGTTACGCCACGCGCTTGCTTGGGCCCGGCTGGTGGGGAATTAGAACGCTGCGCTTCACGATGCGATTGGCGTTGTTGCTAGCTGTGCTACTGCTGCTCGTTATGATCATCGTGACCGTGGCGATAGATTGGGACTGGCTATCGCCATGGTGGGCGTTCGTCGCGCTTGTAGTCACGACTGGCGTACTGGTTACGTTGCTGAGCCGTGGTCTAGCCACGGTCAACATACTTCGCAACGGAGTCGATGCGGCGCTCAGAATGAAGTGTCCGGCTGTCCCGTCCAATGAAGCGGTTACGTTCCGGCATATAGCGGCGCAAACAGGGTGTTCGCTAAAGATCATCGCAACGGACATTACTCAACGGAAGATGACCGTGTTTTCGATGGCGACGACGCCTGACACGCCGGTTGCAGAGGCGGTGGCAGCATCTATTTGCCTTCCATTGATATTCCGACCTCACAAGATCGATAAGAGCCTCTACGTCGATGGCGGGCTAGTCTCAAACCTTCCCGTGTGGGCGTTCGATGCCGAACGGCGGCTCGACAGGTCGGCGCGCACCATCGCAGTTCAAATCACGGAAGGCGCGCATCAAAAACGCCGCTTCGACCGGGTCTTTGGCGTGCTCTCTTCGACGATCAGCACGACGTTGAACGGAGCCGATCTGCTGAACAAGCGTAACGTCGAATATCTGCACACGCTCCAGCTTTACGACATCAAGGCACGCCTTCTCGACTTTGACATGAGCGCCGAACGCGCGCGAAAGATTATCTTGGCGGCCAAGAATCAAGCTGAGGCGCGACTGCTTCCGCCCATGACGACGCAAGCAAGGGCGATTCAGGATCTTTTGAAAGAACTCGCTTCGACCGCCGCCAAGGTGATCGAACAGGCAGCGATCGGTGATGCGTTCGTGGGAAAAATTCGGACGGCGCTGTTTCTGCCCGAGGGAGTCGATGCAGATGGGCGTCCGCACAATCTACGGAACGCGCACGCATTCGGATTTGAGGACGCCGTCGATGAATTGCTCAGGTTGCCGATCAATGGCTCTTTCGCCGGTCAGGCTTGGGAGGATGGAGTTGCAAAAATTGGTTGTCGAGACGATAGCGACAACTGGGGATCGTCGCTCGACGACCCGTGCCATCGTTGGCTTCGTCAACAGGTTTGGCCGGAGCTGAAGTGGTGTCTATGCGTTCCCTTCGATGTCGCGCCGGACAAGCGCATGGTTGTTGCCGTCGACAGCGACAATATGTTCGACTCGTCGATTACGCGTAACGAAGATATTTTTTCGCTCTTGGCGACGGAAGTGGTAACGATTTTACGCCAATTTCCCGTCGAGTCCTTGGGAGACCTGTTCGAATGACCGTTCAAGATGTTGCGCCACTCGGCGACAGCCCTGAGCTTGTGGATTTACGCAAGCGTATCGCCAAATCCCTCAAGCACAGCAGGGTCAACGTCCGCATCAAAGAAATTGGCGATCGTCTGACCGCCAGCCGTGAGGATGCCACTCGGCTCATCGAAGAAGCAGAAGCTGCCGGTGTTTATGCTCGCGTGAGCGACTGACCGATAGCTCGACGGTTATCACCCGCCCTGCATCGTCTTGAAGATCAGCATCGATTGCTCGTTGCCCGACTGTGGCACGATCTCGCCGGTCCGGTCGGTGATCTTGTCCCACAGCCGCGCAACAGCCTCTGGAGTACGATCCTCCTCGGGCAGGAAGGCGCCGGGGGTCAGCGTCACATAGGCCGCTTGCACCACGCCCGCGCCCGCGCCGACGATCGCGTTCGAGGGGGCGTCTTCGCTAACAAGGTACAGCGCGGCGGGGACAACGTTTTCGGGGGCGAACGCCTTGAACGCTTCGGCGGGGAACAGGTCTTCAGTCATCCGCGTGCCCGCCACCGGCGCGATGGTGTTGACGCGGACGTTGTATTTTGCACCCTCGAGATAGAGCGTCTTGGTCAATCCCGCGAGGCCGAGCTTGGCGGCACCATAGTTCGCCTGTCCGAAATTGCCGAACAGCCCGGTCGACGACGCGGTCATCAGGATGCGGCCATAGGCCTGCTCGCGCATTGTGTCCCAGACCGCCTTGGTCACATTGGCGCTGCCGCTGAGGTGCACTTTCACCACCAGATCGAAATCGGCGGGCTCCATCTTGGCAAAGCTCTTGTCGCGCAGGATGCCCGCATTGTTGATGAGGATATCGACGCGGCCCCATTCGGCCTTGGCCTGTTCGACCATCGCGACCATCTGCTCGTATTCGGTAACGCTGCCGCCGTTCGAGATGGCCGTGCCGCCTGCCGCGCGGATCTCCTCGACAACCGTCAGCGCAGCGTCCGAATGGCCAGTGCCGTCGCGCGCGACACCGAGGTCATTGACCACGACTTTCGCGCCGCGCTTCGCCAGTTCGAGCGCATAGGCGCGGCCCAACCCGCCACCTGCACCGGTGACGATGGCGACACGATTTTCGAATGAGATAGTCATGACCGGAACCCCTGATGCATCGGCGGAATTAAGCCTCGCCGATGCATCAGGTTTCCGTTTACGTCAACCGCGACGCTTGCGCGGCCCACCCTTGCGGTCGCTCTCGCGTGCCGATCCCTGGCGGCACTGGTCGGTGACAGTAGCCGAACAGCGCGGATAGCTTGCCTGCGCCATTGGGGCCGGTTCGGATGTGGGTGCGGCCATCGGTGCCGGTGCCGCCATCGGTGCGGGTGCGGACATGTCGGTCGCTGCCGGTGGCGTAGCCGAAGCAGGTGGCGTCATCGGCTCGTTCGTCGTGCCCGACGGCGGTGTCGTCGTATCGGACGGCGGCGCAGGCGGGGCGGGTATCGTCGTGTCGGTGGGCGGTGTCGCGGGGGTTCCGGGTGCCATCTGGGCGACGGCGGCGGTGCTCACGAGCAGTGCGGCGGCAAGGGCAATCATCTTCATCATCGATCTCCATCGGGGCGGCGCAGGGGGCGTGCACCGTCAGGGGATTAATGAATGCGGCGCGAAATATATCCTCGTTTCGCCGCTTTAACGGTCCGGCTGGTCTAAAGCCGTCCCTCCGCATCGAGTGCGTATCCCGCCGAGCGGACCGTGCGGATGATGTCGGCATAGCCGCCCTCGTTGATCGCTTTCCGCAGCCGCCGGATATGGACATCGACGGTGCGTGGCTCGATGTCGCTGTCATGGCCCCAGACGCTGTCGAGCAGCCGTTCGCGCGAAAAGACATGCGCGGGGTGTTCGAGGAAATGCTTGAGCAGGCGGAATTCTGTCGGCCCCAGAGGCACCATCTTGCCGCCCCGCTTCACCTTATGGCCGACAGTATCCATTTCGAGATCGGCATAAATCAGCGCCTCGCCCGCCAGCGCCGGACGTACCCGCCGCAGCACCGCACCAACGCGCGCGACCAGTTCGCGCGGAGAGAACGGCTTGGTCACATAATCGTCGGCACCTGTTTCGAGTCCGCGCACCCGGTCCTCTTCCTCGCCGCGCGCGGTCAGCATGATGATCGGTACGTTGGCCGTCTCGGGCATCCGGCGCAGGCGGCGGCACACTTCGATGCCCGACAGCCCCTCGATCATCCAGTCGAGCAGGACGATGTCGGGCGCATTCTCCTGCGCGAGCAGCAGCGCTTCCTCGCCGTCCGCCGTTTGCTTGACGTCGAAATCCTCGCGGCGAAAATGATAGACGAGCAGCTCGGCGAGCGCTGCATCGTCCTCAACCAGCAGCATTTTTGCGCGTGCCATCGAATTAGCTCCCCGCTTGCTCGGTAAGGGGATCGCTCCGCTCGCGTTCGGCCATATATTCGCCGGTTGCGGCGAAGTAGACCATCTCGGCGACATTGGTTGCATGATCTCCGACCCTTTCGAGGTTTTTGGCGACAAATAACAGGTGCGCGGCGTCGCTGATCGAGGGAGGATATTCGACCATGTAAGTCACAAGCGTGCGGAAAATTGAGTTGTAGAAATCATCGACGACGCGGTCGCGTTCGTTAACGGCTACCGCTAATGCGGCGTCGCGCGCAGCAAAGGCGGTCAGCGCGTCGTTGACCATCTCGGTCGCCACCTGCGCCATGCTGGGTAGCAGCGAGAGCGGCTCGATCTTGCGCCGACCCTCCAGCGCACCTGCCCGCTTGGCGATATTTTTAGCATAGTCGCCGATGCGTTCGAGCACGGCAGCGATTTTGAGTGCGGCAATCACATCGCGCAGATCGTCGGCCATTGGCGCGCGCAGGGCGATGATCTGGACAGCAAGTTTTTCGACTTCGGATTCCAGCCGGTCGATGATGCGGTCTTCCTCGATGACTTTGCGCGCGAGGTCGAGGTCGCGCGTGACAAGCGCGTGCATCGCGCTGTTGATTGCGGCTTCGGCACGGCTTCCCATTTCGGCGATATGCCCGCGTAGCTCGCCGATCTCGTTGTCGAATGCCTTGACAGTATGCTCTGTTCCGATGGCCATTAGCCGTACCTTCCGGTGATATAATCCTTGGTGCGCTCCATCTTCGGATTGGTGAAGATGTCCGACGTGACCCCGTATTCGACGAGCGTGCCGAGGTGGAAAAACGCCGTCCGCTGCGACACACGCGCTGCCTGCTGCATGTTATGGGTGACGATGACGATAGCATAACGGCCGCGCAGCGCGTGGATCAGTTCCTCGATGCGCGCCGTCGCAATCGGGTCGAGTGCCGAACAGGGTTCGTCCATCAGGATGACTTCGGGATCAACCGCGATGGCGCGCGCGATGCACAGCCGCTGCTGTTGCCCGCCAGACAGCGCCGTGCCGCTGGCGTCGAGCCGG
>JANNVL010000098.1:0-15163 GCA_031408195.1 Sphingomonadales bacterium | reverse complement strand
TTGATTTCGCTGCGGTCGGAACTGGCGAATCGCGGCTTGGTGGGCTTGAGCGTCAGTTGGTCGATTTGCCCGGCCTCAGCGAACCCGAAACCGTGCGCCACTACACCCGCCTGTCGCGCCAGAATTACGGGATCGATCTGGGCTTCTTCCCGCTCGGCAGCTGCACTATGAAGCACAATCCGCGACTGAACGAGAAAGTCGCGCGAATGAAGGGGTTTGCCGACATTCACCCGCTCGCACCGATCTCGACCGTGCAGGGCGCACTGGCGGTGATCCACCAGCTCGCCCATTGGCTCGTCACGCTGACCGGTATGGATTCGGTCGCGATGTCGCCAAAGGCGGGCGCGCATGGCGAATTGTGCGGCGTGCTCGCGATCCGTGCCGCGTTGGAGGCTCGCGGCGATGCGCGCGAAGTCATCCTCGTGCCCGAAAGCGCACACGGGACCAATCCGGCGACCGCAGCGTTCGCAGGCTACCGTGTCGAAAGCATCCCCGCGCTCGACGGGCGGGTAGATACCGACGCGCTGATCGCCAAGCTCGGGCCGAACGTCGCGGGCGTGATGATCACCAATCCCAACACCTGCGGACTGTTCGAGCGCGACCTGAAGATCATTGCCGATGCGGTCCATGCGGCGGGCGGCTTCGTCTATTGCGACGGCGCGAACTTCAACGCCATCGTCGGTCGTGTCCGCCCCGGCGATCTCGGCGTCGATGCGATGCACATCAACCTGCACAAGACGTTCAGCACCCCGCACGGCGGCGGCGGGCCGGGGTCGGGGCCGGTCGTGTTCAGCGCCGCGCTCAGCCCGTTCGCACCGCTACCCTTCGTCGAGAAGGTCGGTGAGGAATATCATCTGGTCGAGGAAGAAACCGCGCAGGACCATCACGCGTCGTCATTCGGTCGCATGGTGGCGTTCCACGGCCAGATGGGCATGTTCACCCGCGCGCTGAGCTATATCATGAGCCATGGCGCCGACGGGCTGCGGCAGGTGTCGGGCGATGCCGTGCTCAATGCCAATTACATCCTGCGGAGTCTCGAAGGCACGCTCGACGCGCCGTTCGCGGGCAGCGGGCCGTGCATGCACGAGGCGCTGTTCAGCGACGACGGCATGGCCGAGGGGTTCAGCACGCTCGACATCGCCAAGGGGCTGATCGACGAGGGTTTTCACCCGATGACGGTGTATTTCCCGCTCGTCGTCCATGGCGCGATGCTGGTCGAACCGACCGAGACCGAGAGCAAGGCCGGGATCGACCAGTTCATCACCGCACTGCGGAGCGTGGCGGAACGGGCGAAGGCGGGGGACACCAGTTTGAAGTCCGCCCCGCATTTCGCGCCGCGCCGTCGTCTCGACGAAACGCTGGCGGCGCGGAAACCGGTGCTGGTTTGGAAAGAGCCCGAGCTGACGGTCGCGGCGGAGTGAAACTTTCTCCCTCTCCCTCTGGGGAGAGGGCGACACGCGCACCAGCGCGGCGGGGTGAGGGAGTGCCGATGCTCAGGTCGAAGGGCCGAAGTTCCCTCACCAACTTCGACTAAGCCTCGCCAAGCGGCGAAGCAAAGTCTCCGTATCCTCTCCCCAGGGGGAGAGGATAGGTTCACTCTCCCGCTACATTCGTCACTGCGCGTCGCAGCCGGTGCTCGCGCCATACGATGTACAGGCCGCTCGCCACGATGATCGGCGCTCCCACCCATGTCCACGCCGTTGGCAGCACCGAAAACAGCACCCAGCCATAAAGCGTCGCCCAGATCAGCCCCGAATAGTCCATCGGTACCACGACGGCGACGGGCGCGAGCGACAGCGAATTCGTCATGCCGATTTGCCCGACGCCGCCGGTCAGGCCGATCAGCACCAGCAATGTCCAAGTCCAGGTGTCGTGCACGCCGACCGACATCAAGAAGAACGGCGTCAGCGGTACCAGCGAAAGTAGCGAGAAGTAGAACACGGTTGTCGTGGCTGGTTCGGTCTTGCCGATATGGCGCAGCAGGATCGACACGGTCGCGCTCAGCAAGGCAGCCGTCAGCCCGGTTGCCGCCCCCAGCAGGGGAATATGCCCCGACCCCGGCTGCGCGACGATGACGACGCCGATAAACCCGGCAATGACCGCCCCCCAGCGGTGCCAGCCAGTCGGTTCGCGCAAGACCAACGCGCCGAGGATCGTCGCAAAAATGGGCACGGTGAATTGCAACGTCGTCGCCTCGGCCAGCGGCAGCAGGATCACCGTCGTGAACATGAACGACATCGACGCAAGGCCAATGCTCGTTCGCAGAATGTGCGCGGGCAGCCGCTGCGTTCGGAGCGTCGCCAGCCCCGGGCCCGACAGCACTGCCGCCAGCACGACCGGCAACGCCAGCGCTTGTCGAAAGAACAACAGCTCGGCCAGCCCCGCACCGCGCATCTCGGCAATCTTGATCAGCGCGCCCATCGTCGTGAACGCGAGCACGGACATGAGGCGATAGCCGATAGCAGGGAGGATGCGGTCTGGCACGCCTTCCCCTTGCCGAGGCGCTGCCCGCGCGTCAAAGCGCGTTCCCATGAAACATGCCCTTTCGGTCACCCGCGCCGCCGATTTCGCCGCCTGGTATCAGGATGTCATCAAGGAAGCCGACATGGCCGAGGATTCGGGCGTGCGCGGCTGTATGGTCATCAAGCCATGGGGATGGGGCGTCTGGGAACGTATCCAGCGGCTGCTCGACGACCGGATCAAGGCGACGGGGCACGAGAATTGCTATTTCCCGATCTTCATTCCGCTGTCGTACTTCGAGAAAGAGGCCGCGCATGTCGACGGGTTTGCCAAGGAAATGGCGGTCGTCACGCACCACCGCTTAATCGCGGACGGCAAGGGCGGGCTGGTCCCTGATCCCACGGCTAAGCTCGAAGAACCGCTGATCGTGCGGCCCACGTCCGAAACCGTCATCGGCACAGCGATGGCGCGCTGGGTGCAGTCGTGGCGCGACTTGCCGGTGCTGATCAACCAATGGGCGAACGTCGTGCGCTGGGAAATGCGGACGCGGATGTTCCTGCGGACGAGCGAATTCCTGTGGCAGGAGGGGCACACGGCCCACGCGACGCGCGAGGAGGCGGTCGAAGAGACGCTGAAAATGCTCGAAGTCTATCGCGAGTTCGCCGAGACGTGCCTCGCCATGCCGGTGATCGCGGGCGAAAAGCCCGAGCATGAACGCTTTCCGGGTGCCGACGCGACCTACAGCATCGAGGCGATGATGCAGGACGGCAAAGCGCTGCAGGCGGGCACCTCGCATTTCCTAGGGCAGACATTCAGCAAAGCGCAGGACATCAAGTTTCAGAACAGCGCGGGCGAATATGCCCATGCCTGGACGACGAGCTGGGGCGTCAGCACGCGGATGATCGGCGGGGTCATCATGGTCCACGGCGACGACGACGGCTTGCGCCTGCCGCCCGCAATTGCGCCGCAGCAAGTGGTGATCGTGCCGATGCTGCGCGAGACGCCCGAGGACGAAGCGCTGATCGGCTATTGCCGCGAGGTTGCCGCGAGCCTGAAAGGCGCGGTTCCGCTCGGCGAGCCGTTGCGCGTGCTGGTCGATGTGAAGGCGCTGAAAGCGAGCACCAAGCGCTGGAACTGGGTAAAGAAAGGCGCGCCGCTGATCGTCGAAATCGGCGGGCGCGACATGGCGGCAGGCAACGTCAGCCTCATCCGCCGCGACGCGCTGTATGGCGACAGCGGCAAGCTCGCGAGCGCCGTCCTGTCGCGCGAAGACTTTGCGGCACAGGCAGCGGGGATGCTCGAGGCGATCCAGGCGTCGCTCCATGCCGAAGCCACCGCACGCCGCGACGCCGCGATCGTGCCAGTCGCGACATGGGCCGAACTCGAGGCGCATTTCACCGGCGGCTAGGACGATGTCGTCGGCTGGGTGTCGTGCGTCTGGTCGCGGCCGACGGGTGCGGCGCTGGAGGATGTGGTGAAGCGGCTGAAAATGCTGAAACTAACCGCGCGGAATACGCCGGTGGGTGGGGCGGTGCCGACGGGGGCGTGCGTATTTACGGGGGATGCGGCGGTGGAGACGATTTTGATTGGGCGGACTTATTAGCGCCCTGACGCCAGCAACAGCTCGGTGCGCAATGGCGGAATTCCGCCAAAGGTCACAAAGGTCACACCTGAAACGTGTTCGCTATGGCCGTGCGGGTGCAGTCGGATTGCCCCGCGCGAAATCTGGCACGATGAAGGCGGACTTCGACAATCTGAAAGAGCGAGAAAGCGACTCGGCTCATGGAACATATAAAGAACTAATCTTGTAGGACAGCTTTCTGTGCAAAGCGCGTTCAAAGGCCTAAAGAAGCATACCTTGACGAGATTCTTTCATTCTAATCACGCCATTAACGAGCCATTGGTCAGGGCGGTGCCGATGTGTTCCCATCGCTAGCACCATTCCTTCTCGAGGATAATCGACACCAAATTTTTGCTGCATCCAGTCGAGTGCGGCTTTTTCTGAAACCAGCTCGTTCAGTCGCCGAAAGAACGTCGCTTCTGTCTCCCAATCTTGGCATGTTCCGACATGGATGCCGTCATCATCGCGGTATCGATAAACAAAATTATACGGGCACGGCTCGCGGGGTATGACACTGCCGATTGTTTCTAAGAGACCCTGTTGCGCTGCAAGTGCAGCATAGGTTTCGCGCTGTTTCTCCAAATCCCTCACGGTTCGACGTACCGCCTGAAAGCTGACGATCTCTGGTCGGAGTAAAGCAAGGCTCCGGCCTTCTGCTCGCTCCTTCTTCAGGCTATTAACTGCGATTCTGTTTAGTAGAGGGTTTCGTTGGCTAGCGGGGAGTTGGCCGACGATGACGATTGACGCAGGGTCAACCCGCCGGGACTCAGCTCGCATATCGCTTACGGCTCTAGGTCGACGCCACCGAAACTTTAAGTGGTCCCAGCGGCCAAACCGCTGCGCGTCAGCTAAGTCACGGAATGACACCGGGTATAGTCGAACCCAAACACCGGAACGGTCTATCGCCGCAATACAGACGGTTTCGCCGTGACTTTGGCTTGCGCGTGGAGCAGCTTTGACGATGACAAAGCACTCGTCGTCAACATGCTCCAGCGAACCGGTCGGTTGATCCGGCATTAATACGAGCCCCCTGAACTCCACCTAACCTTACGCCAAGATTTGTAATCTCCAAAGAGCTTTGATTAGCCATTCGTTCTGCGACAATTGTTCGGTGGCAATGTTTTGGATCGCGTTCAAAGCAAACAAGAACCGATTTCTTCGATGTCGCTAGCGTGATGGCCTCTTTCAAAGCATCTCGTGAAGCTGGAAGATCGAGATGTGCAGCGAAAATTGCTCTAAAAAGATCGAACTTCCCTGCCCGAGCCGCTTCACGACCGTGCTTGGGGTCGCCGAGTTGGCGGATGTGATGATAATCGATGCCCACTTCAGATAACGCTGTTCGAAGCGCATTTTTTGAAAAGCCTGCTCGGCGGGATTGTGCAACCTCGCGCACATCCACAACTTGCTCCACACCCGCAGATAATAGGGTTGAAAGAAAATCGGGCAGTGATGCCCCTTCGTAGCCGATTGTTGCCAATTTCATGTCGTTTGCCCTCGGGTCGCCTTTTAACCGCAATTGAGTCAGAAATGAGTCGTCAATCACACGCTCCGCTTGACGGCCCACCGATAGGTCATTGCGCGAGGTTACACGACGGCTTTCTCTCCCGCTCCCTCAAACTTCGGCTGCTCGCTGGCGAGTACCTAACTCGCCAACCGGTCGATTGCCCCCTGCAGGATATAACTCGCCGCCAGTTTGTCGACCAAATCCGCCCGCCGCGCGCGGCTCGCGTCCGCGTCGATCAGGGTGCGGGTGACGGCGGCGGTGGACCAGCGTTCGTCCCATAGCAGGATGGGGAGACCCACCACGTCCATGTTGCGGGCGAAGGCGCGGGTCGACTGGGTGCGGGGGCTGTCGCTGGCGTCGAGGTTGAGCGGCAGGCCGATGACGATGCCGCGCACGGCCTGTGCCGCGATCAGTGCTTCTATGGCGGCCTTGTCCGCGCCGAATTTCGTGCGGCGGATGAGCGCGGCGGGCGAGGCGATGGTCCACATGGCGTCGCACAGCGCGGTGCCGATGGTCTTGGTCCCGACGTCGAGCCCGATCAGCCGCCCGCGCTCGGGCAGGGCTTCGGTGAAGACGTCGGGGTCGGTGGTGATCATGGGCGCGCTATAGCCCGTCATTGCGAGCGTAGCGAAGCAATCCACCTCACCGCGAGAGCGTCTGGATTGCCACGTCGCTGCGCTCCTCGCAATGACGGGTTAGGCCGCGACCTTGCGACGGTCGTTCAACTCGGCATTGAGCATTTCGGCGAGCGTGAACGCGAGTTCGAGGCTCTGCGCTGCGTTCAACCGCGGGTCGCAATGCGTGTGGTAACGATCTCCCAGCGACATCTCGGTCACGTCGACCGCGCCGCCGGTGCATTCGGTGACGTTCTGCCCGGTCATCTCGACATGGATGCCGCCGCCGATCGACCCTTCGGCACGGTGCACGGCGAAGAAGCCGCGTACTTCGGCGAGGATGCGTTCGAACGGCCGCGTCTTGTAGCCGTTGGCCGCTTTGACGACATTGCCGTGCATCGGGTCGCAACTCCACACCACCGGATGCCCTTCGCGCATGACGGCGCGGACGAGTGCGGGGAGCGCGGCCTCGATCTTGTCATGGCCATAGCGCGTGATGAGCGTCATGCGGCCGGGCACGCGCGCCGGATTGAGCGTGTCGAGCAGGCGCAGCAGGACGTCGGGGGTCAGGCTCGGCCCGACCTTCATGCCCAGCGGATTGCCGATGCCGCGCAGGAATTCGACATGCGCGCTGTTTTCGAAGCGCGTGCGGTCGCCAATCCACAGGAAGTGCGCGCTGGTGTCGTACCATTGGCCGGTCAGCGAATCCTGCCGGGTCAGCGCCTGCTCATAGGGGAGCAGCAGCGCCTCATGGCTGGTGTAGAATTGTGTGCCCTTCAACTGCGGCACGGTGTCGGGGTTGATCCCGCAGGCGTTCATGAAATCGAGCGCCTCGCCGATGCGGTCGGCGACGTCGCGATATTGCTTGGTCCACGGACTCCGGCCCATGAAATCGTGCGTCCAGGCATGGACTTGGTGCAGGTTGGCGTAGCCCCCCGCGCTGAACGCGCGGAGCAGGTTGAGCGTTGCCGCCGACTGGTTGTACGCCTGCACCATCCGCTGCGGGTCGGGCGCGCGGCCCGCCGCTTCGAACGCGATGTCGTTGATGATGTCGCCGCGGTAGCTGGGCAGCGAGACGCCGTCCTGTTCCTCCATATCGGTGCTGCGCGGTTTGGCGAACTGCCCTGCCATGCGCCCGAGTTTCACCGTGGGCAGTTTCGACGCGAAGGTCAGCACGACCGCCATCTGGAGGATGACCCGGAAGGTATCGCGGATGTTGTTCGGGTGGAATTCAGCAAAACTCTCCGCGCAATCGCCGCCCTGCAGCAGGAACGCGCGGCCGTCGGCGACCTTGGCAAGCTCTGCGGTCAGGTCGCGGGCCTCGCCCGCGAACACCAGCGGCGGGAACGACGACAGCGTTGTCGTCGCGCGGTCGAGCGCGGCTGTATCGGGATAGGTCGGCTGTTGACGCGCCTCATGCGCGGTCCAGCTCTGCGGGGTCCAGTTGGTAGCCATAGCGCCGCGCCTATGCGCCCACAGCCGCTAGCGTGCAACTCCGAGGGTCTTCGCGGCTTCGTCCAACTGCGCCTTCGCGCCCGGATTTGCCGCTACTGCGGCCCGGTACGCCACGCCCGCATCGCTGCTCCGGCCCAAGGTCGTGTAGCTGCGCATCAGCATGATCCAGCCTTCGACATTCTTGGGATTGGCCTGTAGCTTCGTCGCGAGACCCTCGACCATGCCCGCGATCATTGCTTCCTGCTGGCCCGAGGGGAGTTGCGATGCGGCGCGCATCTGTTCGGCATTGGGGCCGGGGATTGCGGCAGCCGCTGCACCCGGCGCGGGGGCGGCGGGGCGGAGGGCGGACAGGCGGGTTGCAACCTCGATCTTGTCCTTCGCGCCCACTGCCTCAATCGTGCGGCGGACGTCGGCCTCCCAAGGTGCGCCGGCAGGCGTGTCTTTCAGCAGCGCAAACCAGTCGTCGATCGCGCCTTTGTGGTCGCCCGCGATATCTTTGGCGACGCCTAGGAAATAGCGCGCGCGGGGATCTTTGGGGTCGAGTGTCACGGCCTTGTCGAACGCGGCTTTCGCATCGGCGGGGACATTGCCCGGGCCAGCCGTGACCAATGCCTCGCCCAGCGACGACCAGTAATCGGCGTTGTCGGGCTTCAACACCGTCGCGCGCTTGTACGCCATTGCGGCCTCGGCATAGCGTTGGGTTTGATAAAACGACCAGCCGAGCATCCGCCAGCCTTCGGCGTCGTTCGGGTCGGCCTTCAGCTTGGCCTCCAGCGAGGAGATCATCGCTCCCACGTCCTGCGGACCGGTCGGTGCGGTCGCAGCCGCGGTCGGCGCTTCGGGCGCGCGGTCACCCCACAGCTTCACCCCGATGGCACTGACGGCGAGAAGCGCGGCCCCGATCAGGGCAATGCGGCTAAATCGGCTGGTGGTCGTATCGCTCATGGCATAAGTCTCTAGCGCATCATCGCAGCGATGCTAGACTGCGGAAAAGACAGGTCGCACTGGTCAGGGGTATTTCGGGGGACGTGCGCGCCGTGGGCGAGACATATCGCATCGCCATTGTCGGATCGGGACCAGCGGGGCTGAGCGCAGCATCGCGCGCGGCGAAGCTGGGGCTGTCACACATCCTGCTCGAGAAGACTGACCACCTCAGCGACACGATCTACAAATACCAGAAGGGCAAGCATGTGATGGCAACGCCGTCACAACTCGTGCTCCGCGCCGATCTCGATTTCGCGGCGGGCAAGCGCGAGGCGGTGCTCGATACATGGGATTTGCAGACGGCAGCGAACGGTGTGGGGGTCCGCAAGCAGGCCGAAGTTGTCGCTATCGAGGGGACAGGCGGGCCGATTGCCGGATCGGTGCAACAGATCGTGACGCGCGGGCGCGACGGGTCGAGCCAGACCACAGAGTTGCAACGCCATGCCCCGCCGTATCGCCTGAAACTGTCGGACAAGACCGAGATCATGGCCGATGCGGTGATTCTCGCCATCGGGACGCAGGGCAATCCCAATTTGATGCGCTGCCCGGGCGGCGACCTGCCCCATGTCCAGTACCAGCTCGACGATCCGGCGGAGTATAACGACGAGCATATCTTCGTCATCGGCGGCGGCGATGCCGGGATCGAGAACGCGCTCGGTCTTGCAGCGGACGTGGCGCAGGGCAATGTCGTCAGTCTGGTCAATCGCGGCGCGGAGTTTTCGACGGCCAAGGATGCCAATGTGAAGGCGTTGATGGCGGCGCGCGATGCGGGGCGCGTCACCATCCATGTCGAGTGCAATACCAACGCGGTCGAGCCAGGGACCATCGTGCTCGAAACCCGCGACGGCGAAGTGCGGGCGAAATGTGACCGCATTATCGCGCGGATGGGGTCGGCCCCGCCACGCGGCTTCGTGGAAGGGTGCGGGATCGAGTTCAGCTCGAACGACCGGCTCGCGTTCCCGAAACTGTCGCCGGTGTTCGAAACGACCGCGCCGGGCATTTTCGTGATCGGGGCGCTCGCGGGCTATCCGCTGATCAAGCACTGCATGAACCAGGGCCATGACGTGGTCGAGTTCATCAACGGCAACACCGCGCTCAAACCCGCTGACGAACCGATTCTTGAGGCGAAATTTGCCGAGCTGCCGGGGCGGCGTTCGGTCGATGAATGGCTCGAATTATTACGCTCGAACGTCGCGATTCTGGAGGGGATGTCACCGCTTCAGATGCGCGAGTTCATGCTCGACAGCGAAGCGCGGTTCTACAAGCGCGGCGCGACGATCTTCGAAAAGAACGCCCCGGGATCGTCGCTGTTTGCCATCGCCAGCGGATCGGTGCTGGTCGAACTCGGCGAAGGGGCAACCGTGCCGATCGAGCAAGGGTCGATATTCGGCGAAGTCGGACTGATCTCCGGGCGGCGGCGCGGCGCGACGATCGTCGCCGCCGAGGACGCGATCTGTGTCGAGATTTCGCGCACTGCTGCGCTCAAGCTCCAGAGCCAAGTGCCCGCCGCGCGGCGCACGATCACGCGCATCGGCATCGAGCGGCAATTGCTCCAGATGTTCGGATCGGGCCTGACCAAGGAAGACGTCGCCGAAGTGGTCGCGGGCGCCGAAGTCGTCGGGATCAAGGCGGGCGACAATGTTATTACGGAGGGCGACGAGGGTGATGATCTTTACGTCATCCGCACCGGGTCGATGGTCGTCGAGAAAAAGATCGGCGGCAAGCCGGTATTCCTGTCCTATCTGCCCGCAGGTTCCTTCGTCGGGGAGATGGCGTTAATCTCCGGCGGGCGGCGCACGGCGTCGGTCAAGGCGGCGATCAAGTCAGAAGTCATCAAACTGCCCGGTGCCGCGTTCAAGGCATTGCTCGCGCGTAAACCTGCACTGCTCGAAAAGGTGCGGCGCGACATGTCGGCGCGGCAGGACGTCAACGCCTTTATCGAGGCGAAGAAGGACAGTTTTTCCGGTGTCGTCGATATGTATTCGAACGTCGCGACCTTCCTCGTCGACCAAGGCGTCGGCGAGGCGACCGATGTCCTGCTGATCGACGAGAATCTGTGCGTCGGCTGCGACAATTGCGAAAAGGCGTGCGCCGACAGTCATGAGGGGTTGAGCCGCCTCGACCGCGAGGCGGGGCGCACTTACGCGCATCTCCATGTGCCGACATCGTGCCGCCACTGCGAACATCCGCATTGCATGGCCGACTGTCCGCCCAATGCCATCCACCGCGGGCCGGACGGCGAGGTGTTCATCGACGACACCTGCATCGGCTGCGGCAATTGCCAGCGCAACTGTCCCTATGGTGTGATCCGGATGGACGCCAAGCCGCCCAAAAAGCCGTCGCTGCTCAACTGGTTGCTGTTCGGTAGTGGCCCCGGACCTGGTGAGCCGTCGAAGGCGTGGAGCTACGCGAACGCCGAGCCGGGCGTCGAAAAAGCCAAAAAGGCAATCAAGTGCGACATGTGTTCGGGGATCGAGGGCGGCCCCGCCTGCGTCCGCGCGTGCCCGACCGGTGCCGCGATCCGCATCGCGCCCGAGGAGTTCCTGACGGTCGCGCGGCTTGAGTCCGAGGGCGCATGAGCACCACCCGCGTCTCCGTCCAGAACCGCGTGAAGTCATCGACGCATCAGGGATTCCTGACGCTCTACGGTCTGCGCTGGGCGAAGATCGCGGGCGTTGTTAGCGTCATCGCACTGCTGGTCTACATCCTCCACGATCCGCAACCGCGCCCTAATGGCGGGACGTGGTACGGCTACACGCTCGGCACCATCGGCGCGCTGCTCATCCTGTGGCTGACCGCGCTTGGCATCCGCAAGCGGGCGATAACGCGCGGGCGCTGGTCATTGAAGTCATGGACCTCGGCGCATGTCTGGCTGGGGCTGAGCCTGACCGTCATCGGCACGCTGCACACCGGATTCCAGTTCGGCTGGAACGTCCATACGATCGCCTATGCGCTGATGATGCTGGTCATCGTCTCGGGCCTGTTCGGCGTGTTCGCCTATGCCACCCTGCCGCGCGTTCTGTCGGACAACCGCAACGAGACGACCGAGCCGCAGATGCTCGAGCAGTTACGCTCGGTGGACCGGCAACTCAACGAAGCCGCTCAACCCTTGGGGCAGGGCCATGCTGACCTAGTCCGCGCGAGTTTGGAGCAAGACCCATTCGGCGGCGGTCTCTGGGCGCGGCTGTCGGGCAATTACCCGCGCTGTACGACGCGCAGCGGCAAGATCGCGATCCGGGGCGAACTTGCCAACAAGCCGCGAACCGGTGCCGATCCGCTCGAAAAGATCGATGCGTTGCTCGAACGCAAAGAAGCGGTGCTGGCGCGGGTGCGGCGGCATCTGCGAATCAAAGCGCTGCTGGAGGTGTGGCTTTATGTCCATGTGCCGGTGACGTTTGCGCTGATCGCCGCGCTTTCGGCACACATCCTCTCCGTGTTCTTCTACTGGTAGGGGCGGCATGAGCTTCGTCATCCGCACTGTGTCGCGCACTGCCGATGGGCGCGAGATCGTCCGACCGGTGACGCTGGCGCAGGACAGCATCGCCATCGGCCGCGATGCATCGAACGACGTTCATCTTGCCGACCTAGCGGTTGAGCCGTTCCACGCGCGGCTGACGGTCCTGCCGGGCGGCAAGCTGCGCGCCGAAAGCATCGGCGGGCTGGGTTTCGCGCTCGACGGGCGCACGACCGAACGGGCGGAGATCGATCCCGGCAAAGGCGCAGAACTACGCTTCGGCGGGCATTTGCTGACGATCGGGTCGGACGGCGGAAATATGATCGTGCGGGTCGAGCGCACCGCATCGGTGTCGGACGCGACCGGCGACAAGGACGAGCGCACCGCGTTCTCGCTGAAAGGCCTGCTCCCCGGCAAACGCATCGGTGCGTGGAGCTTCGCGGCGCTTGTGCTTGCGGCGTTCCTCGTCGCGCCGCTGTGGAGCTGGGCGACCTATAGTGAGGCCAAGACGCGGCCTGCCGGGTTTCATGCCGATACCAGTTGGTCGTCAGGACCGCTGTCGAAGGCACACGCCAGTCTGGAGGGGAACTGCCAGTCCTGCCACGACAAGGCCTTCGTCTCGGTCGAGGATGCCAAATGCGTTGCTTGCCATACCGATACGCACGACCACGCCGATCCGAAGCGGCAGGTTACGGCCATGGCCGCACCCGATTTCGGCAAATCGGTCGGAAACGCGTTCAAGGTCGTGTTCGGCAAACCTGTTGGCCAGCGTTGCGTCGATTGCCACAGCGAGCATGAGGGGGCGGGACCGATGCCCGCAACCGCGCAATCATTCTGTACCGATTGCCACACGTCGATGAAATCACGGCTGCCCGATACCAAGATCGCCAATGCTGGCGATTTCGGCCTCGATCACCCGGCGTTCAAGCCGCTGCGCGTCGATGGCGGACTTAAGTTCCCGCACGATACACATTTATCGAAGGTCAACGGCGTCGCGCGCATGGCGCAAACCATGCCCGGCGAATTCGCAGGCAAACGCGACGGCCCCGGCATGGTCTGCGCCGATTGCCATACGCCCAGCGCAGACGGGGTGCGCTTTCTGCCGGTTGATATGGAGGCCGATTGCCAGTCGTGCCATTCGCTCGGTTACGACCGCGTCGCTGGGACAGTGCGGACGCTGAAACACGGCGACGTCGCGCAGGCCGTTGCCGACGTCCGGGCGCTCGGCTGGCATCCGACCGTTGCGCCATCGATGCTGGCAGGGCGGCGACGCCCGGGCGAGACCGCCCCCGCGTCGCAGGGCGGGCGTCCGGCATCAGCAGACGCGCTCTTTACCAAGGGCGGGGCGTGCTACGACTGTCATGTCATCGAACGCACCGGCAATGCCGCCACCAATGGCTGGCGGGTCGCAAAAGTCACACAGCCGATGCGCTTCATGGCCAAGGGCTGGTTCGACCACAACGCGCACAAGACCGAGACCTGTGCCTCATGCCACAACGCGGCGGTATCGAAGAGCGCGAGCGATCTGCTTATTCCCGCCATCGGTAAACTCGGCGACAAATCGGGCACGACCTGTCGCAGTTGTCACGGCGGCGAAGCATCGGCGAGTAAAGTGCCGTCGTCGTGCGCGACATGCCATGATTACCACCTCGACGGGCAGGCGCCGTGGCGACCCACAGGCACGCGTCCGAAGGTCGTCGCACTCGCGGGGCCGCGCAGGCCTTGACGCCCGACGTCAAAGCGCGTCTCATTACGGGGCTGCAACGGCTGGGCGGGGAGGCCATGCCGATATGTTGATCGCGCAGGTCACCGACATCCATCTCGGCTTCGAGCCCGACAACCCTGCGGAGTTCAACCGCAAGCGGCTCGATCAGGTGCTGAAAGCCCTGAAATCGATGTCGCCACAACCCGACATGCTGATCGCGACCGGCGACCTGACCGAGTTCGGCGATGCCGACAGTTATCGCCGGTTGAAGAACGCCTTTGCCCAGCTCGACTTTCCGGTGTGGCCGATGGTCGGCAACCACGACCTGCGTGCCAATTTCGCGCAGCATTTTCCGGACGTGCCGCAGCATGACGGCTTTGTTCAATATACGGTTGAGGCGGGGCCGCTGCGGCTGATCGTGATCGACACGCTGGAGGACGGGCGTCACGGCGGCGCGTTCTGCGACATTCGCGCGGCGTGGCTGACGGCGCGGCTCGACGAGGATAGGTCGCACCCGACGGTCATTGTCATGCACCATCCACCGGTCGAAGTCGGCATTGAATGGATGAACACGCACCCCGAAGAAGACTGGGTCCAGCGGTTCCGCGCCTGTGTGGCGGGACGGTCGAACATCGTCGCGATTATCTGCGGCCACCTGCATCGTGCAATCACGACGCAATGGGAGGGAACGACGATTGCGATCTGCCCGGCAACCTCGCCGCAGGTTGCGCTCGACATGTCGCCGATCGATCCCGAGCGGCCCGACAACCGCCCGATGATCATCGCCGACCCGCCCGCCTATGCGCTCCACTGGTGGAACGGGTCCGAACTCATCACCCATTTCGACACGGCGGGCGCGCATGTGATGCTCGCGCAATTCGACGCGAAGATGCAGGGGTTGGTGCGGAGTTTGATTGCCGAGCGACCGGCCTAAAGAGTGTAGCCGTCGTTAACGTCGGTCTTGGGAAAGTCGTTGCCAATGTAGAGCAGCGGCACGCTATTCGCCTTTGCACACGCATAGGCAAAGCAGTCACCCATATTCAGCCCGTTCTTTCCCGACCCGTACCGCCGACGCGCATCTGAAGCTATTCTAGCCTCGACGGCGCTGATTGAGATGGTCCGCACCTGCCATAACTCGAGGAATCGCGTTAACTCACGATCGACGTCCGTCGCCGTCGCCTCGCGCTGGAGGCGCGACGTCGTTTCCCAAAGCGCGATGGCGGACGTCAGGCGAACGTTCGAACGCATAATGATCTCGTTCAGCCGATCAGCGTCCGGTTCATCCAGCATTATGGCGACCAACGCCGATGCGTCGATCATCACCGAAATTGGTCCTCGCCGTTGATCCAGTCCGAGAATTCCTTCT
>JANNVL010000097.1:0-18691 GCA_031408195.1 Sphingomonadales bacterium | reverse complement strand
CAGCTTCGCAACATTCGATACCGGGATTGCGAAGTTTGCCGACGATGCCGTCGTTCCGGTCGAAACCCTCTGCGCCTAACCCTGCGCGGCCTCATGGTGGCGGATCACTTCGTCGATGATGAAGCGCAGGAATTTCTCGGTGAAATCGGGGTCGAGGTCAGCCTCTGCTGCCAGCGTGCGGAGCCGCGCGACCTGACGCGTTTCACGGTCGGGGTCGGCGGGCGGCAGGCCGTGTTCGGCTTTGTACGCGCCGACGGCCTGTGTGACCTTGAACCGTTCGGCGAGCATACAGACCAGTGCGGCGTCGATATTGTCGATGCTTTGGCGGTATTGGTGCAACCTATCGTCAGCCACGCGCGTATCTCCCCATAGTGGGTTGCCTTAGCGACGCACGCCGTCCAGAGGAACTGCCGATGAGCGCGACGGTCACGAGCATTTCGAACAGCGCGGGGCGTAATCCCTCGCTTGACCCGATCATGGCGCTCGTCGCGGGCGACATGGCGCAGGTCAATCAGGTCATTCTCGACCGGATGCAGTCCGAAATCCCGCTCATCCCCACCCTTGCCGGCCATTTGATTGCGGGCGGCGGCAAGCGGATGCGCCCGATGCTGACGTTGGCGTGCGCGCGGTTGCTAGATTATCCGGGGACCCGCCACCACAAGCTCGCTGCCGCTGTCGAGTTCATCCATACCGCGACCCTTCTCCACGACGACGTCGTCGACGGCTCCGATCTGCGTCGCGGCAAGCGCACCGCCAACATCATCTGGGGCAATCCCGCGACGGTGCTGGTCGGCGATTTCCTGTTCAGCCGCAGCTTCGAACTGATGGTCGAGGACGGATCGCTGAAAGTTCTCAAGATTTTGAGTCACGCCAGCGCGGTGATTGCCGAGGGCGAAGTCAACCAGCTGACCGCACAACGGCAGGTCGGGCTGGGCGAGGAGCGCTACCTCAACATCATCAGCTCGAAAACGGCCGCGCTGTTCGCCGCTGCTTGCCGCATCGCCGCCGTTGTTGCCGAGCATGACAGCGCTACCGAAGAAGCGCTCGACGCCTATGGCCGCAACCTCGGCATCGCGTTCCAGCTCGTCGATGACGCCATCGACTACGCATCTGATGCGGGCACGATGGGCAAAGACATCGGCGACGATTTCCGCGACGGCAAGATGACGCTGCCGGTGATACTCGCCTATGCACGCGGCAGCGATACTGACCGCGCGTTCTGGAAGGATGCGGTCGAGGGGCGGCGGGTGTCCGACGACGATCTGGCGCACGCGACACGGCTGTTGCGTGATTCGAACGCTATCGACGACACCATCGAACGCGCCCGCCATTTCGGTCAGCGCGCCATCGACGCGCTGGGGCCGTTCACGCGCGGCACCGCGAAATCTGCGCTGGTCGAGGCTGTCGAGTTCGCGGTCGCACGGG
Organism: Sphingomonadales bacterium; assembly: GCA_031408195.1. GTDB lineage: Bacteria > Pseudomonadota > Alphaproteobacteria > Sphingomonadales > Sphingomonadaceae > Sphingomonas_O. Next base: position 17,266 of record JANNVL010000097.1, on the reverse strand, counting down.
CCTATTAGGAACATCATGACCGAAGCCCGCATCTATCAGGAACCCAAGAACGCCATGCAATCGGGCCGCGCGCGCACGTCGCGCTGGGTGCTCGAATATGCCCCTGCCGAAGCCAAACAGCCCGACCCGCTGACCGGCTGGGCAGGCAGCGGCGACACGCGCGGACAGGTGCGGCTGCTGTTTCCCGATGTCGCGGCAGCACAGGCCTATGCCGAACGCGAGAATGTGTCGGCGCGGGTGATTCCGGCCCCGGTTCGGGTGCTGAAACTGCAGGCGTATTCGGATAATTTTCGTTAGGGGTCGAGCGGCTTCGTCGCGCCGAACGGGACCAGTTTAACGTCTGCAGGCAATTTGGCGGGGCTCCACTTGCCCGTTGCGCGCCAATCCCACACGGCTTCAAACGCGGCAAGCAGTTTGCGTGCATCTGGCTGGTGACCCTCACCGATCATAACGACCGATGCCCCTACGCGGTTTGTCTTGGTCGCTGCCGTATGCAGCGCATTGCCCATGTCGGCGGGCACGACCTCATCGGCGGTCCCGTGGATCAGGATATACGGATCGGAAAGGCGAGGGACGTTGTTCTCGTTGCGATAGGCGTTGGGAAGAAGTGCGCGTGCGAGTTCAGGTGCCATCGCCCGAATGCGCGTGAAGGTGCCGACGGTTACAATCGTGTCGAATCGCTGGCGCACCGCAAGGTTGAGCGCAGCTCCGCCGCCCAGACTGTGGCCGACCAGCCAGAGCGGGGCTCCCTTGGCTTCGGCCCGCGCTCGTGCGGCGAACGCATCGGCATCGCGTTCGAGGCCTGGTTCGCTCGGCTTCCCGGGAAGTCCCGAATATCCGCGATATTCGGCCGCCAGCACGCCATAACCCTGCCCAATTAGCGGCGCGAACCAGCGCACCGTGTCCGCCGCACTGGACGCGTTCCCGTGGAAGACAAGCAGCAGCGGCTTGTCAGGCTTCGCAGGAACGAGGATGCCGCGTAGCGCCAAGCCATCTACCGTCGTCACATCGACAAAGCTTGCAGACAAGGGCAGTCCGTCGAGCGTCAAAGGCGTCTTCGGTGCAGGGTAAATGCGGTCGGATACGACGCCACTGACCGCATAGGGTCCGGGCGACAGCGACGCGAAAAGCGCGAGCGCGACGAGGGACCAGCGTTTCATCACGACAACAACGCCCGCGCGGTCAACAGCAGCAGCTTCACATCGATGGCCACACCCTCCGCACGCTTCGACGCCACAAACGACGCGACGTCGCCCAGCGCCACCCGGTGGACGGTAATCTCCTCCCCCGCCACCCCGCCGCCATGACCGACCTTGGTCAGGCCGTGCGCGGTCACTAGGGTGAAGGTCTCGCTGACCATGCCGGGCGACGACGCGAATTCACCGACGATCTCGATGCGATCGGCGCGCCAGCCGGTTTCTTCTTCCAGTTCGCGCGCGGCGGAGGTGGCGATATCCTCGCCCTCGGTTTCGTCACCGACCAGACCTGCGGGGAGTTCGAGGCAGCGGCGCTGAAGCGGGACGCGCCATTGCTCGACAAGCAATACATGGCCGTCCTCGACTGCGAGGATGACCGCCGCGCCGATACCGCGCGCCCGCCCGACATATTCCCACGGGCCGCGACGTTTGGTGACGATATATTTGCCCGCCCAGACGATTTCCTCGGGCGCGTCGCTCACAGTTCGATCAGCCGATCGGGCAGTTCGTTGGCGTCGTCGTCTGCGCGCGGCAGGTGGGCGGACAGGATCGCGCCCACATGAGTGACTGCCGCGATCATGCCGTCGGCGATCCGCCCTTCGCGCACTTCGGCGACCATTTCGATCATCGCGTCGCCCCATTCGGTCGCGGCGACTTTCGAATATATTGCCTCATCAGCGATGATTTCGGCCATATGCTCGGCGAGCGACAGATAGATCAGAATGCCCGTTCGCCCGGTCGTTCGCGATTCCGCGCCAACCTTGAACAGCTCAATAGCGCGGGCACGCACCCGCCGCCGTCGCGTCGCCTTTGGAGTCAACCGCGCGCGCAGCGGTTCCCATTGCAGGACGGCAAAGACCAGCGCCGAAACCAGCGCCATCGCGGCGAACGCGAGCAGCATCAGGTCACGGACTTCGGCCTCGCCCCAGCCGCTCGTAAACCGCGCGACGATCTCCAGCGGCAGCGCGGGCCACGCCGCGAACAGTATCGGCACGAACAGCGCAATCAGGCCGGTATAGACCAGCGCGATATCCTCGTAGCCGTCGGAACGGTCGGCGACGATGGTCACGATCTCGCCCGAGGTGCCGCCCTCGGCGGCATGGACGGCGTCGCTGACCCGCGCATGGTCGGCAGCACTGGGCTTCTTCATCACCATCCCCCCGAAGCCCCGCCGCCGCCGAACGAGCCGCCGCCGCCGGAGAAGCCACCGCCACCGCCACCGCCTCCGCCACCCCAGCCACCGCCACCGCCGCCGCCCCAGCCGTCGCTGTCGTTATCGGTCGCGGCGCTCACCGCCACGTTGATCGCCGTCCACAACATCGCCTCGCCCATTCCCGAACGATGGCGGCGACGCGAGCCGCCGCGCGACAGGGCACCGATCATTGGCAGCAGCACGAAAAAGAAAATGGCAATCCAGAACAGGAAAGCCCCGCCGTTGACGCTGCCGCGCTGTTTCTTTTCTGAAGCCGTTAGCTCCGCCGTGTGCTTGGCGGCTTCCTCGGGCGTCAGTTTGATCTGTTCGGCAATGGCATCGACCCCGGCGTTGAGCGCGCCGGGAATGTCGCCCGCCTTCAGCATCGGGGTCATAATGCCGTTGGCAACGACGCTCGAAAACGCATCGGTGACCAAAGGTTCGAGGCCGTAGCCGACCTCAATCCGCGGCCCGCGCTGTCCTGCCGGGTTGTTCGGGGCGAGCAGGATGATCAGCCCGTCATCCTTGGCCTTGTCGCCCAGCGCCCAGGTGCGGCCGAGACGATAGCCGTAATCCTCGAGCGGATAGCCCTGCATGTCCGGGATCGTCGCAATGACGACCTGATGGCCGGTCGCTTTCTGGACACCTTCCAGTTTGGCCTCCAGCGCGGCCTTCGCATCGGGCTGGAGAATGTTTGCCGCATCGACAACGCGCCCGGTCAGCGGCGGAAAGGTCTGGGCGAATGCCGGTGTCGTCAGCAGCGTAAGCAGGGCAATAATGACAAGGCGGATCGCGTTCACCGTTCTGCACCGATTTCGCTGCCGATAGCGCTAATCCCGCGCGATAACCCAGATGCGAACGTCCCGGCTTTGAATGCCGGGATCAGATCACGGTTCATAATCATTTGAGCTTCGGGGTCGGTCAGCGCCTTTTCAAGACCATAGCCAACAGCGATGCGCGCGTTTCCGTCGTTGCGCGCAACAAGGATGACGATGCCATCATCGATCTTTGCACGCCCGATTCCCCAATGACGCCCCAGACAGGTCGTATACTCGACGATATCCCTGCCGTCCGTCGTCGGGACGGTGGCAACGACGACCTGATGCGCGGTCTGCGCCTCGATCGCTGATAACTGCGCCGTCATCGCCTGTTCCTCGGTATCGGAGAACAAATTTGCCTTGTCGACCACACGACCCGTGAGTGCAGGATAGTCCCGCTGGCACCACGACGGATTCGAACGAGCGGTATCGTCGTCTGCCTTCCCACAGCCTGCCGCTGCGCCCAATGCCGCGCACGCGATGATCAGGCGCAGCATTTGACTCAGTTGAAATCCACCTTGGGTGCGCGGTCTGCGTTGGGGGCGGTGGCGGTGTAGGTCACCATCGGCTTCGACCCGTAGAAAATCTTCGCGCCGATCGCATCGGGGAAGGTGCGGATCGTTGTGTTATACGCCTGCACCGCCTCGTTATAATCCTTGATCGAGATGTTGACGCGGTTTTCCGTGCCTTCGAGCTGCGACTGGAGCGCCATGAAATTGGCGTTCGATTTCAGCTCAGGATAGGCCTCCTGCAATTGGCGGGTGGCGAGCGTCAGGTTGTTCTGCGCGTTCTGGAAGGCCGCGACCTTTGCCGGATCGGTCAGATCGCCGGGGCTGAGCGTCACCGAATTGGCCGAGGCCCGCGCCTGCGTCACCGTAATCAGCACGTCCTTTTCCTGCTTGGCGAACCCTTTGACGGTTGCGACGAGGTTCGGGATCAGGTCAGCACGGCGCTGGTAATCGGCCTGCACGTTCGCCCATTTCGCCTTGGCGGCTTCCTCGGCAGTCGGGATCGAGTTAATCCCGCATCCGGCGAGCGACACGGCGGCAAGCGGTGCAATCAGGGCAAAGCGGCGGTTCGGTGTCATGCGGATGGTCCCTCCAGTGTTATATTCGGGTAATACACGAATGCGGCGTTCAAGTGCAATGTCACCTTTTGTCACTTGCAATCGGTTGCGCGTCGGTCATGCTACCTCTGTAACGATCATACGGGGAGTAACATCGTGAGCATGGTTTCAGAGTTCAAGGCATTTGTGAATCGCGGCAACGTCCTCGACCTTGCGGTCGGCGTTATTATCGGCGCGGCATTCGGTAAAATCGTGACCGCATTTACCGACGATTTCATCAACCCGATTCTGGGTCTACTGACCGGCGGCATCGATTTCGCCAATATGTTCGTGGCGATCGGGGCGGTGCCGGAGGGAACGGCGATGACGCTCGACGCCATGAAGGCCGCCAATATTCCGGTCTTCGCCTATGGCCATTTCATCACCGAGATTATCAATTTCCTGATTCTCGCCTGGGTCATCTTCATGATCGTCCGGACGGCGAACAAGGCGATGAAGCGTACCGACGAAGCGGCGACGCCTGAGGATATCCTGCTGCTCCGCGAAATCAGCGCCAGCTTGAAGAAGTAGCGATACGCGCCGGGGGCACCGTATTCGGTGTCCCCGTCAACGGTGATCAGGGGACACGGAATACCGTGTCCCCGTGCTTCAGGGCTTCATGCCGCGACCAAATCCTCGGCAGTGGCACTCGCCAGACTTGTTCCGTCCAATATCCGCGCCGTTTCATCGCGCACCCGCATCATCGCATGGCGGATTTCGCATTGCGCTTCGCTGCGGCAATCCTTGCAGCGGCGGTAGGCGGTGCGGCTGACGCACGGCACCAGCGCCAGCGGTCCCTCGATCGTGCGGATAATGTCGCCGAACGAGATCAGATGCGCGGGACGGGCGAGGTGAAACCCGCCCGCCTTGCCGCGCGTCGAATTGACGAACCCGGCCTGGCGCAAATCACCCAAAATGATTTCGAGGAACTTGCGCGGAATTTGCGCCTCGGTGGCGATGCGGCTCATCGGCACCGGTGGCCGACCGAGCTGTTCATTGGCCAGCACCAGCATGGCGCGCAAGGCATAGCGGGATCGTTGGGTAAGCATGATCTTTGCGCCCTTAACAGCCTGTAGCTGAACGGCAAGTTATCCGGACAAATCGGTCTGCGCCGGTCAGAGCATGATGACGTCAGATCGCACTGTCGAGGAACTGGCGCAGCGCCCCCGTCACCGCTTCGGGCTTTTCCCAGGTAATGAAATGTCCGGCGTCGGGATCGCGCACAATACGCAAATCGGTGCACAGGTCTTCGAGGCCGACCAGCTGCGACGGGGTCAGTGCCTTGTCCTGCATCCCCCAGACAACGAGAACGGGCATTTTAAGGAGCGGAAATGGCGCATCGAGATAGGCCGGCCGCTCGGGCGTCGCATCGATTTCCGGCACGATGATGGTCGCGGCGCGGTACCAATTCAGCATCGCCTCGATGGCACCTGGCTGCGACCATTCGTCGAGATAGGCGGCCTTCTCTTCGCCGCTGAACGACAGGTCGAAATGTCCCTTGAACGTCTTGTCGAAGAAATTGTCGAGGTCACTCGCGATATGGTGCTCCATGCCCGGCACGCGGAACGCACGGATATATTGCGAAGCGGCACGCTGCTCTTTGTCGTCGAACGTCGAACGCTGAAAAACGAGTGGGTGCGGTGCGTTGACAATGGCGAGCCGCTCGACGCGGTCGGGGTGGCCCAGTGCTGCGGCCCAGGCAATCGCTCCACCCCAGTCATGCCCGACCAATGTGAACCGCTCGACCCCGACCGCATCGGCGAGCGCGATCAGGTCCGCAATCGGCTTGTCATGTGTGTAATTCTCGACCCCCTTGGGCTTCGACGACCGCGCAAAGCCGCGCTGGTCGGGCGCGAACACGCGAAAATCGCGCGACAAATCCGCCAGCTGGTGCCGCCACGTCCGCGCGCTTTCGGGAAAGCCATGGAGGAAAAAGATCGCGGGCGCGCCCTCGGGGCCGCCGTGCGTCACGTCGAGCTCGACACCGGTGGGGAGGGCAAAGCGGGTGGTGGTCAGTTCGGTCATCGGGAGGTCCAGAATTACGGAGCTAGAGCGTGGCCCATGGGCATTAACGGTGCAAGCGGCTTGTGCGGATGCTGGATCTTCGACATTTGTCAGGAATGATCAGCGACAAGCAACTTCGTATATTTGCTGGGGCGCTGGGAACTGCGTCAGTTGTGTCGCTTCCTCTTTTTTTGTGCGGCCTAATGACGATGTCGTTCTACGTCGCCTTTCCAATTCACGTTGGCGTTATTGTCATCTGCGCGTATTTGACGAGGCAATATCGTAAGAAGTTGTCTCTTTGGGACAGATCAGTTCCGGCACCTCTGCTGATTGCATTGGTCGTTATGCTGCTCATCGGCCTCATTTCGATCTTCTACGGGTTTGCAGACGTTATGCCGGTCCGGTCGCCTACAGGCGAACCCGTGTCCCAGTTTAGCGCGAATTTCGAGAGTGGGGTTTGCTACGTCTCGTATAATCGAGGCCAGCCCGTGCGGATGCCATCGGCGGTGTGTGACGAGTTCATGCGCCAAATGTCAGTGGCATTCTCCGGATTCTGGCTAGTGGGATCGGCGATTGCAAACTGGGCTGCTTGGAAGCGCCGCAAGATTTAAGGTCGCTGTCTGCAATTATTCTCCCGGCGCGATCGCCTTGACAGCCATCGCGTGAACCCTTTGCCCCGGCAAGTCGCCGAGTGCGCGGTTGACCATGCGCTGGCGTTCGAGCCGTCCGACACCGATGAATACCGCGCTTTCGACCGTCACGCTGAAATGCGATTCGCCCGAGCCATCGTCGCCGCTATGGCCGCTGTGGTTGGCGCTGTCGTTCGACACGATCAGGCGGGTTGGCGACAGCGCGGCGGTCAATCGTGCTTCGATCTGGGTGGCCATTGGGCCTTTTGCGGGAACATCCATCCGCCCTATATACGTCGATTACCGACTTGCGAGATAGTCTTTGAGCGCCGAGAATTTCCGCCCCCGCACCCGGTTCCACGGGCGTATCGAGCGCGACGCGCCGTGCAGCCAAGCGGGGTGCCGCGAACCGGGTGAATTCCGAGCGCCACTCGCGCCGGGGAACTTCGACGGCCCCGGCGCGTGGCGCTGGCTGTGCCTCGATCATGTCCGCGAATTCAACACGAGCTATAATTACTTCACCGGCATGAGTCCTGACGAAATCCAGGAGCAGCAGCGCCCGATGGCGGGATGGGAGCGCGAGACGCGCGCTTTCTCGACGGCAGGCGCAGACCGTCCCCCGCGCTGGGCCGATTTCAGCGATCCGCTCGACGCGATCTCGGGCCGGTTCCGCCGTTCGGCCCCCGAAGAGCGCAAGGACGGACGTGCCTTGTCAGGCGAACAGCGCCGCGACCTGCAAACGCTCGGCCTCTCGGTCGACGCCGACCGCCGCGCGCTCCGCACCCGCTATTCCGACCTCGTCCGCCGCTACCACCCCGACCGCAACGGCGGCGACCGCAGCCATGAACGCGCACTGACAGACGTCATCGCGGCGTATCAGCGGCTGAAATCGTCGGTGGTTTTCGCCTGATCAGACCGGGATCGGCACTTCGCCAATCGTCATGCCCCGGTGCAGGACGCGGTGGCGCGCGATGACGCGACCGATTTCTGCACCAGCGGCGCTGAACGTCGTGCCGACGACTTCGGCACCGAACGGCGCAAGCGGCCGGATTTCCATTTAGTCGAGCAACGCGACGACACGCGGGTCGAGCGTCCCGTCGTCGCTGGCCAACGCGGGCACCACAAGATCGGCCTGCCAGAAATCCTGCCCGCTGGTGATGGCACCCGGCGTCACGATCGTCGCAATGCCCGCGCGCTTGGCCGCCATCACGCTGAGCGCGGTATCCTCAATTGCCAGTGCATCGGCAGCATCGATACCGAGCGCTGCCAGCACATTCCGGTAGGCATCAGGTGCGGGCTTTCCATTCGCTACGGCCTCGCGATCGACAATGTGATCGAAATCGGCGGGGGTTAGGTCGTCGCCGAGTGCCGCAAAGACGGCATCGATATTCGGTTGATACGTCGTCGTGACAAAGCCGAGCTTCATGCCGCGTTCCTTGGCCAGTTTCGCCAGTGCCACAACGCCCGGACGCGCAGACACGCCACCGGCGGCGACTTCGGCGCACGCGATTTCGGTTTTGCGCGCATGAATCGCATCGATCTGGTCGGACGTGAGTCCCGCCCCGGTGGCCGCCGACAATGTTTCAAGCCGGTCCTTGCCGCCCGATTGTTCGAGCAAATCAGCATAGACGTTGCGGTCCCACTCCCAGCTGAGGCCTGCCTCGCGCAGCGCCTGATTATACGCCCGCCGCTGGATGTCGGAGGATTCGACAACCGCACCGATCGATCCGAACAACACTGCCTTTTTCGTCATACCAAATCCTTTGTCCGGCGCGCCGCACGACACGCCTTGGCAGCAATACGTTTCGGGTGCGAGACCGTTCCCGCACGCAAGTCTAGTGCGGTGATGCGACCAGTTCGGCGAGTTTGCGGACAGTATTTATATTGCGCGGGGCGGCGTTCGCCCGAACGCTCAGCTTCCGCAGCCGCCGCATCCCCCGCCGCCACAGCCGCTGCCCCCGTCGCTGTCGCCGCCGCTGTCGCCTGACGACCGCATCCGGTGGAAGTCGCCCCATGCCGACCCCGCCAGCACCCCGGTGCCGAACAGCGCGACGGCTGTCCCGATCTCGTCAGTCGTCGGCGCACGCTTCAGCCGTTCGTTGCGGCGGGTGGCGTCGGCAAGTGCGTCGTGCGCGGCTTGCGTCCGCCGGTCGAGCGCGAACCAGCGGATCGCGGCGAAAACGGCAGTCACGACCAGCAATGCGATCAGGAACCCGACAGGGCGCTCGCGCATCTCGCCGATCATCAGCTTGACCGTGCCGAACCCGATCAGCAGAACAAAGGGGAGCGTCTGCCACCACCGCGCGCGGGCGGCTTCATCGTCGGTCATGTACAAGCCCGACGACGCCAGCCTGCGCGCAACCGGCTCGGCATAATCGGCCAGCTGCAACTGGATCGTTGCCCATTTGATCGGGGCGGACAAAGCCAGCACGCGCATCTCGGCGACGCTGTCACCGCGCGCGCCCCGCTTGGGCGAAAAGGCGTTCTTGCCGGCAAAAACCAGCGCGCCGCGTGCGAGCAACCTTGCCACCAGCGTCTCGACAAAGCGGCCCTTGCCCCCGGTAAGAACCGCGAGCAAATCGGGATCGCTCACCGTCTGCGCGCGGCCTTGGGGTCGGAACCGCACAGGCAGGACAAGCCCCGCCACGACCGCCGCGGCCAGCAATACGTTGTAAAGTAGCAGGAAAGGTTCGCCAGTCAGGTCAAAGGGGCCAAGGCCCATGTCATCCTCCTTGCCAGAGCAACACGCACACACCGCCGGCCAGCGCCGACAGCGCGAGCAGGGCAATCAGAAGAGGTTTGCCGATGACGATCCCGTCGCGCGGATGCACCCGCCGCGCGCGAGGATCGTCGTTCAGCCGCTGCGCCGCGTCCGGCCACAAATCGGCAGGCGGGCTTTCGCCGAACACCGTTTCGTAGGATTTCAGCGTGTCGGCATATTGCGCGAAATAGCGCGCCTGTTCCGCGCCGCCGCCTGCTGTCGGGCCGTGGTGGAGCGTGCGCCCGAGCACCTCGGGGCAGAACCGCTCCCAATAGTCGCGGGTATAGCTCAAGTGCAGGTGCCAGGCCTGGTCGATGGCGTCCGACGGTGTGACCTGATGCGGCGCGACCACTGCCAGAAAGCAAAACCGGCGGTATTCCTCGATCACCCGCGCGGCATGGGCCGCGCTCCAGCCGTTTTCGCGTGCCAGCCTTTGGACAAAGCCCAGCGCCGCGTCGTCAGGACCGATGGTGTAACGGGAAAGCGCGATCCAGACCGGGTGGCCGGGATACGAAACGGGCATGAAGTCCGACTCGCTCATCTAAAATCCTACTAACATAGTAGGTGTTATCTGTCAAGTTTTACGGTCCCGGTTTGGCTCAGGCGGCGGCCATCTCGGCGAGTTTCCGCACTGTGTTCATGTTGCGGCCGGTGCGGTCTTCCTTGCCCGCAATCTTGAGTTTGGTGAAGCGGATGCCATCACCATAATCGACGAACAGCTCGCGCATCCCCAGCGCCAGCCGCTCGCCCTGCACATCGCGGCACCCGGCGATCAAGTCGGACGGCGGCGGGGCATCGTAGAAGAACACCATGTGGCGACTACCGTGCGCGTCGGGGAATGGGTCGGCTGTGACGATGGCGGCAAGTTCGACAGCGTTACGGACAAGCACCGGTACGCGCTTGCCCGCAAAAGCGGCGAGCCGCGCCTCGAGCTGCGCCTTGACGTCGTTCTCGGGCAGGTCGCTCTCGAACAACAGATTCCCGCTGGCAATGAACGTCCGCACCCGCGCGAACCCCAGTTCTTCGCCCATCGCACGCAGATCCGTCATCGCGAGCTTGCCGGTGCCGCCGACGTTAACGGCGCGGAGCAGTGCGACTTGGCGGGTCACTTAGTGGGTTTTGGCTTCAGAAAGCTCTCCCACGGCACCAGCGTCCACGGCTGAAGGGTGTAGGAGAACACGCGTCCGGCTACCGCCGGATCGGCCTCGACGATCGCGCGAGCGGTCGCCAGATCGGGCACGTCGAGCAGTACCGCGCCGCCACTATTGTCGTCGAACGGCCCCGCCATGCGTAGTTTGCCCTCGCGGTACAACCGGATTAGATAAGGGCCGTGCCCCTTGGGTGGCTGATCGCGGATCGCCTTGCCGGGCACCCAAGCCGGGCCCGCGCGATAGATCACAAGGAATGTCGTAGCGCGCGCCTTCAGCGTTGCCTCGTGCGTTGGAGAGTCCGCAGCGTTCGCACTCAACGGGAGCGCGAGCGCGCAGAACCAGATCAACAGCTTTTGCATTGGCACTATCCTCTCTGATCGTTGCAAGTTGCAACCTGTCACGCGGCGGCCGCCACGCGCAAGTCTCCGCCCTATCCGGCCTCGCACAGCGCTTTCAACTGGTCGGCGCGGAGCATCGCGACGAAGCTCGTCATCTGGCTATTCAGTGTGACTGAAAGTCATGGAGGTCGGACGCTACCAACTTCCTTCTTTGATCCGCCTTTGCCGTTCCACCTCGCGTGCGCTCGTGCTCGGCGCGGGGGCTTCTACCGGATAAGGCGGCAGCGCGCCGCCGGGCTCGTAGGTCGCGATCACGGTACCCCTTCCGGTCACCTTGTGATCGACCAAGTTGAGCATCGCCGTCGGCGTGCCGTCGCCGAATAGCCTTTTGCCCTTGCCCAATGTCAACGGGAAGGTCAGCAGCACCAGTCGGTCGATTAGCCCTGCGGCAAGCAATTGCGGCATGATCGTCCCCGACCCCGGCATCACAAGATCGGGACCGTCGCTTTGCCGGATTGCGGCAACGGCGTCGATGCCGCTCAGGCGATGGCTGTTTTCCCACGCCAGCGGCTGGTCCCCGCGCGTCAGCACATATTTGTTTGCTGCGGTGAACGCCTCGCCCATCGCCACGGCTTCGCCGTCGACATAGGGCCAATAGGCGGCGAAAATGTCGTAGGTCCGTCGCCCGAGCAACAGGTCGTACGACCCGGTGTAGATCGACCCGATCGCGTCGTCGGCCCCCTGATCCCAGAATCGGAAAACCCAGCCGCCCTCGGCAAAACCGCCGGTCGGATCCTCGGTCGGGCCGCCCGGACCCTGGATGACGCCATCGAGCGACATGAACAGCGTGGCGACGATCCTACGCATCGCCGCGCACCGCCGCTTCGATCTTGGCGACGTCAATCTTTTTCATAGGAAACATCGCCTCGAACGCGCGCCTTCCGGCCTCCCCGCCTGCCGCAACCGCGTCGGTCAGCACGGTTGGCGTGATCTGCCACGACACGCCCCATTTGTCCTTGCACCAGCCGCACTGGCTTTCCTGCCCGCCGTTTCCGACGATGGCGTCCCAGTAACGGTCGGTTTCCGCTTGATCTGCGGTTGCGATCTGAAAGCTGAACGCTTCGTTGTGCTTGAAGATCGGCGGCCCGTTGAGGCCGATGCACTTGATGCCCAGCACGGTAAACTCGACCGTAATGACATCGCCCGCCTTGTTCCCCGGCGTGTCGACGGGCGTTCGGTGCGTCTTGCCGACATGGCTGTCGGGGAATGTCGCGGCGTAAAAGGCGGCTGCCTCTTCGGCGTTGCCTTCGTACCACAGGCATAGCGTTGCATGAGTCATAGCGTCATCCTTTTCGGCCGCCGACAAGGCCGAAGAACGCGCCCGACGGATCGACGGCGGCCAACGAATAATCGCCGCCGGGGATTTCCATCGGCGCGATGTGGACACGCCCGCCGCCCGTCTCGATCTGCGTCACTGCCACGTCGATATCGGCAACGCGGAAATAGAATAGCCAGTGCGACTGCGGGTCTTCGGGCATTTTGGGCATCACGGCACCCAGCATCCCCTGCCCCGGAGACGACCCGTCCGGCGCGCGGCCCGCGTGACGCAGAAATTCATATTTGCCCATCGGGCCCATATCCATCTCGCCGTCCTTAACCCAGCCAAAGCGCTGGCCATAGAAGTGCTTCGCTTCCTCGACGTCGGTCGTCACCAGCTCGTTCCACGCGCAATGGCCGATGCGGGGCTTGTCGTAGCTGAACGACAGGCTCTCACCGCCCTCGACTGAGCCCTTCATGATGTAGAACATCGCCCCCTGCGGGTCGGCGACGAACGCCATGCGACCGACGCCGGGAATGTCGTTGGCAGGCATATGCACCGTACCGCCGCCATCGGTGACCGATGCCGCCATCTTGTCGACGTCGTCCACGCCGACATAGCCGATCCAGGCAGGAGGCATGGGCGCACCCGCAGGTGTTTTCATGATTCCCGCGACATCGCTTTCGGCGGTAGCCGCCAGCCGGTAATCCATGTCGGGCATGTCTGCGCTCTTGACTGTCCAGCCGAGCAGCGGGCCGTAAAAGGCTTGCGCGCCATCGGGATCGGGGGTGACGAGTTCGTACCAGATAAAATCGCCGTGATGGTTGGACATCGGTTCTCTCCTTTTTCGGGGGACACCGAATACGGTGTACCCGCTCACTGCCGGAACAAGGGACACCGAATACGGTGTCCCCGGGCCGAAGCGCTACATCTCTACGACAGGCATGAACCCGCCGTAGATCATCCGCTTGCCGTCGAAGGGCATTTCGTTGTTCGCCATGCGCGGGTCGTTCATCCCTTCGCCCATCATCCATTCCATCGCGGCGGTGCGCGTCGCCTTGTCTGGCCATTCGATCCAGCTGAACACGATGCTTTCGCCCGGCTCGGCGTTCACCGCACGCCGGAAATCGGTAACCTTGCCGTCGGTCACATCGTCTTCCCAGCATTCGCGGATGCGCGTCGCGCCCTTTTCCATGAACACCGGATCGGCCAGCCTGGCATGGTCGATGAACTTCTGCTTGTTCGCGGTCGGCACCGCGATCACGAAACCGTCGATATAGCTCATTGTCGTTCTCCTTGGTTTATGGGTTACATCAACAGCGCGCGCAGCGCCGGGGTCCGCAACCACAGCCCGCCCCAGACGAACAGCGCCAGATAAACGCCGAACAGGACATGGCTGAACAGCGGGTTGTCGATCGTGACGTGCGTTGCCACCGCGCCGCCGAGATAGGCGGTGAGCAGGATCGCGCCGAGCACCGACGTGCGCGGCCACGCATAGAGCAATGTCGCCACCAGCGTCAGCATACCGAGCATCCGCGCGGTACCGACATCGGCGGACCAGCCCAACGTTGCCATCGTCTCGGTGACGACGGCCAGCCCCGCCAGCTTCAGGCCTGCATCGAGCAACAGGAACGCAATCGCGAGGCTGCTGAGGATGCGACCGGTGATGACCGGATATCTGGAGGCTTCGCGCGTAGTGATCGGGGGTGCAATGCTCGTCATGTCACTTCTCCTTGCGTTCTTATCAGTCCGTTTCTGGGGCCATCGCCTCACCGGCGGCGGCCATGTCCATCCACATCACTTCCCAGATATGCCCATCTGGATCGGCAAAGCTGCGCCCGTACATGAAGCCGAAATCCTGCACCGGCGTCGGGTCGGCAGTGCCGCCACCGCCGACTGCCTTGTCGAGATAGCCGACAACCTCGTCCTTGCTGTCGCACGACAGGCACAGCAGCACTTGCGCGCTCGTCTTGGCGTCGGGGATCGTGCGGTCGGTGAACTGACGCCATTTGGCGTGGGTCAGCAGCATGATATGAATGGTGTCGCTGACCACCATGCAAGCGGCGGTGTCGTCGCTGAACTGCGGATTTTTCGTCGCACCGACCGCCTCATAGAAAGCGATCGACCGCGCCAGGTCGGTGACCGGCAGGTTGATAAAGATCATCTTGCTCATGGGGTTTCTCCTCAGGTTTGAATGTCAGCGCCGGTAGAGCCGCAGCGGGCTGCCGCCGGTACGGGCAATCACGCCGCGCGCTTCGAGGTCGAGCTGGACCGATTTGAGCCACCAGCCCGCTTTCGCGCCGTCCGGAAACAGGGCCTCGGGCAGATGCGGCAGCGCGCGCGCTTTCACTTCGGCAACGGTCAGCCCCGGCGGGCCATCGGGCACAGCCTTCAGCATCGCCGCTTCCATTGCCCTGAACTTCTCGGCATCGACGCGATAGGTTTTGCCGGGTTGCAGGACATTTTCTACGTTTACCATGGCGCGGGTCATTGGCTTTCTCCTTGATCGGAAACGCCGAACAGCATTTCGACGTAACGCTTCAGATGTGTGACCGATGCCCGCGCAATCGCTGGATCGCCCTTTGCCTTCGCCAGGATGAAGGCGCCCTGCAGCACCGCCTGAATGTGGTACGCCAGGCCCAGAGCAGTGCCCCCGTCGCGGATGCCGTAACGGTCGATCGCGGGCTGGATATCTTCTGCCAGCCGCTCGGCATAGGCGGTGATGCTCGCGTCGCAGGCAGCGCGGATGTTGTCGTTGGTCGCGAAAGCCTCCTGCACCATCGTGCCGACGAAGCAGGTGAAGCCCTCGACCGGCCCGTCGATCATTGCGAACCGGAAATCGATGTGTGCGAGCAGGCGCGAGAGCGGGTCTTCGGGCTGCATCCACGGCGCGTCGGTGAAAATGCGCGCCTCGGCATGGTCGGTCCAGGCTTGAGCGCCCGCCACCGCTAGCGCTTCCTTTGACGGAAAATGGTGAAAGAACGCGCCCTTGGTGACGCCCGCCGCCTTGCACAGATCGTCAATGCTGGTCGCGGCATAGCCCTTTTCCCGGACCAGCGTCATCGCCGCGTCGAGCAGCTTGCTCTTGGCGTTGGCGGGCTTGGCAGGGGCAGAACGACTCGACATTACTGTTACATACCGACCGACCGGTATGTTGTCAAATTTCAGCCGTGGCCATTGTCGCCTTGCCCCGTTTCCCTTGACCTTTGCGTTTCACATCCGCACGGACTTTCGCCTCCAAGGAACGCACGCAATGACCGATATCCCCAACGTACAGCCCGACAGCCGCGAAGCCACCGTGATGGACGCGCCCGACCTGAAAATCAGCGTGCGCGAGATGTTCGGGATCGACACCGACATGATGGTGCCCGCGTTCAGCGAGGCCGACGAGCGCGTCCCCGACATGGACCCGAGCTATGTCTTCGACGGCGACACGACGCTCGCCATTCTCGCCGGATTTGCGTTCAACCGCCGCGTCATGGTGCAGGGCTATCACGGCACCGGCAAATCGACACATATCGAACAGGTCGCAGCGCGGCTGAAATGGCCGTGCATCCGTATCAATCTCGACGCGCATATCAGCCGTATCGACCTGATCGGTCGCGATGCGATCGTGCTGCGCGACGGACAGCAGATCACCGAGTTCCGCGAAGGCCTGCTCCCCTGGGCGCTCCAAACCCCGACCGCGCTGGTCTTCGACGAATATGATGCAGGGCGGCCCGACGTAATGTTTGTCATCCAGCGCGTGCTGGAAACCGAGGGGAAGCTGACCCTGCTCGACCAGAACCGCGTCATCCGCCCGAACCCGTATTTCCGCCTGTTCGCCACCGCCAACACGGTCGGGCTGGGCGATACCAGCGGGCTGTATCACGGTACGCAACAGATCAACCAGGGCCAGATGGACCGCTGGAACATCGTCGTCACGCTCAACTATCTGCCCGCCGCCGTCGAAGCACAGATCGTGCTGGCGAAGAGCGGCGAATACGACAACCCCGGCGGCAAGGCCGAGGTCGACAACATGGTCAAGGTCGCGGAGCTGACGCGGCAGGGCTTCATCAACGGCGATATCTCGACCGTGATGTCACCGCGCACGGTGATCACCTGGGCCCAGAACGCGCTGATCTTCAAAGACGTCGGCTTCGCGTTCCGGCTAAGCTTCCTGAACAAGTGCGACGAAGCGGAACGGGCACTGGTGGCGGAATATTACCAGCGCGTATTCGGCAAGGATTTGCCGGAGAGTGTCGTGGGGCGGGGGTAGGTATGGGAGCAGCCAAGTCGCCGGAAGATATCGCCAAGTAAGCGGACGATCGTCTCCGTCAACTGCGCCCGATGGATTCCCAGCTTGCGGTGATCATGGCTGCTGAAATGGTGCCGATGAAATTCGAGCCACGCTCAAAGCCATTGAGAGCGATCGGCTCCACGGTTGAAAATCTCAAGTCCATATTCAAGGTCCGAAATCAACGCGATGAAATATGGATTCTTGTCACTGCGATTGAGGAAGTGGCAAAAAAACTCACCGACTCGACAGGCAGCCATGCGTATAGGTCGGAAGCAATCGAACAGGTCAAACATGCGCGCGCAGGCAATCACAAACCACGTCATCTTAAGTTTGCGCTAACGCGGATTCTGCACAGTTTTGAAGATCGGCTTCGTAATCGGTCCAGCGACGTATGATGAGATGCGCCGGACGCAGTAGGGGAAAGTGATCTAAGCGGAATGTTTAGCTGATTTCCCATTTCCATTTTTTCACTCGT
>JANNVL010000096.1:0-6163 GCA_031408195.1 Sphingomonadales bacterium | reverse complement strand
CTCGGGCGACGGCGATTTCGCGTATCTCGCCAACAAGCTGCGGCGACGCGGCATCCATGTCGAGGCCGCGAGCCTGCCGCAGGTGATGTCGGGCGAACTGAAGCGCGCCGTCAACGAATTCATCGACCTGCGCGACTTCTTCGACGAAGTCGGCAAACCGTTCATCGATTACCATGACGACGACCACCGGCATGATGACCAGCGGCATGACGATGACAAGGGCAATGATGGCGCGGCGGATGCGGACGACGCGTAACCGTCGCATCCCTCTGGCTGCTTAAGCGCCGCGCACGACCAGAAACTTCAGCGTCGCGGTCGCTATCGGCTTGGCTTCGTCCTCCTGCCACGCGGTTGCCACGACATTGGCAATCCGCCGCCCGAGCCGAACGATTGTTGCTGCGGCGTGCGCGTTTTCCATTCGCCCGCCGCGCATGAAATCGACGGTGATACCCACCGGTTTGATCCGCACACCGTCCTCCAGCGCGTCCATCACCGTCACCCAGGCCGCATAGTCGAGCAGCCCCGAAATCGCGCCGCCGTGCAGGAAACCGGGACGCCCGCTGACGCCTTCGCCGGGGGCCATCGTCACGACCGCGCGTCCGCTCTCGCGCGACAAGGTCAGGCCGAGCGTGCGGGCATAGGGCGAGGCGAACTCAGGCATCGGTGAACATATAAGTGCCGGCGACATGCGCGAGCGGGCGCGCCGGATCGCCGTCGTGCGCCTCGCCCCGAACGAAGGCGATGCTCTTGGTGACCTTATAGCATTCGCCGCGCCCGTAGACGGTCTTGCCGGGTTCGGCAGGGCGCAGGTAATCGACGCGCAGGTCGAGCGTTGCCTGTGGGCGGAATTTCTTCGTCGCCAGCCACACCGAAATGCTGGTCGCCGAATCCATCATCGTGATGATTGGCCCCGACGCGATGATGCCCGACGCGGTGTCGCCGACCAGATCGTCGCGGTACGGCACGCGCAGCTCGCACCAGTCATCGCCGTGCGCGCAATATTCGGTGCCGATCAACCCGTTATGGTTGTGGCCCGTCATCAGCTTGATGAATTTGGCAGGGTCAAAATCGGCGGTCATCGCACCACCCATAAGCACGGCTTTACGTTTGCGTAAAGCGAAGGCCGCGCTAAGGTCTGTGGCAGGAGAGAGCCATGCATCCATTTCGCCATGCCGCCGCAACGCCAGACAAGGCGGCGGTCATTGTCGCCGAAACTGGCGCGGTCACGACCTATGCCGAGCTCAACGATGCGTCGAACCGCGTCGCGCAATTCTTTCGCTCGCGGGGGTTGCAGCCCGAGGCGCGGGTCGCTTTTTTCCTGACCAACACGCCCTATTACTACGCCCTTGTCTGGGGGGCGCAGCGTGCCGGGCTGCGCTTCGTCGCGGTCTCGTCGAAACTGACGGCGGCGGAGGTCGATTATATCCTGACCGACAGCGGGGCCGAAGTGTTGGTCGCCGGAGCCGATCTGGCCGGTGTCGCGACCGCGCTGACCGCCCCCTGCGCGCGGTTGAGCCTTGGCGGCGCGATTGCCGGGTTCGAGCCGTGGGAGGACGCCGTCGCTGCGATGCCCGCGACACCCATTGCCGACGAAACGGCAGGCGCGTCGATGCTCTATTCTTCGGGGACGACGGGACGGCCCAAGGGCATCCGCCTGCCAACCCCGGTCGACCCCGCCATCGACGGCATGAACCCGCTGACGATGCTGGCGGCGGGGTTTTTCGGGCTTGGACCGCACAGCGTCTACCTCTCGACGGCACCGCTTTATCACGCCGCGCCGCTTGCCTGGACGATGGTCGCGCAGAAACTGGGCGGCACAGTCGTGCTGATGACCAAATTCGATGCCGAAGCCGCGCTCGGCTTCATCGAGCAATACAAGTGCAATGCGGGCCAATTCGTGCCGACGCATTTCGTGCGGATGCTGAAACTGCCCGAAGCCACACGCGCGAAATACGACGTGTCGGCGATGCAGGTCGCGATCCATGCCGCTGCGCCCTGTCCGGTGCCGGTCAAGAAAGCGATGATCGAGTGGTGGGGGCCGGTCATCGACGAATATTATGCGGGCACCGAAGGCAATGGTTTCACCGCGATCAAGGCGGCGGACTGGCTGGCCCGCCCTGGATCGGTCGGACGGTGCATGGGCGAGGCAACGCTGCATATCTGCGACGAGGACGGCAACGAACTGCCAGCGAACGGAGAGGGCACGGTGTACTTCAACGGCCCGCGTCCGTTCGAATATCATAACGATCCCGACCGCACCGCGCAGACGCGCAACAGGCATGGCTGGACGACGCTCGGCGATGTCGGCCGGGTCGATGAGGACGGCTTTCTGTTTCTGACCGACCGCAAGAGCTTCATGATCATTTCGGGCGGCGTGAACATCTATCCGCAGGAGATCGAGAATCTGCTGGTGACGCATCCCAAGGTCGCCGATGTTGCGGTGGTCGGTGCGCCGCACGACGATCTGGGCGAACAGGTCGTAGCGGTCGTGCAGCCTGCCGATATGGCGGAGGCCGGCGAGGCGCTCGCTGCGGAACTGACGGCGTTCTGCCGCCAGTCGCTGTCGGGCGTGAAGACCCCCCGGCGGATCGATTTCATGGCGGAATTGCCCCGCCACGATACGGGCAAACTCTACAAGCGCCTGATCCGCGATGCTCTTTGGGCGGAGAAAACCAGATGACCGACCGCGTATCCACCACCATTACCGGCCATATCGCCGATGTACGCCTGACGCGCGCCGACAAGATGAATGCACTCGACCCGGCGATGTTTCGCGAAATCGGTGCGGCCATCGACGCGCTGGCGACGCGCACCGACGTGCGCTGCGTCGTGCTGTCGGGCGAGGGCAAGGCGTTTTGCGCGGGGCTCGACATGGCGAGCATGGCGGCGGGGGGTTCGGGCACGAGTCCCGCGCGCAACGATCAAGGGAGCATCCTGCCTCAGCATGTTACCTGGGGCTGGCGGCAATTGCCGATGCCGGTGATCGCGGCGGTCCACGGCGTCGCGTTCGGCGGGGGATTCCAGATCATGTCGGGGGCCGATATCCGCATTGCCGCGCCCGGCACGCGCTTTGCCATCCGCGAGAGTTACTGGGGGCTGGTCCCCGATATGGCGGGCTTCTCGATCTGGCGCGGGCTGGTGCGCGACGATGTGCTGCGCGAACTGGTCTACACCGCGCGCGAATTCGAGGCGGACGAGGCGCTGCACCACGGGTTCATCACGCGGATTGCCGACGATCCGCATGCGGCAGCGATGGAGCTGGCGGGGACGATCGCGGCGAAGAGCCCGCACGCGATCCGGGGCGCGAAGCGGCTGTGCAATGCCGCCCACGACCTCGATCCGCGCGCGATGCTGGAGATGGAAACCGCCGAACAGATCGCGGTGATCGGCAAGCCGAACATGATGGAGCAAGTCGCCGCCAACATGGGCAAGCGCGCGGCCGTTTTCGTCGATTAACGGAACGGGTTCGAAAACCGCGCGTCGGTATTCAGCGTCGTATCGGTCAGCGTCCGCATGAACGCGACCAGCGCGGCCTTGTCGGCCACCGACAGGTTCAGCCGCTGCGGCGCGCCGCCCGGCCCGCGCAAGCGGTTGTCGAGTGCGGGGCCGGCCTGCACGCCGCTGTTATAATGTTCGACGACCTGATCGAGTGTCGAGAACCGCCCGTCGTGCATGAACGCCACCGACACCGCGACATTCTTGAGCGACGGCGATTTGAAATTGACTGTCTCGCCCACGTCCAGGCCGTTGCTGTCCGAATTGGCATTGAGCGCAAAGGTCGGCGGGACGTGGCAGGCGGCACAACCCGCGCCGCCGCCGCCCTGTCCGGTGATGAACAGCTGCCGCCCGCGATCCTCCTCGGCCGTAAACCCGGGTAGAGTCACGCCCAGATTGCGGTTCGGCCCGGTGGCACTGAACACGCCGGCATAGGCGGTGTCCCAGCGGCTGGCCGAAGAGATCATCGCGCGTTCGAACTGGGCGAGCGCGAACTGCACGCGCGCCTCGGTGATCGTCGCGTCGCCAAAGGCAAAAGTGAACAGGTCGGCGTAGTAGGTCGTCGCGCGCATCTTGGTGAGCAGGGCGGGGATGCCGCCGTTCGCGGCGGTGAAGCCCATTTCGATGGCGTTCTGGATAGGCTGGCTGGCCTGTGCCTCGACCGAGGCAGATCGCTTGTCCCAGAACATCGTACCGGAACGATAGTAGCGCGTGTTGCCGAGCCGGGTCGCGTGCGCGCTGGTGAAGGTGCCGCCCGCAAAGCCCGCACTGAAGCGGACGTTATCGTCGAACCCGTTCGCCTGTTTGTGGCAACTCGCGCACGAGATGGTGTCGTTGAAGCTGAGCTTCTTGTCGTAAAACAGCACGCGGCCCAGCGTCGCAATCCGGTCGGTGATTGCATTGTTGCCGGGCGTGTTGTCGAGCGCCACCACAGTGCCGTCGTAATAAGCCGGCAGCGCGGGCGCGGCATAGTTGAGCGGTGCCGCGAAATCGAGGTTCAGCACGGCGGTGACGGTGGCGGGGGTCGTCGGTGCCGCCGGGGCAGCGGGGGCGGCGGGCGTAACCACGGCGGTTGCAGCGGCGGCGGTCGTGCCGCTGCTGTCGCTGCCGCCACAGGCGGCGAGCATCAGGGGCAGCGCAAGCACGAGCCAGTTCGGTTGTGGCTTTCTCATCGGTTGTCGCTCCCCCGCGCGTATCGGTACGGGCACCGACCGCTGTTACGCCAGTGGTGGCAAGAGCCAGATGAACGCAAGATTTAATTCGACAGCGTAACGACCGCGATTTTCTGCGCTATTGCGGAACGTCGATTTTGAACGCCGAAAGTTTGGCGACATAGTCCTCGGGCAGCGGCATCGCGCCGGTCTTGTCGGTATAGACGGTCGCGGTGTCGCACGTCGCCACGCAGACGCCGTTCTGGAATGCCGCCGAAAATACCGTCCACGACCGCGCGCCGATGCGGCCTACCCCGCTGGCAATCGTGACGGGTGCGGGGTGGTGCCCCTCCGCCAGATAGTTGATCGATACGCCCGCGATCAGCCAGCGGATGTCGCGGCTGCCGCGCGCCATGTGCAGCGAACTGGTGAACCGCCCGCGCCCCTCCTCGAACAACCCCGCCATCGAGACATTGTTGATATGCCCCAGCATGTCGAGGTCGGCCCAGCGCGTCTGGACATCGGCGGTAAAGGGATAGGCGCTCAGCTCGCGCCGCCATGCTTCGGGTCGGGACATGACGGGGCGGGTGGCAGATGCGGGGGCGGGGTGCAAGGGTGGGGTGGGGTGCTAAATACCGGCCTCTTTTCGGATATGGCTACGCATAACGCGCGCAGCATCCCTCTAAGGCCGCCCGCTCGTTCGGCTCCACGTTGGGGCAGATTGGCGTGTGAAGGCTTTTCTGGGGCTGGTCCAAAACACCGCAGGCGATATTAAGCCCTAATGGCTGCGCCTTACCCCAAAACGAACCGCGAGAAGGCAGACCTTTATGTCAATGCAATGCACGAGATTCGAATCAGACTCCGGTCAATCGACTCTTTATTGGCTTCACCAGTCGCTGAGTTGGTGCAGCACGAAAGTTGCCAGCTTCAGCTACGCCTAGTTTGTGAGTGCTTCGCTGTGGCTTGTCTCGCCGCGCAGGGTGATTTCGTGACCCACAAGGCATTTCGCGATGATTATAGTCCTGTAGCAATATTCAAAGCTCTTGAATCCACGTATCCCGCATTTTTTCCGACGCCTTCAATTATGCAAAAAACAACCGATGGTTGGCACTTTGATGATGTTGGCCATGGTCATACAATCACAAGGATCGAGATTGAAGCCATTTGGCAAAAGTCTGGCGATCACCTTCATCGAGCATCTGCGAAAAAGTATCTCAAAAGGACGAACGCCGTTGACCTGCTGGCGATCCAAAAAGCGAAGGAAAGGTTCTGGAATCTGGTGATGGATCACATGATAATCCTTGCTGACCACACTTCGCGTTTCCATGCTCATGTTGGGCGAGCAACGGACGCCATGACATGCCAGTTTCTGAATCTCGATGCCGAGGCCGGAACGGCTACGGTGGAACCTTATAACCTAGAGACTTTATCATGATGGCTGATTATAGGGCCCGCTCCTATTTTGGACGCTAAACCGCATATCCGCATGACGGGATTCATGTTTCTGACTTGAAACC
>JANNVL010000095.1:0-22203 GCA_031408195.1 Sphingomonadales bacterium | reverse complement strand
GAATTGCCGATGCCGGTGTTCGGCGAGGCGGAATATCCGGAGGAAATCCGGCTGAAATACCGCTATCTCGACCTGCGTCGTGAGCGGTTGCACGCGAATATCGTGCTGCGCTCGAACGTGATTTCGTCGATCCGCCAGCGCATGATCGGGCAGGGGTTCACCGAATTCCAGACGCCGATCCTGACCGCGTCGAGCCCCGAGGGCGCGCGCGACTATCTGGTGCCGAGCCGGGTGCATCCGGGCAAATTCTACGCGCTGCCGCAGGCGCCGCAGATGTTCAAGCAGCTGCTGATGGTTGCAGGCTTCGACCGCTATTTCCAGATCGCGCCGTGCTTCCGCGACGAGGATGCGCGCGCGGACCGGTCGCCGGGCGAGTTCTACCAGCTCGATTTCGAAATGAGCTTTGTCACGCAGGACGATGTGTTCGCGGCGATCGAGCCGGTGCTGCACGGCGTGTTCGAAGAATTTGCTGCGGGCCGTTCGGTCAGCGCCGCGCCGTTCCCGCGCATTCCCTATCGCGAATCGATGCTGAAATACGGGTCGGACAAGCCAGACCTTCGCAACCCCATCGTGATCACCGACGTGTCGGATCATTTCAAGGGCTCGGGCTTCGGGCGTTTCGCGTCGATGGTCGAGGCTGGCGACGTCGTCCGCGCGATCCCGGCGCCGGGAACGGCGGAGAAGAGCCGCAAGTTCTTCGACGATATGAATGGCTGGGCTCAGGGCGAGGGCTATGCGGGGCTGGGCTATATCACGCAGAAGGGTGGTGAACTGGGCGGGCCGATTGCCAAGAACCACGGCGAGGAAGCGACGCGCAAGCTCGTCGCGGCGTTGGGACTTGGCCCAGATGACGGCATCTTCTTCGCTGCTGGCCCCGAAGCGACGGCGGCGAAACTCGCGGGCGCGGCGCGGACGCGGATCGGGACCGAGCTGAACCTCATCGACAAGAATCGCTTCGAGTTTTGCTGGATCGTCGATTTCCCAATGTTCGAATATGACGAGGACGCGAAGAAGATCGACTTCAGCCACAACCCGTTCTCGATGCCGCAGGGCGAGATGGACGCGCTGGAGACGATGAACCCGCTCGATATCCTCGCCTATCAGTATGACATCGTGTGCAACGGCATCGAGTTGTCGTCGGGCGCGATCCGGAACCACCGGCCCGACATCATGTATAAGGCGTTCAAGATCGCCGGCTACACGCAGGAACAGGTCGACACGAATTTCGCGGGCATGATTGGCGCGTTCAAACTGGGTGCGCCGCCGCACGGGGGTTCTGCGCCGGGCATCGACCGCATCGTGATGCTGCTGGCGGACGAGCCGAACATCCGCGAGGTCATCGTCTTTCCGATGAACCAGAAGGCCGAAGACCTGATGATGAACGCGCCCGCGCCGGCCACGATGAAGCAGTTGCGCGAATTGGGTATAAGGGTGGTTGAGTAGAGCTTGCGGGTGACTGTGAAACTGTGATACTGCGTGAGGCATGAAGAACATTACGATTGCCGTCGATGACGACACCTATCTCGCCGCGCGGGTTGCCGCCGCCGAGAAGGGCACATCGGTATCGGCATTGGTGAAACGGTTCTTGCAGGAACAGGGCGAAAGCCGCTGGTCGGAAGAGGTGCGCGAAATGCCAATGTCCTACACCGAGCAACCGCTTTTGACGGCTGCGGTCGATGACGACCTTCCACCCGGTGCCTATGGCCGGTTTCCTGATGGTGCACCTTACTACACCCCCGGCGGAAAGCCGCGGCAACCCGGCGCGATGCGGGGGATGACCGGCTGGACCGAGGATTTCGACACATGGCCCGACGGATTCCTTGAGGCTATCGACGAGGGATTCCCGGGCGCCGTGAAGTGGTGGCTTCCGGACGATGATCCATCGGCAGGTTCCAAGCCTTGAAACTGCTCCTCGATACCAATGTTTTGATTTGGTGGATGGAGGACAATCGCAAGCTTGGGTCGCGCGCGCGGAGGCGGCTGGCTGCCCCGCGCACGACAGTGATGGCGACAATGGTGTCATTGTGGGAAATCACGGTGAAACATCGTTCCGGCAAATGGCCTTTGTCCGGTTCGGCTTACCTCCCCTTCATTGCCGACGAGCAAATCGAACTGATCGATCTCCGCCTGTCGCACCTGCGCTCGCTCGACGACCTTGGCATGTTCCATAACGACCCTTACGATCACTTGATCCTCGCTCAGGCGAAGGCCGAACAGGCGATCCTGATGACCAGCGACGAACGAATGACACACTACGGCGTGCCATGGATCGGCACCGACTGAGAAAGGCATAGCGATGAACGCCAAGGATTTTACCGTACGCAAGGCCGACGGGACGAGCATGAAGCTGTCGGACATCGAGGGGCCGATCCTGGCGGTCAACGTCGCGTCGAAATGCGGGCTGACCCCGCAGTACGAAGGGCTGGAGGCGCTCAACCGCGAATATGCGGGGCGGGGGCTGACCATCCTCGGTTTTCCGTGCAACCAGTTCATGGGGCAGGAGCCCGGCAGCGCGGACGAAATCGCCAGCTTTTGTTCGTTGACCTATGATGTGACCTTTCCGATCCTTGCCAAGGTCGAGGTCAACGGCAGCGGGGCGGACCCGCTCTACAAGCATTTGAAGAAGGAGCAGGGCGGTCTGCTCGGCTCGTCAATCAAGTGGAATTTCACCAAGTTCCTGATCGACAAGGACGGCAAGGTCGTCGAACGCTTCGCACCGACCGACAAGCCCGAGAGCATGAAGCCGAGCATCGAAAAACTGCTTTAGGCGCGTGCCGGTTTTAGCCTGTGCCATGCATCGCGCACAGCCATCGTTGCCGCATAGGCGACCCGACGCCGCCGCCCGAGCGACACGCAGATGTCGAGAATTTCGCGCCGGTCGCGCCACATCTCATTCAGCGCGCCTTGGTTCGCATCGGCGCAGCTGTCGAACACAATCGGAACGCTGAGCACGCGCATGACTTCCCTGAGCAGCAACAGGCCGGGTGCATAGGTCTCAAAGGCCTCGTCATAACACGCCTTGAACCCGTAAGCGCGCCCGCTCCGCACGAAATAGGTCGTCATGGCAATCGCGCGGCCATCGACGCGCAAAGCGTGGGCGTGAAGCCGCCCACCGGCAAATCCTTCTTCCATCGCGGCGCGGAACATCGCCGTCGTGCGCGGGTCGCACTCCAGCGCCGACCCGGCGGTCCCCTTCCACCCACCGCATTCGAGTGTCAGAAATTCGTTAGTCCAAGCAGTCACATCCGACGCAGTCGTTAGCGTGTCGAATGCGTAGCCATGCGCGGCATCGAGCTTTGCGGCCTGGCTCCGCAGTCGCGCACTGCGTTTCGGCGAAAGCGGCCCGCGCGATCCGTCGACCAGATCGAGCATGGGACGCTGTTCCCGACCAACAATGCGAACGGGTCGACCTGTCGCGCTACACACCCGTTGCAATGCGATAACAACCGGGTCGTCAGCGGGCGCATTGGCGATGGTCAGCGCAATCCGCCCGTCACCCGCGTTGTCGAGCGTGTCGAAAAAGGCACCCCAGCACGCCTCCTCGCTGCCCGCCCGCAATAACGGCGTCCCCAGAAATTGGTTGGCATGGCTCCATCCGCGCAAGTGCAGCATCGGCACCCGCCCCAGCCAAGCGTCACGCGCGACGGCCATCATGCCATGCCAGCGCCCCCTGGCGTCCTCTGCAACCAGCAGCCGGACATCGCCCTGCGGGTCGAATTGCGCCAGCGCAGTGTGGAGAAACCACGGTTCGAGAAACACGTTCGCCTCGTCGGCGGCCGACACGGCGAGGTCTTGCCATGATGCCAGTTCGGCGGTGCCGATCTGCGAGAGTTTCAGGCGGCGGACATGCCATTTCGCGCTCATAATACACCCAGCCGGTCGAGGACACGCCCAGCGAGTGCGCGGATCGCCGGACGCTGCGGCCATGCGGGCAGCGCCGTCGCGCCATAGCCCCAGCGCGCCAGCCGCGCGTTCAGCCGGTGCGCGTCGCGCTGAGCGCGGGTCCAGTCGGATTGCCATGTGAGCGACAGCGAGACCGAGGACTCGTCGCCAACGGTAACCCAGTGCGGGCATTTATAGGGTACGAACAAGACGTCGCCGGGGGTCAGATCGAAAACGCGGGCATGGCCCGAAAAGCTGTCTTCCCAAGCGAGAATATTATCGCCGCCGATGTGCAATGCGCGATGGGCTGCATCGGGCAGGCAGGGCGGGACCGCTGGATGAACCGCAAACTGCTTTTTCCCCGAAATCTGGAATAGAAGATTATATTCGGGATCGAAGTGGAAGGGGGTCACAGCGCGCGGGGCGGAGACAAAAGCAAAGCCGCGCATGTCGTGCGCCGATCCGGTCGTTGGTTTGGTTACTGGCGTCAATTCGGCAAGGATCGAACCAAGCAGCGCGCGATACGCGGGTAGTTGGTCGATGAAGCGCAGCATCGTCCAGCCGGTCGCGGCTTCGCTGTCCTGCAAGTCACCGAACTGACCGCCGACAGCACAGCCCGCGGCGCGAGTCTCGACATGGGCGGCGGCCATGTGCGACGCCGCAGCGCGCAAAGCCTCTGCCGATAACAACGGGTGTCCCGCCAGCGTATGGCGCAGCACGACGGGCGACACGGGATATGCCGCAGCCAACAGGTCGAGCGCGGTTCGATTAAAAAACGGGGGTAGGCGGCAACATCAAGGCTCCGGAACAGTCGGACACAACCATAGACCGGACGATTTAACGTCGTGCTAAGTCGTGGCTGATCGCTGTTTGCGAATCGCGCGTGCCTCCCCCAAGGTGGCGCATGGCCCACGCGCAGTTCGTTCCGCTTCGTATTTTCTCCGCGTACACCATGCTCGAAGGGGCAATCGACCCCAAGGATATCGCGGCCAAGGCGCGCGACATGGGGTTTCCGGCGGCGGCGATCTGCGATCGCAACGGGCTTTACGGCGTCATGCCGTTCAGCGATGCGGCGGCGAGCAAGGGCGTGCAGCCGATCATCGCCACGATGCTGTGCGTCGCGCGGCCCGATGTGCCGCAGGGTGCGCCTGCCGCCTATGACTGGCTTGCGCTCTACGCGCAGGACAAGGCGGGCTACCAGAATTTGTGTGCGCTGGTGTCGGCGGCGCATCTCGCACGCCCCGTCGAGGAACAGGCGCATGTCGATTTCGAGCGGCTCACGCGCCATGCTGAGGGGCTGATCTGCCTGACCGCGGGCGGCGAAGGGGCGATTGCGAAGCTGTTGGGCGACCGTCAGCAGGCGGCGGCTGATGCCTATGCGGACCGGTTGATCGCGCTTTTCCCCGAGCGGCTCTATGTCGAGATTTCGCGGCGTGGCGATGCGGTGGAGACGGCAGCCGAACCGCATTTGATTGCGATGGCCGACGGGCGTGGGCTGCCGCTCGTCGCGACCAATCCGGCCTGTTACGCCGATGCTGATTTCCACCGCGCGCATGACATCATGCTGTGCATTGCAGCGTCGACCTATGTCGAAAGCGATGACCGGACGAAATCGAACCCCGATGCGTGGATCAAGCCCGCACACGACATGCGGGCGTTGTTTGCCGATTTGCCCGATGCGCTGGAGAATACGCTGATCGTGGCGCAGCGATGCGCGGTGGCGGCACCTTCGCGCAAACCGATTTTGCCGAGTCTTGCGGGGGACCGGGAGGCTGAGACCGAGCAGTTGCGGCGCGATGCGCGCGAAGGGCTCATGCAGCGGCTCAAAATCGGTGCTCCTGCGGAAGCAGGAGCCTTGGACACAGCAGATATGCTCGCCGCTACGGCTCCTGCTTTCGCAGGAGCACACCAGTCATATTTCGACCGGCTCGATTTCGAGCTCGACGTCATCGCGGGTATGGGTTTTCCCGGCTATTTCCTGATCGTGGCCGATTTCATCAAATGGGCGAAGACCAACGGGATTCCGGTAGGTCCAGGGCGTGGGTCGGGCGCGGGTTCGGTCGTTGCCTGGGCGCTGACGATCACCGATCTCGATCCGCTCAAGCTCGGGCTGCTGTTCGAACGTTTCCTCAACCCGTCGCGCGTGTCGATGCCCGACTTCGATATCGATTTTTGCGAAACGCGGCGCGGCGAAGTGATCCGTTATGTGCAGTCGAAATATGGGCACGACACCGTCGCGCAGATCATCACCTTCGGGCGGCTGAAATCGCGCGCGGTGCTCAAGGACACCGGGCGCGTGCTCCAGATGAGCTATGGGCAGGTCGACCGGCTCGCCAAGCTCGTGCCCAACCACCCGACCGACCCTTGGGATTTGAAGCGCGCGCTCAACGGCGTGTCCGAACTGGCCAGCGAGTACAAGAACGACACCGACGTCCGCCGGTTGTTCGACCTCGCGATGAAACTGGAGGGGCTGCCGCGCCACTCGTCCACCCATGCCGCCGGTGTCGTTATCGGCGACCGGCCGCTCGACCAGCTCGTCCCGCTCTACCGCGACCCGCGTTCGGACATGCCGGTCACGCAGTTCGACATGAAGTATGCCGAAGCCGCAGGACTGGTGAAATTCGACTTTCTGGGTCTGAAAACGCTCAGTGTCCTGCAACGCGCGCTCGACCTGATCGAGGCGCGCGAGGGACACCGGCCCGATCTCGACACGCTCGGTTGGGACGACGAAGCGGTTTATGCGCTGCTGCAAAAGGGCGACACCGTCGGCGTGTTTCAGATGGAATCCGAAGGCATGCGGCGCGCGCTGGGGTCGGTGCGGCCGAGCAATTTCGGCGATATCATCGCCATCGGCGCGCTTTATCGGCCGGGGCCGATGGACAACATCCCGCTGTTCGCCGACCGCAAGAACGGGCGGGTAGCGATCGAATATCCGCATGCGCTGCTCGAAGACGTGCTGGGCGAAACCTATGGCGTCATCGTCTATCAGGAACAGGTGATGAAGGCGGCGCAGGTGCTGGCCGGTTACTCGCTGGGCGACGCTGACCTGTTGCGGCGCGCGATGGGCAAGAAAATCCAGAAGGAAATGGACGCGCAGCGCGCGGGTTTCGTCGACGGGTGCGGGCGCAACGACATCGACCGCAAAAAGGCGAACGAGCTGTTCGACCTGATCGACAAATTCGCGAACTATGGCTTCAACAAGAGCCACGCCGCCGCCTATGCCGTGCTGACCTATCAGACGGCATGGGTGAAGACGCATTACCCGCATGATTTCTTTGCAGCGTCGATGGCGTTCGATTTAGGTAACACCGACAAGCTGGCGATTTTCGTCGACGACATGCGGCGACTGGGTGTCACCTGCCTGCCGCCATGCATCAATAGCAGCGGCTCCGATTTTGCGGTCGACATCCATGACGAGGGGCTGGCAGTGCGCTTTGCACTCGGGGGGCTCAAAGGCGTCGGCGAAGGCGCGATGGAAATGCTGTGCGTCGAGCGGACGGAGAACGGTCCGTTCACCAACCTCGACGACCTCGCCAATCG
Organism: Sphingomonadales bacterium; assembly: GCA_031408195.1. GTDB lineage: Bacteria > Pseudomonadota > Alphaproteobacteria > Sphingomonadales > Sphingomonadaceae > Sphingomonas_O. The sequence goes on along the minus strand of JANNVL010000095.1, from coordinate 14,781 downwards.
TATCAATCCGCGCCTGCTCAACAAGCGGCAGATCGAAAGCCTTGCTGGCTCAGGCGCGCTCGACGGGCTGAACGACAACCGGGCCGGGTGTTTTGCGGTTGCCGAGACATTACTCGCTGTGGCGTCGCAGGCCGAATATGGTCGTACCAGCGGGCAGGGCGGGCTGTTCGGGGAGGGCGAAGCCTCGGTCGTTGCGATCCAGCTGCCGGGCAGCGCGAATTGGTCGATGGCCGAGCGGATGACGGCGGAGAAGGAAGCGTTCGGCTTCTATTTCTCGGCGCATCCCGTGGACCGCTACAAGCATGTGGCGGGCGCACATGGCGCGCGCAGTTTTGTCGCGCTGGCGGGGAATGGCGGCGAAGGGCGCACCTCGGCAACGATGGCGGCGATGGTCGAGGACGCGCGCTGGCGGACGTCGAAAAAGGGCAACCGCTTCCTGTCGGCAACGCTGAGCGACGAGAGCGGCCAGTTTCAGGCGAATTGCTTCGACGACGATGCGTGCGTGGCGCTGGAGGAACTGGGCCGCAACGGCGGCTGTGCGCTGCTCCGGGTCGAACTCGAACGCCAGCCAGGCGAGGAAACCCCGCGCGTCACCGTGCGTAGCGCGCAACGGCTCGATGCGCTGGCGGAGACGGCGCGGCTCAATGCGGTGGTTTCGGTTGACGATGTCGCGGGGGTCGCGGGACTTGCCGAACTGCTGGCGGATGCCCGCGGCGGTCGGTGCGAACTCATGTTGCATGCGGTACTGACGAACGGGCAGAATGCCGAAATCCGGCTGGGCCGCGATTTCCTGATCGACGGCGAGCTCGCCGCAACGATGGGGCGGGTGCCTGGCGTGATCGAGGTCGAACTCAAAGCACAAGAAGCGCCGAGACTGGCGCTCGTTTCGTAGGAGAGAGCAGAAATGACCGGGAAACTCGGCGGCATGCAGGACTGGTCGCTGCGGGTCACGCACCTGATCGATCATGCCGCGCGCGAATGTGGCGGTCGCGAGATTGCGACACGCTGGGCCGATGGCAGTATCGAGCGTACCGACTGGGCCGGGATTGCCCGCGATGCGCGCAAGCTGGCTCAGGCATTCACGGCGATGGGGCTTCGGCCCGGCGACCGTGTAGCGAGCTTTGCGATGAACCATCACCGCCATTTGACGGCGTGGTATGGGGCAATCGGGTTCGGCGGGGTGATTCACACGCTCAACATTCGCCTGTTCGACGAGCAACTCATCTACATCATCAACCACGCCGAAGACCGCGTCATCATGTACGATGCGGCGTTCGCGCCGATCATCGAGCGGCTGAAGCCGCATCTGACGACGGTCGAAAGCTACCTCTGTTTCGACAGCGATTATCTGCCGATGCTGGCCGCGCAGGACGGCGACTTCGAATGGCACATGGGCGACGAGCGCGACCCGTGTATGCTCTGCTATACCAGCGGGACAACCGGTCACCCCAAGGGCGTGCTGTACGAGCACCGTTCGACGATGCTGCACGCGATGGCAGAAATTGCGCCATCGGTGTTCGACCTCAGCCCGCAGGCTGCACTGCTTCCCATCGTGCCGATGTTTCATGCCGCAAGCTGGGGGCTGCCTTTCGCGGGGGCGGCAGCGGGCGTGAAATTCGTCTTCAGCGTCACCAACGAAGCACCCGTGCTCCACAAGCTCTTCATCGACGAGGGGATCACCCATTCGGCGGGCGTGCCGACGGTGTGGCTGGCGATGTTCCAGCATCTCGATGCGCTGGCCGATAGCGATCAGGCCGCCGATCTCGGCAAGCTGAAGATCGTCACGATTGGCGGGTCGGCCTGTCCGCGCTCGATGATCGAGCGGCTGATGCGGATGGGCATTCGCGTCAACCACGCCTGGGGCATGACCGAAACGAGTCCCATCGGCACGATGGGTGCGCCTTCGGCAAGCTGGGACTCGCTGACGTTTGACCAGCAAGTCGATGAAACCGTGCGACAGGGGCGCGTCCCCTTCGGTGTCGAACTCCGTATTGTCGGCGAAGACGGGGAAGTGCTGCCACGCGATGGCAAGGCGTCGGGGCGGCTAGAAATCCGCGGACCGTGGGTCGTCAAACGCTATTTCAAGATGGACGCCGATGCCGTGACCGACGGCCAGTGGTTCGACACCGGTGATGTCGCGATTCTTCATCCCGACGGCACGATGCAGATCACCGACCGGTCGAAGGACGTCATCAAATCGGGCGGCGAATGGATTTCGTCTGTGGAGTTGGAGAATGCGGCAGTCGGGTGCCCGGGCGTGCAGGAAGCTGCGGCCATCGGTATCGTCCATCCCAAATGGGACGAACGCCCGATCCTGCTGGTGATCCGCAAGCCGGGGGCAGAGGTCAGCGCGGCGGATGTCACCGCTTATCTGTCGGACAAGGTCGCCAAATGGTGGCTGCCCGACGAAGTGCTGTTCGTCGCCAGCCTGCCGCACACCGGCACGGGCAAGATTTTGAAGACGGCGTTGCGGGCGGAGTACAAGGATTACCGGCTGGCGAGCGGTTGAAGATTCGTTTTATCGATGCTAGTTGACCAAATAATTGGTCAGGAGCGTGTGATGGAGTCAATGAATTTTTCAGAAGCCAAAGCGCATCTGAGCGAGGTCGTTGATCGTGTGGAATCCGGTGAGTCGGTCACACTGATTCGCCATGGCAAGCCGGTAGCAAAGATCGTTCCATTCGAACTTCCTCTGAAACGCATAGATTTCGAGGCGTTGTATGCCGAGGTCAGCAAGATGCCGATGTCGTCGGTCGATTCGGTCGATATCATCCGGGCCATGCGGGATGAAAGCTATTGATGCTGTATCTCGATACGTCGGTTGTCGTGCCCTTGTTCGTGAATGAAGATTTTTCGGCAGCGGTGAAGAAATGGGCGGCAGCGCAACGCGCCACAATGACGGTGAGCGAGTGGGTCAACACGGAGTTTGTATCGGCGCTGGCCCTGAAAGTGCGGACCGGTGTTATGTCCAATAGCGATAGATCGAGAGCAACTGGATTGTTCGATGAACAACGTTCCGGCTTTCGTACACTTTCATTCGAGTCGCGCTTTTTTGTCGATGCGCGGAATTTTATTGCAGATTATAACACGGGGCTTCGCGCGAGCGACGCTCTGCACCTCGCCATAGCGGCCAGCGTTTCGGCGACGTTGTGCACGCGCGACCGCCGATTTGCCGAAGCCGCGACGCAGCTCGGTCGGCCGGTCGAAATCATCTAGAATAACCGCCCCTGCGCCCCGTCTGGCGGGCGGAACAAATCGCTCCGCAGCTCGACTCTCGGCCCTTCCAGCCCATACCTCCGCCGCGCCAGTTTGAAGCGGTTGAGCATCAGGTCGTACCATGGCCCCGACCCGCGCATCCGTTCGCCGAAACGCGGGTCGTTGTCGTGCTGACCGCCACGGATCGAATGGATGATCGACATGACCTTTCCCGCACGGTCGGGGTAGTGCGCGTCGAGCCACGCGCGGAACAGGGGCGCGACTTCGTGCGGCAGGCGAACGGGGATGAACGAGCACCGCGTTGCGCCTGCTTCGGATGCGGCTTGCAGGATTGCCTCGGTCTCGTGGTCGGTGATTGCCGGGATTAGTGGCGAGACCGACACCTGAACGGGAATGCCTGCATTGGCGAGTGCCCTGATTGCAGCAAGCCGTTTGCGGGGCGACGGCGCGCGGGGTTCCAGCGTCATTGCAATCTTTGGGTCGAGCGTGGTTACCGACACCATCACCGACGTCAGCCCCTTTGCCGCCATCGGCCCGAGCAGGTCGATGTCGCGCACGACGCGGTCGGACTTGGTTGTGATCATCAGCGGGTGGTCGCACTCGGCGAGCACCTCTATGCACTGGCGCGTAATCCGCCAATCGCGCTCGATGGGCTGATAGGGGTCGGTGTTCGTCCCCATCGCTATCGGCGCACAACGATAAGATGGCTTCGACAGTTCCGCGCGCAGCAGCACCGCCGCATCAGGCTTGGCAAACAATTTGGTCTCGAAATCAATGCCGGGCGACAGATCGTGAAACGCATGACTGGGCCGCGCAAAGCAATAGATGCAGCCATGTTCGCAGCCGCGATAGGCGTTGATCGAGCGATCGAACGGGATGTCGGGTGAGGTGTTGCGCGCGATGATCGTGCGCGGCCTCTCCACAGTTACGGTCGTGCCGACCGGTGGCGGCCCACCATCGATGAGTGGTGCCACGTCGAGCCAGTCGCCATCGGCGAGCCGCTCGGGCATGCCGAACCGAGAACTGCTGGCGTTTATGCTTGCGCCTCGTTTCGGCCGGTTGTCGGTCATAGCAGAGGCTACCAAATTCATGCAAACATAGAAAGAACATTTGGCAGCAGCGACTGGTTTGCGCGATTGGACCGTGACAGTGCAGTCGTAACTATCTAACCACAGTGCGTAATTTTATATCGAAAGCCCGCCATGCCTGCCCCCTATGATCTGCCCGATTTCGACGCGCATGAGGGCGTCCATATGTTCCACGATCGCACGTCGGGAATGGCCGCCATCATCGCGGTGCATTCGACGACGCTCGGCCCGGCGGCTGGTGGAACACGGTTCTGGCATTATGCCGACAGCAACGATGCGATCACCGATGCGCTGCGTCTGTCACGCGGGATGAGTTACAAGAACGCGATGGCAGGACTGCCGGCGGGCGGCGGCAAAGCAGTGATCCTTGCCGATGCAAACCGGACCAAGACGCCCGATATGCTCGCTGCGTTTGCGCGCACGGTCGATAGTCTGGGTGGGCGTTACATTACCGCGCAGGACGTCGGCATGAGCGAGGCCGATATGGTCGCGCTGTCGCAGGTCACGCCGCATGTCGCGGGGTTGCCGGGCCTCGGCGGTGATCCCGGTCCCTCGACGGCGCGGGGTGTCTATCTTGGCGTCAAGGCAGCGGTGCGGCGGGCGCTCGGGCGCGACGATGTGCGCGACGTGCATATCGCGATCCAAGGCGTTGGCAGTGTCGGCGGTAGGTTGGCGCGGTTACTGGCGGCGGATGGCGCGCGGCTGACCCTTGCCGATGTCGACGGTGCACGGGCGGCGGCACTGGCGGGCGAATTGGGTGCCGACACTGTGTCCGCCGAAGCGATCATGCTGGTCGAGGCCGATGTGCTCAGCCCCTGCGCGCTGGGCGCGATCCTGACTCCGGAAAGCATTGCAGCCCTGCGCGTTGCTGCTGTTGCGGGCGGTGCAAACAACCAGCTGGCAACCGAAGCGCAGGGTGCCGATCTTGCCGCACGCGGGATTCTCTATGCGCCCGATTATGTCATCAACGCAGGTGGCATCATCAACGTGCTACGTCACATGGGGCAGGGCGGCGATGCCGAAGTCGATGCGCGGATTGCGGGCATTCCCGACCGGCTCGAATCGGTCTGGACCGAAAGCGCCGCGACTGGCGACACGCCAGCTCAGGTCGCCGACCGGATGGCGCAACGGCTTATCGGGCGCGCCTAGACAATTCAGGCCGATAGAAAGCTTGGCAACCGATTGGCGGCTGGCTAACACAGCCACAGAATGCACGCGTTCGCCAATCCCGCCAAGTTCCTGCGCCTCGCGCGGCCCCTGACCGCATTCTTCGGCATCGGCGGCGCGCTGCTTATTGCGTTCGGCAGCTATGCGGGTCTCGTCATGACGCCGCCCGATTATCTGCAAGGCGATTCGGTCCGCATTCTCTATATCCATGTGCCTGCTGCGTGGCTGTCGATGGCGGGGTGGACCGGGATTGCGATTGCCAGTCTGGCGCAGCTCGTGTGGCGGCATCCGCTCTCGGGCGTCGCGGCGCGGGCGATTGCACTTCCGGGCGCTATGTTCACCGCGATCTGTCTGATAACCGGCGCAATTTGGGGTCGTCCGACTTGGGGCACCTATTGGCAATGGGACGGGCGCATGACGTCGGTACTGGTGCTGCTGTTCCTCTACACCGGCTATATCGCGCTGGCTTCCAACAGCAGTGAGCGCGGGAGTGTCAGCCGCGTCACCGCGATTTACGGCCTTGTCGGGGCCATCAACCTGCCGATCATCAAATATTCGGTCGAATGGTGGAATACGCTGCATCAGGCACCCTCGATCACGCTCAAGGGTTCGGCGATTTCGTCCGAACTGCTGTGGCCGCTCGGCTTTACCGTGCTGGGGTTCAGCTTCCTGTTTGGGGCCATCGTCCTGATGCGAATGCGCGCGATATTGGCAGGCGCGAAGGTCGAAGCGCGACTGGCGAGGCTGGCAGCGGCATGAACCCCTGGCCGTTCGTCACTGCCGCCTATGTCATCACGCTCGGCGGGGCAGTGGTGATCGCGGGCTGGTCGTGGCTGGCGATGCGCCGCGCCGAGCGCGCGGTCGATGAGTTGAAAGAGCGATGAAGCCCAAACAGCAGCGCCTGTTCCTCGGCCTCGCCGCCGTAGTCGCGATCGTCGGATCGGGCTTTCTCGCGCTGTCGGCGATGGGCGACAAGGCGAGCTTTTTCTACTCGCCCGCAGACATCGCCAAGCGCGGGATTCCGCACGGACAGGCAATTCGTCTGGGCGGCATGGTGACCAAGGGCAGCATTACCAAGGCAGCGGACGGCGTCACCATCGCTTTCACAGTGTATGACGGCCCGTCGGTCGTCCCGGTGCGGTTCCGCGGCATTCCGCCCGACCTGTTCAAGGAAGGAACCGGTGTGGTTGCGGAAGGATCGTTCGAGGGCACGACCTTCGTTGCCACGAACCTGCTCGCCAAGCATGACGAACGCTATATGCCGCCGCAGCTGGACGGCGAGAAGCACAAGACAACGACGCTCGCGGCGAAATGATCGCCGAAGCCGGTCTTGCAGCCCTGTGGCTCGCGGCAGCACTTGCCTTGCTGCAACTCGTCCTCGCTTGTCTGGGTATGAACGAGACCCGTGCACATCTGCGCCACGGCGTCCGCGCGGTTGCAGTCGTGCAGGGACTCTTTGTGGCGCTCGCCTTTGCGTTACTCGTGATCTGTTTTCTGCGTTCGGACATGTCGGTGCAGCTCGTCGTTACCAACAGCCATTCGATGAAGCCGTGGCTCTATAAATTCGCAGGCACATGGGGAAACCATGAAGGGTCGATGCTGCTGTGGGTTACAATCCTTGGGGCTGCGGGCGGCGCGGTGGCTTTGCTCGAACGGCGCATTCATGAAACAACGCTGACGGCAACGCTCGGCGCGCAGGCGCTGATTGCAGCGGGGTTTTACGCCTTCCTGTTGTTCGCCTCGAACCCGTTCGCCCGCGCCTTTCCGGTGCCAGCGGACGGTCAGGGGCTGAATCCATTGCTGCAGGATCCCGGTCTCGCGTTCCACCCGCCCACGCTTTACATCGGCTATGTCGGTATGTCGGTGGCGTTCAGCTTTGCCGTCGGCGCGCTTGTCACCCGCGATGTCGGCCGCGATTTCGCGCGCGCGATGCGGCCCTGGGTGTTGTCGGCGTGGATATTCCTGACACTGGGCATCACGGCAGGCAGCTATTGGGCCTATTACGAGCTTGGCTGGGGTGGCTGGTGGTTCTGGGATCCGGTCGAGAACGCCTCGCTAATGCCGTGGCTCGCGGCAACCGCACTGCTGCATTCGGTGACGGTGCTGGCAACCCGCGACGGCCTGCGTGCTTGGACGATCATGCTCGCGGTCGTCGCCTTCTCGATGTCGATGATTGGCACGTTCCTTGTGCGCTCGGGCATATTGACCAGCGTCCACGCCTTTGCCGTCGATCCGACGCGCGGCAGCTTTATTCTGGCCCTGCTCGCGCTCTATATCGGCGGGGCGTTCGCGCTGTTTGCGATCCGGATTTCTTCGGTGAAAGAAGGGACGCAGTTCGACGTCGTCAGCCGCGAAGGCGCGCTGGTCGCCAATAACCTGCTGCTCTCGGCCATTCTCGGCATCGTGTTCATCGGCACGCTCTATCCGCTATTCGCCGAAGCCGTGTCGGGCGAGAAACTGTCGGTCGGCCCGCCCTATTTCAACGCCACGACCGGACCGCTGACCTTGGCGCTAGTCATCGTCATGGCGCTCGGTCCTGTTACCCGTTGGCGGCGTGACGAGTTGCAGGCGGTGATCCGGCGTGTAGCGATACCCGTGCTGTTGTCGGCGGCGGCGTTGCTCGCAATGGTAGTTTTTGCGCCGCGCATCCACATACTCTCGTTCCTTGGGATTGTACTCGCGGTCGGCGTCGGGGCAGCTAGCCTCGCGCCGCTGTGGGGCCGCAATCTGCGCCGTACCCCGATGATTACCTATGGTATGGTCATCGCGCATTTCGGCATTGCGGTGAGCCTTGCGGGGATGGCGACCGAGAGTGCATTCATCAAGGAAACGCTAGTCGCTTCCAAAATCGGCGGCGCGCACGATGTCGGGCCGTACCGGATTACGCTCAAGAACATCGAACCGATTGCCGGACCGAACTGGACCGCGCTCGAGGCCGAACTGGTGGCGCAACGCGGCAATGGTGAACCCTTCACCCTCCGTCCGCAGTCGCGCATGTTCTCCGACCCGCCGACCGAAACCAACGAAGCCGCCATCGCGACCCGCCTCGACGGCCAGCTCTACCTCGTGCTCGGCAAGCCCGATGGCGAGGGGCGCTGGCAGTTGCGGCTGTGGTGGAAACCGTTCGTGACGCTGATCTGGCTTGGCGGCATCCTGATCGCGTTCGGCGGAACATTATCGCTGATCGGTCGGTCATTGCGCGAACGCGGGCAGGCCCAGCGCAAGGCCTGGGCATGAAGCGACCGTTGCTCTGGCTGCCCTTGGCAGGCTTCGTCGTGTTCTTCGGCGTCGTCGCTTACGGCCTGTACAGCCCGACAGACCGCGCCACGCCGTCCAAGCTGGTCGGCAAACCTATCCCCGCCTTTACGCTTGCCGCTGGCGCGACCGGCACGGCGGGGCTGTCGAGCACCGATTTTGCCAGAGGCCCGCGTCTCGTTAACGTCTTCGCCAGCTGGTGCGTGCCGTGCATCACCGAGGCACCGGTGCTCGGCGAACTGGCACGGCAAGGCGTTGTCATCGACGGCATCGCCATCCGCGACCGCATGGGCGACGTCGATCAATTCCTGTCGCGCCACGGCAATCCCTATCGCGCCATTGGCAGCGATCCCAATTCACAGGTGCAGATTTCACTCGGCTCGTCGGGGGTGCCGGAGACATTCGTCGTCGATGCCCGGGGGATCATCCGGTATCAGCACATCGGCGAGATCGCGCCCGACGATGTGCCCGCGATACTGGCTAAATTGAGTGAAGCGCGATGAAGGCGCTTTTGCTCCTCCCCCTCTTTCTCGCCATGAGTAGCGCGGGCATTGCCCAGTCGCGGATGCCGCTCGCCCCGCTTGCCAACACGCAGCTCGCCGACCCGGCCAAAGAAGCCGCCGCCAAAGACCTGATGCTGTCGATCCGCTGCCTCGTCTGCCAAGGCCAGTCGATTGCCGACAGCGATGCCGAAATGGCCGCCGACATGCGCTCGCTGATCCGCACCAAGGTCGAGGCGGGGGAAAAGCCCGAGGCCATCCGCAGCTGGCTGGTCGAGCGGTACGGCAATTGGGTTACCTATGACCCGCCGCTCGACATGGCGACAGCGCCGCTGTGGATCGCGCCGCTGGTGCTGCTTGCCATCGGTGTTTTCCTCGCGCGCAGTCGTTTCAGGTGGCGGCGATGATCGCTTGGGCTTTCGCGCTCGGGTTCGCGCTGGCGGCAGTTGGCCTGTTGCTGCGCTTCGGCAAATTGCCGCGTTCTGGCGTCGAACTCACGATTGCCGCTGCCCTGATCGGGTTCGCCGGTTATGTCTGGCAGGGCGAGCCGTCGCAGGCGGGCGCGCCGGTGGAGCGCAAGGACAAGCCACGCGCCGAGCTCGACACGGCGTTGCGGGCGATGCGCGCGGCGACCACGGACCAATATGGCGATGCGGCCAAGGTCGCCGAATTCGCTGACACGCTCGACCGGATGGGCATGACCCGCGAAGCCGTGATTGCGGTCAGGACGGGGATGCGGAAAGACTCGAATAATCCCGATCTGTGGGTCGCGCTTGGCAATGCCCTTGTCGCGCATGGCGGTGGCGCGTTGTCGCCCGCTGCCGAATTTGCGTTCCAGCGCGCGGCTACGATCTCTCCCGACCATCCTGCACCGCCTTTCTTCATGGGACTGGCGCTGGCAAATTCCGGCCGTGCCGAAGATGCCGGGCAGGTCTGGCGGGGTTTGCTCGCGCGGACACCCAAGGATGCGGGGTGGCGTGCCGATCTCGAAGCACGCCTGACCGCTATCGGGGGAATGACCGAAGCGCGGATACCCGAAACCAAATAGCGCAATTGATTGCACAAACGCTTGCGGTGCGTCGCTTTTTGCGTCCACATGACGCAAATGAGTAACGGTTCAACCGACGCCCCGCCCAAACGCATTCGCAATATCGCCGAACTGGCCGAGTTGGCGGGCGTCTCGCCGGGGACGGTTTCGCGCGCGCTCAGCGGGGCGGGCCTGATCAGCAGCAAGACCCGCGACCGCATTCAGGCGCTGGCCCGCGAACATGAATTCACGCCCAATGCGATGGCGCGCAACCTCCGCATCCAGCGGACGGGCGCGATCGGCGTGGTCATCCCGCTTGGGCACGAGACCGGCCAGCATATTTCCGACCCGTTCTTCATGACGATGCTCGGGCATCTTGCCGATGCGCTGACCGAGCGTGGTTACGACCTGCTGCTCTCGCGTGTCATCCCGACCAATGGCGACTGGCTCGACCGCATCGTCGATTCGGGGCGTACCGATGGGGTAATCGTGATCGGCCAGTCGGACCAGTCGGCGACGCTCGACCGGGTCGCGGCGCGCTATCGCCCGCTTGTCGTGTGGGGCGGGCGCAGCGAGGGACAGGTCCATTGCTCGGTCGGGTCGGACAACCGGCTCGGCGGGTTGCTGGCGACGCAGCATCTTATCGAGCGCGGCTGCAAGCGCATCGCGTTTTTCGGCGATCCGCGCGCACGCGAAATCGACCAGCGGCTCGGCGGGTGCCGCGATGCCATGAAGGCGGCGGGACTGTCTGACGGACTGACCGTGTTCCCCGCGCATCTGGTGGCAGAAGATGCCCAGCCCGATATCGCACGCTTCCTGTCGGTCAGCGGCGACCGGCCGCAAGGGATCGTGGCGGCGTCGGACATTATTGCAATGAGTGCGCTCCAGGCCATGGCCGAGCGCGGCATTCCCGTGCCCGACGAAGTCCGCGTTATCGGCTATGACGATTTGCCTGTCGCCCAGCAGACCCTGCCGCGCCTGACGACTATTCGTCAGAACATCGCGGGCGGGGCAGGGCACCTTGTCGACCTGCTGTTCCGCCGCATTGCGGGCGAGGACACCGACGGCGTGGTGATGCCGCCCGAACTGATCGTGCGCGGGTCGAGTTAGCGGACGAGACTCGTCCGTTCGCCGTCGAGCGCGATCCTGAACACCGGGGCGGGCGTCCCGCCGAACTGGGTTGCCAATGTTTCGGGATGCGTGTCACGAGTACGGCCCTGCATCCCCCACAAATCGACGAAACTGACCACGTCGAGCGAGCCCGTCACCAGCCAGCTATAGCATTGGAACGGCTCGGCGCGCGGATTGGCGGCGACGAGACCAGTGCCGTTGAGCGGGCAATACGGCCCGCCGATGTTGTCGGCGACCATGCCGTAGAGACCGTTCGGTCCCGACGGACCGCCGGGCGCAAAGACATGGCGCTGGGTCGACCAGAACAAATAGTAAAGCCCGTCACGGCACACGACATGCGGCCGCTCGAACTCGTTATTGACCCCATCGCCCGAGATCAGTGGCGGATGCAGACGCCACGCTCCATCGACACGCTCGGCAAGGCCGATCACGCCGTTGTGGCTGTGCGACGAACGGCCATCGGAGCCGGTGAACAACATGTACTCCCGCCCGTCAGCGGGATCGCGGAAATAGCCGGGATCGCGGAACCCCTTGATCAGCCCCGGCCCGCCCGCAGTCTGGCAGGTATCGACATAGTGATCGCCGTCGCTGGCAAACAATTCTGTTGCGGGCGACCAGTCGCCGACAACGATCTTTTCTCCTGCGAACGACAGCGCCCCTTGTGTTGCGAACATCCGCTGTTCGAAACTGAACGGGTCGCTGCGTCGTCCCGTCGACGTGAAATACAGGGTCAACACGGCGGTCGCCGGGTCGAACGCCGCCGATCCGGCCCATTCACGCGTTCCGGGCGCGAAGCCGTCGGGCAGCAGATTGCCATGGTCGCGCCAGCCATCGCCGGTTTGCGACATCAGTCGGATCCGCGCGACGTCATGGCGCAGATCGGGGTTGGGATTGGTTGACGCCGACAGGATCATCCAGAGCGACTGGCCGCCGAAATCGGCGGTTGTGCCGTCGGACAGACACACCGGCCACATATCCCACAGGTCGATGCCGTCGAGCACCCGTACGGCTTGCTCGGCACCGATCACCGGAATTTCGGGAAGTGGCAGGACGTCGATCCGGGCAATATCCGCAGCGCGCCAGTGCGTTGTCACGCCCAAGTCCTGCGCTGCCTGCACCCGTCGTCCCCGTCCTGCTAAGCGCCCCTCATACGCATCGCTGGCAGGATTTCAACAATCGATTGCAATAACCCGGAACAATGCACTGTGCTCGGCTTTCAGGTCGGGGAGGGGCAGGCCGACAACGGTGAGCCAACTCCCGTCGATGAGGCGATTCGGTTCTTGCGGGAATAGTGTTTCGACCCGGTAGCACCGCGTCGGATCAAGCATCGGTAGAGGCAGGTCCGCCACATAACGGTGCATCGCGGGATCGAGGCGATAAACAAACAACAGGAGAGATTTGGCGTCACCCTGCGCCTGCCAGTGGATCGAGTCCGCCGCCTGACCCGTCCACGTTCCCCCCTTGTGCAGCGCGCCGCGCCAGTCCTTGTAACGCGCAATCCATCCGGCGAGCCGGTCGCGCGCGGCAGGGTCGAGGTGGCGCGGGTCCATCTCGACGCCGAGGTGGCCCGGCATTGCGACCAGTGCGCGGAAGTCGAGTGATTGTCGCCGCCCAGTAGCATGGGCAGGACTCGCCCCGATATGCGCGCCCATCAGTTCGGGCGGCATGAACTGCAGGACGCCGCGCTGGAAGCCGATGCGCGACACCGCATCGTTGTTATCGCTGGCCCAGAAACGATGGGTGCGGGTCGCAATACCCGCATCGATCCGCCCGCCGCCACCCGCGCAGCTCTCGATCTCGACATCGGGAAATGCAGCGCGGATGCGGTCGAGCAGTGCATAGGTGCCGAGCACCTGCTTGCGGTACGACGGGCGTCTGTCGGTCCCGGCTGCCGGGGCCAGCGCGCGGTTGTGGTCCCATTTCATGTAAGCGATCGGCAGGTCGGTAAGCAGCGCTGACAGCGCATCGAACAGGTAATCCGCGACCTCTGGCCGCGCCATGTCGAGCACGAGCTGATTGCGTGCGGTCGGCTTCGCGCGGCCCGCAATCTGCAACGCCCAGTCGGGATGTGTACGAAACAGGTCGCTGTCGGGATTGACCATTTCGGGTTCAACCCACAGCCCGAATTCCATGCCGAGCGCGACGACGTGGTCAGCGAGCGGTTTCAGTCCCGCAGGATATTTCTTCAGATCGACCGTCCAGTCGCCGAGCGACGTCGTGTCGTCGTTGCGCCCCTTGAACCAGCCATCGTCGAGCACAAACCGTTCGATGCCCACCGCCGCCGCCGCATCGGCCAGCGATTTCAGATCGTCGGGATTGTGATTGAAATACAAAGCTTCCCAAGTGTTGAGATGCACCGGACGCGGGCGCATCTCGCCGCTAGGCCAATCCATCCGCGCGCGCACGGCGGCATGGAAATTCTGCGATACGCCATTTGCGCCCTTGGGCGAAAATGTCGCCAGCGCTTCGGGGCTTTGCAGCGTTTCGCCGGGCGCAAGGCGGACTTCGCCGGGCGCAAGCCATTCGCCGATTTGCCATTGCCGCTGCCCATCGTCGAGCGGCGCGATGCACTGTGTGTGATTGCCACTCCACGCAAGTTGCACGCCCCATGCCGCGCCGCCATCGCCGAGCACGACCGCCCCCGGAAAATCCTCATGACTGGTCAGTCCGCACCGGTTTTCGCGCCACCACATCGCGCCGCCGAGTGTGTCTTCGCTCTCGACGAACTCTTTATTGTGCCGACCGCCCCATGACCGGACGCTTCGCGCAGACGGGGACAAGGGCAGGCACCCTGCCGCGAGCCATTGAACATCGAGGGGTGCGTCGCCGGTGTTGGTGAGCACGCTCGACATCGTCAGGACGTCGGTTTGTGAATCGAGCCCCACTGCGACAACGACCTCAATGCCCGAAACGTCATCAATCAGCTTGAGCCGGACAGTGCCTGCATCGACCTGCCCGACCGAACATACGGTGAATTCCTGGGCGAAATCGCAACCGTCTCGGTGGGCGAGCAAGGCGCTTTGCCCGAACCAACCCATGCCGAAAGTCGGGAAGACCGACAGCGGGATATCGTGATCGAGCGAGAACGAGGGCAGGGGCCGCACCAGCGGTTGCATCTCGACCCCATCGGCCAACCGCGCGCCCCAGTGCCGCCACAGCATGGCATTGCCCGCCCGTTCGAGCACAAGCGAGGTGGCGCGACCGTGGAGAACGACGAATCGATCGGACATTTCGGGTCGGCGTTCCTTCGTCGGCCGGACTAGGCTCGCGACGGGCTATCCTGTCGAACGCGCCAGATTGCAATCGCGGCACAGAACATCAGCACGCCACCAAGGCGCAAGACATTGCGCGGGTCGCTGCCCAGCAACGGCTCGTACATGAACGTCATCGACGCCGC
>JANNVL010000094.1:0-2854 GCA_031408195.1 Sphingomonadales bacterium | reverse complement strand
CAACGCTTCGAGTTCGCTGTCGAGATAATGGGTGACGGTTGCTTTCAGCTCGCCGGTATCGACGCCGCACGCGACCATCACGGCCGAGCCCTCCTGATCGTCGATCAGTGCGAGCAGCAAATGTTCGAGCGTCGCATATTCATGCTTGCGTCCGGCAGCGGCAGCGAGCGCATTGTGAAGCGTTGTTTCAAGATTACGGGCAAAGGACGGCATCAGAATTTCCTATACCGGGGCCGACGGGCGCGGCCCCTCACTTGACCCATATGTCGGATGCCCGGACGTCACCGACAAGACCCGACCGGCGAAACCATCGATATGCCCCGGTCAGCTTTTGAATATCGCATCGGCACTTGCCCGATGGTTAACAGCCTTTTCACGTCTGGTGCGCGTCCGCGCAATTTCGGCCTCCAACGCAGCGATGCGTATCTCGCACTCGACAACCGACAGCGGATCGAGATCCTGCCGCGCCAGCAACGTCACGGGATCGCCTGCGCGCGGGGGAGGGGCGATTTCGTCGGTATCCATGCGTGAAGGTTCGCCCGCGCTCAGGCAGGTGTCAACACCTACTCGCCGCGGCGGAGCAATTCGCGCGCAGTGACTGTCGTCTGGACAATGAACAGGACCACGAGGATCGCTGCCAGCCCGCCGATAAACCAGTCGAAGGCCGACAGCGCGGTGCCCATAACGGGGTCGGGTCCCATGATGAACATCGCGATTGTCATCGCGATCAGCATGATGCGAAGCTCGGTCGGCCCACCCGCCATGTACGACAGCCGGAATTCGCCGATCACCCGCGCGGCGAGGAAGGTGTGGATCGACAACAGCAGATAGGCGGAGAGGCCGAACAGCGCGACGTCGAGCCGCAGATAGGGGCTCAGCCCCAGCCCGACCAGCATCACCATATTGCCGAGCGCATCGGTGCTGTGGTCGATGAAATAGCCGAACGACGGGCGTTCGATCTTGCGAAAGCGTGCGAGGCTGCCGTCGAGCGAATCCCCGAACCAGTTGATGAAATAACCCGAGATCGCCACCCACAACCAGTTGATGTCGAACGTGCTCAGCGCATAGCCCGTCCCGACAATCACGCCGCCAAGGAAGCCGACCGAGGTCAGCCGGTCGGGCGTAACCGATGGCGGCATCCGCGCGGCAAGCCAGGTGAGCAAGCGGCGTTCGTTCACCGCCAGCAAATTCTGCTGAATGCGCTGGACAGGCTTCATGCGCTCGCTCAACGCCGTGCGCTCGCTGTGTATTGGGGTGCGACCATGTGCATTCCGTCTCCGAAACGTCTTTCTATTGTCATGTGGTTGTAACGACCGTGCGCGTGAAAGGGTGCTTGGTCAAGAAATGTCGATTATCGCCCGATTTTCATTCGGATGCTGACACGGGCTGTGTGCCTCGGCTAGGAAGCGGCAACGCGCGAGCAGGGGGCAAGTATGACCGATATTCCGCCGACGATGCAGGCCATCGATCCCGTGAGTGCGGGCGGGCCGGAAGTGCTGGTCGCGGTCGAGCGTCCCGTGCCGGTGCCGGGCGAGGGCGAAGTGCTGATCCGCGTTGCCGCCGCGGGTATCAACCGGCCCGATGTGTTGCAGCGCAAGGGGATGTATCCGCCGCCGCCCGGCGCGCCCTCGATATTGGGGCTGGAGATCGCTGGCGAAGTCGTCGCGGCCGGATCAGGCGTCATGCCCGAACTGGTCGGCCAGCCGATGTGCGCGCTGGTCGCGGGCGGCGGCTATGCCGAATATTGCGTCGCGCCCATCGGGCAATGCCTGCCCGTGCCCGCGTCGCTGACAATGGTCGAGGCGGCGGCATTGCCCGAAACATTGTTTACCGTGTGGACCAACTTATTCGAGCGCGCGTACGCGGCAGAGGGCGACACCGTGCTGGTCCATGGCGGCACCAGCGGAATCGGCACGATGGCGATTTCACTGGGACGGCTGTTCGGGCTGACCGTGATCGTGACCTGCGGCAGCGACGAGAAGTGCGCGCGCGCGCTCGACATCGGCGCGGCGTTTGCGATCAATTACAAGAGTGCGGACTTCGTGGCGGAGGTCGCGCGGATCACCGGCGGGCAGGGCTGCGCCGCCGTGCTCGACATGGTCGGCGGCGATTATCTGCCACGCAACTTGCAATGTCTGGCCGAAGACGGCCGTCATGTCTCGATTGCGGTGCTCAACGGGCCGAAGGCGGAAGTGTTCATCCCGCTGATCATGATGAAGCGCCTGACGCTGACCGGCTCGACCCTGCGCGCGCGGTCGCTGTCGTTCAAGTCATTGGTGGCCGACGAAATTGCGCGGACCGTGTGGCCCCATGTCGAGGCAGGGCGGCTGAAACCGGTGGTGGACAGCGTCTATTCATTGAACGACGCGCATATCGCCCATGCACGCATGGACTCAGGCGCGCATGTCGGAAAAATTGTGCTGGAGATTTTATGACGCCGCTTCGCCTGCTGCTTCTCGCTTCTGCGCTGGTACCGGTCTCGCAGGCAGCGTTCGCCGACGCGCTCCAGCAGCAAGTACTGGCCGGTGCCAAGACGGTCAGCGCTGGAGATTTTACCTTCACTCAAACGATGCGCTTCGAGCGCACTGGTGCCGCCGCGATGGACCGGGTGTCGCGCTACGATCCGCGCGGCGGGCCCAAACCGTGGACGCTGCTGAAGATCGACGGCAAGCCGCCGACGCCCAAACAGCTTGAGCAAGATGGCAAACGCGCGTCGCGCGTCCCCCCGCCGAGCTATGCCCGTATCGCCGAATGGTTCGGCGCGCCCGCAACCCGCGTAGCGACGACGCCGACGAGCGTGACTTATCGTTTCGCGAGCCTGCCGAAGGGCGTGGTCAAGATGGGCAGCTATGAC
>JANNVL010000093.1:0-13928 GCA_031408195.1 Sphingomonadales bacterium | reverse complement strand
TTGCGGCGCTCGTCGCGATTTGCGGAGCCGATGCGGTTTCCGTCGAAGCCGAGCGCCGCAGCTTCTACGCGCACGACATCCACAGCGTCGGCGCAACCCCGTTGGCGGTCGTTCGCCCGGCTACACGCAAAACCGCTGCCGCAGCCATCGACTGCGCGACCGCGCATGGCCTCGCGGTATTCCCGCGCGGCGGCGGCATGAGCTATACCGATGCCTATCTGCCGACGACGACCGACAGCATTCTGCTCGACACGGGCGCGCTCGACGCGATTGTCGAGATCGACGCGCGCGGCCTGTGGGCGACCGTCGAGGCGGGGTGCACTTGGGCAAAACTCGACGCGGCGCTCGCCCCGCACGGTGTCCGCGCCGCGTTCTGGGGGCCATTTTCTGGGCATGACGCAACCGTCGGCGGGTCGCTGTCGAACGGCACGGCTACCTTCGGCAGCGGGACAGCGGGCACATCGGGCGCGAACGTGCTCGGCTTCGAGGTCGTACTGGCCGACGGGCGCGTGGTCCGCACGGGGATCGACGCGCAACCGGGGCACGCGCCATTCTTCGACCAACACGGCCCCAATCTGACGGGCCTGTTCGCCAACGACTGCGGCGCGCTTGGCGTGAAGCTGGCGGTGACGCTGCCGCTCGTGCCGCGCTCATCGCATGTCGGCGGCCTGTCGTTCGTGTTTCCCGATTTCGCGGCACTGGCTGCGGCGCTGGAGGCTGTGGCACGCGCGGGCCTTGCGACCGAGGCGCTGGCGATGGACCCCATCGTCACCGAACAATTCAGCGGCGCGCCGGACCTGGGGGCCGATCTCAGGATGCTGCGCCAGATTGCGCGCGGTCGCGGCGGGTTGCAGCGAGCATTGCGCGCCGCAACCGGTGGCCGCGCCTTCCTGAAGCGCCCCGGCTTTCACGCGCATTTCATTGCCGAGGGCCGCGACGCCTGCGATCTGGCGCTGCGCCTAAACGCCATACGCGCGCTCGCGGGGGTGGGTGCCGAAATCCCCAACACCGTACCGAGCGCGATCCGCGCGGTACCGTTCTCGCCGCTGACCGCGGCCGATCCAAAGGGGCGAAGGGTGCTGCCGATCCACGGGATCGTCCCCTATGCCGCGGCATATAGCCTACACCGAGCGATCATGGATATTGCAACGCAGAACGCGACTGCTTCGGCGCAAGCGCACCTCGTCGTTGCCACGAGTTTCTTTGCAGTCGGGCTGAACGCGCTACTTTACGAACCGGTGTTCTATTGGGAGGATAGTTTGTCGCCGTACCAGCTTGCCAAGACGACGGCGGTGGCGCGCTATGCCGACAATCCGGCTGCCCGAGCGCTGGTCGAGACGATGAGCGATGCAATGGTCGAGGCGATGTACGAAGCCGGTGCGGCGCATCTCCAGATCGGGCGGCGCTACCCCTATACGCGCGACCGTGACTTGACCCTGTTGCGCGCGGTCAAAGTAGCGGTCGATCCGCATAATTTGCTTAATCCCGGGGTGCTCGGCCTGTGAAAATCGCCATCATCGGGGCCGGGATCGGCGGATTGACTGCGGCGATTGCGCTGCACCGCGCGGGGCAAGAGGTCGCGATCCACGAAGCGGCTCCGGTGCTCGGCGATGTCGGCGCGGGCATCACGATCACGCCCAATGCATGGAAGGGTCTGGCGTCGCTCGGCCTTGGCGATGTGCTGGCAGCGGCCGGGGACGAAGTGCCGCAACAGGCAATCCGCGCGCATGATAGCGGCGCACCGATCCTCGACATTGCGCGCGGGGCAACAACGCGCAGCACCTATGGCGCGCCTTATGCGATGTTCCACCGCGCCGATCTGCACCGGCTGCTCGTTGAAGCGGTTGGCGCGGACAGCATCGCGTTGAACGCACCGGTCGAAGACACTGCTATACTCGATGCCGATGCCGTCATCGCTGCCGATGGGTTGAAGTCGGTGGTGCGCTCGACCGTCTTCGGCAACCCGCCCGCCCGCTTTACCGGCCATGTTGCGTGGCGCGGGCTAGTGCCTGCCGACCGGCTACCGCCAGAGGCCGCAGCGCCAGGCTCCATCGTCTGGGCAGGACCGGGACGGATTTTCGTCCGCTACCCAGTGCGGCACGGCGCGCTGATCAACCTCGTCGGGCTGACCCGCACCGACCAGTGGCGCGGCGAGGGTTGGTCGAACCGTGTCGGTATGGACGAATGGCAGGCCGAATATGCGGGCTGGCACGACGATGTGACGTCGGGAATTTCGGCCACCACCGACGACAGCCGCATGGCATGGGGATTGTTCGCGCGCGACCCGTTACCGACCTGGATCAGCGGGCGGATTGCGCTGCTCGGCGATGCCGCGCATCCGATGCTGCCGTTCATGGGGCAGGGCGCGGCGATGGCCATCGAGGACGGCGTGGTGATCGGCCGTGCGTTTGCCGCATCGGACAGTGTCGCAGAAGCTTTTACCCGCTACGAAACAGCGCGCAAGCCGCGCACCGATTTCATCCAGCACCAGTCCTTGCTCGGGGCCGACCGGTTGCAATTCGACGTCGCCAAGACCGGCCTGCCGCCCGCCGAGACCGAGGACTCGCTCGGTATTTTCCACTATGATCCCGCCACTGCCGACATCTGAGGCCAGCCATGACAATCTCTCGACCCGCGCTTTCCCCCGCCGCTCAGACCTTCATCGATCGTGGTCTTTTCGGTCATTGCATCGGCGGCGCATGGACGCACGCCGACGCGACGCTCGACACCCGCGATCCCGCGACGGGCGAAGTCATCGCGCAGATCGGGCGTGGTTCCGCCATCGACATCGACCGCGCGGTCGCAGCGGCGCGGACCGCACTGCCCGGCTGGTCGGCAACCTTGCCGCTCGACCGCGCCAAGATCCTGTGGCGCATTGCCGATTTGATCGAAGCGAATATCGACGAACTCGCCGAGCTCGAAACGCTCGATCAGGGCAAGCCGCTGTTCGTCGGGCGCTGGGCGGAGATTCCGGGGGCGGCGAACCAGTTCCGCTATTTCGGCGGGCTGGCGCAGGCCATTGAAGGCGCGACGATCCCGACGTCTATCGGTTACGCGCCGCCGGGGAAAGCCATCCACGCCTATACCTTGCGCGAACCCGTCGGGGTTGTCGGAGCCATCGTACCATGGAATTCGCCGCTGGTGCTAACGGCGATGAAGCTCGCGCCTGCGCTGGCGGCGGGGTGTACGGTGGTGCTCAAGCCCGCCGAGGACACCTCGCTGACGGCAGTACGTCTGGTCGAATTAATGCATGAGGCCGGCCTGCCGCCGGGGGTCGTCAATCTCGTTACCGGTTACGGTCATGAAGCAGGTGCCGCGCTTGCCGCGCACAAGGGCGTAGACAAGATCGCGTTCACTGGCTCCACCGCAACCGGGCGCGCCATCCTCGACGCGGCCAAGGGCAATCTCAAGAAAGTCAGCCTTGAACTTGGCGGCAAGTCGCCGGTCATCGTCTGTGCCGATGCCGATCTCGATGCGGCCATTCCCGGCGTCGCCAACGCGATCTTTTTCAACGGCGGACAGGTCTGCATCGCGGGGTCGCGGGTGTACGCCCACGCGAGCATCTTCGACCGGCTGGTCGAGGGCATTGCCGCCTATGCCAGCGGCTTGAAAGCGGGGCATGGTCTGTCGCCCGATACGACGCTCGGCCCGTTGGTGTCGGAGAAACACGCCGCGCGGGTTGCCGGGTTTGTGGAGCGCGCGATTGCCGGAAATGCGACGCTCATTGGGTCCGGCGCGAGCGCCAACGGCGCCTTCGTCTTGCCAACGGTCATCACCGACGTCACCGGCGACATGGAAATCGTCCGCGAGGAAGTGTTCGGCCCGGTGCTAGTCGCACAACGCTTCACCGAGTTGGCCGATGTCGTGCGCGAAGCCAATGACAGCGACTATGGCCTTGCCGCAAGCGTTTGGACCGAGAGCCTCTCGACCGCGCACCGCATGGCCGCCGCGATCCGCGCGGGGACGGTCTGGATCAACAGCCACGCAATGTACGACGCCTCGCTGCCCATTGGGGGCATGAAGCAATCGGGATGGGGCCGCGATTCAGGCCGCGAGGCACTCGACGCTTATCTCGAAACAAAGACGGTGTGCGCGGTTATCTGACCGCGCGGTGGACCTTCGTCGAGGCGGGCGGCGGCGAGAAATTCGGCTCGGTTTCGTCGAGCGCCGCGAGTGCGCGGCTGCGGTCGTCGTCGGTGAAGCTCCCGGTCGTCACACAAAATTCGACGAGATTGCCGTTGGGGTCGCGGGTGTAGATCGACCGGCACCAATTGTGATCGACCTCGAACACATCGAGCCCTGCTGCGGTCCAGCGCGCGCACCGCGCGTTCAGATCAGCAACGCTATCGGCCCCGAAAGCGATATGGTTGATATGGTCCGGCAGCCCTGCGGCGCGGCTCAAATTGGGTTCGAAGCTCTCGCTGCCGGGGACGCCGTGCATTTCCCAGAACGCGATAAAGCTGTCGGTTTCGCCCATGCGGTAGAAATAATGCTTGGCCCAGCCGCCGCCGGGTGATGGCCCCACTTCGACCTTGACCAGATCGAACCCCATGACGCCTTCGTAAAACGCGTGGATGGCGCGCATGTCTTTGGCCGCAAGCGCAAGGTGGTGGTAGCTCATGCCTTGTCGACCATAGCCATAACGTCGATGGTGTCGCCCGTTGGCGCGGGCACCTCTACCACGCGCTCCTCGACATCGTCATATTCGAGGCGAAGCGCGCGCGACATCGTGGCGTGCATCACATAGGTCGCGGTCACATAAGTGAGTTCGACGATGGTTTCGTCGTCAAGCTGGGCCTTGAGCACGTCGAACACCGCATCGCCGACCCGCCCCCTGTCGAGCGCCAGTGCGTCGGCCAGCGCCAGCACCGCGCGTTCGAGCGGGCTGTAACAATCGGCAATCTGCCAATGCGGGATGGCCGCGATCTTCGCCTCTTCGACCCCGACCTCGCGCGCCTGTTTGCAATGCTGCGAGAACACGAACTGCGAACCGACGGCGAAGCCCGCACGCAACTGGCCGAGTTCGCGCAGCTTCGGATCGAGCTTGCGCTTCTTCGAGCGGTAGAACTGGAACCCTTCGGTTGTGTGGCGGAACGCATCGGGCGAATTGGCGAAGATCGTCCACCAGTTGCCGGGCGTCCCCGTCGCCGTGCCGGGTTCGGCAACAGGATCGCGGTCGCCGAACAACAGGCCGTATATCCCTTGCGCGAAAGGGTCGGCATCGGCGC
The DNA here is from genome assembly GCA_031408195.1 of Sphingomonadales bacterium. Taxonomy (GTDB): domain Bacteria; phylum Pseudomonadota; class Alphaproteobacteria; order Sphingomonadales; family Sphingomonadaceae; genus Sphingomonas_O. The sequence continues at coordinate 8,700 of JANNVL010000093.1, read as the reverse complement.
GGGGAACTTGTTTCAAACGAGGCATGGTTCAGCGTGTCAGACAACGCCGGTGGCGGCAAGACGTTCGAGCTCGGCCCCGTCGATACCAAGCAACGCGCCATAAACTTGGGCATTATGCTGCCCGACCTGCGACGGCGCCGGACTACGCACGCCGCTCGGCGTCAGGCTCATTTTCGGAAACGCCCCCTGCATCTTGAGCGTGCCATAGCGCTCGGTCTCGACGTCGATAATCGCCTCGCGTGCTGCAAAATGCGGATCGGCCAGCATTTCGGGCGCGCGGTAGACGCGGCCTGCGGGAATGCCGTTGTCGATCATCAGCGCATCGACCTGATCGACAGCCAGTGTGCCGGTCCAAGCGTTGATAAGGTCGTCGAGTTCGGTCTGGTTGTGCCCACGCGCGACATGCGTTGCATAGCGTTCGTCGCTGCCGAGTTCGGGCCGACCCATTGCCACGGCCAGCCGCTGCCACAGCGAATCCTTGTTCGCGCCGATCATATATTCGCCGTCTTTGCACGCATACACATTGGACGGCGCAATCCCCTTGAGGATCGACCCCGTGCGCTCGCGGATGACGCCGCCATGATCGTATTCGGGGACCAGCCCCTCCATGACCTGCAAGACGCTTTCATACAGCGCGGCGTCGATCACCTGCCCTTTGCCGGTCTTCTCGCGAACGTGCAGCGCGGCGAGCACACCCATACAGCCGTAAGTCGCGGTCAGCGTGTCGCCGATCGAAATACCCATGCGACTGGGCGGGCGGTCAGGCTCGCCGACGATGTAACGCCACCCGCCCATCGCCTCGCCGATGCCGCCAAAGCCCGCGCGGTCGCTATATGGGCCGGTCTGGCCGTATCCCGACATGCGCGCGATGATGAGGCTTGGCTGTTCGGCGAGGAGCACATCGGGACCAAGTCCCCATTTCTCCATCGTACCCGGTTTGAAATTTTCGATCAGAATGTCGGCGGTCGCAATCAGGCGACGGACGAGTGCCTGCCCCTCGGGCACACGCAAATTGGCGCTGACCGACTTCTTGTTGCGCGCGATGACTTCCCACTGGACCTTGTCGTCGCCCTGCCCCCAGTCGCGCATCGGATCGCCGGCACCGGGTGGTTCGACCTTGATGACTTCGGCACCCATGTCGCCGAGCAGCTGCCCGCAGAACGGACCCGCGAGCAGCTGGCCGAGTTCGACGACACGCAGCCCTTCGAGTGCACCGCTCATTCGGCGGCGACTGCGTGTGTCCAGACTGGCTGTGCAGGCGGCGCAAGGCCGGTCTCGTCGAGGCAGCGCGCGCGCAATTCGTCGATACTGCCGCCACGGTCGAACAGGACGTTTTCGTTCGCGGCTGCGCGCATGGTCGCACGCAGCGCCTCGGTCGCGCCCACATCGACGACGCCCTCGGCATCGGCCACGACGCCATAAGCCTTGGCCCCTGCCGATGTGACCAGCTTCTGCCGGATTTCCTTGCCGACCAGTTCGGGCGGGCGTTCGAGCGGATCGCCCCAGCCGCCGCCGCCCCAAGTGATAAAGTGCAACTGGTCGCCCGCTGCAACACTCAGGCTGTCGAGCTTGTTAGCGACCACCGTTTGCGTGCCATCGGCTTTCTCCAGCACCTTGCGCGCCCGCGTTCCCGGTTTGCCGCCGTTCACGCCCCACGGATAGGTGAACCAGCGGTCGTCGTGGATGCTGACCGTGCCGCTGGCGAGAAAACGGTAGCTCATGTGGATGCCATTGCCGCCGCGAAACTTGCCCGCGCCGCCGGTGTCGGCGAGTGCCTCGTAGCGCTCGATACGGAGCGGGAAATAGCGTTCGAGGAATTCGTTGGGGACGTTGGTGAACCCCGGCCACAGGCTATGCCCGTCAGGGCCGTCGCCGAAGGGCTTGCCCGGAATCCCGCCAAAGCCGATCTGGAACAGCTGGAACCATTCGCCGCCCTTGCCCGGCCGGTTGTCGCGACCCGAATACATGAGGTGCGGCGACGAGCTGAACCCGGCGGCGCAGAGGAACTCGGGCGTCCGCTGGCCGAGCAATCCGCCGAGAATGTCGAAGATGCGACCCAGCGCGTGGGTCCGTCCCGACAGCGCGGCAGGGTATTTCGGCTTGAGCAGCGACCCTTCGGGAATGCGAACTTCGATCAGGTCGTAGAACCCGTCGTTGAACATGATCTGTGGGTCGAAGACCATGATCATGTAGATGCCGAAGAACATCTTGAACATGTTCTCGTTGAGGTAGAAATTGATCGACGCATCCGACTGCGGATCGGTCCCCTCGAAATCGAGGATCACCTTTTCGCCGACGCGGCGCATCGTGCAGCGGATTTTGTACGGGCCATAACCGACGCCGTCATCGCAGACATAGTCCTCGAAACTGACCGCGTCCTCGCCGACCGATTGCTGGATCAGCGCTTTCATCGCGCGGTGATTGCGCGCGAGCAGCGCTTGCGTCGCCGAGACATAAACATCGTCGCCGAAGCGCGCGCACATCTCGTCCACCCGCCGCGCCGCGACGCGGCAGCTCGCGATCAGCGCGTTCAAATCCGCCGCGCACCAGTCAGGCTTGCGGGTCTGGTGCATGACCAGCTTGATGAGGTCTTCGTTATAAACGCCCTTGGCGTAGATCTTGACCGGCGGGATGCGGACGCCTTCCTCGAAGATCGCGCGCGCATCGATTGGCATCGACCCCGCAACCTTGCCGCCGATGTCCGACTGGTGCCCGAACATCGCGGTCCACGCCACCAAGCGCCCTGCGCGGAATACCGGGAGCAGCACGAGCCAGTCGTTCGAGTGCGAGATCGCGCCCTCGCAGCTGTACGGGTCGCTAAGGAAGATCATGTCGCCCTCCTCGATCGTGCCTGTAAAGCCGCGCAGGAAGCCGTCGATGAAGCTGCCGAACTGGCCGACGATCATCTTGCCAGCGGGGTCGGCGATCAGCGGAAAGGCGTCGCCCTGTTCGCGGATACCCGGCGACATCGCGGTGCGGACGAGCGTCGCGTCCATTTCGATGCGCGCGTTCCGCATCGCATTTTCGATGATGTCGAGCGTGACCGGATCGAGGTCGATGGCCGCGAAGGGCGTCGTGCTGGTCTGGATGATCTGCGCGGGCATGTCAGCGTGCCTCCGGCGTGATGAGGATGTTGGCGAAGTCGTCGACGGTCGCGATGTGGCCCGACAGGACGAGGGTCGTAGAGTCCATCTCGATCACGACCGCCGGACCGCGTATGACGTCGCCGCTGCGGAGCTTGGCGCGGTCATAGATCACCGCGTCCTGCTCGCGCCCGTCCATCCAGACTTTCTGGTCATAGAGTTTGGCGGTTGCAGGGTCGCCATTGCCGCTCTCGATCCGCTCGGCGCTGACGTTCGCCGCCTTGCCCAGCGCCACGACGCGGATATTCACCAGTTCCTGCGGCACCGACAGGTTGAACGTGAACAGCCGTTTGTGTTCGGCATCGAAGCGTTCGACGAGTTGGGCGATGGTCGATCCCTGCGGGCTGAATAGCGGCACTTCGAAGGCCTGCCCCGAATAGCGGATATCAATTTCGACGCGCAGTTCCTGATCGCCCCGCGGGACACCTTCGGCTTCGAGTTCGGCCCCGACCTGGCCGATCAACTGGTCGATGACCGCGCCAACTTCGGCGTCATCCGTATGCGTCACCAGCTTGTTGAAGCTGCGCTGCGCGTCCACGCGCAACCGCGTCGTCGCATCGCCATAGGCGCACAGCACGCCGGGCGAGGGCGGGATGATGACCGGCCAACTGCCCATCAGCACGCCCATCGCGTTGCCATGCAGCGGCCCGGCACCACCGAACGCCATCAGCGCGAAATCGCGCGGGTCATAGCCTTGCTGCACCGAAACCAGCCGCAGCGCGCCGTACATCGTCTCGTTGACGATCGCGACGATCCCTGCTGCTGCCTCCATCAGGCCGATGTTGAGCGCATCCGCCACCGTCTGCACCGCGCGCGTCGATGCCGCGCGGTCGAGCTTGAACGTCCCGCCGAGCAGGTTTTCGGGCAGATAGCCGAGCACGACATTGGCATCGGTCACCGTCGGCAATTCGCCGCCGCGCCCGTACGCCGCCGGCCCCGGCACCGCGCCTGCCGACTGCGGACCGACACGAAGGGCTTTGGTCAGCTCGGGCACGCTCGCAATCGATCCCCCGCCCGCGCCCACCGTCTTCACGTCGAGCGACGACGCGCGCACGGTCAAATGCCCGACGCTGGTCTCGCGCCGCAGCCGCGCCTGATAATCCTCGATCAACGCGACGTCGGTCGACGTGCCACCCATGTCGATTGTCAGCACATTGGGATGCCCCGCGTTCTTGGCGATCCACACCGCCCCTGCAACACCGCCCGCCGGACCCGACATCAACAGATTGACCGGTGCCGTGCGGCTTTTCTCCGCCGACATGAGGCCGCCGTCGGAGCGCAGCAGGTTGAGCTTGGCCGCACTCCCCCAATTCGTCAGCTGCGCCTCCAGATTGCCGACATAGCGCGACACCGTCGGTCGCACGGCGGAGTTGGCGACTGTGGTCAGCGCGCGTTCGTATTCCTGCATCTCAGGCAAGATGTCGGCGGAGATGCTGACCGGGATGCCCGGCATTTCCTCCGCAACGATCTCCGCCACGCGGCGTTCATGCGCGTCGTTCATATAGCTGTTGATGAGGCAGACAGTGACCGCCTCGACCTTTTCCTCGGCCAATCGCTTGATGTTGACGCGCAGTGCGGCCTCGTCGAGCGCGCGGACCACGACACCATCGGCCCCCATGCGCTCGGGCGCTTCGATCGTAGCCTCCAGCGGGGCCATCGGCTCGGGTTTCGGCCAGACGATCCACGCCGCGAGACCGCCGGGGACGAGGCTACGCGCGATCTGGAGGATATGGCGATACCCGTCGGTAACGATCAAGCCGACCCGCGCGATCTTTTGTTCGAGCACCGCATTGGTCGCCACGGTGGTGCCGTGCATGAATAGTGCGAGTTCTTGCGGCGTAATGCCCGCGCGCTCGCAAAGCTGCCGCGCACCAGCGATGACCGCTTCGGACGGATCGTGCGGTGTCGACGGCACCTTGTCGCGGTAGGTCCGCCCGCTTGCCTCATCGATAATCAGCAGATCGGTGAACGTGCCCCCCACGTCGACGCCCAAACGGTAACTCATGCCGCCTCCCGTGTTTCGTTTCTTGGAATGAAATCGCCTGCCTGTCCGACCCGGCTCGGCAGCGGACGCCCCATCACGCCCGAGAACCAGTGGTTTGCAAGCAGTGCTGCATCGAGATCGAGGCCGGTCGCAACGCCGCTCCGTTCGAACATGTAGAGCAGCTCTTCGGTCGCGACATTGCCTTTGGCCCCCGGTGCGAACGGACACCCGCCCAGCCCGCCAAGCGCGCTGTCGAACACCCGACACCCCGCCTGATAGGCTGCCCAGGCGTTGGCCGGCGCCATGCCGCGCGTGTCGTGGAGGTGGACGCGCAACGGAAAATCCTTGCCCAGCCGCTCGAACCCGCGTTCGAACATTTCACCGACCTGCGACGGTACGCCGACGCCGATCGTGTCAGCAAAGGCGATCTCGGTCGCGCCCGCCTCGGCCATTTGTAGGGCGATATCGAGGACGCGCGCTTGCGGCACTGGCCCTTCGAAAGGGCAGCCGAAACTTGCTGAAATCGTGACCTGCGCGGGCAGTCCCGCAGCTTTCGCCAACGCGATCATCGCACGGTTCGCGGCGAGTCCCTCGACCACGGTCTGCCCCTGATTAGCAATACCGAACGCGTCGGTTGCCACGATCACGCATCCCGCCTCGTCGATCCCGCGCCCGTTGGCGCGGCTGGCAATAGCGCGCTCGACACCGCGCGTGTTGAGGCACAGGCCGATATAGGTTATACGCAGATCGTCGGGCAGCCCCGCAATCACGTCCTCACCATCGGCCATTTGCGGGACGCGGCGGGGGTTGACGAAGCTCGCAACCTCAATCCGCCGTGCACCGATACCGATCAGCCGCTCGACCAGCGCGATCTTGTCGGCGGTCGAGACGAGCTCTTTCTCGTTCTGGAGTCCGTCGCGCGGAGAAACTTCGACGATTTCGACGCGGTCGTTCATCGGATTTGTATACAAACCACCCTGATCCCTGTATAGCCCGGGCGTCTCCACCAGACGGACATACGCACCGCATGAACCGCAACGCCGACAATCTCGACACCGATTATGCCGCTGCTGGCTTCGGGGGCAAGCTGTTGCCGGGCAAGTCACCTGCGCTGATCCTGATCGACTTTGCCCGCGCCTATTTCGACAAGGACTGCGGCCTGTATGCAGGGGTCGAGGCCGAACGCGCGGTCGCGGCGCAACTGGCGGAGGCGGCGCGGGCAGCGGGGGTGCCAGTCGTGTTCACCCGCGTGGAATATGCGACGCCCAGTGAAGGCGGGCAGTTCTACCGAAAAGTGCCTGCGCTCGCCGCATTCGACACCGGCAATCCAATGGGCGACTTCACCCCCGAACTTGCGCCGCACGCCGACGATATCGTCGTCACCAAATTTTTCCCCAGCGCGTTCTTCGGCACCGATCTCGCCGCGCAACTCCATGCGCTCGGCGTCGATACTATCCTCATAACCGGCCTCTCGACCTCGGGCTGCGTCCGCGCGAGCACACTCGACGCGCTGTGCCACGGCTTCGTCCCGCTCGTCGTCGAAGACGCCTGCGGCGACCGCGACCGGCGCGTGCACAACGCGAATATCTTCGATCTGAAGAGCAAATATGCGGAGGTTGTGGGGAGCGCGGAGGCTGAGGCGTATCTGGCCGACCATCGGTGATGAGTGGCCTAGAGTGACAAGTTTTCGGGCGTTTGCACGATCGATCTCGTTTCCTGAAAGCGGAGATTAAAGACGGTCGTCACCCCGTGCTCGACACGGGGCTTGGCTACCCTTGAGCCGCACCGGTGTTGAAGAAAAGCCAAGCCCCGTGTTCAAGACCGGGGTGACGAGCTTGGGGGTGTCCGCTCTCGGATTTGCAGACTGCAAAACCTGACTGTCAGCTCCCCCACAACAAAGCGGACTCATTACCCCACCACCCCGCGAAACGCATGGAACGCCCGCCGGATGTGCCCGGTCATCACGGCATGTGCCCAATCCGCATCGCGCGCCTCGAACGCGAGGATCAGTTCGCGGTGCTCGCTCGCCGAGCGGGCGAGCTGGTCGCGGCCGTAGTGCAACGCGGTGCGGCGGACGACAGGCTGCTCGACCAGCGTGGCGAGCGTGACGGCAAGTCGCGGCGATTGCGCCGCTTCGACAATAAGGCGGTGAAACTCGCGGTTGCTGGCTAGGAACGCGGGGATGTCGGGTTCGCCCTGCCGCACCGCCGCCTCCAGTGCGGTGTTGCAGGCCCGCAAGGCAACCAAACGCTCCCCATCGAACCGCGTCGCCGCGCGCCGCGCCGCATGAGCCTCTAGCATCCCGCGCAGCGTGAACATCTCGTCGACGTCGGCATGGCTCCAGTCGGCGACGAACGCGCGCTGCGACCCTGATCGCACGATGTAAAGCTCGGCCTCCAGCCGCCGCAGCGCGTCACGCACGGGGGTGCGCGAAACGCCGCAGATGTCGGCCAGTTGTTCCTCGGTCAGCTGCGTCCCCGGCGCGGCATCGCCCGACAGGATCAGGCTGCGGATTTCGGCATAGGCGCGGTCGGCGGCTCGGGTCATGACGGGCCGGTGTTAGCCTGCGACCGCCTGCAACGGCAAGGCTTGACCTGACAAGTTTGTATACAATAGGTTGCCAATCAGGACGCGACCGGCATCACTGGCGCGGGGCCGACAAGGGGGACGACCGATGCGTACGTCGATGAAGATTCTGCTCGGGGCAACGGCAATGTCGCTGGCGCTACCCGCCTATGCCCAAGCGCCTGCCGCCGGCGCAGAAGAAGCCGAAATCATCGTCACCGCGCGCCGCCAGAGCGAGCGACTGAGCGATGTTCCCGCCTCGATCACGGTGCTGACTGCGGAAACACTTGCACGCACCGGCGTCGTCAACGCGGGCGGCTTCGCGCAGCTCACACCCGGTGTCACCATCGTTACAGGGACCGCAGAAGCAGGCGATACCCAGATCAACATCCGTGGCATCAACGGCGCGCGCGATGCCGAAAGCTCGGTCGCGCTTGTCGTCGACGGCATATTGAAAACCAACACCGCGCAGCTGAACGAAGTGCAGGGAACGCTGCGCCAGATCGAAATCCTCAAAGGGCCGCAGGGCGCGCTTTACGGACGCAACGCTGCGGCGGGTGCGATTGTCGTGACCACGGTGAAACCCGGCGACGCGCTCGAAGGATCGCTGACTGCCAGCTATGCCGAACAGGGCACCGGCGAGCTGCGCGGCTATGTTGCCGCCCCCATCGGCAGCAATGTCGGGGTCGTTTTGTCGGGCAATTTCCGCAAGACTGACGGGTTTTACCGCAACCGCTTTTTGAACGCGAACGTCGTCGACGATCAGGAAGTCTGGGGCGTGGACGGACGGCTCGTCGCGGCGCTGGGCGAGGCGACCAACCTCGACCTGAAGGCGCGCTATGCCAAGGTCAAAGGTGCCTCGATCAATTTCAACGCGTCGTTTCACCTCCCCAATTTCGCGGGCGCGAACCCCGCATTCAACGAAGATGTGAACGCGCACCCGTTCGATTATTACGGCAACATCCGTCCCACGAACGACCAGCGCACGATCGAAGCATCGGCCAAGAT
>JANNVL010000092.1:0-35867 GCA_031408195.1 Sphingomonadales bacterium | reverse complement strand
GCCGAAGCGGGCGGACGCAGCATGTTTGTCCCGGCGAGCTTCCCCGGCGCGGTTATCCGCCGCCACACCGGCACGCCGTTCATGGGCTATGCGGGCGCAACCTATCTGATTCAGGAAGTGTGCAACGCGCTGTTCGATGCGCTGTTCAACATCCTGCCGCTCGGCACCGTGCTCGACAAGGTCGAAGCGACCCCGGCGCGCACGCTCACCGAGCTGGCATGGGACATCACTGCCAAGGATAGCCTCGACGCCGCCGTCGAGCGCGCGCCGGTGCTGGTCCGCATTTCGATGGCCAAGCGCATCCGCGACGCCGCCGAGCGCGCCGCACGTCGCGCCGGCGAAGCGGTCGTGACGCAAACGCGCGTCGATGAAGCCATGCAGGAGGCGGGCGCATGAGCGCGCCTCTTACCCTTTCGGTCCCAACGGACCTCAACCCATCCTCGTGGTTTGCGCCACGCGGATACCGCCCGGGGGCGCACCCGTCGCTCCATAGTTCCAAGGGCATAATGGAGACGGAAACATGAGCGATAACAGAGACGGGGTCGGGACCTACCTGACCGCTGACGAGGCGAAAGAGTTCCACAAGATTTTCGTGAGCAGCTTCATGGGCTTCACGGCAATCGCAGTGGTTGCCCACGTCCTCGTCTGGATGTGGAAACCCTGGCTGGGCTGACCCGCATCGGACGACCTGCTTGTCGTTGCCCGATCTCGGTCGGGGGATGAGAGGCCGGAATTGACACCCTAAGATAAGGAACCACACCATGTGGAGACTTTGGATGATCTTCGACCCGCGGCGTACGCTGGTCGCACTGGCTGTTTTCCTGTTCGTGCTGGCACTGCTGATTCACTTCATCTTGCTGAGCACCGACCGGTTCAACTGGCTCGACGGTCCGCACGCAGCCGCAACGGTTGCTGCCGCTCCGGCCACGACTACGCCGTAGCAATACGGTTCGGGGAAGCGGAGCGGGGTCGGGCGCGACACCTGCCCCGTTCCGTGACCCGGAACTTTGGGTTTGCGTACAAAAATGGACTTCGCCCGACAATCGGGTGAAGCACGCGGAGACGTGCCATGGCGCTGTTGAGCTTCGAGAGAAAATACCGGGTTCGGGGAGGGACGCTGATCGGCGGCGACCTGTTCGATTTCTGGGTGGGCCCGTTCTACGTCGGATTTTTCGGCGTCACGACGGCGCTCTGCGCGGCCCTTGGCACGGCGCTTATCTTTTACGCGGCCTCGCTGGGGCCGACGTGGAACCCGTGGCTGATCTCGATCGCGCCACCCGACATATCCTATGGCCTTGCGCTGGCGCCGCTCCGGGAGGGAGGCTTCTGGCAGATCATCACCATGTGCGCGATCGGGGCATTCGTGTCCTGGGCGTTGCGCGAGGTCGAAATCTGTCGAAAGCTCGGCATCGGCTATCATGTGCCCTTCGCGTTCGGCGTGGCCATCTTCGCCTATATCTCGCTGGTCGTCATCCGGCCGGTGCTGCTGGGCGCATGGGGCTTCGGCTTCCCCTACGGGATTTTCAGCCACCTCGATTGGGTGTCGAACACGGGGTATCAATACCTGCATTTCCACTACAATCCGGCGCATATGATCGCGGTGTCGTTCTTCTTCACGACGACGATGGCGCTCGCGCTGCACGGCTCGCTGATCCTGTCCGCGGTTAATCCGGCCAAGGGGCAGGACGTGAAAACGCCCGAGTACGAAGATACGTTTTTCCGCGACACCATCGGCTATTCGGTGGGCACACTCGGCATTCACCGTGTCGGCCTGTTCCTGGCGCTCAGCGCCGGGTTCTGGAGCGCGGTGTGCATCATCATTTCCGGCCCGTTCTGGACACGCGGCTGGCCCGAATGGTGGACGTGGTGGCTCAATCTGCCGATCTGGTCGTGAGGGGGAGATAGGACATGGCACGCTATCAGAATATCTTCACCCAGGTGCAATTGCGCGGCGCACCCGAATACGGTCCCGCGCTGCCCGCAGGGGATTTCCCCCGCGACGGCACCCCCGGCTTTTCCTATTGGATGGGCAAGTTCGGCAACGCGCAGATCGGCCCGATCTATCTCGGTCGCCTCGGCATTGCGGCACTGCTGTGCTTCTTCATCGCGTTCGAGATCACCGGGCTGAACATGCTCGCGTCGGTCAACTGGGATCCTGTCCAGTTCGTCCGGCAATTGTTCTGGTTGGCGCTCGAACCGCCGGGACCGGAGTACGGCTTCCAGTTCTTCGTGCCCTTGGCCAAGGGCGGCTGGTGGCAGATCGCGGCGTTCTTCATGACCGCCTCGGTGCTGCTATGGTGGGCGCGTATCTACACCCGCGCCAAGGCACTGGACATGGGCACGCATGTCGCCTGGGCTTTTGCGAGCGCGATTTTCCTGATGCTGTCGATCGGGTTCATCCGGCCGATGCTGATGGGCAGCTGGGCAGAAAGCGTGCCGTTCGGCATCTTCCCGCACCTCGACTGGACCGCCGCATTCTCGATCCGCTACGGCAATCTCTTCTACAACCCGTTCCACGCGCTCTCGATCGCGTTCCTTTACGGGTCGACCCTTTTGTTCGCCATGCACGGCGCGACGATCCTTGCGGTCGGTCGCTACGGCGGCGAGCGCGAGATCGAGCAGATCACCGATCGCGGGACGGCCACCGAACGCGCCGCCTTGTTCTGGCGCTGGACGATGGGCTTCAACGCCACGATGGAATCGATCCATCGCTGGGCGTGGTGGTTTGCGGTGCTGACGACCTTGACCGGCGGCATCGGCATCCTGTTGACCGGCACGGTTGTTGATAACTGGTATCTGTGGGCACAGCTGCACGGCTATGCACCGAGCTATCCATCGACAGGTGTCGTCGATCCTGCCACTCTTCCGGGAGCAGCAAAATGAGCCAGACGCGTCTTTTCATCACGGTGGTCGCCACCGTTCCGCTGCTGCTGACCGGCTGTGAGATCGGTCCAAAGAAGTCTTCGCAAGAGGGCTATCGCGGGACGGGTATCAACCAGATCGTCAACCCCAAGCTCGTCAAGGCGCAGGTGCCGATCCCGGCCAACATCTATGCGACCCCCGACGATAGCGGGCCGCGCGCCAGTGCCAGCTACCAGAATGTGCAGGTGCTCGGCGGGGTCAGCACCGAACGCTTCAACCACCTGATGGCGCAGATGAACAACTGGGTCGTGCCGGCGGCGGGGCTGCCCGTCGAGGAGCAGGGCTGTAATTACTGTCACAACCCCAACAACATGGCGTCCGACGAGAAATACACCAAGGTCGTCGCGCGCAAAATGATCCAGATGACGCAGAACATCAACGCCAACTATACCCAGCATGTGCAGGGGACCGGCGTGACGTGCTGGACGTGCCATCGCGGCAATGCAGTGCCCGCCTATAAATGGGCAGCCGCCGCGCCGGGCAAGTCGATGGGCATGGCGCAGGGCGTGACCGGACAAAACCATCCGAGTGCTTCGGCGGCCTTTGCCTCGCTGCCGTACGACAGTTTCTCGGCCTATCTGAAAGACGACGGCGTCAACAAGATTCGGGTTGCGTCGGACAAGGCACTGCCATCGCCCGATCATATTGTTTCGGTCAAGGATGCCGAGAAAACCTATGGCCTGATGATGCACCTCTCTCAGGGGCTGGGCGTTAACTGCACCTATTGCCACAACACTGCTTCGTTCCGTCAGTGGAACATGAGCAGCCCGAAACGGGCGCTGGCGTGGTACGGCTTGCGGATGGTCGCCTCGACCAACGCCGAATATATGACGCCGCTGGCAAGCGTTTTCCCGGCGGTCAATCCGCTGGGCGGCGCGAGTCCGTGGCGTAAGGGTCCGGCAGGCGATGTCTACAAGGTCAACTGTGCGACCTGTCACCAGGGTCTGGCCAAGCCTATGAACGGCGTGTCGATGCGGGCGGATAACCCGACGCTCTGGCCTACGGGCACTGGTCTTGTCGCTGCGGCGGCAACACTGGCCGCACCTAAGGCCGATCCGAATGCGACCGCCGCCAGCTGCAACGCCGATTTCGACGCGGCGCTGGCGGGTAAGACAGTCGAGTTCGATACCGGTGCGGCGACGATCCGGTCGACCTCGGCGGCATTGCTCGATGGTCTGGTCCAGATCGCGGGGCGCTGTTCGAACTTCAAAATGGCAGTCGAGGGGCACACCGATGCGGTGGGCAATGCGGCGTCCAATCTGAAGCTCAGCCAGTCGCGCGCCGATGCGGTCGATGCCTATCTGTCCGAACGCGGCGTCGCGGCGACGCAGGTGTCGGCACAGGGCTTCGGGTCGTCACGCCCGCTGGATAATTCGGGTACGCCTGCGGGCAACCAGAAGAACCGGCGGATCGAGGTAACGGTCGCGGCGAGATAGGGCTGGTCGAAGTGCTATTGCCCTGCCGCCTTGCTACCTAGATTCGTCATCCCCGCCACGGCGGGACCCCAACGCCTCACCGCGCGGCTGTTGTGGGTTTCCCGCCTTCGCGGGAATGACGAATCCTAACTCTATCGAAATCGCTACCGCTTCCGCGCCTTGCGTGCCGCGTATTTAGCATCGCGGATCGCCTTTTGCTCCTCAGCCGTAAGCACTTTCGGCGGAGGCGGGGCATTAGCCGCAGCCTCGGCTGCACGCTCTTTCCGCGCCAGCTTTTCGGCTTCGAACGCAGCGCGCTTTTCAACGCGAGCCAGTTCCGCCGCTGCCGCTTTCGTCGCCGCAGCCTCGCGCCGCGCGGCGAGTTCGGCTTCGTCGACCGGGGGCTTGGCCTTCAGCTTTTCGAGCGCCGCCTGTTTGGCTTGAGCGGCAAGCGCGGCGCGCTCCTGAAAAGTCGGTTGTTTGAAGGCAGGCATGGAAATCGGTTCCGGCTGAAAAGGGTTTCAACGCGCGCTGATAGGCCCGCAGCGATTTCGCGCAAGTCCGGTGTGTTGCATGGCGTTTTACGCGCGGCCTGCCTATCGCCGGTCGGATGACACCCCGCGAACCCCTTGGCACAGCCCAAGTCCCCGGCGGTGAGCCGCTGCGCCTGTTCCGGCGCGGTGACGATTTCATGATCGTCCTCGACCGCAACGAGCTGATGAACAGCCGGATGAGCGGGTCCGAAGAGGCGCTGGCGGTCATGACGTGCGAGCGACTGGGTGCGCGCACCGCCCCGCATCTGCTGGTCGGCGGATACGGCATGGGCTTCACCCTGCGTGCAGCGCTGGCGCTGTTGCCGGGCGATGCGCGGGTGACGGTCGCCGAGCTGGTGCCCGAAATCATCGACTGGGCACGCGGCCCGATGGCGACGCTCGCGGCGGGCTGCCTCGACGACCCGCGCGTGACGCTCGACATGCGCGACGTGGCCGATGTGATCGGCGACGCGCGCGGCAACTATGACGCAATCCTGCTCGACGTTGACAACGGCCCCGACGGCCTGGTCCGTGCGGCGAACGACCGGATCTATTCGCGCGCAGGGCTGGCGGCGGCGAAGGCAGCGTTGCGAACGGGCGGGGTTCTCGCGGTGTGGTCGGCAGCGCCGGACGCGGTGTTCACACGGCGGCTGGGCGAGGCGGGGTTCGCGGTCGATGAAGTCGTGGTGCGTGCGCGGAGCAATGGTAAGGGGCCGCGCCATGTAATCTGGTTTGCGGTGCCGAGGGCGACTTAGGGCATCGTACAAATCGCCATTATCCCACATTCGTACAAATTCTCAGATTGTCGGATAAAACTTGTGCCGAAACCGTATGTCCAGTAGATACATCCTCATGAACGCGATTGTCGATAGCAAAGCCTTCAAGGCGGGGAACAGCGTCGCGGTGCGGCTACCCAAGTCATTCGGCATCGCCGAAGGGACCGAGTTGCAGCTCGAACAGACGCCGCGCGGAATCTTCGTGCGGGAGAAGGTCGATGCGGCCGAGGTCAAACGTAAATGGCTCGCGTTGCTTGACGAGATGGATGCGATGCCTGGCCCCGGGCGCGTCGAGAAACGCGAACCGATCATTTTTCGCGACGATTGAGCGCGCTTGTCAGTTCTGATCGACACCGATGTCGCGATCCACTGGCGTGACAAGCAGCCTGAAGTTCGAGAACGGCTTCGTCGCATTGCCGCGCCGCCATTCCTGTCGTTTTTTACCCGCGTTGAATTGCTAAACGGCGTGTATCGCGAACCTGACGTAACCGCGATCAGAGCCGAACGGCTAAGCCATCTGTTGTCGCAATCGATCACACTACCGATCGGTGGGGCGACGCTCGGCCATTACGAAGCGATCATCGCCGCCACAGGCTATTCGCGGCGAAAGGTCAACGACCGCCTGATCGCCGCAACCGCGCTGGAACATGGGCTGACGCTGGTAACGATGAACGCGGCGGACTTTCGCGATGTGCCAGGGTTGGTGGTGGAGGATTGGGGTTAAGCGCAACCCGCGACGTCATCGCCGGAACAAGATGGTTAGAAATCTAGTTGCGTGACGGTCAACTGTCGGTCGCCGAGGACGGCGATGGCTTGAGCATGGGCAAGTAGGGAGCCGGCGTCGGCTTCTAACTTGCTCAGTTCAAAGTAGATGGCTGACTCGTAAAGGCGATAAAAGACAATGAGGCTTTCCGCGTTCGGGCGTTTGCCTTCGATCTCAATTTGGAGCCTTTCGCAGTCCCGCCAAGCGACGTCGTAAGTCCTCCACACTTTTGAAAGGCGTAATCCTGTAGGGCCATAGGTTATGGCTTGCCGACCGTTCGCTAGAATATGGACTGCACGAAAAGACAGCCAACAAGCGATTGCGAGAAAGGTTGGCGTTAAGACGTAGTGGCCAAGTGTGCCTCCGAAAAGATCGAAATGTCCCGAAGGAGGAGCACATCCTTCCGCGATGCACTGCTCAACCCCGATGAACGCGCCGACCAACAAAATGCAGCCCGCCGCATAAGCAATGGCCTGTCGGATTATCGGATAAGGGCGGTATCGGATTGATCCGGGCGTACACATCGATTTCCGTTAGCGCGGAAAGGCTAACAATCGCTGACCCTTGGCCGAAGCGCCTACGCCGCCAGCGGCACCCGCGCCAGCGCACACATTCCCCAAATCTCGCTCAGCGCCGTCGTCAGTTTGTCGATATCCCCGTCGGTGTGCACCGGCGACGGCGTGATCCGCAGCCGCTCTGTGCCCTTGGGCACGGTCGGATAGTTGATCGGCTGCACATAGATGCCGTGATTGTCCATCAACCAGTCGCTGATCATTTTGGCGTGGTGCGCGTCGCCGACCATTACGGGGATGATGTGGCTGGGGTTGTCGAGGTGCGGGATGCCCATCGCGTCGAGGCGCTGGCGGACGATTGCGACGCGGTTCTGGTGGCGGACGCGCTCGATCTGGCTTTCTTTCAGGTGCCGGATCGACGCGGCTGCGCCTGCCGCGATCGCGGGGGGCAGCGCGGTCGAGAAGATGAACCCGCTGGCAAAGCTGCGGACGAAATCGCACAGGTTTTTGGACGCGGCGATATAGCCACCCATGACGCCATAGGCCTTGCCCAGCGTCCCCTCGATCACGTCTATCCGGTCCATCAGCCCTTCGCGTTCGGCAATGCCGCCGCCGCGCGGACCGTAGAGGCCGACGGCGTGAACCTCGTCGATATAGCTGAGCGCGCCATGCTTTTCGCAGACTGCAATGATTTCGGCGATGGGCGCGATGTCGCCGTCCATCGAATAGACGCTTTCGAACGCGACGAGCTTGGGGCGGCCGGGCTCGACCTGGCTCAGCAGTTCGTCGAGATGCGCGACGTCGTTGTGGCGGAAGCGCAGGCATTCGGCGCGGCTGTGGCGGATGCCCTCGATCATCGAGGCGTGATTGAGCGCATCGGAGAGGACAACGCAGTTGGGCATGCGTGCGGCGAGCGTGCCGAGCGCCGCCCAGTTCGACACATAGCCGCTGGTGAACAGCAGCGCAGCTTCCTTGCCGTGCAAATCGGCAAGCTCGGTCTCGAGCAGGACATGCTGGTGGTTGGTGCCGCTGATGTTGCGGGTGCCGCCCGCGCCCGCGCCGCAGCTGTCGAGCGTTTCGTGCATGGCGCCCAGCACCTTCGGGTGCTGCCCCATGCCGAGGTAATCGTTCGAGCACCACACCGTGACTTCACCGACCTCGACGGAATCCCGGTAGCGCCGCGCGTTGGGAAACTGTCCCTGCTTGCGTTCTATTTCGTGGAAGACGCGGTAGTTGCCGGCTTCGCGCAATCCGTCGAGCTGCTCGCTGAACAGGGCCTCGTAGTCCATTGTTGTCCTCCCCTCAGAGTTCTTTGACAGGCGCAGCAGGTATTGCCCAGCGCCACAATGCGCTGTCGCGGAGCGGCAGCACGAGAAACAGATGTTCGACCACGCCCAGCAGCGCGAGGCCGGTGAGCAGCGACCAGATGACGGCGGCGTCGCCGGTGCTGGCAAGCGCGGTCTGGCCGAGCCACACCGTAGCGCCGATGCCCAGCGCGAGCGACACAGGCATCAGCGCGTTGAACGGGCGGTTGCGGAAATAGCTTTTGAGATAGGCGAGCTGTACGGGCAAAATCTCGGTCGAGAAATTAGGCACCCCGAGGAACACGTTGAGCTTGGTCGAGAGGCGCATCCCGAACAAGATTGTGAAGGCATAGGCACCGGTCGGATTGATGCTGCCCCAGGTCAGCACGATCAGCAACGCGAGCGTCGCAACGAGCGCGAGCTCGTGGTGGATGACGGTTGCCGCCGACAGGCGGAACCGTTCCCAGCCGTGTGCGTCGTCGGGGCAGGGCTCGCGGCGCGGGCCGGTGGTGGTGCCCGTCAGGAAGCTGAGCTCGTGCCAGCCCCACACCGCAAACGCCGCGACGAAGGAGGCGTAGGTGGCGAGCAGCGTGGCCGAGGGTGCCGCGGCGGCGATAATTCCGACGCCGAACAGTGCCGCCATGCCCGTGATCGTCAGGCTGTTGGCAAAACTCACGCGCGGACGGTTGTCGAGCCACACGACCAGTGCCGTGGACGCGAACCACAGCAACGCTACGAAAACGAGCGGCAGGATATGACCCGTCGTCGTCACCAGGCGGGCACCAGCCGGACTTGCGCGGGCAGGGCGTTACTTTCGGTCGGCATGAAGTAGAGCCGCACCATATGGTAACCGATGCGCGCCTTGCACGCCGCGCGCTTCAGCGGCCCCGCGCCCAGACTCTCGACATGCGCGATGCGAACTGCCTCGAGCCGCGTCCGGAAGACGGGGGAGTCACTGTCGAGCACAACCGGGAACACCTGCCGCGTGATTGCCGAGCACGTCCGGAACACGGTATAGTCATATTCGGTCGGATCGATGCCGAGCGCTGCGTGGAAATGGGGCCGGGCGTGATCGCGGACGTACATCGTTGCGTAGACCGCGACGAGGAAGAACCGGATCCACAATTTATTGAGGCCGGTTAGCAGTTTCGGGTCCGACCGCATGACCAGCGCGAACGCCTCGCCGTGGCGGAACTCGTCGTTGCACCATTGCTCGAACCAGTTGAAAATCGGGTGAATCATCCGGTCCGGATTGCGCTGCAAATGGCGGAAGATCGTGATGTAGCGCGCGTAGCCGATCTTTTCCGACAGATAGGTCGCGTAGTAGATGAATTTCGGGCGGAAGAAGGTGTATTTCTTGGTCTTTGTCAGGAAGCTCAGGTCGATGCCGATTCCGGCGTCCTTCAGGCTGTCGTTGATGAACCCGGCATGGCGGCTCTCGTCACGCGCCATCAGCTTGTAGAGCGCCTTGGCATCGGGGTTTTTGGTGCGCTTGGCGATCTCGGCATAAAGGATACAGCCCGAGAATTCGGACGTCAGCGACGACACCAGAAAATCGACGAACTCGCGGCGCAAATTCGGCTCCATCGCGTCGATCAGGCCTTCGAAGCTTTCCGATTTTTTGAAATGCTCCTTGTTCGGGTCCGCCGTCATCTCGGCGATCAGCGCATCCCATTCACGGCGCACGAGCGACACGTCGAGCTTGTCCATCGCGTCGAAATCGGTGGTGTAGAAGCGCGGGGACAGCACCGTGTCCTGCGTCGCAATCGCGTGCGCGTCATATTTCGTGAAGTTATGCGTCATGTCATTCATAGCGCGCGTCCATTGGAAAAGCTGATTTCGTAGAGTTCGGTGATTTCGAACCGCGCCTTGAGCCGCGTCCAGAACCGCCCGAGCGGCGTCGCGCGCGTCACTGTTGCCATGCGGTGTTCGACCAGCCGCTCGCCATAAGGCAGCCGGATCGACGCGCCGTGGACTCGGATCTTGTCGCCCGGATAAATCTGCACATCGCCATCGAGTTCGACATGCGCGTGCAGATGGTCGAACCCGTGTTCGACCTCGACGGTGCAGGGCGTGTCGAAGCTTCTAGGCATTTTGGCGGCTCATTTGAGCAACACCGCAAAGGCTTCGCGGTTGGTGGGGCCGAACGCCGACAATTCGATGCTGCGACCCGTGCCTGTGTCGGTTAGCGACAACTGGCCGTTCGGCCAGGATTCGAGGCGGTAGGGGACGGACTTTGCCACATTTTTCATCCGCCGTTCGCGCCCCATGCCGCGTAACAGCCCGCGGATGAAGCCGCTCGGCTCGCCGGGTTTGATTTCCTGCGCGACCGCGCCCGTCGCCACATCGGTGATGAGCAACCCGCCACCCGCTTCATCGGCAAAGCTGAGCGTGCGGGTCGCGGTCGGTTTCAGGTGCGCCGCTGTGCGGACAGCAACAGGCGAGGCCGTGACCGGCACGAAGCCGAGCCGCACCGCACCCGCCGCGATCAACGTAAAGGCTATGACCGCCGCACAGAACCAGATCGCCCCCTTCGGCACGGTCTGTTCATGGCTGTGGTTGACCAGACTCACGCGGCCACTGCCAGCACTGGCGGCGTTGCCGGGAGCGGTGCGCCTTGTGCCGCCGCCACCGTGCGCGCGAGCAAGCCCGCGACATTCTCCGCCTCGGAGATGCTCCGCAGCATCGGCTGCACTTCGGTCAGTGCCCAGGGGCGCGCGTGCGGCCAGAGCTGCATCCAGCCTAGCCGCTGCTGCTCGGTCAGGCGCAGCGCGATATCGCCGATCCCCTTGCCCTGCATCGCAAGGTCCGCCGCCGCAATCGTGCCGAGCGGCAGGTTGACGCATTTGGGCAGCGCAATGCCGAAGCGCAGTACGATCCGCTTGTTGGTCAGCGTGTAAACCGTCGTCCGTGACGCGCCCCAGGCGATCAGCCCGATCACCGTCAGGCCGATGGCACCGACTGCCAAGGTCATCAGCGTCCCCGTCCAGCCATTGGTGCCGCGCAGCGCACCGACCGCGCCCCATCCGGCGAGCAGCGCGAAATAGATCGCCACCGCCCGGATGTGGTAAGCGTGGACGGCGATCCGCCACGCGTCGGGCGCCCCCTGCCACAGGATGCGTTCACCCTGTGGCAGGTCGCCCGGCAGGCCGCGCACCGGCTCGACGTCGTATTCGACGATCATATCAGTGGCTCCTGACGCTCCGGCGTCGCGTAGAGATAGCCACCGCCGAAATAGGCCTGGACACGCTCTTCTTCATAGAAGGTGATCGTGTTCGGCCCTTCGATGGCGGGCGCTTCGGCGAATTGTGCCGCAGTCACGGCGTCGATGGTGACTTTGCCCTTGCCGACTTTCGCCATTGCCATCGGGGCGAGCACGCTGCGCGCGCCGGTATCGACGGTCAGGTAACGGATCAGCCGGTCGGCCTTGTCCACCCAGATGTCGGTCACGGTGCCGGCCACGCCGCCGCCCGCAGCGATCACTTTCATGCCGCGCGGATCGGGGTCGCGGCTGTCGATCCAGATCGCGTCGGTCGACGACAGCGGCACAATACGCGGATGGCCCTCGACATCGAGATCGGGAACCTTCTGACGGTTCGCCCATGCCGCCGGACCCACGCCATCGACCAGCGGATTGCCGGTTGGGCGCAGCGGCGAGCCGGGGAAGCGCTCGCGCGACACGGGCAGGTCGACCGCTTCACGCGCATAATCGGCAGTCGAGCGGCTGCCACGACCGAAAGGCAGCTTGAAGGTCTTGGGGCTCGCATCATGGAGCAGCGCGGCGCTGTGCAAGCGACCGCCGAAATCCTCCTCGAGCGGGAACCCCTCGCGGCGGCTTTCGCGGTTGAGATAGACAACCAACCCGATGAAAAACAGCACGAACGCGCACAGTGCGATCAATGCCACATCGATATTCCCGGAAATGACGGGTGACATGGGCGTTTCCTTTCGTTTTCAGGCCGGAAATTCGGCAAGGCCGAATGGCCGGGGGGTACGCAGAGAATACTCGGATGCAGGGCGGACGAGCGGCCCCACGGCAATAAGCGTGAAGATCAGCAAGACGATTTCGGCGGTATAAACAGTCGCATAGCCCTGCGTGCCAAGCGCATCGCGCACCAGCCCGCCAAGCGCGATCGCGCTGCCTGCACATGTCGCCTGCACCGCGCCCCAGGCACCGAGCGCAAGACCCGAACGCTGTCCGTCCTGCGACAGGCGCATCGTCGCGGTCAGCGTGCCGACCGCAAACAGCCCGCCGCCGAAACCCATCAGCACGGCACCAATGCCCAGCAGCACCGGACTGTGTGCGGGGGCGGCAAAGATGATCATGGCGAAAGCAGCGATACCGGCGACACAGCCAAAGCCGGCCAGACGGTGCGGTTCGCCGCGACCGGTCAGCGCGCGCGCGGCGACTGTGAACGCGACCAGCGTCCCTGCTGCCCAAAGCGCAGTCAGCGACGTCGTCGCCCCGACCGACAGGCCAAGCATCTGCCCGCCATAGGGCTCGAGCAGCACATCCTGCATGGCAAAAGCCGCCGCGCCGAGGCCGACAGCGACGAGTAGGCGCAGATTACTGCCTTCGTCGACGAATTTGCGCCATTCGTTCCGGAACGCGGGCGCGGGGGTAGTGACGCGAACCCGGCTGCGCGCTTCCTGTTTCCACAGCGCCACGACGTTAAAGATAACAGTCAGCACGGCCGCACCCTGCACGACCTGTGCGAGGCGAGTCGGGGTGTAGTCGGCAAGAACGCGGCCCATGACGAGCGCGCTGACCATCATTCCGACCAGCAGCATGACGTAGAGCAACGCGACGACGCGCGGGGCAGTATCTTCATCGGCAAGGTCGGTTGCGAGCGCGAGGCCCGCCGTCTGGGTGGTGTGCATCCCCGCGCCGACAAGCAGGAACGCGAGCGCCGCGCCGAACTGGCCCACGACTGCGCCGCCGTTGTCGAGCGTCATCACCAGCAATGCGAAGGGCATGATCGCCAGCCCGCCGAACTGCGCCATCGTGCCGAACCAGATATAGGGAACCCGCTTCCAGCCGAGAATGGAACGATGATGGTCCGACTTGTGCCCGATCAGCGCGCGCAGCGGCGCGAATACCAAAGGCAACGCGACCATCAGCGACACGACCCACGCGTGGAGCCCAAGCTCGACGATCATGACGCGGTTGAGCGTGCCGGTCAGCAGAACCGCGCACATCCCCACTGATACTTGGAACAGCGACAGGCGTAACAGGCGCGACAGCGGCAGCTCCGCCGTGGCGACATCGGCGAACGGCAGGAAGCGCGTTCCGATCAGGTTCCAGAAGGAGGGCCGGACGACAGGGGTCAAAGCGCGAGCCCTTCCCCGACGACTTCGAGCGCATGGCTCTTGTAAAACCCGCTGCTGATCCGCCGGCCACGCTTGGCCGAGGCACCGAAATGCGCGCGCAGCTTGCTCTCGGTGACCGGGATGATCGCCGGAGCACGGTCGCTACGCGGGAACAGCAGGCCTGCGGTGTGCATCACGGTTAGCATCGGCGTGCGGGGTGCGAAGGTGAAAACGACCGAGCCGCTGGTGCGTGCGCGCAGCGTTTCAACGGCGGCGATGATGTCGCCGGTTTTGTAGTGGATCAGCGAGTCCATCGCGATGACGTGGTGGAACGCGCCGAGACGCGGGTCGAGCATGTCGCCGACCTGCCAGTCGATGTCGAGGCCCGCGGGTGCACGCTCACGGGCGATGTCGACCAGGCTTTTCGACACGTCGATCGCAACGACACTCGCGCCACGCTTGGCCGCTTCGACCGCCAGCGCGCCAGTGCCGCAGCCGCCGTCGAGAACGCGCAGGCCGGTCATATTCTCGGGGAGCCAGCCAATCAGCGCGGTATGCATCGCCTCGCGGCCCTTGCGGACCGTGGCGCGGATGCCGCTGACCGGCGCGTCTGACGTCAGCCGCGCCCACGCGGCCATCGCCGTGCGGTCGAAATAGGTTTCGAGTCGCGCACGATAGAGGTCGTAGGTCGCAGATGCCATCATTCGAACCCCAGAAATTCGAAGATGTCGCGATCCTTCATCGGCATCGCGTCGAGTGCGTCGGTGCCTGCCCAGAGCGTCGCGGCAAGGCGCATATATTCCAGTTTCACCGCCTCGATTTCGGGTGTCGTGTCCATCTCGAAAATCGTGCATTTTTTCAGGCGCGACCGGCGAATGGCGTCGAGGTCGGGGAAATGCGCGAGCGTCTTGAGACCGGTCGCGGCGTTGAACCGGTCGATCTCGTCAGTGGCTGCGCTTCGGTTTGCGATGACGCCTGCCATGCGGACTTCGTAGTTCTTCGACTTGGCTTTGATGGCGGCCACGATGCGGTTCATCGCGAAGATGCTGTCGAAATCGTTCGCGGCGACGACGACGGCACGCTCGGCATGTTGCAGCGGGGCAGCAAATCCGCCGCACACCACATCACCAAGCACGTCGAAGATCACGACATCGGTTTCTTCGAGCAGATGATGCTGCTTCAGCAGTTTCACTGTCTGACCGACGACATAACCGCCGCAGCCGGTGCCGGCGGGAGGGCCGCCCGCCTCGACGCACATAACGCCGTTGAATCCCTGGAACATATAGTCTTCGGGGCGGAGTTCCTCGTGATGGAAGTCGACGGTTTCGAGGACGTCGATGACCGTCGGCATCAGCTTCTTGGTGAGCGTGAAGGTGCTGTCATGCTTCGGGTCGCAGCCGATCTGCAGTACGCGCTTGCCGAGCAGGCTGAGCGCCGCGCTCAGGTTCGACGAGGTCGTCGACTTGCCGATGCCGCCCTTGCCGTACACCGCGAACACCTTGGCGTTGCCGATCTTGTCGGCCCCGTCGAGCGCGACCTGCACGCTGCCTTCGCCGTCCAACCCCTTTTTGAGATTGTCCATCAAGCGGTCGGGGACGCGGACAGGTGGGTCCATCAAAGCCATGCAAAATTCCTCATGCCGCGATACCTTCGAGCCGGTCTTCGATCGCGTCCGAAGCGGCGTGGAGCGCGGCGAGGGTCGCCGCGTCGGGAGTCCAATAATGGCGGTCGCTGGCTTCGAGCAGCCGCCCGGCGACGCGGGCGGTCGCTTTCGGGTTCAGCGCCGAAAGCCGCTCGCGCATGACGTCGTCGAGAACGAACGTCTCGCTGATCGCCTGATAGAGATAGGGGCTGACCTGTCCGGTGGTTGCCGACCAGCCCGAGATGCAGGTGACGCTCGCTTCGATATTGCGGACGCCCTCGAAGCCGTGATCGAGCATGCCCTCATACCATTTCGGGTTGAGGACACGGCTGCGGGTTTCGAGATCGACCTGCTCGGCAAGCGTGCGGACTTTGGCGTCGCCTTGCGTCGCATCGACAATATAGACCGGGGCGGCCTTACCCTTGGCGCGCGCCACCGACCGGCTGATGCCGCCCAGTGCGTCGACATATTGATCGATGGTCGTGACGCCAAGTTCGACCGAGTCGAGATTCTGATAGGCGAAATCGACCGTGGCGAGCGCGGATTGCAGCAGGTCCGACTGCCGCACCGGCGCGCCTTTGACGCCGTACGCAAAGCCCTTTTTGGCCTCGAACATGTTGGCGAGCTCGTCGGGATCGGTCCAGTTGCCGCTGTCGATCAGCTGGTTGACGTTGGCCCCGTAAGCACCCTCGGCATTCGAAAATACGCGAAGGGCAGCGGTCTCGAGGTCGCAGCCATGCTTGGCGGCATGGGCCAGGCTGTGCTTACGGACGAAATTCATGTCCGCTGGCTCGTCGGCTTGCGCCGCGAGTAGGGCAGCTTCGGCCATCATGCGGGTCTGGAGCGGCAGGAGGTCGCGGAAAATGCCCGAGAGCGTTACGACGACGTCGATGCGCGCACGACCGAGTTCGCTCAGCGGGATCAGTTCGGCACCAGCAAGGCGACCATAGCCATCGTGGCGTGGCCGTGCGCCGATGAGGGCGAGAACCTGCGCGATCTGTGCGCCTTCGCTTTTTAGATTGTCGGTGCCCCACAGCACCATCGCAAGCGTTTCAGGGAAAGTACCGCCATCGGCAAGGTGGCGGTCGATGAGCTGTTCGGCCTGCCGCGATCCATCGACGACGGCAACACGGCTCGGCAGTTTGAACGGGTCGAACCCATGCAGATTGCGGCCGGTCGGCAGGACATCGGCATTGCGGAGCAGGTCGCCACCCGGTGCAGGCCGCACGAACCCGGCATCGAGCGCATGGACGATGCCGTCGAGTTCGCCATTGCTGTCGAGCAGCGCATTGATCCGCGCGCGGTCGGCCTCGGGGGCGGCGTCGAGGATCGCGGTGCGCTGGCTCGCTTCCATCGGTTGACCGACAACGTGCAAGCCATGCGGAATGAGCGCACGTTCGATATCGTAGAGATTGGCGGCAAGCGCCGCGACATCGCTGGCGTCGAGGTCCATCTCGGCGGCGGCATCGATGATCATTGGTTCGATTCCGGTGCGCTCGGCATCGGTCGAGGTCCGCCAGCGTTCGACCAGCGCCTTGAGATCGGCCAGCCCCTTGTACAAACCGGCCTCTTCAAGCGCGGGGGTGATGTACGAAATCAGCGTAGCCCCCGAGCGGCGCTTGGCGAGCATCCCCTCCGACGGGTTGTTCGCGGCATAGAGATAGAAATTGGGCACATCGCCGATCAGCCGGTCGGGCCAGCAATCGCCAGTCAGGCCGACCTGCTTGCCAGGCATCCATTCCATCGCGCCGTGCGTGCCGAAATGCAGGATCGCATCCGCACCGAAGTCTTGGCGCATCCAGCGATAGAAGGCGCTGAACGCATGTGTCGGGGCGAAGTCGCCCTCGAACTGCAACCGCATCGGATCGCCTTCGAAGCCGAACGCGGGCTGAACGCCGACGAAGACATTGCCGAACTGTGCGCCAAGCACATGGATGTGCCCGCTCGATGCCTGCGCCTTGCCGGGGGCGGGGCCCCAGACGCGCTCGATCTCGCGCAAGAAGGGCTCGTCACGGACATGGTCGTCGGCGGAAATGCGCGCGTGGACGTTGCAGTCCGCGCCGTAGCGGTCGGCATTGCCCTTCAGTATCGCCGTCCGCAGCGCGTCGACCGTAGGCGGGACGATGACGTCATACCCTTCGGCATAGAGCCGGACGAGCGTTGCGCGGACGCTTTCGAACACGGCCAGATGCGCCGCGGTGCCGACCGCACCAGCGTTCGGCGGGAAGTTGAACAGCACCAGTGCGACCTTGCGCCGGGCGCGCTCGGAACGGCGCAGCCCGATCATTTTGGCGACTTTGCCCGCCAGTGCTTCGGCGCGCTCGGGGCAGGAGACCATTTCGCGCACCAGGCTCGACGCCGGGAAAGTGCAGTTGCGCGCGCAGCCGGTGCAGGCGGCGCCCGAGGGATCCGAACGCCCGCCGAAAACGGTGGGGATGATCGCGCCGTCGAGTTCGGGGATCGCAACCATCATCGTCGCTTCGAGCGGCAGCAGTCCCTGCCGTCCTGCGCCCCAGGCTTGCAGCGTCTGGAATTCGAGCGGGTGCGCCGCGATGTACGGCACGTCGAGCTTCGAAAGAATTTCCTCGGCAGCGGCAGTGTCATTGTACGCGGGGCCGCCGACGAGCGAGAAACCGGTGAGCGACACGACGGCATCGACGCTGGCGACACCGTCTTTCATGAAGTGTTTTTCAATGGCGGGGCGCGAGTCGAGGCCGCTGGCGAAGGCGGGGACGACCCTCACGCCTTTGGCTTCAAGCGCTGCGATCACGCCGTCATAATGGCCGGTATCGCGCCCGAGGATGTACGAGCGCAGCATCAGGATGCCGACGGTGCCGGTTTTGCCCTTTGCCGGAAGCAGCTTCGCGTCCTCGACGATCCGCAGCGGCAGGGCGGGGTGGTACAGTCCGACCTCGGGATATTCGACGGGATTCACGACCTTCATTGTCCCGCGCAGGTCGCGGCGCGCGCCGTCGGCATAGCGGTCGACCAGCATCCGGACCATGTTGACGACATTGTCGTCACTGCCCGCCAGCCAATATTGAAGGGTAAGGAAATAGGCGCGCACGTCCTGTGCCGCGCCCGGAATGAAGCGCAAAATCTTGGGCAGGCGGCGGAGCATCTTCATCTGCCCTGCGCCGGAACTGGCCCCCGGTTTTGACGAACCGCGAAGCCGCTTAAGCAGGCCCATCGCGCCGGTCGCGGGCTTGTCCATCCGGTAACCACCGACCTTGGTCAGCTTGACGACTTCGGCACCCGACATCAGCCCGAGCATTGCGTCGCAGTCTTCGCGGCGCGCTTCGAGCGCGGGCAGCACCGCGCGGATATGGTCCTCGAGGAAAAGCATCGTCGAGACGACGATGTCGCCGGTGGCGATGTCGGCCTTGCAGCGCTCGAGCGAGTCCGGCGCGCGCTCCCAATCGGCGGCGGCGTGGAACGCGATGCTGATCCCGCTGCCTTCGCGGGCAAGCTGCTGCGCCGCGCGCTCGACAGCTCCTGAGAGGTGGTTGTCGAGCGTCACGATGACGACGCGGACTTTGGGTGAGAAGCTACCGTGCATAATGCGCCTTCGCATCGTAAAGCGTGTCGAGAGATATAGACACGAGGCCTTGCTCGGCAGCAAAGCGTTCGGTGTTTTTGCGTGCCTTGCCGCGCACGAAGAACGGGATCTTGCGGAGTTCTTTTTCCGCGTCGGCGGTCCAGATGTTGCCCGCTACAACGGGCGCCAAAACGGTCGTGTCGGTCTCGATCAGTGCTTCGGTGGCAGGCAGCGCGGACACTGGCTGCGGCGCATGTCCCACCGCCCCGTGGTGGCTCGCGCCATTGGCGTCCGAAAACTCGAAATCGTCGCGGAACATCGTCAGCAGATGCTCTTCCAGCCCCATTGTCAGCGGGTGGACCCAGCTGTCGAACAGGACGTTTGCGCCCTCCCAGCCCATCTGCGGCGAGTGCCGCGCCGGGAAGTCCTGCACATGCACCGGAGCCGAAATCACCGCACAGGAAATCCGCAGGCGCTTAGCGATGTGGCGTTCCATCTGGCTGCCGAGCACTAGTTCGGGCGCAGCGGCGATGATCGCGTCTTCGACTTCCATATGATCGTCGGTGATCAGCGGCTCGACGCCGTATTTTGCCGCTGCCTCGCGCAGGTCGCGGGCGAATTCACGGTTGTAGCAGCCAAGGCCGACGACTTCGAAACCGAGCTCCTCGTGCGCGACGCGGGCCGCGGCTATCGCGTGGGTCGCATCGCCGAAGATGAAGACGCGCTTGCCGGTCAGATAGTTCGAGTCGACCGAGCGCGACCACCACGGCATCCGCGACTGCGCGGCGGCGATGGCGGGTTCGGGATCGGTTCCGGCAAGGGTGGCGACTTCGCGGACGAATTCGGTCGTCGCGCCGTGGCCGATGGGGACAGTGCGGACTATGGGCTGGCGGAAGGTCCGCTCCAGCCAGCGCGCGGCGGTATCGCCGATTTCGGGGTAAAGCAGCACGTTGAAGTCGGCCGAACCGATATCGGCAACCTGTGCCGCACTCGCACCTAGCGGCGCGACCAGATGCACATCGACGCCGACCGAGTCGAGCAGCGCAGTCACTTCGATGATATCGTCGCGGTGGCGGAAACCGAGCGCGGTCGGGCCAAGCAAATTGGCGCGCAAGCGACGTCCCTCGACAGGTGACCGCACCACATCGCGGTCGGCGAGCTTGCGGACGAGTTGGTAAAAGGTTTCGCCTGCGCCCCAATTCTCCTTGCGGCTGTAGCTCGGCAGTTCGAGCGCCACGACGGGGCAGGGCAGGTTCATGGCATCGACCAGTCCAGCCGGATCGTCCTGAATCAGTTCGGCGGTGCAGGATGCACCCACCAGCATGGCGGCGGGCTTGAAGCGCTCATAGGCATCGCGCGCCGTTGACTGGAACAGCTCGGCGGTGTCCTTGCCAAGGTCGCGCGCCTGAAACGTCGTGTAGGTGACCGGCGGACGCTTTCCGCGACGTTCTATCATCGTGAAAAGCAAATCGGCGTAGGTATCACCCTGTGGCGCGTGCAGCACATAATGGACGTCGGTCATCGCGGTCGCCACGCGCATCGCGCCAACGTGGGGCGGGCCTTCATATGTCCAGACCGCGAGTTGCATCAGACTTTCAACACATCGCGCCGCCGCAGCGGGCGCGCAAAGAGTTCGGCGAGGTCGCCGGCCTGGTCGAAACCGTGGATCGGCGAGAACACCAGTTCGATTGCCCATTTCGTCGCCAGACCTTCGGCCTCTAGCGGGTTGGCGAGGCCGAGGCCGCAGACGGTGAGATCGGGCTTGGCGGCACGGACGCGGTCGAGCTGTTTGTCGACGTCCTGCCCTTCGCTGATCTGGGTGCCCGCGGGCAGCGCGGCAAGATCGCGGGCGAGGTGGCGGCGGTGGAGATACGGCGTGCCGACCTCGACCGGGACCATGCCGAGCTCATTGGCGAGGAAGCGCGCGAGCGGCACTTCCATCTGCGAATCGGGCATGAAGAAGATCGACTTACCGTCGAGCCGCGCGCGGCTGTGTTCGATGGCCTTGACGGCGCGGGCGCGCGGGGCGGCGACGACGGCATCGAACTTGGCCTCCAGTACATCGAATGCGTCAGCGGCGGCACGCAACCAGTCGGTGGTGCCTTCGACCCCAAACGGGAACATCGCGTCGAGCCGCACGGCGCCACGATCATCGAGTGCCATCGCTGTCGCGCCGAGGAAGGGCTGGGCAAGCAAATAGCGGGTATTGGGTCCGATATTCGGCAAATCACCGGCGCGGCGACCAGGCAACACGCCGACCGGTCCGATGCCGAGTTCGGCGAACAGCCGGAGGAACTGGTCCTCGACGATGTCGGGTAGTGCGCCGACGATGAGTAATTCGGTCGCGGACGTCGTTGGCGTGGAACACTCCGGCACCAACGCGGCGAGACAGGCATCTTCGCCCTCGGTAAATGTCGTCTCGATGCCGCTGCCCGAATAGTTGAGCACGCGCACGTCTGGGTTATGCTTGACCGATAGGCGGGCCGCAGCACGGCTCAGGTCGAGCTTGATCACTTCCGAAGGGCACGACCCGACGAGGAACAGCATCTTGATATCGGGCCGCCGCGCGAGCAGCCGGTCGACGACGCGGTCGAGCTCTTCATTGGCATCGGCAAGGCCCGCAAGATCGCGCTCTTCGATAATCGCGGTGGCAAAGCGCGGTTCTGCAAAGATCATCACGCCCGCCGCCGATTGCAGCAGATGCGCGCACGTCCGCGAGCCGACGACGAGGAAGAATGCGTCCTGAATTTTACGGTGCAGCCAGACGATTCCGGTCAGCCCGCAGAACACCTCGCGCTGGCCACGTTCGCGCAAGACCGGCAGGTCCGCTGTGGTGGGCATCACCGTCATGCCGCAGCACTCGCAGGGCTTGCTGCTTCGAGTCGCGCGGCGCGCAGCTTCAACAGGAACTGCGTCGCGTTGACGGCGTAAGTCACATAAGCGGCAAGCGCCACCAGCATCCGCTGCTCGACCGTGCCAAGCGCAAACACCAGCATCGCGAGATACAGTGTGTGGAGCGCGATGACGATCATCGACACGGCGTCCTCCCACCAGAACGGCTCGGCGAACAGCCATTTGCCGAACACGACCTTCTCCCAGATCGAGCCGGTGACCATGATCGTGTACAGAGTGAACGTCTTGATAATGATCGAAATATCGGCGGCACCTTGCCCCTTTCCGGTGGTCAAGTAGCGGAGCACGAGCGCAACGCTGACGAGGCAGACGAGGAACTGGATCGGCGCGAGAATACCCTGGACCAAGGTCCAGACCGACGCATCGCGGCGCATACGTTCCTGGTCAGTGTAGAGACCCTGCCTGGCGCTTTGCTGCGCTGCTATGCTGCGGCTCGTCATTGCGGTTGCGACACGCCTCTCCACTCAAGAATCGAGACTGACGCAGCCTCCCAGAAGTGTCAAACTTTTTTGACGTAAATCAAAGATGACAGCATTTTTTGCGGTTAATCGGGCTCGGGCAATTGCCAAGCAAATCGAACGGGCATAGCATCCCGAATCGCTGGGGGTGGCAGTCAACGGGCTATCCTTTGAAGCCGCGATATCGTTCGCGGCTCGGCCGGGTCGGGAGAACCGGAATGGCATCGGTTGCCGGGATAATGGAGCAGGCACGAGCCTTCCTTCCCGAGTTTGTCGCGCGTCGTAAAAAAGGGGTCGAGCTGACCAAACCCCAGCATCCGGTGCCTGCGCTCAAACTGGCATCGACGTCTTCGCTGGCCAATTTTATCAATCCGCTTGCCGACATCATCGAACAGTCGGTGATTCCGCGCGTCGTCGAAGCGCATCACAACGATGCCGTTCCCGCCGAAGTCCGTGAACGCTGGCACGATGAAGCCATGTCTTTTGCTGTGCTGGCAATCGATGCAGACGCACAGGAACTGCTCGCGCGCCTCGATACGATGCTGAGCGGCGGTACCGAAATCGAGGCAATCCTCCTCAATATCCTTGCGCCCGCTGCGCGTCGGCTGGGGATCATGTGGGAACAGGACGATTGCGATTTCGTCGATGTCACCATGGGGCTGTGGCGGCTGCAGGAGGTCGTCCGCGAACTGTCGGCGCGCGTACCGGTGCGAAGCGGGCGTCCGTCGGACGGCTATCGCGCCGTGTTTTCGGCGATGCCGGGCGAACAGCATAATTTCGGCACTGTCATCGTCGAGGATATTTTCCGGCGTGCCGGCTGGTCGACCGAATTGCTGCTCGACGCGCAACAGGGCGCACTCCTGAACGCGGTCGCCTCGGTGCGCTATGATATGGTCGGGTTGACCGTCAGCCTCGACGCTCATACGGAGCGCCTGCCGTCGCTGATTTTGGCGATACGCAGCGTATCGAGAAATCCACGGCTATGTATTTTGCTCGGTGGCCGCGTCCTGATGGACGATCCCCAGCTCGCAATTCGTGTCGGGGCCGATGGAACGGCCGCCGATGCACAGTCGGCGGTCGCTCTGGCCGACCGGCTGGTTACCGCGAATGCCTGTCGCGAGGTATTTACCGCCTGACTGTGAAGGGCACGGCGATGAAGAAGGCATTTGGTTATGCCGGTTAGCGGCACTGCGTTTCGTACCCCCGAACAGGGTCTTGGCGGCTTTGGCGCGGCGAGTTTGGGTCGGCTGGCTTCGGCATCGGGCGATATCGCGCTTGTGATGACTGCCGACGGGCGCATCCTCGATGCGTCTTTCGCGGCAGGCGACCCGACCGGAGCCGGACAGGACGGCTGGATCGGTCGCAATTGGGCAGATCTTGTCGCCGATGACGGCAAGGCCAAGATTGCCGAGATGCTGGCAACCGCACATGCCGACACCGTGCCGCGCTGGCGCCAGATCAATCACCCGAGCAACGACGGCGATGTGCCC
Source organism: Sphingomonadales bacterium (assembly GCA_031408195.1). Classification (GTDB taxonomy): domain Bacteria; phylum Pseudomonadota; class Alphaproteobacteria; order Sphingomonadales; family Sphingomonadaceae; genus Sphingomonas_O. The sequence continues at coordinate 12,291 of JANNVL010000092.1, read as the reverse complement.
GTGCGCTATCTTACTGTCGGGTCGGGCAGTGACGGCAATATCGTCGCCATCGGGCAGGACATGCGTTCGCAGGCGGTGCTGCAACAGCGGCTGATTCAGGCGCAACAGTCGCTCGAACGCGATTATCTGAAACTGCGTCAGGCCGAAACACGCTACCGAATGCTGTTCGATCTCGACAGCGAAGCGGTGATGATCGTCGAGGCTGATACGCGCCGAATCCGCGAGGCCAATCCAGCGGCGTCGTTATTGGCGAAAGCCAAGCCCGGCGCGCTGGTCAACCGACCGCTGACCGGCCTGATCCACAGCAGCGATCACGAGGCGCTGTTCGCTTATCTCGGGCGGGCGACGGCAAGCGATGCTGCCGAGCCGGTCCAGTTGCGGCTGGCGGGTGGCAAGTCGACCGTCGGGGTGTCGGCAACCGCATTCCGGCAGGACCGCACGGCGTTCTACCTCATCCGCATCCTGACCAAATCGGGCGGCGAGAGTGCCGATGTCCAGCCGATGCGCGAGTTGATCGACCGGCTGCCCGATGCGTTTGTGCTGACCGATGCAAAACTGTCGATCCTGTCAGTCAACGCCGCGTTCGTCGATATGGCGGGCGAGATATCTGCCGCGCGGCTCAAGGGTGCGGCGCTTGGCGATTATCTCGGCCGGTCCGGCATTGATGTCGATCTGATCGTCGACCAGATCAGCGAATATGGCAATGTCCGCAACATCGCGACGATCCTGCGTGGGCGGGGCGGCGCGGTCGAGGATGTCGAAGTCTCGGCGGTCGCTGCACCGACGATTGAAGGCGACGGCTACGGCTTTTCGATCCGCAGCATTGCCCGCCGCACCCGCGACCTGCCGGCGCAGCCCAAGGACTTGCCGCGGTCGGTCGAACAGCTCACCGAGCTCGTGGGCCGCATGTCGTTGAAGGATATCGTCCGCGAATCCACCGATTTGATCGAGCGGCTGTGTATCGAGGCCGCGCTCGAATACACGAGCGACAACCGTGCCTCGGCGGCAGAAGTCTTGGGCGTGTCGCGGCAGTCGCTTTATTCGAAACTGCACCGGCACGGGCTGGGAAATCTGGTCGGCGACGGGGATTAGGCTCCCTGCCTGTTATCGCGAGCGCACCGAAGCAAACCAGCGGGTTTCTCTTGTGATGATGTGGATTGCTTCGCTGCGATCGCAATAACGGTGCAAGAAACAGTGTCCATTTTCCTTGACGCTTTGAAGTGTCAGGCATAGCCTCCTACAAATGGCTGGTTCGCTTTCCCCGCCCGTTCAGGCATCGATCCCCGCCGCACGCGATGTGCTTGCGCTGCTCAAGCCGATCACCTGGTTTCCGCCGATGTGGGCATTCCTGTGCGGGGTCGTTTCGTCAGGTGTGCCAGTCGGCGAGCGGCTGCCCTTCCTGCTGATCGGTATCCTGCTCACGGGGCCATTGGTGTGTGGCACGTCGCAGGCGGTGAACGACTGGTTCGACCGCCATGTCGATGCCATCAACGAGCCGGACCGGCCGATTCCTTCAGGGCGGATCGCGGGCACTTGGGGCTTGCGGATTGCGGTCATCGGCACGGTATTAGCGGCTCTGGTCGCTTGGACAGCGGGTATATGGGTGTTTGCCGCGACACTGCTCGGCCTTGTCTGCGCCTGGGCCTATAGCGCACCACCGCTGCGGCTAAAGGCCGATGGCTGGGCCGGACCCGCCGTGGTGGCGCTGACGTACGAGGGGCTGACATGGTTTACTGGTGCCGCCGTCATGTTCGGTGCCTTGCCCTCCGCACCGATCCTGATCGTGCTGTTGCTCTACAGTCTTGGCGCGCACGGCATCATGACGCTCAATGATTTCAAGGCGGTCGAGGGCGATCGCGCCACCGGCGTGCGATCGCTGCCGGTACGGCTGGGCGTCGCCAATGCGGCGCGCCTTGCCTGTGCGGTGATGGCGGTCCCGCAGATTGCGGTTGTCACTCTGTTGTTCCATTGGGGAATGAGCCTGTCGGCAGGTATCGTCGGTGCGCTGCTTATCGTGCAATTCGGCCTGATGGCGCGGATGCTGCGCGATCCCAAGGCGCTGGCCCCTTGGTATAATGCGACCGGAACGACCTGTTATGTTTTCGGCATGTTGGCTGCCGCGCTGGGTTTAGGGGGTATTGTGTGAGGGTATCGGTGCAGCAGGGGCTGGGATGGTTGCAAATCGTCCGGCTCGGCCTTGTCCAGAGCGCGATCGGTGCACTGGTGATGATGGCGACGTCGTTGCTTAACCGCATCATGGTCGTCGAATATGCGATGGCCGCTGCCATCCCGGCCGGCCTCGTCGCCTGGCACTACACCGTGCAACTGTCGCGGCCGCTGTGGGGACATGGTTCGGACAAGGGGCAGACGCGCACCCCATGGATTATCGGTGGCATGGCGGCGCTCGCGCTGGGCAATTTGCTGGCGGTCGACGCCACGATCCTCATGGGCAGCTGGCCGGTCGCCGCAACCTTGCTTGCCGTGGTGGCTTATGGACTGATCGGCGGGGGCGTGGGCGCGGCGGGGACGTCGCTGCTGGCGCTGCTGGCGAGCCAGGTCGTACCGCAGCGCCGACCGGGCGCAGCGGCGCTCACCTGGATTTTGATGATCGTCGGCATCGTTGTCGCGGCAGGGACGGTCGGCAGCCTGCTCGATCCGTTTTCGCCGCGCCGCTTGGTCACGATTGCGTGCTTCACCGCTGTGGCGGCGTTCGTTGTTGCACTGCTCGCGGTCTGGAAAGTGGAGCGACCTGAATTGAACACGGCCCCGGCGACTGCGCCGACCGATTTCGCGCAAGCCCTGCGCGATGTCCGCGACGACCCCGAGGCACGGCGGTTCACCGTTTTCATCTTCGTTTCGATGCTTGCCTATTCGATGCAGGACATGATCCTCGAACCCTTTGCTGGCCTGTCATTCGGGTTTTCGCCGGGGGATTCGACGAAGCTGTCGGGCGTTCAGCATATGGGCGTACTGGTCGGTATGGTCCTTGTCGGTGTTGGCGCGGGCGCATTCGGTGGCGGCACTGCGCGCGGGTTGCGGCAATGGACGGTCGTCGGGTGCCTTGGCTCTGCGGTGGCATTGCTCGGGCTGGCCCTTGCGGCGCGCTTCGCACCCGACTGGCCGTTGCGTGCCAATGTGGCGCTGCTCGGCTTTGCCAATGGCGTATTTGCGGTTTCGGCAATCGGCTCGATGATGGCGCTTGCCGGCGCAGCAGGGCCGCGCCGCGAAGGCATCCGCATGGGTGTGTGGGGCGCGTCACAGGCGATCGCATTCGGCCTTGGTGGGCTGACCGGCGCGGTCGGCGTCGATGTGTTGCGCCGGATGGGTGACGCAACCGCAAATGCGTTCGGCAGCGTCTTTGCAGGTGAGGCAGTGTTGTTCGTGGTGGCGGCGTGGCTCGCTGTCGGTGCGGTGGCGGCATCGCCCCGTCGGCTGGCGCGGGAGGTGCTGGCGTGAGCAGCTATGATTACGACACGATTGTCGTTGGGGGCGGCCCGTCGGGGGCGACGGCAGCGACCGATCTGGCGCGCAAAGGCCGCCATGTTTTGCTGCTCGACCGTGCCGGGCGCATCAAGCCGTGCGGCGGCGCGATCCCGCCGCGCCTCAACCGCGATTTCGAGATTCCCGACAGTCTGATGGTTGCACAAGCAACACTGGCCCGAATGGTCGCGCCGTCGGGCAACAGCGTCGATATGCCGGTCGGCAACGGCGCGGTCGGCATGGTCGACCGCGATGTGTTCGACGAATGGCTCCGCGCGCGGGCCGCGCTGGCGGGTGCGACGCGGATTACCGGCACTTTCGAGCGCATCGACCGCGATGCTGACGGCGTGGCACGCGTCGTCTGGCGCGAGGAACGCGGCGGTGCCGAGTGCAGTGCGCGCGCCCGCACCGTCATCGGCGCGGACGGCGCGCGGTCGGGCGTGGCGCGACAGGAGCTGAAAGGGGCCGACCGCATTCCCTGCGTGTTCGCCTATCACGAAATCGTCAAAGTGCCCGAGGGTGGCGCGGCAGGGTTCGACCCGCACCGCTGCGACGTCATTTATCAGGGCAAATATTCGCCCGATTTCTACGCCTGGATTTTCCCGCACGGCGAAACCGCGAGCATCGGTCTGGGCAGCGCCAACAAGGGCTTTCCGTTGCGCGAGACGACCAAGGCGTTGCGTGAGGCGACCGGGCTCGATGCGTTCGAGACGATTCGCTGCGAAGGTGCGCCGATCCCGTTGAAACCGCTCAAACGCTGGGACAACGGACGCGACGTGCTGGTCGCGGGCGATGCGGCGGGGGTGGTGGCACCGGCGTCGGGTGAAGGGATTTACTACGCGATGGTCGCGGGCCGCGAAGCCGCCGATGCGGTCGAATTGTGCCTCGCCACCGGCAAAGCCTCTGCGCTGAAACAGGCGCGCAAACGCTTCATGCGCCAGCACGGCCGCGTTTTCCTCATCCTCGGGATCATGCAGTATTTCTGGTATTCATCGGACAAACGCCGCGAGCGTTTCGTCAAAATGTGCGCCGACCCCGATGTCCAGCGCCTGACGTGGGACGCCTATATGAACAAGGCGCTCGTCCGTGCTGACCCGATGGCGCATGTCCGTATTTTCTTCAAGGATCTCGGGCATTTGCTGGGGATCGGCAAAGTGAGCACGACGCCGCAAGTTCCTGCGGAATGACCTGGAACGGAACCGGGGAAACCCTATTGGGTGTCCCCCGCCAATGCTGCTTCAGGGGACACCCAATAGGGTGTCCCCGGGCGTCACATTAATGAGCGAATTTTTCGCGAGCGGTCACGCTGTCGATGTGGTGCTGGGGTTCATGCTGCTGGAAACGATCTGGCTAGCAACGCGCGGTCGTGCGGCGCTTACCGTATTTCTGATGCTAGCGCCCGGTGCCCTGATGCTGCTCGCTCTGCGCGCGGCGCTGACGGGTGTGGACTGGTATTGGGTCGCGTTGCCACTGACGGTGTCGCTGCCGCTCCATCTGGCGGATCTGCGACACCGTCGACTGGCGTAAGTTATTTGAGCGTATCGAGATACGCGATCAGGTTCGCACGTTGCTGCGGATCCTTGACGCCGGTATAAGTCATCTTGGTGCCCGGAATGACGCGCTGTGGTGCTTCGAGATACTGGAACAATTTCTCGTTCGACCACACAATGCCGCTGTTCTTGTTGGCGACCGAATAGCTGAAGCCCGCGATCGTCCCCGACGTACGGCCCTGAAGGCCGTGCAACGACGGCCCGACCATGTTCTTGCCGGCTTCCGACGAATGGCAGGTTTTGCAATTCAGGAACACTTTCTCGCCCGCTGTCGCGTCGCCGGTGAAGCTCGCAAATTTGCTGCCGTCAAGCGTGTCGGTGTTGTCGGCGGCTGGGGCAACGGCCGCAGCAGGGGCCGCAGCATTTGTCTCGGCAGTTGCGACGGCAGGAGCCGCATCGTCCTCGGCCTTTTTCGAACACGCTGGCAGGGCCAGCAACGCAACAACACCAAGGGTCGCGCCCAGATACGCTTTCACACTCGCCATGTGGTTCTCCATCCTGAATTTCGTGTCTGACGCGATAGTCAGGCAGCGGAAATTGCATGAAACCGGTGTCCGCGCAATCACTATAGCTTGTGTTGGGGCGACGCTCGTTTAGCCTGCCGCCAACTGGGGAGCGACGATGGAACAGGGCAGGGCATCGTTCGACTGGCATGGCGACCGCGACCGGTTGCTGGCCGAGGCACATGCCCGCCCGTCGACTCCGCTCGAAGCCCCTGTCGTTGCCATCCGCCTTGCCAATGTGTCGGGACAGGAAGCCGCCGATGCCGACCGCGCACATATGGCCGACCTCTGCAAGCGGTTCGGGGCGCAGGTGCCCGACCGGCGCGCACGCTGGTGGGCGTGCGAAGGGCCGGGCTGGTCGTTGCGCTGGGAACGCCATACCGAATTTTCGAGCTGGACCTTCTTTTGCCCGCCGCCAACCGCCGCAGATTCGCGGGGCGCGCTGGAGCGCTTGCCCGCCGACTGGCTGGCAGTATTTCCCGCCGATGTGCTTGTGGCGACGATGCTCGAATTGCGCCGCGATGAAGGGGGCAGCAGTGCGCCGCCACTGGCATCAGACGGGATCCAGATCGGCGCAGCTGTGCTCGAAGGGGCAGCGCGGGTGTTTACGGATTTCCGCGCCGACGACAGTGGGATGACGCGGTTTCGCGTTATGCTGCACTCACAAGATGGAGCATTGGCAGGGCGTCTCGCGCTGATCCTGCTCGAGATCGAAACCTACCGCATGATGGCCTTGCTCGCTTTTCCCTTGGCTGGCGAGGCGACGGTGCAGTTGCGTGCTATCGAAGCCGAAGCCGGCGAACTGGCGTCGAAACTGGCTGCCGAAGAGGGTGTCGATGCCGACCGCACCCTTTTGTCGCGGCTCATTACGCTGTCAGGTGAAGCAGAAGGGCTGAGCGCACGCACCACGTTTCGCTTCGGTGGCTCGAATGCCTATCACGACCTCGTCCGCGACCGGGTCGCATCGTTACGCGAGGAGAAAATCGCGGGCGTGCAGACCATCGCCGAATTCATGGAACGCCGCCTCGCGCCCGCGATGCGGACCTGCAATTCGGTGGCCGAACGCGAACGCGCCGTAATCGCGCGCATCGCCCGCGCCGGAGCGATGCTCGACACCCGGATAAAGGTCGCGGACGAGGCGACCAGCGCGGAGTTGCTGTCGTCGATGAATTCCCGCGCCGATGCCTCGCTGCGGCTGCAACGCACGGTCGAGGGATTGTCTGTCGCAGCGATCAGCTATTACGCGCTGATGCTGCTTTCCTACCCGATAAAGGCGGTGGAGCACGTCCGTCCCGGCTTCGACGCAACCATGGCCCTTGGCATTGCGGCACCCGTTATTGCGGTATTGGTGTGGCTGTCGCTGCGGGCGATCCGGCGGAAGATCGAGGGGCGTTAAAAACCGTCCCGCAACCGGACGATTGCACTTTAACCACGAATATGGCTGGTCACGATGGTCAATGCCGCGTTTACTTTCGGCTATGAACCGTCGCCTAGTCCTGACCAACGAGTCAGCCCGCCACCCCTTTCGGCAGATACTGCCGCCACCGGTTATGGACGCGCGAGCGACCCGTGAGCCGTTATCGGACAGGGCACTGTTTGCGTTGACGTTCGTTGCGGCATTCATGGCGTTCTCGACGTTCTTAGCTTGAATTAGCACGCCGCTCTTCGCTGGCGAGGACTTCCCCGAGACCGTCATTGCGAGCGCAGCGAAGCAATCCACCTCGTCACAAGAGCGTGTGGATTGCTTCGCTGCGCTCGCAATGGCGGGTTGCGAAGGGATTTGCCTCTCCGTCCGTAATATCGTCAACTGGCGGGCGAGAAACCGGCGAAAGATGTGACGGAAGCGAAAAGCGCAGCGCGACGCGACGACGCGGACAGCGATGATGCGCTGATGGCACGGGTGCGCGCCCGCGATGCGGCGGCGTTCCGCCAACTCGTGGACGCGCATGTCCGCCCGCTGCACCGTATCGCCTATCGCATGATCGGCGATGCGACCGAGGCGGAGGATCTGGCGCAGGAAGCGTTGCTGCGGCTGTGGCGTGATGCCGCCAAGTGGCAGGACGGGCAGGGCGGCGTTGGGGCGTGGCTGAAGCGGGTCGTCGTCAATCTGTGCCTCGACCGGCTGCGGCGGCGGCGTTTTTCGAGCGACGCGGAGGTGCCCGAGCGCGTGGACGAGACGCCGCTGCCCCCGCAAGAAATGGACACGGCGCGGCTGCGCGCGGCGACGGTCGCTGCGATTGCCGCGCTTCCCGACCGGCAGCGCGCGGCAATCGTGCTGACTTATTATGAAGAGGTTTCGAACCAGGTGGCGGCAGAGACGATGGACATGAACATCAAGGCGTTCGAGTCGCTGCTGCTCCGTGCGCGCACGTCGCTGAGGGCCGCGCTGACCCCGATCAAGGAGGCGGCGCAATGACCGACGCCCTTAATCTTGCGCTCAATCGCTTCGACGTCCCACCGGTTTCGGCGGGACTTGCCGAGCGAATCATGGCCGCCGCCGTAACGCCGGCGGTGGCACCGTTCGCCGCTCCGCGTCGTGCCAAATCTGATCCGGGGCGTCGCGGGATGTGGCGGCGCGGGCGGCAGGTGTTGCTGGGCACATGCGCGGTCGCACTGCTGAGCGCAGCCGCAGTTGCGTCTGGGCTGCTCGGCAGGGTCGGGATCGAGGTGCCGGTATTGACCGCGATGCTCGCGCCCAAGCCAAAGCCGGTGGCCAAACCCGTGCGCGTTATCCCGAAGCCACCCGTGACGCGCCAAGCTGCAGCGGTCCCACCGCCTGTGGTGACCGAAACATTACATCCTGTGATTGTGGCGCAACCCCTGTCGCGCGCGGAGCGCATCGCTTTGCGCGAGGAGCGGCGCGAGCGTCGACAGGCGTTTGCTGCCGAACACCCTGTCGCCGCCGCGATGATCCGCGAACGCGTTCGCCAGCAGCTTCAACGCCGCGCGCAGGAGCGCCGTCAGGCGCTGATGACACCGGGCATCGACCCCGCGTTGCCCGGTGCCGGTGCGCTGGATCCGGCAGATCGGATGGCCCTCGCCCGCGCTGCCCGCCGCGACCGGTCGATCGCCGAAAAAATGATCGACCGCCGTATTCAGTCGCGCCAGGCACGGATGGCTGAACGAAACGGGACAGATGCACTGGTCGCTGTCGGCCCGCCTGACATGCCCGCAACAACAGTTGCGGGACCGCGCGAAGCCGCACCAATCCAGCAAAAGCTACAACCACTTTGGCCCGAAGTCCGCGCCGCCCGCCGCGAACGCATCCAGCAGATGTCGCCCGAACAACGCGCCCGATTTCGCGCCCGGATGCAGGAACGACGCGCGCAGCGGCTGGAGCAGCAGGGGCAGGTGAATTAGGCGGTCGCCTCTTCGCAATCCGGCCCTGGACACGCCTTGTGCAGCAGCCATGCGAGCCATGCCGAGACAAGGCACATGATCGCGGTCATGATGAATTGGTCGACTGCCGACACCCCGACTGCACTCAGCCCGATCGCCAGCGCGCAGCCGCCGACCATGCAGCCCGCATTGACGAAATTATTTGCCCCCACGGCGCGCGCCGTTTCGCTGGCCGGCACCGTCGTCGTCAGGAACGCATAGAGCGGCACCACGAACATCCCGCCCGACACCGCAATGGCGAGCAGGCAGGAGAGCAGCACCCATGCGCCGTCATGGTCGATGAACTCCCAGAAACTGTAGAGTCCTCCACTGTCGCTGACCCAGGCCTTGGCGATGAAGTGAAAGGCAAAGACGAACACCCCCATGAAAATGACGCTGACGGGTGCGTAGCGGGCCGACACCTGTCCTTTCAACAGCGCGTTGATCGCCACTGACCCGATGGCGATTCCGATCGAGAAAATGCCGAGAAACAGGCTGGCGACTTCCTTTTGCGCGGTCAGAACATTCTTCACCAGCGGCGGGAACTGTACGAACAGCACCGCGCCGATCATCCAGAAAAAGCTGATCGAAATGATCGCCAGAAACAGCCGCCGGACGCGCAGGGTTGTGCGGACCAGCACCAGCGACGCGCGGAAAATGTTCCAGTCGATCTTGTGGTCGTCGCCGACCGGCGGTGCGGGGGGAACCTCGCGTCCGGTCAGCCAGCCGATACCTGCAATGACCAATATCATAGCGGCTGCTGCCTGATGGCTGATGAAGCCCGCAAGGATGGTGCCCAGCAAAATGGCGATATAGGTGCCCGCCTCGACCAGGCCAGTGCCGCCGAGCACTTCTTTCGGACTGAGGTGCTGCGGCAAAATCGCGTATTTGATCGGTCCGAAGAAACTCGAATGTACGCCAAGCGCGAACAGCGCGACCATCATCAACGGGATGTTGGCGAGCATCAGCCCCGCTGCACCGACAACCATGATGCCGATTTCTGCCGTCTTCACGAAACGCACCATCCGCGATTTGTCGATGGCGTCGGCGAGCTGACCCGCGACCGCTGAAAACAGGAAGAACGGGATGATCGAAACGGCGGTCGCGATCGCGCTGAAGATTTCTTCTTGCTTGGGGTCGCTGTACATCTGGTAGACGACGAACAGGACCATCGCGTTCTTGAACACATTGTCATTCATCGCGCCGAGGAACTGCGTCACGAACAGCGGCAGGAAACGGCGCTTGTTCAACAGCGCGAGCGAGCTTTGCATGAGGCTAGGGCGTCCTGTTGGTCCTTATGCGCGCCATAGCCGCCTTTGCGCGTGCGTCCAATGCCGGTTAGGGGTTGTCGTGTGCTGAGCCTGCCGAATCTTCTCACTTTGTCGCGGATCGTTACGGTCCCGTTACTCGTTGCGCTGCTATGGTGGCCGAGCTGGACCGTCGGCTATGGATTCGCCTTTGCAGTCTATTGCCTGATGGGCATCACCGACTATTTCGACGGCTATCTGGCGCGCGCGCAGGGCACGGTTTCGAAACTCGGCCAGTTTCTCGATCCCATCGCCGACAAGATCATGATCGCGGCAGTGATCCTTGTGCTCGCGGCACAGGGCGTTCTGCGCGGGCCGTATGTCGGCGACATGCACGTCATTGCGGGGCTGATTATCCTGATACGCGAGATTGCGGTTTCGGGCCTACGCGAATTTCTGGGGCCGTTGCAGGTGTCGATGCCGGTGTCGAAGCTCGCCAAGTGGAAGACCGCGCTGCAAATGATCAGCCTCGGTGCGCTGATCCTCGGGCGCGCGCTACCCGAATGGACCGTGCCATTCGACGGCGACGTCGCCAATGTGCCGCATACCGTCGGTCTCACGACACTCTGGGCCGCCGCCGTGCTCACGGTCATTACCGGCTGGGATTATCTGCGCGTCGGCCTGAAGCATATGGATTGAGCGGCGTGGTGACGCTGCTCTATTTTGCCAAGGTGCGCGAGGCTATGGGTGTCGGCGAAGAGCGGGTCGATTTGCCCGACGATGCTTTGACTGTGGCCGACCTCGCCGACTGGCTCGCAAACCGTCATTCGATTTTTGCCGACCGCGACCGGCTGCGTGTTGCCGTTGACCAAGTCATGGCGCGCTTCGACACCGACATCGGCGGCGCGAAGGAGATCGCGTTTTTCCCGCCGGTAACGGGCGGATGATCGCCGTCCGCGTCTTGCCCGACCCCTTCGATACGGGGGCGGAGATTGCCGCGCTCGGTCGCGATGGCATCGGTGCAGTCGTCAGTTTCACCGGCTTTGTGCGCGGGGACGGTGGGCTGGTCGCGCTGACCCTCGAACATTATCCTGCGATGACCGAAGCGTCGTTGCGCGCATTGGCCGATGAAGCCACGTCGCGCTGGTCGCTCGGCGGCGTCACGCTCCACCACCGCGTCGGGCGACTCGTTCCCGGCGACCCCATAGTCCTCGTCGTCTGTGCCAGTGCCCACCGCAAGGACGCGCTCGACGCCTGTGCGTTCCTGATCGACCGGCTTAAAACCGACGCCCCGTTCTGGAAACGAGAGAGTTTTGCCGACGGGCGCGAAATCTGGGTCGAGGCACGGAACAGCGACGACGCAGCTGCCGCACGCTGGGGCTAGTCAAGACAGGATATCGTATCCCAGTGCTTTGGCGAGGCTATAAGCACTGGTCACGGTCAGGACGGTACCGACCAGACGCATAAGCACTTGGGCACTCACGCGCTTGGCAAGAATTGCACCGAGCGGCGCAGCGGCAATGCCGCCGATCAACAGGCCAACGGTAGCGGTGGTGAACGCCTGCCAACCAAGGCCGATCAGGAACGTGATCGAGATGCTCAGTGTCAGAAAGAATTCGGCGGTATTCACCGTGCCGATGGTCATACGCGGCGTCGTCCCCTGGACCAGCAAGTTCGATGTCACGACCGGACCCCAACCGCCACCGCCGATGGCATCGAGAAACCCGCCGACCAGGCCGAGCGGCGCAATGACGCGCGGCTTGCGGGGTTTGGGCGGATGCGACGACTTCCACAGCAAATAAATGCCGATCAGGCTGAGATAGGCCATCACAAAGGGCCGCGTCAGGTCGCTATGCAGATTGATAAGCACATAGGCGCCAAGCACGCCGCCAATGACGCCGGGGACGACAAGCCGCGCAAACAGCCACCAATCGACGTTGCGGTGCAGGACATGGCTGACCCCGCTGGCCGCTGTCGTAAACACTTCGACCAGGTGCACACCCGCCGAGGCGCGGGCGGGCGGGACCCCCATGACGCTGACCATCAGCGTCGAAGAAATCACCCCGAACGCCATGCCAAGCGCGCCATCGATCATCTGCGCGGTAAAGCCGATCAGGATGAACGGCAGGAGCG
>JANNVL010000091.1:0-2385 GCA_031408195.1 Sphingomonadales bacterium | reverse complement strand
CTGCTTCCGGCACAACCGGGCGGCGATCCGCTGGCACCTGGCCCCTTCGCCTTCGCCGGGCCGGATCATGTTGCGGGCATATTGGCGACCGCCGGGTGGAAGGACGCCAGACCCGCGCCGTTCGACTGGGACTATGTGGCGGGCGCGGGCGACAATGCCGTTGCCGACGCGCTTTCCTTTTTCCAGCAGATCGGTCCTGCCGCGCGCGCGGCGCGAACGCTTACAGGTCAGGCGCGGGCCGACTTTATCGCGCGGCTGGAGCGGCTGTTGCAATCACGTCTCGCCGATGGACGGGTCACGTTCAAGGCCGCAGGCTGGATCTGGACCGCGCATCGCTAGCATAGGTTTTCGGCAGTTGGCTAAAGTTGCCAAATGGCCGCGACTTGATTTCGGTAACAAACGCTGCCATATCGTATTGCAGCGCAGCGAAGCGATCTCCGTTTTCGCACGGTCGGCCAGCGTGATTTTCCGGGTTTCCGGACAGGCTCGACCCCATGACGCTCTCAGCCAATCGGCTTCCCTTTTCACGCGGGTTGTCATCAACCCCGCTCGTTTCGGCGTGCCATTTGGCGCGCGCGAGCACTCGAAAGCATATCCATGACTAAATTTACCGACCTCGGCCTTAGTGCGCCGATTCTGTCCGCGCTCGCCGCCAAGGGTTACGACACGCCCACTCCCATTCAGGTCCAGTCGATCCCGGCGCTGATCGAGGGCCGCGACCTGTGCGGCATCGCACAGACCGGCACTGGCAAGACCGCGGCGTTCGCGCTGCCCAGCATCATGCGCCTGACCGCCAATGCCAAGCCGCGCCCGCCGGGCGGCTGCCGCATGTTGGTGCTGTCGCCGACGCGCGAGCTGGCGGCGCAGATCGCCCAGTCGTTCGAAGACTATAGCAAGGGCCAGCGCCTCAGCGTTGGCGTCGTCTTCGGCGGTATGCCCATCGGTCGCCAGATCAAGATGTGCGGTCAGGGTCTCGACGTGCTCGTCGCCACCCCCGGTCGCCTGATCGACCTGATCGAACAGCGCGCATTGAACCTGCGCCATGTCGAAATCTTCGTCCTCGACGAGGCCGACCAGATGCTCGACCTCGGCTTCATCCATGCGCTGAAGCAGATCGACCGGTTGCTGCCGAAACAGCGCCAGTCGCTGTTCTTCTCGGCGACGATGCCAAAAACGATTGCCGAACTCGGCAGCCGTTTTCTGACCAATCCCGTGCAGGTCGCCGTCACCCCGGTCGCTTCGACGGCCGAGCGCGTCGATCAATATGCTACTTTCGTCAATCAGGCCGAAAAACAGGCACTGCTGACCATCGTGCTCAAGAACGAGCCAATCGAGCGCGCATTGGTGTTCAGCCGCACCAAGCACGGCGCCGACCGCATCGTGAAGCATCTGGGTGCTGCAGGTGTCCGCGCGGCAGCGATCCACGGCAACAAGTCGCAGAACGCCCGTATGGACGCGCTCGATGCGTTCAAGCGCGGCGACATCAAAATCCTCGTCGCTACCGATATCGCCGCGCGCGGCATCGATGTGTCGGGTGTCAGCCATGTCTTCAACTTCGACCTGCCCAATGTCCCCGAGCAATATGTCCACCGCATCGGGCGGACGGCGCGCGCGGGCGCGACTGGCATTGCCGTGAGCTTTGTCGCGGGCGAGGAAAAGGGCTGGCTGCGCGACATCGAAAAGCTGACTGGTGTGAAGCTTCAGACCGCGCCGCTCCCCGTCGATTTCGCCACCAAGGCGGCGGCATTGCCCAAGCCCGCGTTCGTACGAGAAGCACCGCATGGCGGGCGTGATGCCGGTCGCGGCGGCCGCGGTGCACCTGCGGCACCGAACGGCGAAAAGCGCCGCTTCGCCCCGAAACGTGCGCCGGGTGTCGGGACGCACCGTGGTGCGGTGAAACGCTCGGGCGGCGGCGGACGCTAAGCCTTCCCCCGTCGCAGTAGGAGGGGGACATTAACCCAAAACTGAGGACTGCTCCCTAACGCAAAGCGCGTCAGGAGCAGTCCATCATGAAATTCGTTCGTCTCAGGTCGCGCGGCGGCGACTATCTCGTCGTCGTCAGCAATATCGCCTACCTCCGCACCGACGAAAACAACCAGACTAAGGTCGGCATGGTCGGCGGCGATTCGCTGCTCGTGGTCGGCTCGGTCGATGAAGTAGCAGCGATCGTGCTGGCCGGCTGACCGGCACGCTAGCGGTCCTGATCCCAAACGGCCACACTGCCGCGGGTGAAGAGGTTGGCGAGCAGATCCATCGCTGAACCCGACCCCGCCAGCACCGCCTTGACCGCAAACTTGTCCCGCGCGCACAGCAGCTCGGCAAACGCCGCCACATCGCCCGCGCACGCATACGCCTCGCCGTCCACGAACAGCACCACCGCGCCGC
>JANNVL010000090.1:0-20606 GCA_031408195.1 Sphingomonadales bacterium | reverse complement strand
CCTCGTCATCCGCGAGGACAAGGCCGCCGTCGCCGACGCCGTGCGCCGTTTCGCCAACGGGCAGGCGGTGTCGGGCGATATCGCGGTGCGGCTGAAGGACCGGCCTGACGACCCCGTCGCGCTGACCATCGCGGGCGCACGCGGGCTGGGCGAAGCGGCGGTGCTGCTCAGCCTCAAGGACAATACCGAGGAATCGAAGCTTCAGCGCCAGGTCGCGCAGGCCACCAAGATGCAGGCCGTCGGCCAGCTCGCGGGCGGCGTCGCGCATGATTTCAACAATATCCTGACCGGCATCCTCGGCCATTGCGACCTGATGCTGATGCGCCACACGCCGGGCGACAGTGACTATGACGATATCCAGCAAATCCGGAACAATTCGAACCGCGCGGCGGGGCTGACGCGGCAATTGCTGGCCTTCTCACGCCAACAGACATTACGCCCGCAAGTCCTTCAATTGCCCGATGTTGTGTCCGAGGTCTCGAACCTGCTGCAACGCCTGCTGGGCGAGACCGTCGACCTTGTTATCAACCACGGTCGCGCGCTGGGGGCGGTCCGCGCCGACCCCGGCCAGATCGAACAGGTCATCGTCAATCTGGTCGTTAACGCCCGCGACGCCATTCAGGCGAAGGGCGAAGGTTTGAGTCAGATTGGGCCGGGAAAAGTCACCCTCAAAACCTACCGTGTCACTGCCGACGAAGTCCGCAAACTCGACAGCGATTTCCTGCCCGTTGCCGACTACACCGCGCTTAGCGTGTCCGACACCGGCACCGGCATCGCGCCCGAAAACCTGTCGAAAATCTTCGAACCGTTTTTCACGACCAAGGACGTGGGGAAGGGGACCGGCCTCGGCCTCTCCACCGTCTATGGCATCGTCAAGCAATCGGGCGGGTTCATCTTCGCCGATTCCGAACTGGGGCAGGGGACGACCTTTTCGGTGTTCCTGCCCGTCCATTTCGAGGCGGAAGCCAAACCTGCGCCCGTCGCCACCCCCGCGGCGAAGCCCGCCGAGCTTTGGGGCACCGGCACGATCCTGCTGGTCGAGGACGAAGACATGGTCCGCGCGGTGGCGGAGCGCGCGTTGGTGCGCCACGGCTACACCGTGCTGACCGCCGCGCACGGCGAGGAAGCGATGGCGATATTGGGGACGGGCACCAAGATCGACCTGATCGTCTCCGACGTCGTCATGCCGACGATGGACGGCCCGACCTTGGGCCGCGCGGC
Organism: Sphingomonadales bacterium; assembly: GCA_031408195.1. Classification (GTDB taxonomy): domain Bacteria; phylum Pseudomonadota; class Alphaproteobacteria; order Sphingomonadales; family Sphingomonadaceae; genus Sphingomonas_O. The sequence continues at coordinate 19,385 of JANNVL010000090.1, read as the reverse complement.
GCGGGCGGAATTCCCCGACCTGCCGATCCTGTTCATGTCGGGCTATGCCGAGGAGCAATTGCGGAAAACGATCGATCTGGACCGCATGGGGTTCATCCCGAAGCCATTCTCGGTGAAGGCGCTGGCGGAGGCCGTGCAGGCGACGCTGGCGTTGTAGCCTACAGCCCCTCTCCCCCTGCGGGAGAGGGTCGACTCGCGCGAAGGGCGGCGGGGAGAGGGGGCGGCGGTCGGTTAGTTCCCTTGCCGACCCCTCTCTAAGACTTGCTAGGCGCTAAAGCGCCAAGCCAAGTCTATTCTCTCCCGCAAGGGGAGAGAAGCTGGACCCCATTCATCTTCGTGCCTTCTGTTCCCTTCGTGCCTTCGTGTGAACCACCGGCTCGCCGTCGCGGTAATAACTCCTACTTCTCGAGCTTATAATGCAAACCCATTCCGTCCAAGCCAGTGATCTCTAGAACGTGGCCCTTGATTGCGACCCTTTGGGGAAAAGTCGAGCCGAGTGGAATGGACAACGATTCAGTGAATGCTGGCCGTGCGAGATTGTTAACGAACTCGCGATAGCTAATCGTCAGCGTGTTTCCGCTCACTCCAGTGAAAACATAGACGCGCTTGAAATCGTTACCCTCGCCGAAGCGTGGGTCGACGCTCATGCTAACTGGAGCTTTTAGGTAAGACACAGGGGGAACGATGTCCTTGGCGCCAGCGACATCGTTAAACGAAACACGATCAAATCGACCGTCGCCATCAGTGTCGATAACGCAGTTCACCCATCCCCAATTGGTGCGTGACTGGCACGCCTTCGTCTTCTTCTCGCGGATGATAGCAAGCGGCGTGCCACTCGGGAGGCTTACAATCTCAGCCGATCCCCAGTTGGCGGCGATATCCCCTTGAAGCACGACCCCTGGCACGCCGCGAAAACGAAACTCGCTCAGGATTTCTTCCCCAATCGAAGCCGTGGACTTTACACCAATTTCAGGCTTCGTTCCCTGCTGGATTTGTGCTGATGCAGAGGCAGCCAACATCATAACGATTGTGGCAGACGCAAAGACTTGTAGCTTCATGGTAGTGCCACCTGCTTACTTTAAGCCCTAATTCTTTTAGAACTGTAAGCCGCTTGGCGGTGCAGGCGCAATAGTATCTCAAACGCGAACGATGCCGAAAACTAACGGTTCATAATCCAAGACAATGACCCTTCAATAGTTTCATATGCAGCGAATCGAAAAATCCGAGTTCCCCTCTTGTTCCACAAGAACAAACGCGATACACCACCCAAATGGCGCGTTGACCCGATGCGCCGACCGGTTAGGAGGAACGGCAATGGCGGCTCAGCTCAAGGTAATCAGCGGCGATATGGCAACGACAGCACCAACCGACCGGCAGCGCGCTCTGGAAGCCGCGCTCGCGCAGATCGACCGCGCGTTCGGCAAGGGCTCGGCGATGAAGCTGGGCAGCCGTGAGGCGATGCAGATCGAGGCGGTGTCGACCGGCTCGCTGGGCCTCGACATCGCGCTCGGCATCGGCGGCTTGCCCAAGGGGCGCATTGTCGAGATTTTCGGGCCGGAAAGCTCGGGCAAAACCACGCTGGCGCTGCACGCCATTGCCGAGGCGCAAAAGGCGGGCGGCACCGCCGCGTTCATCGACGCCGAACATGCGCTCGATCCGGTCTATGCCAAGAAGCTCGGCGTCAACATCGACGAACTGATCGTGTCGCAGCCCGATACCGGCGAACAGGCGCTCGAGATTTGCGATACGCTCGTCCGTTCGAACGCGGTCGATGTGCTGGTGATCGATTCGGTCGCCGCGCTCGTCCCGCGCGCCGAAATCGAGGGCGAAATGGGCGACAGCCATGTCGGCCTGCAAGCCCGTCTGATGTCGCAGGCACTCCGCAAGATCACTGGTTCGATCAGCCGGTCGAAGTGCACCGTCATCTTCATCAACCAGATCCGCATGAAGATCGGCGTGATGTACGGCTCGCCTGAAACCACGACCGGCGGCAATGCGCTCAAATTCTACGCCAGCGTCCGCCTCGACATCCGCCGTACCGGCCAGATCAAGGACCGCGAGGACATCGTCGGCAACACCACGCGGGTGAAGGTCGTCAAGAACAAGGTCGCCCCGCCGTTCAAGCAGGTCGAATTCGACATCATGTACGGGCAGGGGATTTCGAAGGTCGGCGAAATCCTCGACCTCGGCGTCAAAGCCGGCATCGTCGAGAAATCGGGCGCGTGGTTCAGCTATGACAGCATCCGCGTCGGCCAGGGCCGCGAGAATTCGAAAGTCTATCTGACCGAAAACCCTGAGATCGCCGACCGCATCGAAAAGGCGATCCGCAGCAAGACCGACGACGTCGCCGACGCGCTGATGGTCGGCCCCAGCGCCGACGACGCCGATTAGGTCATGGGAAACCCCCGCCTCTATTACGTCTATTTTCCGTTATCCTATTGCGCGGCCTCTAAGTGTTTCTTCGAGGCCGCGTTCGGTTGGTCGCTGACCGAGTTCGGACCCAGCTATGCCGCGACGACTACCGGTGATACCGATATCGGCCTCGACAGCGACCCGGGCGAATCCGTCACCGCGCCGCTGGCCGTCATCCGCGTCGATTATCTCGAAGCAACATTAAGTGACGTCATGGCGGCGGGTGGCACAATAACTCGCGATATCTTCGCTTTCCCCGGAGGGCAGCGTTTCCATTTCCGCGAACCCGGCGGCAACGAACTCGCGGTGTGGACGACTGGTTGAGGTCAAAGCCAATCGGAAACGGACCGCGAAACCGATCACCTGTTCGGTCTGGCGATGACGCAAATGCTCTGACAGGATGATGTCATCGCATTGAAATCGCAGGGCAATAACTGCCGCAGCAGAAAATAACGCTTATCTGTGGTTGCGCTTGGCCGCTGCCCATAGCTGCTCTTTCTCATCTAGCGACAGGCCAGCGAAATCCGGCGCGGTCTCGATCACCCGAAATCGCTCTTCGAATTTGGCATTCGCGCCGCGCAGTGCGACTTCTGGATCGACGCCAAGATGCCGCGCATAGTTTACCACCGCGAACAGCAGGTCGCCGACTTCGTCCTCGCGTTCGACGTCGGATGATGCTTGTTCAATTTCAATGAGTTCCTCGTCGATCTTCGCACGCGGCCCGGAAACATTGGGCCAGTCGAACCCTGTCCGCGCGGCGCGCTTCTGCAGTTTCTCCGCGCGCATCAGGGCAGGCAGCGCGAGCGCTACGCCGTCGAGCGCGCTGGCTTCGGCAGGGCGCTCGGCTGCTTTCAGGCTTTCCCAGTCGGGCCGCGTTTGAGCCTCGCCGAAAAGATGCGGATGACGCCGCTCCATCTTGTCGACGATCGCGGCCGCAACATCGCCAAGGTTGAACGCGCCCAATTGCTCAGCAATGCGGCTGTGGAGCACGACTTGGAACAACAGATCGCCGAGTTCGTCCTTGAGCGCGGCCAGATCGTCGCGGGCAACCGCGTCGGCGACTTCATAAGCTTCTTCGATCGTGTACGGTGCGATCGTGGCGAATGTCTGAACGCGATCCCAGTCGCAGCCGTGAACCGGATCGCGCAGCCGCTCGACGATGGCGATAATCCGGTCGAGGGGGGTCGGAATTGGTTTCATCGTTTTCGCACTCTCAAATCCCGATAATATACATTATGTAAAATACGCTATGGCTCCAAGGTGAGGGTGCGTCCCTCGACCTTCCAGCTCTTCAGCTCGGACAGAAAGCTCATCCCCAACACATTGGTGTCGCCAAAGCTCTTGCCGATCACCGCGCGCGCATCGGTCTGGCGGATGCTGCCAACTTCTAACAAGCCGATCCGCGCGGTCGAAACCATCACCGTGCCATTGGCAGTATCAACCGGAATATCGATGCTGCTGTCGGGCTGCACATTCGCCAGCCGCGCCGCATCCGCGCTCAACCCGGTCGTTGTCGCGCCGCTGTCGATCAGGAAATCTACCGTCTGGCCGTTGACCTTGGCACGCACATTGAAATGACCGTCCTCGCTCATCTGAATGCGCGTGACGCTGCCCGATACCTGCGCTGATCCACCGCCACCGACCTCGGCCTGAACCCGCGACCACACCGCCCTCGCCTCGTCTCGGAACAAAAAAGCAACGAAGGCAAGCGCGAAAATCGCGCACCACGCTAGCGCCATCCTGAACGTCTCGCCGAATTTAAGCTGCCGCCCGAACAGGCTGCTCGCCACCAGCACGAGCATCAGGCCCGCCGCGACCAGCCGCGCGGTGTCGTCGCCGCTCATAATTCGATCTCCATGCCGTCATAGCCAGGCTTGACGCTTTCGGGCAGCCTCGCACACAGGCTGCGGTAATCCATCGACTGGTCCATATGCGTCAGAACGGCGCGGCGCGGGTGCAGCCGTTCGATCCAGCCAAGCGTCTGCGCCAGATGCGGATGCGTCGGGTGCGGCGTTTCGCGCACTGCATCGACAATCCACAGGTCGGCATCCTCGACCAGCGCAGCAGCGGCGTCGGGCAAGACATTAAAATCGGTGAAGTAACACAGCGACACTCCCCCCGCGTCAAAGCGCAACCCGGCACTGTCGATCTGGCCGTGCGGCAGGTCGGCAACGCGCACGCGTATCCCGCCGATGTCGCTGTCATCGGCCAATTCGCCGCACGACAGATAGGGCGGATAACCCTGATGCCCTGAAAACGCGAAAGCGAAGCGCAGCTCGAGTTCCGCTTTGGTCCGGGCCCGCGCGTAACCGCCAATCGGTGCCTTGCCATAGAAATAGAACGGCCGCAGGTCGTCGAGGCCGTGGCAGTGATCGGCATGTTCGTGCGTCCATATGACCGCCGACGGACGCCCGCCACCTTCGGCCAACAACTGCTCGCGCAAGTCGGGCGACGTATCGACAAGGATGCGGGTGCCGTCATGCTCGACGAGGATAGACACTCGCCGCCGCCGGTTACGCGGCTCTAGCGGGTCGCAATTCCCCCAATTGCCATCGACGCGGGGGACACCCGACGACGTGCCGCAGCCGAGGATCGTGACTTTCACGCGGCCTTCGCAAACAGGCGGTGGAAGTTCGCCGATGTGCTTTCGCCCAGCGTTTCGACCGACACATCGCGCAGACTGCTCAGGAAGCGTGCGGTATCGGCGACAAAGGCGGGCTCACCGGTCTTTCCGCGATGCGGCACTGGCGACAGGAACGGCGCATCGGTTTCGATCAGCAGCCGGTCCTCGGGGATCGTCATAGCGGTGGCCTGCAAGTCTTTGGCATTCTTGAACGTCACAATGCCCGAGATCGAGATATACAGCCCCAGATCGAGCGCGATCTTTGCAAAGGCATCGCTTGCGGTAAAGCAGTGGATGACGCCGGGGAAGATACCCTTCCCCATTTCCTCGGTCAGGATCGCGGCGGTATCGTCCTCAGCATCGCGGGTATGGACGATCAGCGGCAAGCCGGTCTCCCGCGACGCCGCGATATGGCTGCGGAACGATGCGCGCTGCCGCTCGCGGTCGCTATGGTCGTAGAAATAATCCAGCCCCGTTTCGCCGATGCCGATCACGCGCGGGTGCGCGGCGCGCGCGACGAGCTTGGCGGTATCGACATCCGGATGCGCGTCGGCCTCATGCGGGTGGATGCCGATCGAGGCCCAGACATCGGGCTCGCGTTCGGCGGTGGCGACGATCTCGTCCCACTCACGCTCGCGCGTCGAAATGTTGAGCATGGTGTCGACACCCGCGCCGCGCGCACGTTCCAGCACCGCGGCCTGATCCTCGACCAACCCTTTGTAATTGAGGTGACAATGCGAATCGACGAACATCAGGCGGTGGCTTCGGCAGGCAGTTCGAGGCGGGGGAATACGGGGACCGGCGCTAGCTGTCGGAACTCATCACGTCTTAGCTGCCGGTATAGGTCAGCAGATTGAGCGAAGGCGGACATTTTAAGAAAGTCTAGCGCGCCTTCGTAGCCCAAAATTCCCATTTGCCTGAACAGATCGTCGCAGGACTTTGGTATGATCGGACGGATAGTCCGAGCAAGCGTCATTATTGAACGAAACAATGCGCCAAGAACCAATGCCATCTTTTGAGGGTCAGAATTTTTCAATTTCCAAGGAGCTTGCTCATCCACGAAACGATTGCACGCGCCCACAGCTTCTAACCAAGCCTCCAAACCAAAAGAGAAGTTGAGATTTTCAAATTGCACCGCAGCACGCTTACAATCGTCAGACACAGCTGCTTCCAGCCAAGCGCTTTCGAAATTGTCGTCAATTTCGGGCAATTGACCGTCAAGATTTTTGTGGATCATTGACAGCACCCGCTGCGCCAGATTGCCGAAACTGTTCGACAGTTCCGCATTGCACCGCGTGACAATCGCTTCTTCGCTCCACGTCCCGTCGGACCCGAAGCTCACCTCGCGCAGCAAGAAGTAGCGGAACGCGTCCACGCCGTACCGTTCCGCCAGCGCCATCGGATCGACAACATTGCCCGCTGATTTCGACATCTTGGCCCCGTCACGCGCGAGCAGGAAGCCGTGGCCGAACACCTGTTTGGGCAGGGCAATCCCCGCCGACATCAGAAACGCGGGCCAGTACACCGCGTGGAACCGCACGATATCCTTGCCGATCAAGTGCAAGCTCGCGGGCCAGAACTTGTCCATGTCAAGGGTCGCATCGGGGTAGCCGAGGCCGGTCAAATAGTTGGTCAGCGCATCGACCCAGACGTACATGACATGGTCGGGGGAGCCCGGCACCTTGACCCCCCAGTCGAAGCTCGTCCGCGACATGCTGAGGTCGCGTAGCCCCCCCTCGACGAAGCGGACAACTTCGTTGCGGCGGCTGTCGGGCCGGATAAAATCCGGTTGATTTGCATAGAGTTCGAGCAGGGGTTGCTCATACTTCGAGAGCTTGAAGAACCAGCTTTCCTCGACTGTCCATTCGACCGGCGTGCCCTGCGATGACAGCTTGGCGCCACCCTCTCCGTCGGTCAGTTCTTTCTCTTCGTAATAGGCTTCGTCACGAACCGAGTACCAGCCCTCGTAACGGTCGAGATACAGGTCGCCGCTCGCCTTCATCGCTTCCCAGATCGCGGTGCTGGCGCGGTGGTGCGCGGGGTCGGTGGTGCGCTGGAAATGGTCGTAGCTGACGTTCAGGCCGTCGCACATCGCCTGAAACTGGTCGGACATCTCGCGCGCCAGATCGGCGACTTCGACGCCGCGTTCGCGCGCGGTCTGCACCATTTTCAGGCCGTGTTCGTCAGTGCCGGTCTGAAAGCGCACCTCGCGGCCCTGCATCCGCTGGAACCGCGCAATCGCGTCGGCGGCAATCGCCTCATAGGCATGGCCGATATGCGGGCTGCCATTGGGATAGCTGATCGCGGTGGTGATGTAGAAGGGAGTGCCTGACATGCGGTCAGGCTTTAGCGGACGCGTCCCTCGGGGCAAGCGCCGCAACACGTCCGGCAATCTCGAACACCACGCTTTCGGCGGGCAGCGATTGCGGGATCGCGACATCGGTGAGTTGTCGCGCCTTTTCCCAAGCCTCGACCGCAGTTGCCAGCGCCGCGCCCGACCGGCTTCGAGCCTGCGACGCGATGAACGCGGGCGCGCGGCGCAGAAACGCTTCGTAGCGCGGCAGTGCCGCCTTCAGCGCCAGCTTGCCCGCCAGATCGAGGCGGAGAACATTGTAGGGATCACCGGTCGTGGCGATCTCGCGCAGTGCCGCGTCGATCCCCGGCACATCGGCTTCGATCACCGACAGCGCCGCCCCCGGCGCGCCGCCCGCGACCGCGATCACAACCGCGCGGGTCATGTCGTCGAGTTCGGGCGCATGTTCGGCGAGCACCGCCGTCATGACGTCATCGCTCAACCGCGCGAACGCCAAACTGCGGCAGCGCGACCGGATCGTCGGCAGCAAGCGGCCCGGCGCGTGGCTGACCAGCAAGAATATCGTACTGGCGGGCGGTTCTTCGAGGCTCTTGAGCAGCGCATTCGCCGCGCCGCGTTCCATATCGTCGATTGCATCGACCACGACGACGCGGCGGTCGCCCTGCGATGGCGTGCCGCTAAAAACGCCTTTCAAGGTGCGGACTTGATCGACGGTAATGTTGCGCGCGAGGTTGCCGGTCTTTTCGTTCTCCAGTCGTGCGAGCGTCACAAGATCGGGGTGCGACCCTGCCGCGATCAGGCGGACAGTCGAATGGTTCTCGTCCAGCTGGAATCCGGTATCGGCAGGGGGCGTCGCCGACGCCTCGGCGAGCAACCGCGCCGCTACGATCTGAGCGAAACTACCCTTCCCCACACCCTTCGGTCCATAAAGCAGCCAAGCGTGATGCATCCGCCCGCTGTCGATGGCCGCGCGCATCGCCTCGAACTGGCTGTCGTGGCCGAGGATCGCGCTCATGCCGCGTCGGTCGCCGCAGCGAGCACCCGCGCCGCGACCTCGTCGACCGATCCCGAGGCGTCGATAATACGAAAGCGCGCCTCGCCCGCGTCGGCAAAGCGCCGAAAGCGGGCGGCGACATCCGCGTAATAGGCCATGTCGCGGCTGCCCATTCGGTCGGGGCTAAGCAAGTCGCGGCCATAGGTGCGCTCCATCCCCATCTCGACAGGAAACTCGAACAACAGCGTCCGGTCGGGGAGCAGCCCTTCGCTGCCGATCCGGTGCAGCGCCATCACGTCATCGTCGCCGACCCCTTCAGCCCCGCCTTGATAAGCCCGTGTTGAATCGATGAACCGGTCACAGATCACCCAATCGCCGCGCGCGAGCGCAGGCCGGATAACGCGCTCGACATGGTCGGCGCGCGCGGCGGCGAACAGCAACGCCTCGGTGCGCGCGTCCCAGCGTTCGGTATCGCCAGTCATCAGCAGCGCGCGGATCGCTTCGGCTCCCGGTGTGCCTCCTGGTTCGCGAGTCAGGACGACGGTCAGCCCTCGTGCGCGCAATGCCTCTGCCAGCCGCGCCGCCTGCGTCGATTTGCCGACGCCCTCGCCGCCCTCGAGCGTGATGAATCTCCCCGCCAGCGTCAGGCTCCGAAGAAGGACAGCAGGCCTGCCCAGGCGCGGCGGAAGAACCCGGCCTCACCCACGGCGGTCTCAGCGACCAGTGGCATCACCTGGGGGCCAGTCGAGGGCGTTTCGACGATCAGGTCGGCGATATGCTGGCCCGCCGCAATCGGAGCTTTGACCGGGCCGTCATAGCGGACCTTGACCGTCATGCCCGTCATCGCGCCCGCAGGCATCGTCACCGCCAGATTGCGCGGCGCGATCAGACCGACCGACCCCGCATCGCCCAGTTGCACTTCGGCGGTTTCGACCTTTGTGCCCTTGGCGAACAGCGGCTTCGTGCTCCACGCCTTGAAGCCCCAGTCGATAAACCGCACCGACTCCTCGATCCGCTGGTTGAAACTGCCCAGTCCCGCGACGACCATGACCAGCCGTCGTCCATTTTGTTCGGCAGACCCGGTGAAGCCATAGCCCGCCTCTTCGGTATGGCCGGTTTTCAAGCCGTCGGCCCCCGCCACGCGCCCCAGCAACGGGTCGCGGTTGGCCTGAGTGATCGCGGCACCCGCACCCAGTGTCTTGCCCCAGGTGAACGTCGGCAGCGAGTAATAGGTCTTGTAGAGTTTCGGATGCTCCTCGATCGTCGCCGCTGCGAGCTTGGCCAGATCGCGCGCCGTCACATAAGTGCGCCCCTCGTCGGGCCAGCCGTTCGAATTGCCGAAATTGCTGCCGGTCAGGCCGAGCCGCTTCGCGGCTTCATTCATCCGCGCGGCAAACGCTTCTTCGGTGCCCGAAATCCCTTCGGCGAGCACGATACAGGCATCGTTGCCCGACAGGGTCACAATGCCTTTCAGCAGATTATCGACGCTGACCTGCTCGTTCGCCGACAGAAACATCGTCGATCCCGCAGCGGGGCCATGCCATTTTGCCCATGTCTCGGGCTTTACCGTCATCATCCGGTCAAGCTTCAACTCGCCCTTTTTGATCATGTCGAACGCGACATAAACGGTCATCATCTTGGCCATCGACGCGGGCGGCATCCGCCGGTCGGGATCCTTGGCATAGAGCACGGCACCCGACGACAAATCGATCAGATAAGCCACCGGCGCGGCAGTCTGGAACGGTGGCGCAGCGGCGGTGACAGGCGCAGCAGCAAGCAACAGGGCAGCAATCGGCAGGACAGGCTTCACATCGACTCCGTTCGGTCAGCGCGTAATAACGGCGTCCGGATAGCCTCTTGCCGCCAGCCGTGCCAGTGCCGCCAGCGCCCGGTCGGCGGATTTATACGGGCCGAGGCGCACCCGCCATGTGCCTGCGACCTGCGACACGTCCGCGTCGAGTTTGGCTGCCATCGTCCGGGCGCGCGCTTCGCTCGAAAAGCTGGCGATCTGCAGGAAATATGGCCCCGCGCCGACCGGAATCTGTGCGGCCACCAAGGCGCGCTGCGGCACGGAGCTGCCTCCGCGCACGGTCACCGGCTGTCCACTCCGTAGGGCCAGCTTGTCGCCCTCGCCTGGATAGACCCGACGCAGCCGCACTTGATGAGCCCCCCTGCCGGTGGTGCCGAGCAACCGTGCCGCGCCCAGCGACAGGTCGATGATACGATTGCCGTGGAACGGCCCGCGATCGTTGATGCGAACGAGGATCGTGCGGCCGCTTTCGACCGATGTCACCTCGACATAGGACGGCAGCGGCAGGGTGCGGTGCGCGGCGGTAAAGCCATCGGGGTCGAAGCGTTCCCCGTTGGCAGTCGGCTTGCCACGCAATTCGTCGCCGTACCAGCTTGCTAAGCCAGATTCTTCGTAATTTGAATCATCACGCGGGGCGTAGCTGCGCCCGCCGACGCTGTAGGTCGGGCCGATACGCGGGGCATTGTCGCTGACTGGTGCACGATAGACCGGTGCACGCGAGGCGGCTGAGCGCGGTTCAGGCGAACCGACGCAGCTGGCGAGCATCGCGCCCGCCCCAAAAACCAGCCCGACGAGCTCAGCCGGCAACCGCATCGGCCAGCAATCCGACCGACAATCCGTAGAAATTCGAGCAATTATAATCGAGGATGACGCGGTAATTGCCGGTCAGCAAATACGCCGTCGCCCCCTGCCCGTCGGGTTCGAGCAGCGACGCCAGATCGCTGTCGCGCAACTTAGACGAGACCGGCGTCACGCCCAGTGCACGCCATTCGGCAACGGTTTTCCACTGACTGTGGCGGGCGTGGACACGCGGGCAACGCGGGCTGTTCGTGCGGTTGGCGATGGCGCTGCGGTCGAGCGAGGCAGGGACGCTCGCTGCGACGCCCCAGCTTTGTCCCGGACGCCAGCCCGATTCCTTGAAATAATTGGCAATCGACGCCAGCGCATCGGCCTCGCTGCGCCAGATATCGGCGCGTCCGTCGCCATCGCCGTCGCGGGCCAGACGCAGCACGACCGAGGGCAGGAACTGCGGATAGCCGGTCGCCCCTGCCCAGCTGCCGACCAACTGATCGCGGCGATAGCCCCGGTCGATCAGTTTCAGCGTGTCGATGAATTCCTGCTGGAACAACGTCCGCCGCCGTCCTTCATAGGCAAGGCTGGCGAGCGCGCGGGCAAGATCGAAATTGCCGGTGAACGCGCCATAATTGGTCTCATTGCCATAAATCGAGATCATGATGCTCTCGGGCACACCTGTCTCGCGCTCGACACGCTGGAGCAGCGGGCGCAGTGCCGCATATTTGACGCGGCCCCGGCTGATGCGCGGCCCGTCGACATGCTGCGCGCGATAGGGCGCGAATTTGGGGATCGGCGCGTTGGGATTTGTCTCGGGCTGTTGCCGATCGAATTCGACGACGCGCGGGTTGAAGGTCAGCGTCGGCAGGACGGCATCGAGCGTCCCTTGGGACACGCCCTGCCCCCGCGCGATGCCCGCAACCGACTGGAGATAGGCCTGAAACCCGCTGTCCTCGGCCTGCGCGTACGCGCGCCCGCCACCCAGTCCCGACAGCGGCACTACCAGTGCAGCTATCGCCGCGATACATCCGAACAGTTTGAACCCCCGCATAGCGCGACCATGGCACAGCCCGCCGCCCGCGTGAAACCCGTTTCGTCGCGCGGCTTGCACGTTGTGCCTCGCAACTCTAACCGGAGCAGACGCGGAAGAGTGGCCGAGCGGTTTAAGGCACCGGTCTTGAAAACCGGCGTGGGTGCAAGCTCACCGTGGGTTCGAATCCCACCTCTTCCGCCACTCATCCCGCCAAACAATGCTCCTCGATATACCCCTCATGCGTCGGCATCGCTTCCCCCGCCCGCGCCAGTGCATCGGCCAGCTTGCGAAGGAAATTGGCGCTGTCCTGCCCGCGATGTGACAGCAGTGGGTCGGTGGCTTCGGGCATATTCCCCTGCCCGACATGCACCGCAAGCCAGCTCGGCGGGCCGAACAGGTCGGCTTCGCGCGCCAGCAAACGACCGTAGCGGCGGAAATGGTCGATCTTCCAAGTCACGCTATCGGGCACGTCCATCGCCCCGCAATAGCGCCACAGCTCGGTGTCGGTGCGGCTGGTCAGTTTGTAATGCAGGATGATGAAATCGCGGATGCGGTCAACCTCGGCGATACCCAGCCGGTTGTATTCATCGGTTACCAGCGGGTCGAAATCGCGGTCGGGAAATAACGCGAGCAATTTGGCGATCCCCGCCTGAATCAAATGGATACTGGTCGATTCAAGCGGTTCCAAGAACCCGCCCGACAGGCCGATGGCGACGACATTCTTGTTCCAGAACAAATTGCGCCGTCCGGTGACGAAGCGCAGCGGTTTCGGATCGGCCAGCGCCTTGCCGTCGAGATTGGCGAGCAGCATCTCCGCTGCGGCATCATCCTCGATGAACTTGCTGCAATAAACATAGCCGTTGCCGGTGCGGTGTTGCAGCGGGATGCGCCATTGCCAGCCCGCCTCGCGCGCGGTCGAGCGGGTATAGGGCGTGAACGCGCCCGCCCGCTCGCACGGCACCGCCAGTGCACGGTCGCAGGGCAGCCAGTGCGTCCAGTCCTGATAGCCGGTCTCGAGCGCACCCTCGATCAACAGCCCGCGAAAGCCCGAGCAATCGATGAACAGGTCGCCCGCAAATCCGCGCCCGTCCTCCAGCGTGACCGACCGGATGAACCCGGTTTCGCCATTCTGTTCGTAATCGGCGATCTTGCCCTCGATCCGGACGACGCCGCGCGCCTCGGCATAGGTCCGCAGGAAACGCGCAAAGAGTCCGGCATCGAAATGATAGGCATAGTCGAAGGTGGACGCCACGCTGCGCGGGTCGGACGACGGTTGCGCGAATTTGCCGCGACTTGCTGCGGCCCAAGCCATGCACAAATCGTCGAGTGCCGGTGCCTCGCCTTTGCGCTGCGCTGTGAGCCAATGTTGGTGCAGCGGCACCATGTCGAAATCGCGGCCATAGGTGCCGAAGGGGTGGAAATAGCGATGGTCTTTGCGGCCCCAATCGAAGAATTCGATACCCAGCTTGAACGAGCCCTGCGTCGCGCGGACGAAGTCGTTCTCGTCGATGCCCAATGTCTGGTTGAAGGTCCGGATCGGCGGGATGGTTGCTTCGCCGACGCCGACAGTGCCGATCTCGTCGCTTTCGATCAGCGTCACCGTGCAATGCGCCTTCAACGCATTGGCGAGCGCCGCCGCCGTCATCCATCCGGCAGTGCCGCCACCGACGATAACGACCGACCGGATCGCGCGAGGATTCGGGGAGACTTGTTCCATGTGTGGGGTTTCGCAATCGATTGTGATGCGGTCAATAGGCCGGACGGCGAACGTCGAGTGCGAGGACGAGGCGCTCACCATCGTCGAACGGCACGGTGCTGTGCCACATCGTCGAGGGGAACACCGCGCTTTGCCCGACGCGCGGCGCGATGTGGCGGTAGGGCTTAAGGTCGAGGCCAAGATCGGCAGGCGGCGTACCGAACGCGATATGTCCGGCGGGGGCGGTTCCCATCGCACTGCCGTCAGGGAGTGCAATGTAAAAGGCGGTGCTCAGCCACCCCATCGGGTGGGTGTGTGGGACATTATGGCCCTGTTTTAACAGTCGCACCGACCAGCTGCCCTCGATCAGCATTTGGGTGCGCGGGGTGCCGAGCAGCGGATGCCCCTCCTCGAAAGGCGGTAACGCTGCAACATAACCCCGGATCGCGTCCATCCAGCGCGCGCGTGTCTTCTGCAGGATCGGTTCGTGGCGCAGCATGACCGAACGGTCGGTCTGCGTCCCGCCCCGCACTGATTGCTCGATATAGGGCCGCGCCATGACGTGCAGCGCGCGCAGAACATCGGCGAGTTCGGTGTATTCGACGGCGGTCAGATCGACCGCGACCGATTGGATGAACATATCGGGTCGGTCGAGCCATTCCGCCCGCGCATCGCCCAGCAACCGCCAGATGAGCGAGAGATAGGGCCAGAACAGCGGTGCTGACGTGCCTTTCGTCAGCGGCAGCGCCATAACTTGCGCCTCGGCAAAATGGCCCCGGCGAAGCAGATAGCGGATGCGGGTCAGGTCGGTCGTATTGCCCGTAATGTTGCCGGTTGCCGCAAACAAAATATCGGCAGCGGCTATGTCCCCGGATTCGCTGGCGAGGAAGAAACGACTAGCAGCAATCCCCGCTGTCGTGGCGAGATGCCGTTCGGCTTCGTCGAGGATGGCCCCTGCCCTCGGCCAGTCGCGCGTTTGTGCCACAGCGGCGAACCACGCCATCCAAAGCGCCGCATTCCCCGGTTGAGTCCGGCACGCTACCGCATAGCTATCGGCAAAACGCGCCTGCTCGCCGCGTGTCCAGCGCAACGTCGCAAGTCCTTTGTGACCGTCGAGCCAGTCTGGATGCTGTGCCAGCGCTGCCTCAAGGACATGCTCGGCACCCGCTGCGTCACCTTCTGACGCCATGGCCGCCGCACGGTTCCTGACGAGATCGAAATTGACTGGGTCGATTTCTCCCGCACGCGCAAATAGGGTCGCAGAGGGAAGCCCCCGTTCGTAGCGCGTCTGGGCAAGGCCGAAACTGCATCCTGGATCGACAAAGGACTCACTTGCCGCCGAGAACACAGTGTCGGCTTCGCCCAGTCGCTGGTCGAGGCGCAACGCAAAACCCAGCAACCGCGCTGCATCGATATCACCGGGGTTCGCGGCACACAGCGCGCGGAGCGTCGGCAAGGCAAGGTCGGCGCGCCCTGCCTGCATTGCCTGTCGTGCCGCGGCGATGCCGGTCATGGCCTGGTCCCTTGTTGCCCCGCCCTCCAAATGAAAACGGGGAGCGGTCTTGCGACCACTCCCCGTTCCTTATCGTCACCGGTCCCACCCGGGAAAGGGGTGTGCGACCCGAAGGGCCGGTGTCACGAACCTTAAAAGCTGTACTTCAGCGTACCGAGGAACGTCTGGCCGACGACCGGCGTCCCCGTCAGCACGACCGAATTCGCACCGGTTACATCGGCGACGTTGCTGCCGTTGCCGCGGAAATCGAGCTTGTTGAACAGGTTATACGCCTGCAGCCCGATCTCGAGGCGCTCGACCGGCCGCACCGCAATCGTCCCGTTCACGATGATCCCGCCCGGATAGATGTTGCCCGGATCGTCGCGGACGCTCGACTGGCCGGTCGCGGCGAGTCCCAGCGTGACCATCTGTCCGATGTTGTAGTTCGTGGACACCGTGTAGGTCAGGCTCGGCAGGTACGAAGCGCGGCGATAAACCGTGCCATCGAGCTGCTGCGAGTCCGAATACGTCGCGTTGGCGACCAGCGAGAAATCGCCGAACGACAGCGTTCCGAAGAACTCGGCACCGGTCGAACGATATTTCGAGTCGATGATGCATCCACCGGCCGCGCCGCCGCAGCGCGTCGCCGACAGCTCGAACGTGCTCTGCTTGAAATTGGCCTTCAACAGCGAGAATTCGACCGAATAGCGCCCGCTGCCGATGTTACCACGGTTCTTGATGCCGATTTCGTACTGGTTCACGAAATCTACCGAAGGCGTGACGCCATCAGCGAGGCAACCATTCTGGCCTGCGCGTGTCTGGACGCCTGCGGCATTGAACAGCGGTGTCTGTGCGGCAGTGCAGAGTGCACCTGTCGTCGTGAACTTGCCGCCGAAGGTTTGACGATCACCGTTGAAGCGTCCGCCCTTCGACGCACGGATGAACAGGCTGGTGTTGCCGTTCACCTTCCACAACGCGCCCGCCGTCCAGCTGGTATAGCTGCGCGAGTAATCGACCACTTCACGGGCACTGTTGCTGAGCAGCGCGGGCAGATTGACGCCGCCCGAACTGACCGTGATCGTCGTGCCGCCCTGCGTGCCGCCACCCTTGGCCTTCACGTTTTCGAAGCGGACGCTGCCGTCGAGCGCAAAGGCTTCGCCGTCGAGATCAAGCGCGATGAACGGCGCAGTATTGGTATAGCTGAGGTCGTAGTCGCGCGCGCAGCAACTGCCCCAGTTATTGTTATAGCCCGAGATACCCTCGTTGGTGAGCCGCGCGCCTGCCGCTGTGAACAGGTCGAGCTGCGACGGATTGTCGCCGCTGACTTCGCGGGTCGACTGGTTGACGTGCCAGTCCATCGCGATCTTCTGCTTCATGACGAACAGACCTGCCCGCGCCGTCACCTTGGCAAAACCCGCGTCGAATTTGCCCGACAGTGCCAGATCGTTGACGATCGAACCGGCGTCGCGGATGTTGGTCCGCACATTGACGTTATTGTCGAGATAGGTGCCCGTGTAGAGCTGCCCGGCACGGGGTCCGCTGGCATAGCGGATCGCCGCGACGACGCCGCCGTTGACCGTCGAACCGATGACCCCCGAAGTGCGCGTCAGATTAAGGAACGGTGCTGCGAACCCGCCGCTGATGTCGCTCCAGCGGAAGTTGTTGTCTACGGTAAAGTTCTCGCCGAACTCGTAATGGAACTGTGCACCCAACGAGAATTGCTTGGTGGTGATGCCATCGATGTCGCGGCGTTCCAGCGCGGTCCCGGCGCGGTTGAGGAACAGGCCGGTACGGTTCAAGGACGAATAATTATTCTGGCTGCGCCCGTCGAAACCGGCAAACGGCGTAATGTTGCTGATCGTATTGCCGTTGCGTGTCGCCAGTGCCGGGGCGCCGGTGTAGTTCGGATCCTTGGTATTGGCGAACTTGGCGAGCAGGAGGACATAGCCCTTGCCGTCGCCGAATTCCTGCGTGAGGTTCGCCTTGATCTGGACGCTGTTGCTGACCCGGAAATTGTTCAGAGGGCCGTTGCCGACCTTGTAAAAGCCGCCGATGTGGAAACGGGTGTTCTCGCCGATCGGGGCACCATAGCGGAAATCGACGCGGGCTTCGCGGAAGTCGATGCCCTGATTGAGCCCGATGTAACCGCCCGCCTTTTTGCCGGTATTGCTGATATAGTTGATGATCGCGCCCGGTGCCTGTGATGCATAGGTCGTGGCACCGCCGCCGCGCACCGATTCCAGCCGTTCGACGCTGGCGTCGTAGCGAGTGAAATAGTCGTTATTGCCGAACTGAATGTCGCCGAACAGGACGGTGGGGAGGCCGTCTTCCTGCAACTGGACGAATGGCGAGCCGCCCGTCGCCACGGGAAGGCCGCGCACCGCGATGTTCGAATTGCCGCCCGGACCTGCCGTGCCTGCTGCCTGAATTCCGGGGATCAACCGGTAGATTTCCGATTCGGACACGGGTTTGAAGTTAGCGATTGTCGCGGCGTCGACGCTGGTCACGGCCACCGCGCTCTGCAAGCGCGACCGGTCCTGGCCTGATGCTGTCACGACGATTTCGTTGAGGCCGTCCTCTTCCGCTGCGGAGGCGGCAGGTGCAGGCGTCTGGGCAAATGCCGGGGCGGAAACCGCCATCATGACCGCAATTGCGCCCAATGAAGCAGCACTGTGGCGAACCGAATTCTTCATAAAATCCTCCCCGGATGGTCGTCGATCAAGCTTGTTTGGCACAAGTCCAACGCTTGGTTCGCACGGCTGGCAATCGATTGCAACCCCAATCTGCAATCGATTGTTGCATTGCCCCCAGCCGCTGTTACGTCTTGGATGATAGAGCCCCACAAGGCGGGCCGGAGGGGATTGTCGTGACCAGTGCAACTATGAGCGCCGCGCCCGCCGCATCCGGCCCGTCCAAGCCGCATCTGTCGATGTGGCAAATCCTCCAGATGAACCTGGGCTTCCTAGGCCTTCAGTTCAGTTTTGGCCTGCAACAGGCCAACATGACCCCGATCTGGGCCTATTTGGGTGCCGAGGAAAAGGACTTTCCGTGGCTCGGGATCGCAGGTCCGCTGACCGGCCTCATCGTCCAGCCGATTATCGGCGTCATGTCGGACCGGACATTGTCCAAATGGGGCCGCCGGACGCCCTATTTCCTGATCGGTGCCCTGATGTGCACTGCGGGGCTGTTTTTCATGCCGCTGTCGCAGAGCCTGTTGATGGCGTTTTCGATCCTGTTTATCCTCGACGTCGGCAACAATGTCACGATGGAGCCCTATCGCGCCTATGTGAATGACCGGCTGGACACGGAACAGCGAAGCTTCGGCTTCCTGTCGCAAAGCGCCTTCACCGGCCTCGCTCAGTGCCTCGCATATGCCAGCCCGTTCATCCTTGTGACCTGGTTCGGCGTTTCCAAAATTGCGGCCCCGGGCCAAATTCCGGAATACACGCGGATTGCTTTTACAATCGGTGCGGTCCTGTCGGTGGTAACGATCCTGTGGTCAGTGCTGCGTGTGCCCGAATTGCCGATGTCGAGTGAAGAGCGTGTGCGCGTTGTCGGGCTACCGCGCTCGGCTGGTGCCTATCTCACCGAAATTATCGACGCCATGCGTGAAATGCCGACCGCAATGCGGTCCATGGCGTGGATGAGCCTCTTCCAATGGTATGCGATGTGTTGCTACTGGGGCTATCGCACGCCTGCCATTTCAATGGCGCTGTTCGGCACATCCGACGCATCGACTGCTCAATTCCGCGAGGCCGATCTGCTTTCCGGGCCGATGGGGGCGTTCTATAACTTCATGGCGTTCGTCATGGCCTTCGCGATGGTGCCAATCGCCCGCAACTTCGGCGCCTCGAAAGTGCACGGTGTGGCGCTCGTCCTTGCTGGCATCGGCATGATTGCTCTGCCCCAAACCGACAGCCAGATTGTGATGTGGGTAACGATGTTGCTGATGGGGATCGGGTGGGGTTCGATCATGGGCAATCCCTATATCGTGCTCGCCAATGCCATCCCGCCCGAGCGCACCGGCGTCTATATGGGCATTTTCAACATGATGATTTGTGCGCCGATGCTGATCTTTGCGGCGTCGATGACGTTCATGTACGAGCCGTTGCTGGGCAGCGACCCGCGCAATGTCTTGCGCCTTGGTGGCGTGCTGATGTTCTGTGCCGCGATTGCAATCTGGCGCGTTCGACAGGATAGCCCGTCGCGAGCCTAGTCC